>NZ_CP022372.1:282500-950000 GCF_002220095.1 Bosea sp. AS-1
GTAACGGCCAGATGCGTCAGAGGTCCCGACCATGCCCCAAATGCCCGAAGTCACTGGCTTCTACGACAAGCGATCCGGGTCAATTCAATACGTCGTTGCCGACTCCGGGACGAAGAAGTGCGCCCTCATCGACCCGGTACTCGATTATGACGAAAAGTCTGGAGCGACTGCGACCACGCATGCCGACAGCATTCTTAAGTTCGTCGCGAACAAGGGCTACGTGGTGGAATGGATTCTCGACACCCATCCGCATGCCGACCATTTTTCAGCGGCTGATTACCTCAAACGCAAGACCGGCGCGCCGACCGCAATCGGCGAGAAGGTGACCGAGGTTCAAAAGCTCTGGAGCGACTACTACAATTGGCCTGGGTTCCCGGCTGACGGGTCGCAGTGGGACAAGCTCTTCGCAGCGGGAGAGACCTTCCAGATCGGCAATATCGACGCGCGCGTGATGTTCTCACCAGGGCACACGCTGGCCTCGATCACATATGTGATTGGCGACGCTGCCTTCGTGCACGATACGTTGTTCATGCCCGACTCCGGCACTGCCCGAGCGGATTTTCCCGGCGGCAGCGCCAAAGCGCTCTGGCGGTCAATTCAGGACATCTTGGCGCTGCCCGATGCGACGCGCCTCTTCACAGGCCATGATTACCAGACAGGCGGTCGCGAGCCTCGCTGGGAATCGACGGTGGCTGAGCAGAAGGCGAAGAACATACACATTTCGGTCCACAGGACCGAAGCCGCGTTCGTCGCCGCTCGCGAAGCCCGTGATAGGACCTTGGCCATGCCGAAGCTGATTCTGCATGCGCTGCAGATCAACACCAATGCCGGCCGTCTGCCCGAGCCCGAATCGAACGGACGACGCTACCTCAAGATCCCGCTCAACCTCCTGGAAGGAGCCTCGTGGGATTGATCATGGACACTGTGGCACTTTCTCCTGCGACCAGGGAGCTGAAGGCGAAGCTCGACGAGGCCTCGCGCTTCCTCAAGAAGTTGTCCAATCCCGACAGGCTGCTCATCGCCTGCACGCTGGTCGAGGGAGAGCGCTCCGTTCGTGAATTGGAAGATGCTCTCGGCATTCGCCAGCCCGGTCTCTCGCAGCAGATCGCCGAATTGCGAGAAGCCGGACTGATCGTCGGCCGCAAGGAAGGCAAGCAGGTCTTTTACCGGCTCGCGGATCCCCGCGTCGAAACCTTCACACTCACCCTGCACGGCCTGTTCTGCAAGGAACAGGTCGCACCCGGAGCAACATCGTAGCTTCAATATCGGAACGGGGAGGTAGTCGCCGCAGACTAGGATCGCGTCACGGGTGGCCAGGGTCATCTGCTTTAGTGGTTCATAACTAAATGACAAATACACCACTCGTGACAGTCGCCTGCCCCGCAATCAATATCCAGAGTCCTGATGTCCCCACATGTCAGAGTTTTTGCTATTCACGGTTATAAAAACATCAATCATGTTGGCAGTTCACCACTTTACTCCGTCGAACAGAGAAGCATCAGCGGTGGTCGTCCCTTCGTTTCTGCTTGAGCCTGTTAAAAAGATTGAACACGGTATCACGCTCTGTGGAATCGTGAAGCTCATTGAGATCAATCAGAAACCGCTCACGCTCTTCTTTCGGCGGGCTTGGGCCTACGGTCCCTGCGTGATAAATTATCTGCTCCGTGTCAGCGAAATATGTCTCCCTCTGTTGATCCAGCTTCATCTCAGCAATCAACTGGGCAAGTGTTCTTCGGTAGAGCGCGGCCAGTTTCAAGAGCTGCGCAATCGACAGCCGCTTGCGCCCATTCTCTTGCCCACTGATTAGTTGCTGGCTCACATTCAGCGCAGACGCGACTTGCTCTCCGGACATTCCCGCGTCTTCGCGGAGGCGCCGCAGATACGCACCGATGATGATGTCCAGCTCTCCGCGCGATTCTCTCGCCACGCAACTCTCCCTCTCCAAGCAGAGGGGAGGCGGCCGGGCGCCAAGCTACAACGCATCTATCATTGCGAGACGCGGCCGATGCACGTCATTCGCGTATAGGAGCGACTTGAACAGCTCTCTGCTGCGCGGCAAACGAACAAGACGGTGATACTGACGAACGTTGTCAGCACTACAAGCGTTTATCCAGCAGCGTTTCACACGCTGTGAGGCTGCCCCGACCTTCGTCACACATCCCGGCGCCGAGGAGGCATACAGTGGCTACCAAAGGCAACGTCCATATCGGCATCGGTGGCTGGGTGTTCGAGCCCTGGCGTGGAACTTTCTATCCCGATGGGCTGGCCCAAAAACGCGAGCTCGAATATGCCGCGAGCAAGCTGACCTCGATCGAGATCAACGGCACCTATTACGGCTCGCAGAAGCCGGAAAGCTTTGCCAAATGGCGTGAAGAGACGCCGGAGGATTTCGTCTTCGCGCTTAAGGGTTCGCGCTTCTGCACGAACCGGCGCGTATTGGCGGAGGCCGGACCGTCGGTCGAGAAGTTCCTGACCAGCGGGCTGACCGAACTCAGGCACAAGCTCGGCCCGATCAACTGGCAGTTTATGCCGACCAAGAAATTCGATCCCGACGACTTTGAGGCCTTCCTCAAGCTGCTGCCAAAGGAGCTGGACGGCATCCGCCTGCGCCATGCGGTCGAGGTGCGGCATGACAGTTTCCGCTCGCCGGATTTCATTGCGTTGCTGCGCGAATATGGCGTCGCCGCCATCACCTCGGCCGACGCCGACTATACCCAGATCGCCGATGTGACGGCGCCCTTCGTCTATGCGCGGATCATGGGGACGAAGGAGGCGGAGCCGAAGGGTTATTCCGAGACCGGGCTCGCTCGCTGGGCCAAGGCCGCCGGCGTCTGGGCCGAAGGTGGTGTGCCGGACGGCCTCGAGACAGTCGGGCCGCCAGCCAAGATCGGGAAGCGCGACGTTTTCCTTTACGTCATCAGCGGCGACAAGGTGCGCAACCCGGCGGCGGCAATGGAGCTGATCGCGCGGACGAAGGCTTGACCCTACTCTGCTGCGGCCTGCAATTGTGCGCCGGCTTCCTGGCAGACATCGACCCATTCAGCCTGCGTGAGTTCAGCCATGCGCTGCGGCGCGATCCGTAGCGCGCTATGCGTCGAGCCTGCCGCCGGGACCACGATGTCGAACGCCTTCAGCGAGACATCGCAATAGACCTTGAGCGGTGTGGCCAGCCCGAAGGGGCAGACGCCGCCGACCGGATGGCCGGTCAGCGCTTCGACCTCCTCCTGTCCAAGCATGCGCGGCTTGCCGCCGAGCGCGGCCTTGGCCTTCTTGTTATCGAGCCGCGCGTCGCCGCGCGTGACGACCAGGACGACCTCCTCGCCGATGCGCAGGGAGAGTGTTTTGGCGATCTGGCCGGGCTCGACGCCATGGGCCGCCGCGGCGAGCGGCACGGTCGCGCTGCTTTCCTCGGTGACGATGACGACGATGTCAGGGGCGTGCTCAGCGAAGAAGGCGCGGACGGATTCGAGGCTCATCGGGCAATTCGTGAAGTCAGCCACAGGATCAGCAGGCCAGCGATTGCGGGCACGCCGAAGACGACAAGGAAGATCGGTGCTTCCTCCATGACGGTATAGCCTGCCCGGGCGACACCGATCCAGAGATTGATTAGCGCACCGACAAGCCAGAGCGGCAGGAAGAGCTTGATGGCGAAGGGAATCGGGCGCCCGGCCGAGATCGCCAGGCGCGGGGCCAGGACGAGCAGGATGCCGAGCAGGGCGAAGCCGATGCCAATGACCTTGATCGTATGCATGGCTCAGGCCTCCTTCGGCTGCGGTCTCAGCGAGATCGCTTCCCAGGCTGCGACGAGGATGAGGATCGCCGTAGCGCTCAGGCTGAAGCCGAGCGGTGGCAGGAGATTCGAGCAGAAGGCCAGGACGGCAACCAGCCCGAGCCCGACGAGATGGGAAAGCGGATACCAGCCGGCCGTCACGCGCTTGAACAAGAGGTTGCCCAGAAGATAGCAAGCGGGACCGCCGACGATGGCGATTGCGGCCTTTGCTTCGGTGTGGCCGAGCGGGTGGGCGATGACGAGTTCGTCGCCGACCGCAACCAGGATGATGCCGGCGACCAGCAGAATATGCAGATAGGTGTAGGCGATGCGGGCGATCCTGCCCGGATCTGCGGAGTGGGCGATGAGCTGGCTGCCGCGTTCGGCGCCGATATGAAAGTAGATCCACCACATCGCCACCGAGCTGAGGAAGGCGTTGGCAAAGGCGGTCAGGTTCACGGCCGTGACGGGGAGCTTGGCCGCTGTCGCGCCGGTCATGATGATCGATTCACCGAGCGCGATGATGATGAAGAGGGCGCAGCGCTCGGCGAGATGGCCGCCCTCGACATTCCAGTCGCTGGTGAGCGAGCGGCCCAGGCCCAGCACACGGAACCCGACGGCGGGACCGACATATTCGATGCCGAGCGCGGCCAGCCAGAGCCCGAAGCGCAACGGGCCTTCGCTCAGCCCCCCGGCGATCCAGAACAGGCCCGAGAAGCAAAGCCAGATCGTGATGCGCTGGAAATTGCGGTAGTTGGCAGGGGAAGCGCCCTTGAGGCTCGCTGCCGTGAATATGGAGCGAACGAGCTGGGCTGTGACATAGGCGCCGGCGAAGGCGAGACCTGTGTCTCCGAAAGCCTCCGGCAGGGCGCAGGACATCACCAGCCCGAGGAACATCAGCGCGAACAGCAGCAGCCGGACCGGTGTCGTCTCGGGGTCGAGCCAGTTCGTCACCCAGCTCGTATAGATCCAGATCCACCAGACGGCGCCGAGCAGGAAGGCGGCCTGGGCCAGGCCGAGCGCGCTGAAATGCTCGAGCAGCGTGTGCGAGATCTGGGTGATCGCGAAAACGAAGACCAGGTCGAAGAACAGCTCCACATAGCTGACCCTCGCATGCTGGTGTTCGACGCGCTCCCTGAGCAGCGCGCCGGCTTTTCGAGCTTGCGCCATGCAGACCCCTGTCCCCTGCTGCGCGCTTCTGCGCGCGGCCCGTCAATCAGGGTGTCCTGCGGCCCGTGCCGCCGTCAATGGCGGAAGTGGCGGTGACCGGTGAAGACCATCGCGAGGCCAGCCTCGTCGGCGGCCTTGATGACCTCGTCGTCGCGCATCGAGCCGCCGGGCTGGATCACGGCCGTGGCACCGGCTTCCGCGGCGGCGAGCAGGCCGTCGGCGAAGGGGAAGAAGGCGTCGGAGGCGACGACCGAGCCCTTGGCGAGGCTCTCGGGCAGGCCAGCCGTCTTGGCGGCCTCGGCGGCCTTCCAGGCGGCGATGCGAGAGGAGTCGACGCGGCTCATCTGGCCGGCGCCGATGCCGACCGTGGCGAGATCTCTGGCGTAGACGATGGCGTTCGACTTGACGTGCTTGGCGACGCGGAAAGCGAAGCGCAGATCGGCGAGCTCGCGCGCGCTCGGCTGGCGCTTGGTCACGACTTTCAGCTCCATGTCGTCGACGACGGCGTTGTCGCGCGACTGGGCGAGGAAGCCGCCAGCAACGGTGCGCAGCGCCAGACCCGGCGCGCGAACATCCGGCAGGCCGCCGGTGAGCAGCAGGCGCAGGTTCTTCTTGGCGGCGATCAGGGCGATCGCTTCCTCGTCGGCATCCGGTGCGATGATGACTTCGGTGAAGACCTCGACGATCTTCTTGGCGGCAGCGGCGTCGAGCGTGCGGTTGAGCGCGACGATGCCGCCGAAGGCCGAAACCGGATCGCAGCGGAGCGCCAACTCATAGGCTTCGAGCAGCGAGCCGCCTGCCGCGACGCCACAGGGATTGGCATGCTTGACGATGACGCAGGCGGCCGAAGCCTTCGGATCGAACTCGGCGACGCATTCGAAGGCAGCGTCGGTGTCGTTGATGTTGTTGTAGGAGAGCTGCTTGCCCTGGACCTGACGCGCGGTCGAGACGCCGGGGCGGTTCTCCGGGGTGCGGTAGAAGGCGGCCCACTGATGCGGGTTCTCGCCATAGCGCATCGTTTCGGCGAGCGCTCCGCCGAGCGCGCGGAAAGCCGGCGCGGTATCGCCGAGCTCATTGGCGAACCAGTTCGAGATCGCCGCGTCGTAGGCGGCGGTACGGGCATAGGCCTTCTGGGCGAGCTTGCGGCGTAGCGTCAGCGTAGTGGCGCCCTTCTGGGCTTCCAGATCGGCGAGCACCGAGGCGTAATCGGCAGGCTCGACCACGACAGCGACGTCATGATGGTTCTTGGCGGCGGCGCGGATCATTGCCGGGCCGCCGATATCGATGTTCTCGATGCAGTCATCGTAGGGCTTGCCGGCGGCGACCGTCGCCTCGAAGGGGTAGAGGTTCACCACGAGCAGGTCGATCGGCTGGATGCCGTGACCGATCATCGAGGCCTGGTGCTCGGGATGCGAGCGGATCGCCAGCAGGCCGCCATGGACCTTGGGATGCAGCGTCTTGACCCGGCCGTCCATCATCTCGGGGAACCCGGTGAGGTCGGAGACGTCGCTGACGGGCAGGCCGGCATCGGCGATCGCCTTGGCGGTGCCGCCGGTCGAGACCAGCGCGATGCCGAGCTTGTGCAGGGCGCGCGCGAAATCGATCAGCCCTGTCTTGTCGGAAACGGAAAGGAGCGCGCGTTCGACGCGGCGAAGCTCATTCGGCATCGGGATGAGGTCCAGCTTACAATTGCGGGAGCAGGCAGTCGCGCGCGAGCTATCATGCTGCGGCGCGAAAGGCAAAAGCCCCCGCCGCAGAACCGTCACGCGTCAGGGTCGGGCGGGGCGGCTTGCCGCTCGGCCAATGCCGCGGCGAGGGTCTGGCCGGCGCGCGGATTTGCAGTGCTGATACGGTTGAGCCGCCAGGCGATGCGCGGCGTCGCCGCGGCGTCGAAGGCGACGACCAGCTGCTCGGTCCTGCGTCGGCCATCGGCGGCGGCGAGGAAAAGGCTTTCCTCGATGGCGATGGTCAGGCTGCCGGCCTCGAAGCTCCAGACTTCGCCGGAAGCCAAGGCGAGCAGGGCACCCGTGCCGTCACGCACGAGGCTGGCGCGGACGTTCGGATGCAGGTGGAAGCGCGCGGCAGCCGGTAGGGTCGTCTGTGTTCCGGTCAGTGCCACTTCGTCCTCGCCCGTCAGCGAGGCGCCGTCGCGGGCGAGCAGCAGGCGGCGGGTATGTGTCGCCCCGAGGCGGCGATAGCCGTCATGGCTGCCGACCCATTCAGGGCCGTTCTCGCCGTCCTGTCGAGCGACGCGGACGTCGGCGGGGCCGGAGATGAGGCGCATCTCACCGAGAACCATGCCGAAATTGGCGCTCGAGCGGTCGTTGAGTACGAGGGCCGAATGCGCCGCGGTGCTGCGCGCCGCGAGCCGCAGCTCCGGAGGGCCGAAGCGGCTGTCCCCGCAATTGACGATGATGCGCTGCGCGCCGCTGGAGAATTCGAAGGCCAGGCAGCCGGCATGGGCCTCGGTGGAATAGGTTCCGCGCGGCGGCGGGCCGGCGTCGACGACAACGATGCTGCGCTCGGCTGCGAGACGGCTATAGCCGGAATAGGCGGCATGCTCGGTCGGTCGACCACGGGCGTCGTCATAGGCCGCGAGTGTCGCCATCAGGTCGGGCGGGGTCGTGCCCATGCCGTTGAACAGAGCGAGCGCGCCATCGCCGTGCCGGAACAGGCGCAGATGCGGCATCATCCGCTCGATCGCGGTCAGGATGCCGCGCGGTGGCTCGAGGCCACGGGCGGCGAAGGTCTCGCGCAGTGGCAGAAGGTCGAGCAGGAAGTCGATCAGCAGGCGCGGGTTGCGCGAAACGTGGCCGCCATCGGGGAGGATCTGATCGTCGAGTTCGTCGGAGAGGAGCGTCTCGGCGCGCCGCCTGCGAGATTCCTGGCCATCCAGGCAGATGGCTGCCAGCGTGACGGCGATCAGCCCGTTGATGCGGTCGGCCCCCTCCACGGCGCCGGCGAGCGCAAGGCTCACCCGCTCGGCCAGGCGCGAGACGTGGCGCAGGAAGCGTTCGTAGAAGGCGTGGTCGGCGCCCTCCAGCAGCAGCGGCGAATGGGAGAGGAAGGAGATCAGCCGTCGCGCCGCCACGGCCGGGCGCCGGGCGATGTCGCTGCGGTCGTGGCGCTTGACGATGAATTCCTCGACCAGACTGCGCGCGTTGGCACGTGCGATGGCGGTGTCGGCGGCGCGCATATGGCGCAGCCAGCCGAAACCGTGAAGCGCTTCCGCCCAGGCCTCGGTCGGTGGCTCGACATCGAAGGGCGATTCGCCATGGGTCCGGACCGTGCGGCCGGCGAAGGCATAATAGCCCGCATAGAAGTCGCCAGCCGTGGTCGGGTCCGCGGTGCGCAGGTCATGCGGGGCGAAAAGCAGGCGGGAGGCCGATTTGCGGCCGAAGGGCCAGAGCCTGCGTGTCGCGCCGACGAATTGGCCACGCGTGCGCCGCGCCGCCCGTCCGATCGCGGCCTGGGCCAATCCCCGACGCTCAGACCAGGCGCTCAAATCGCTGAAAGCTCCGTCTCGGGCGCGGTATCGGCCCGCGCGGACCATGCCGGGAGAGGCACGGCAGCTCGTTGCCGTGCGAATCCCTTGCCCGTCATAGCCTGATCAGGCGACTTGCGTAAAATCCTGCCCATCCGGAGAGGCGCGGCGTTTCGCCGGGGAGTTGCTGCGGCAAGGTGCGGATATCGCCGTTTGCAGCGATCGCGGCGCTCAAACCGCCGATTTCGGCGGCACTTGCGCCGGCGCGACGAAACTGGGGATGACGCGCGAGGAAGGCTTCGACCTGCGCCTCGCCTTCCTGTGGCTCCAGCGAGCAGGTGCAATAGACGAGCTGGCCGCCGGGTTTGGTCAGTTCGGCCGCGGCGTCGAGCAGCTTCGCCTGCAGAACGGCGAGGCGGTCGCGATCTTCCGCCGTCTTGGTCCAGGCGACGTCGGGATGGCGACGGATCGTGCCGGTGGCGCTGCAGGGTGCATCGAGCAGCACGGAATCGAAGGGCTCAGCCTTCCAGTTCACGGCATCGGAGGTGACGATGTCCGCGGCGAGGCCGAGGCGCTGGAGGTTGGCCTTGAGACGGCGCAGGCGCGGCGCCGAGCGGTCGACCGCCGTGACGCTGGCGCCGGCGGCGGCGATCTGCGCGGTCTTGCCGCCCGGAGCGGCGCAGAGATCGGCGATGCGTTCGCCCGGCGCAGGTGAGATCAGCTTCACCGGCAGCGCGGCGGCGGCGTCCTGCACCCACCAGGCACCGTCCTCGAAGCCGGGCAGCGTTGCGATGGCCTGCCGCTCGCGCAGGCGGATCGAACCCGTCGGCAGCAGGATGCCGCCGAGCTTGTCGGCCCACAGAGCCGGATCAGCCTTGGCCGTGATGTCGAGCGGCGGTTCCTCGCGATGGTTCAGCGCGATCGCGGTCGCGGCTTCCTCGCCATAGGCGGCGCGCCAGCTTTCCGCGAGCCAGTCCGGCGTGTCCCGGAAAGGATCGGCGTCGGCCTCGGCGAGGATCGCATCGCGTTCGCGAACAACCCGGCGCAGCAGCGCATTGCCGAGTGCGGTGTAGCGGGCCGAGCGCGGGTCCTCGTGCAGATGGCGGATTGCGAGATCGACGGCGGCGTGATCCGGCACGTCGAGGAAGAGGATCTGGGCTGCCGCTGCCGTCAGGATCGGCTCGAACAGGCCCGAGTGGCGTGGGCTGCCGCGATCGAGCCGCTCGTCGAGCGCCTGGCGGATGGTGCCGAGCCGGCGGAAGGCGGTGACGGCGATAGCGCGGGTCAGCCCCGCATCGGCGGCGTCCAGCCCGGATTCGGGAACGAGCCGGTCCAGGGTCTCATCGAGCGCGACGCGGGCGCGCAGCACCTCGTCGATGACGATGGCGGCGAGCCGGCGTGCCGGCAGGCCGGGTGCGTCGGGTTCCGGCATGGGCGCGGGCTGTTGCGGCCTGCGGCGTGAGGGCGTGCGGTCCGCCATCTCAGCCCCACGGGCCCGGCTGGCGCGGGGGCTCGCTGCTGGAGCCGGTCGAGCCCCACGGGCTGCCGGACGTCTGGCCGGTGAAGCTCGGGGCGGCAGAAGCGCGGCCGAGGCCCATGCGGCGCGCCTGTTCCATCAGGGCGGCGATGCGGTTGCCGGTGTCGGGATGGGTCGAGAAGAGGTTATCCATGCCGCCGCCGGTCAAGGGATTGATGATGAACAAGGGCGCCGTAGCAGGCTTGGCCTCGGCTGTCTCGCTGGGAATGTGCTGAACACCCGCAGCAATCTTGGCGAGCGCGTCGGCGAGCCAGATCGGATTGCCGCAGATTTCGCCCCCCATGCGGTCGGCTTCGTATTCGCGCGAACGCGAGATCGCCATCTGGATCACAGCCGCTGCCATGGGCGCCAGGATCGAGAGCAGGATCTGCACGATCACATTGGGGCGGTTGTCGCGCGAGCCGAAGAACATGCCGAAAGTGACGAGCGAGGAGATCGCGCCCGCCATGGTCGCGCTGATCGTCATGGTCAGTGTGTCGTGGTTCTTTATGTGCGCGAGCTCGTGCGCGATCACGCCCGCGAGTTCTTCATAGGTCAGGGTGCGCAGGATTCCGGTCGTCGCGGCCACGGCGGCATTGGCGGGATTGCGCCCGGTGGCGAAGGCGTTCGGCTGATCCTCGTGGATCAGATAGACGCGCGGCATCGGCAGCCCGGCGCGCGCCGCAAGGTCGCGGACCATCCGGTAGAGCTCGGGCGCGGAACGCTCGTCGACCTCCTGCGCGTTGTAGGCCGCGAGCGCCATCCGGTCGGAGTTCCAATAGGCGAAGAGATTGGTGCCGGCGGCGAAGATAAGGGCGATCATCATGCCGCTGCTTCCGCCCAGCAGGTAGCCGACCGCGAGAAAGAGCGCGGTCAAGCCCGCCATCAGCATGCCGGTCCTGACGTAGTTCATCCTGTCCCCTTCACTGGCTGTCTGGAAAAATGGGCGGATTGCCCTCGCGAATGCCGGTTTCCTGTCCTATGTGGTGGCTGTAAGCCCGATCCTGCAAGCCCGGGCTTGAGGGAGATACGTGCCGCGATGCCGGACAAAGCCAGCGATGCCACGCCCGCACCCCTTTCGGAGAAGGTGCTTTCGCCGGCAGCGAAGCGCGCCCTGGCGGAGGCCGAGGCGCGCCGCGCCGCGATCGATGCCCATGCCACCGAAGTTGCGGGCCAGCGCGAGCTCAACGGGCGCGGCGGCCTCGAGCCCGTGCGTTATGACGACTGGGAAGTGAAGGGCATCGCCAGCGATTTCTAGCCGTCGCGGGTTTCGCCATCTTGCTCTTCGCAAGCACGGCGGCAGTCGCCTGAAACATTGCCAACTCACAGCGTTGCGTCCAAAGAGCAGCCAGCAATTTCGGATTCTTGGGTCATGGACAGCAACGACAAGCGCCTTGCGGCGCTGCGCCGGCTTCTCGCCGAGGCGCATGACAAGCTCGGCCTGAAGCTCGGTTTCAGGCTCTGGGACGGCAGCATGGTGCCGTCGACATGGCCTCAGGATGGGCTCGGCATCGCCATTGGCGATCCGGGCGTGCTCGCGGCGCTGTTGCGCAAGCCCAAGCTCGACACGCTGCTCAACCTGCACATCTCCGATCGCATCTCGATCATCAACGGCTCGATCTTCGATCTCGCTGCAGCGCGGCCCGAGGGCAAGATCGGCAAGCTCGCGCGCAATATTCCGAAGAGCGCGGTGTTCGACGTGGTGCGCCGCTTCATCTTCGCGCCGGGCAAGGCCACGGACGCCGTGCAGCACCGGCGCGGCGACGAGATCGCGCGCGACGGCGATCCGGCCACCAACAAGGCCAACGTCGCCTATCACTACGACGTCTCGAACGATTTCTACCGGCTCTTCCTCGACGAGGAGATGGTCTACACCTGCGCTTACTTCACCGAGGATCACGGCGATATCGGCCGCGCCCAGCAGGACAAGCTGGACATGATCTGCAAGAAGTTGCGGCTGAAGCCGGGCGACCGTTTCCTCGATATCGGCTGCGGCTGGGGCGCACTGGTCTGCCATGCTGCCCGCTATTACGGCGTCGAAGCCCATGGCGTGACGCTGGCCGAAGAGCAGCTCAAATACGCGCAGGAAAAGGTCGAGCGCTGGGGGCTGCAGGACAAGGTCACGCTGCATCTGCGCGACTACACGCAGATGGAGGGCGAGTTCGACAAGATCTCCTCGATCGGCATGTTCGAACAGGTCGGGATCCGCAACTATCCGAGCTACTTCACCACGGTGAACCGGCTGCTCAGGCCACGGGGCCTGTATCTGCACCACACCATCTCGCGCCGCGCCAAGAAGACCGAGAAGGCCTTCAACAAGATGCCGGCGGAGTACCGGGCGCTGGTGCGCTACATCTTCCCGGGTGGCGAGCTCGACCATCTCGGCATGTCGATCGCCAATCTAGAGCGCTACGGCTTCGAGGTGCACGATGTCGAGGGCTGGCGCGAGCACTACCAGCGCACGACCCGGCTGTGGTGGGAAAGGCTCAACGCGAACAAGGACAAGGCGGAGGCCGAGATCGGGCCGGAACGGACGCGGATGTGGCTGCTCTACCTTGCCGGTTGCTCGCTCGCCTTCGAGCGCGGCGGTGCGCTGATCAACCAGACGCTGGTTTCGAAACGGCGCAAGGGACCGTCAGGCCTGCCGCTGACGCGCGCAGACCTCTATCGCGATTGACCGTTCGGCGGGGGCAGGCTTTCTGGCCAGTATCATTGCATCGGACCGAAAAGTGGAATCCACTTTTCGGAAAGATCCGATGGGACAACAACCCGTCGATCGCCGCTACCGCGCCCGTCCGGACGCGCGGTGATCGAGGCCGGCCGCATCGCTTGCCTTGGTTGGAGAATCCCCCAGGCCTGTCGAGAACGGCGGGCCGGCCTTACTTCTTGACGAAGAGGTCGAGCTTTCCGTGATGCTCGGCCAGGAGATAGTAGAAGGTCAGGCGGGATTTGGTCCGGTCGTCCTTCATCTGCTCGCAGACGGTCTTGACCGAACCGTCGAGGTCGCCGGATTTCAGGCCGAGCTTCTTCTTCAGGAAATTCTCGCGGACGCGCTCGAGCTCGGCGGGATCGGAGCAGGCGACGTAGCGCGTGTCGGGTTTGCTCATGACGAGTGCGTAGGATTTCGTCATGCCGGCAAAGGCGGCTTCATTCAGCGGCTTCTTGGCGTACTTCTTCACGTCAGCAAGGTGATCCATCGGGTAGCCCCTTGTTGGCCCGGCATTCGCACGGGCGAGCTTCGTGTCGCGGGACGAAGCTAACGCGCTTTTTTGCCACAGGCGAGGGAAATGGCGTCGAGGATCTTTGGCCTTTTGGCCAGTTTCCCTGAAGGAAGGCCTGCATCCCGTTTATGGCAGCCCTGCCTTTGGACGGCTTGAGTGAATGACGCGGCGATGGTGCGATGCAATATCGCTTGGAGTCGATCGATGAAGCCGACCATCCTGATGGTGCCGCGAATGCCGGATGCGCTCGTGGAGCGATTGCACGAAAGCTACGTCGTGCTCGGCCCGATGGAGCATTCGACGATCGATGCGTTGCCGGCGGGTGCGTCCGAGGCCGAGGCGCTCCTCACCATGGGCAGCCTGAGCACCGATGCCACGCTCATCGACGCGTTGCCGAAGCTCAGGCTGATCTGCTGCTACGGCACCGGCATCGAAGGCGTCGATCGGGTTCATGCGAAGGCACGCGGCATCGTGCTCGGCAATGCCGGAGAGGCTAATGCCGCCAGCGTGGCGGAATTTGCCATGGGGCTCGTGCTCGCCACGGCCCGCCGGATTCCGCAGGCGGATCGCTATGTGCGGGCCGGGCGCTGGCAAGGCAACTCCGTGCAGCGCATGCCCTCGGTGCCGGGGCTGGCCGGGCGCCGGCTCGGCATCTACGGGCTGGGCGCCATCGGCAGCCGCATCGCGCGGCGCGCCGAGGCCTTTGAGATGGAGGTCGGCTACCACAACCGCAGCCGGCGCAGCGAGATGCCGTATCTGTATCACGACACTTTGCTCGGCCTCGCCGCCTGGGCCGATATCCTCGTCGTGTCCGCCCGTGCCAGCGCCGATAATCGTCACGCCGTCGACGCTGCCGTGCTCAAGGCGCTGGGGCCGAGCGGGCATCTCGTCAATATCTCGCGCGGCATCGCGGTCGACGAGGATGCCCTGTGCACAGCGCTCGAGACGGGCGTCATCGCCGGTGCGGGCCTCGACGTCTACGAGAACGAGCCGCACGTCTCCGACAGGCTCAAGGCGCTCGACAATGTCGTGCTGACCCCACATATCGCGGCCGCCTCGCATTCGGCGCAGGCCGCGCAGCAGGAGGTCATGCTCGGCAACCTGCAGGCCTTCTTCGCCGGCAGGCAGCTGCTTTCGCCGGTTCCGCTCTGATCGGTTTTCTTGCCGCTTTACGGCAGGACGACGACCGGCGTGCCCATCTGCACGCGGGCGTAGAGGTCGATCACGTCGTTGTTGTGCATCCGGAAGCAGCCATAGGAGGCGGCGGTGCCGATCGTCCGAGGCATGTTGGTACCGTGGATAGCGTATTCGCCGCCAGGGCCGAGACCGATGACGCGCGCGCCCATCGGGTTGCGCGGCGATCCGCCGGGAATCACGTCGGGCAGGCGGGGATTGTCGCGCTTTACCTCGGCCGGTGGCGCCCAGGCCGGGTCGACCTGCATTTCCTCGACATATTTGATGCCGCGCCACTGCTTGCCGGCCTTGCCGACCGCGATGGTGTAGCGAATGGCCTCGCCCGGTGCGACGACGTAATAGAGCCTACGTTCGCCAGTCCGGATCACGATGGTGCCGGGATTGTAGCGGGCATCGGCGATCTCGACGATCTCGCGTGCCGCCGCGGGCGTCTTGGCCGATCCGATTGCGGAGAGTGCGAGCGCGACGAGCGCGAAGCTCGAGGCCCCAATCTGTCTCGGCATGGCGGATTCTCCCTTCGGAACAGGAGGCAAGCCATCGTGCCGCAGCCGTGAACCGGCGGTTGAGCGATATGGTGAAGGCGGGCTTTCGGCTGATTCACCATGAATCGCCGGTGAATCTTCGGCAGATATGCTTCAGGACGCCGGCTGGCTGCGGTGCTGTTGGGGCAGCAGGAAGGGCAGGCCCGGCGCCGGGGCCCGGCTGAGCGACAGGCCGACACGGAAGACCTGTTGCAGCAAGGCGTCGTCGAGGGTCTCGGCCGGCTTACCCTGCGCAATGACACGGCCGCGATCCATCACGACGAGATGGTCGGCATAGGTCACGGCGAGATTGAGATCGTGCAGTACGACCAGCACGGCAACCCCGCGCGCCGCAATGCTGCGAGCCATGTCGAGCAGGGCGAGTTGGTGGCAGAGGTCGAGACTGGCGATCGGTTCGTCGAGGAAAAGGGCTTGCCGCTCGCTGACGCTACGTCCGGCCTCGAGCTGGCAGAGCACGCGGGCGAACTGGACGCGCTGCTGCTCGCCGCCGGACAGTGTCTGGTAGCGTCGCCCGGCGAGATCGAGCACCCCAGCGGCGGTGAGCGACTCCGCCACGATGGCCTCGCGTCGCTGGCGCGTCAGTGCTCGGCCTACGCCGTCGACTCCGAGCCGAGCCACCTCGTAGACGTTGAAGGGGAAGGCGAGGCGGCTGTGCTGGGCCATCACGGCGCGCAGGCAGGCAAGCCGCCAGACCGGGATGGCGGCGAGCGCTTCGTCGCCGATCCGCACGCTGCCGCTGGCGGAGGCGAGCTCGCCGGTGAGGAGTTTCAACAGGGTCGACTTGCCGGCTCCGTTGGGGCCGATCAGGATCGTGGTCGATCCGGGCCTGAGATCGAGCGAGGCGTCCGCGACGAGCGCCCGCCCGCCGGCGCGGAAGCCGAGATTCCGGCCGGAGACGATCGAGGAGGCCTCAGACATCAAGGGAGCCTCCTGCCCGACGCAGCAGCAGCCAGAGGAAGAAGGGCGCACCGATCGCGGCGGTGACGATACCGATCGGCAACTCCGCGGGGGCGACGATCAGGCGCGCGGCAATATCGGCGGCGACGAGCAGGATCGCGCCGCCGAGCGCCGAGAGCGGCAGCAGCAGGCGATGATCCGGGCCGACGGAGAGCCGGATCAGATGTGGCACGACGATGCCGACGAAGCCGATCAGCCCGGCTGAAGCGACACTGGCTCCGACCGCGAGTGCGACGAGCAGGATCGCCAGTGCCTTGATGCGCTGGACCGGGATGCCGAGATGATAGGCTTCCGCCTCGCCCAGCATCAGCCCGTTCAGGCCCCGCGCCAGCAGAGGCATCGTCAGGAGCAGCGGCAGGATGATCGGGGCCACGGCCGAGAGCTTCGACCAGCTCGCGCCGCCGAGGCTGCCGAGGGACCAGAATGTCAGGTCGCGCAGCTGCTTGTCGTCCGAGACGAAGGCGAGCAGGCCTGTCAGCGCGCCTGAGAGTGCGCCCAGCGCCACGCCGGCGAGCAGCATCGTCGCGACCGAGGTGCGGCCACCGCGGGTAGCGATCAGATAAAGCGCCAGTGTCGAGATCAGCCCGCCGCAGAAGGCGCCGAAGGGCAGTACGGCGAAAGGCAGCTTCATCAAGGTGCCGGTCAGGAAACGATCGCCCAGGACGATGGTGGCCGCCGCGGCGAGCCCGGCTCCGGCCGAGACGCCGACGAGCCCCGGATCGGCCAGCGGGTTGCGAAAGAGGCCCTGCATCAACGCGCCCGAGACGGCGAGGCCAGCGCCGACCAGAAGGCCGAGCAACACGCGGGGCAGGCGGATGTTGAGTACGACGAGCGCGTCCCGGCCTTCGAGCAGCGGGGTGTCGTTGGCGAGTCTCGCCCAGAGGATTTCGGTCACCCGCCCCGGTGCGATGGCGATGGCGCCCTGGCCGATGGCGACGATGGCCAGCAGCAGGCAGCCCAACGCCAGGCCTGCCAGCACGAGAAGGCCGATGCGCCGGCGCCCGGCGATCAACCCAGACAATGACGCGGCCGCCATGGCAGGCGCGGCGAGCGTCACGGCGTGCTCGCCGTCTTCAGCTGCGGGATCGTGACCTCAGGATAGATCGCGGCCATCAGGTCGCGCGCGGCGAACGGCGTTCGCGGGCCGAAGCCGAGCAGGTAGAGCCCATCCATGTGCACGAGCCGCTTTCCTGCGGCGGCTGGCGTCTGCGAGAACGAGGGTAGCGCGAAAAGTTCATCCGGTGTGGTGTTGTGGGCGCTGCTGTTGCGCATCATCAGCACCAAGTCGGGGGCGGCGGCAATGATCGCCTCATCGGTCATCGGCTTGTAGCCTTCGATGTCGCTTGCGACGTTGGTGCCGCCGGCCAGCGTGATGATCGCGTCGGCCGAGCTGTTGCGGCCGCCGACGAGGGCACGTCCGCTCTGCAGAGAGAGCACGAAAAGCACGCGCTTCTTCGCCGGGAGCTTCGCGCGCAAGCCAGCGAGCTCGCCGAAGCGGGCGGTCGTCTGCGCGGCGAGACCTGCCGCGGGCTTGGCCGCACCCACCGCGGCACCGATCGCGGCGATCTTGGTGGCGACGCCCTCCGGTGTCAGGCCGTCGGCGATGCGTGCGATTCTCACACCGGATTCAATTAGCAGAGAGACGGCGTCGGGCGGCCCGGCACCATCGATCAGCATGATCAGGGACGGCTTCAGCGAGAGGACGCCCTCGGCCGAGAGCGCACGGACATAGCCGATATTCGGTTTGTCCTTGAGGGCCTCCGGCGGGAACTGGCTGGTCGAATCGACGCCGACGATGCGGTCCCGCAATCCGAGCGCGTAGAGCACTTCGGTGATCACGCCGCCGGCGACCACGATCTTGTCGGAACCCTGCGCCTGAACCGGCCCGAACCAGGGCCATCCCGATCCGATACCAGTGAGAAGCGCGAGGCCGATCGTGGCCGAAAGCGCGCGGCGGCCAAGCTTGCGGGTGCGTACGGCAATCGTCGGGGCCGGTTTTCCGGGCATGGGTGCGCCTCCTCCTGGGGACCAGGCCATTGCATTGCCGCGCGCGTGCGCAAAAGCTTGCTGCGCGGGCAGTTTAAAATCGTTCCAGTAAAGTAAATGCTAGTTTTTAATTTTTCAAAACAAGCATTTACCTAGCCATTATTGACGCAGATATTCGCCTTTACTAGAAGCGGTCAAGGGCAACGCGCGAGGCGATGTCGGTTTCGTCTGCGGCATCGCGTTGCATGGACGGGTCGCGACATCGCGCGGAATGATCGGGCCGGCTCGCCTGCTTCGGCAGGCGGGGAGGCATGATCGGCGTAGCCTGCCGCCCGGCGGCGCCGTCCCATTCGGCCATTATGGCCCTTCAGCGCAGGATCATCCGATGTTCATCGCCATGAATCGCTTCAAGGTCGTCAAAGGCGAGGAGGCCGCTTTCGAGACGGTCTGGTCCTCGCGCAAGAGCCGGCTCGACGAGATGCCGGGTTTCCTCTCCTTCCACCTGTTGAAGGGTCCGGAGAAGGACGATCACACGCTCTATTCCTCTCATACGAGCTGGGCCTCGAAGGAGGATTTCGTGAGCTGGACGAAGTCGGAACAGTTCCGCGAATCGCATCGCAGCGCCGGCCAGCCGCGGCCGAAGCCGCTCTATCTCGGCCACCCCGAATTCGAGGGCTTCGAGACGATCCTGAGCGAGACCAATCCGCATCTGCCCCGTCAGGCAGCCGAGTGAGGGGCGGGCGGTGACGATGGCCGAGGTCGCCCGCGATCCGATCGAGCACGCCCGTGCGCTGCTCGCCGCGAAGCCCGATGAGCTGATCGAGGCGATTGCGCGCGAGGCGGGTGTCTCGACCCGTACAGCGCTGGAATTGCTGCCGGCGGAGCAGCGGCTTTTCTTGGCGCCGGAGCGCTTCGAAGCATTGTGGCAGGATCTCGCCACTTGGGGCACGGTGCTGTTCCTGATGCACACGCCCGACATCGTGCTGGAATGCGAGGGCGCACTGCCGGTCGGCAGCTTCGGCCATGGCTACTACAATATCCATGGTGACAGTCCGATCGGAGGACATATCAAGGCCGAGAACTGCCGTGCGATCTATCTCGTCGACCGCGTGACCGCACAGGGGCGGCGGGCCTGCTCCGTGCAGTTCTTCAATGCGGCTGGCGAAGTGATGTTCAAGATCTTCGTGCGGCGAGATGCGAGTCGCGCTCTGCGGCCGGATCAGCTAAAGCGGTTCGAGGGCCTGAAGACGCGTTTCGTCTGAGCCGCAAAGCCACGGCGCGCATCTTGCGTCATGGGTTGCGGGCTACAAGGTCTGCACCGCCGGCCAGTGATGAAAGCTGTTAATCAATCATTAACCATAACGGCGCAGCGTTGCCGCCCGAGGGCCATGCGCTCATGATGCCGACCGATCAGGCCCATCAGGAGGGGCAGACCGGTGGGAACGAGCCCGGCTTGCCCGATGTTCCAGCCGTGGATGTCGATATGGCAACGCATGTCGTCATGGAGAGGGCAACTTTTCCGCCAAGCCGGCCATCCCTCGTGCTTGCCGCCGGGCGGCGCTTCGTGACGGAGCGTGCGCCGATTCTGCGCTCCAGCTTCGGCTCCGCAGTTCTGCTTGGGCTGCGCTTCGTCCAAGCTCGCCTGATTTCGGTGTGGGGGTTGATCGTCGCGGCGGCGCTCTGCCCGCCCAGCGTCTTCGCGGCGTTCGCCGTATTCTCCGCCGCCGCCAACTTCGTCTCGACCGCGTCGCTGTTGCGGCTCGAGGCGGTGTTCTTCCAGAGCAGCGATACCGCCCGGCTCGGCCTGGCGTTTCGTCTCACCACGGCGGTCGGAGCCGTATTTCTGTCGCTCACCGCGCTGGCCCTGATCGGGCTTGCGCTGTCGGGGTGGGTCGCACCGGCGGTCGCCTTTTTCTTCCTGATCTCGCTGACGGCACGGTCGATCCTGCGCCTGCTCTGGGCGGAAGCCACTGCGGAGGGCGATTTCCGCGCCATCGGCAACAGCAATGTCGTGCAGGCGGTAGTGCAGCCAGTCATCATGCTCGCGTTGATCGGCATCTTCGGTCCGAAGGCGCTGGCGCTGTTCATGGCCGATGCCTGCGGCCACGTTCTGGCGGCGTTCTATCTGCTGCGTCGGCGCTATAGGGCGTTGCTGCCTCTGGTCGATCCCGATCTCTGGAGCCGCGGCAGCCTGGTTGCGGCGGCCCATCATTGGCGGGATGCGCCGCGTGCCCTGCTGCCCGCGGCGTTGCTGGCCTATGGCTTCAGCATCGCCCCGATCCTGGCGCTGCCTTATGCCAGCAATGCGTTGCTCGCAGCGCATGTCGCCCTGGCAATGCGGTTGCTCGACATGCCGGCACAGATGTTCGGGACAGTTTCGATCCCGCTCGCGCTGAATCGGCTGCGCACCTATTCGGGCGCCCGCCGGCGCTTCTGGGTCAGGTTGATGACGCTGGGGCTGATCGCGGCTTCGGTCGGGTTGTTCGCGGCGGCGGCCGTGTTCGGCCATCTGGTCGATGGCTTTCTCGACGGCTCGCAATGGGATGGTGTCGGCGACGTCATCGCCCTCATGAGCCTGTTCTATTGCGGCATCGCGCTGGTCGGGCCACTGCAAGAGATCGCGACCTTGTCGCGCCAGCCGCTGTGGCAGGTCCTGACCAATGCGCTGGCGCTTGTCGCCATGATAGGAGTGATGCTGTGGTACGGCGCGCTGACGCCGGCGCTTCTCTTCGCGATAGGCGTGGTTTCGGTGGTGAGGACACTACTGCATGCCGTCTTCATCTGGCTGCACCTCGGCGATGCCGACGATGTCGCGGCCCGAGGGTTCGGCGCCGTCAGCGCCAAATCATAAAGCTATTCCCGCCGGATCAACCTGTCGGCGATCAGCGATGACAGCAATCCCGGCTTGAACTCCCGTTCGAGCCGCTCGGGATCGTAGACCTTCGCCACCCAGTCGAGAAAGGCGATGCCCTTGGCTTCTCCCTCGCGGCGATAGGCTTCGAAGAAGGCATCGAGGATGCCGGTCTTGGCAAAGCGGAAATGGCCGTAGCGCAGCGAGAGCTGGCCCATCGCCTCGGCGAGTGGCCGCTTCTCGTGGATCAGCAGGTAGAGCGCGGAGAAAAAGCCCGCCCGATCAGCGCCGGACTTGCAATGCACGAGCGCCGGCTCCTCGAGATCCGCGAAGAAAGCTTTGGCACCAAGGATCGTCTCGCGGTCAGGCGCGCCACGCGAGCGCAGCACGAAATCGACCAGTGCGATGCCGTGCCGTTCACAAGCCTCCTTCTGGAGAGGCCAGGAGCCATGCTCGCGCCCACCGCGCAGATTGACGATGGTCTTGATCCCCTTGCGTGCGAAGGCTGCGATCTGGCCGGGAGCCGGCTGGGCCGAGCGCCAGAGCCGCGGCGTAACGCGATGCGCGTTGAGGTAGGCCAGGCGAAAGATGCCGTGATCGACGAGCAGCATGTTGGCCCAGGCACGCAGGCGCGCACTCCGGCTCTCGATCGGCCGGTCCCAGCGGGCGATGCGGGCCATACGGCGGGCATAGCGCTCTTCGTCGGGGCGCAGGCGGTTCAGCAAGGCCTGGTCTCGGGGCTGTTCATGGCGCGCCGGATAGCAGCGTGGGCGCCCATGCGCAAATCATCTGACACGTTACGGCGATGGAAGGGGTTGGACTTTTCGCCGCGAACTTGCATAAGGCCCGGCAAAATTTCCAAGCGACAGGTTCCCTCATGCGCATCGATGCCATTTCCATCGGCAAGAACCCGCCCGAAGAAGTCAACGTCCTGATCGAGGTGGCGATCGGCGGCGAGCCGATCAAGTACGAGATGGACAAGGAGGCCGGCACGCTCTTCGTCGACCGCTTCCTCTACACGCCGATGCGCTACCCGGGGAACTACGGCTTCATCCCGCACACGCTTTCGGAAGATGGCGACCCTTGCGACGTGCTTGTCGCCAATACCCGCCCGTTGGTGCCCGGCTCCTACATCGCGGTGCGGCCGATCGGCGTGATGCTGATGGAGGACGAGGGCGGCGGTGACGAGAAGATCATCGCGGTGCCGGTGCCAAAGCTGACCAAGCGCTACGAGAACGTCCATAACTACACGGACCTGCCGAAGATCACGCTCGATCAGATCCAGCACTTCTTCGAGCACTACAAGGATCTCGAGCCCGGCAAATGGGTGAAGCTCAAGGGCTGGGGCGACGCCGCCATGGCCAAGAAGCTGATCGTCGAGGCGATCGAGCGGGCCAAGGCCGCGAAGGCGTAACGGCTTCGATCCCGAATGCCGCCGAGGGCCGCGCTTTGCGCGGCTCTTTCCGTTTCAGGCGGCGATCGCGTCTGCCAGCGCCACGGTGCGGCGCGCCATCTCGGCATGGAGCAGCTCGACCATGCGGCCGTCGAGCTGGATCGCACCCTTGCCGATATTCTCGGGCAAATCGAAAGCCGCGATGATCGCGCGTGCCCGTGCCAGCTCCGCTTCGTCGGGCGCGAACACCGTGTTTGCCGGCCCAACCTGGGAGGGGTGGATCAGGGTCTTGCCGTCGAAGCCGAGATCGCGACCCTGCTCGCATTCGGCGCGGAAGCCGTCCTCGTCCTTGATGTCGTTGTAGACGCCGTCGAGGATATCGAGGCTGTGGGCACGGGCGGCCAGCAGAGCGCTGGTCAGCCAGGGCAGCATCGTCGCGCGGCCAGGCACGAAGCGGGCGCGTGTCTCCTTGGCGAGATCGTTGGTGCCCATGACGAAACAGGCCAGTCGCGTGACGGGGTCGCGCGCGGCCTGCGCAATACGTTCAACATCGAGGATGGCGAGCGGCGTTTCGATCATCGCCCAAACGGAGATGGTCGGGTCGGCCCACAATCCGTCGAGCTGATGGCCGATCTCGTGCAGTGTATCGGGTGCGGCGACCTTCGGGATCAGGATGGCGGCCGGCTTTGCGGCTGCCGCGGCGGCGAGATCCTCCGCGAACCAGGGTGTGCCCAGGCCATTGACGCGGATGATGAGTTCGCGACGACCGTAGCCCCCCGCCTGCACCGCGGCGCAGACCTGCTCGCGCGCGGTTGCCTTGGCCTCGGGGGCGACGGCATCCTCGAGATCGAGAATCAGGACATCGGCTGCAAGTTCGCGCGCCTTTTCCAGCGCGCGGCTGTTGGAGCCGGGCATGTAGAGGGCGCTGCGGCGGGGGCGGATCGTCGTCATCATCTCTCCTGACACGGCCGGTGGGGGCGTCGTCGCATTTTCTCGACACGAACCGGTGTCGGCTTTGCTCAAAAATGCGTGGTGCTGCACTGCACAGTAGACGAACGCAGGTGCAAGGCCAGCGCTGCGAAAGGCGGAGGGAGTGGTCATGCGATGGCTGGCCGGGGTCGATGGCTGCAAGGCGGGCTGGATCGCTGCCGTCGCGCCGGCTGAGGGGCGCGATGCGGCGGCTATCCGCGTGCTGCCGCGTTTCTCGGATCTGTTCGCCGGCGAGATCGTGCCGGATATCGTTGCGGTCGACATGCCGATCGGCCTGCCCGATCGTGTGACAGGCTCGGGCCGTGGGCCGGAACAGGCCGTGCGTGCTTTGCTGGGCGACCGGCAGTCCTCGGTTTTCGCGATTCCCGCCCGCTGTGCCGTGGAAGCGGACGATTACGAGCAGGCCTGCGCGCTCGCGCTCGCTCATTCCGAGCCACCCCGGAAGGTGTCCAAGCAAGGCTTCAACCTTTTCCCGAAGATCCGCGAGATCGATACGGTGCTGCGGGCCGAGCTCGCGATGTGCAAGCGCGTCTTCGAGATCCATCCCGAGCTGGCCTTCAGGACGATGAAGGGCGAACCGCTCACCTATCCCAAGAAGATCAAGGGCGTGGTCAACCCGCCCGGCATGGCCGAACGTCGGGCCTTGCTTCAGGAGGCCGGCCTTCCGCTGGAAGCGGTCTCGGCGCGCCCGCCGCGCGGTGCGGCCGCGGACGATCTGCTCGATGCGCTGGCGGCGCTGGTCGTCGCTCGGCACATTGCCGCCGGGCGCGGAAAGCCCTTTCCCGATCCGCCGGGACGCGATAGCCACGGTCTTCCCATCGCGATCTGGACCTTTGTGTCCCAGACAGTTTCACGCAGGATCGAGCCATGAGCGAGCGCCCCGTCACCCGCCCGATGATCGAGGAGGCTGCGGCCCGCATTGCCGGCCATGCTCGGGTGACACCGGTGATGCGGCTGGGGCCTGGCGCGCTGGGTTCCGAAGGAGACATCTCGCTCAAGCTCGAATGCCTGCAGCATGCCGGCTCGTTCAAGACGCGCGGCGCCTTCAACAACCTGCTCTCGCTCACGGTGCCTGCGGCGGGCGTCTCGGCCGCGTCGGGCGGCAATCACGGCGCGGCCGTGGCCTATGCGGCGATGAAGCGCGGCGTGAAGGCGACGATCTTCGTTCCCGAGATTTCGCCCACGGCCAAGATCGAGGCGATCCGTCGCTTCGGCGCCGAGGTCGTGGTCGGGGGCGCGCAATATGACGACGCGCAGGCGGCCTGTGACCGTTTCGTCGTCGAGACCGGCGCGCTCAAGATCCACCCCTTCGCCGCGAAGGAGACGATCACCGGCCAGGGCACGCTCGGCCGCGAGTGGGATCTGCAGGAGCCCGATCTCGACACCGTTCTCGTCGCGGTCGGCGGCGGCGGCCTGATCTCAGGCATCGCGAGCTGGTTCGCCGGTAGCAAGGTCAAGGTCGTCGGCGTCGAGCCCGAAGGGTCGCGCGCCCTGCAGGCGGCGCTGGATGCGAAGGGGCCAATCGAGGTCAAGGTCGCTTCGGTTGCCGCCGACTCGCTGGGCGCGCGCAATGTCGGCCAGCTCGTCTACGATGTCTGCAAGGGTGCGGTCGACCATGTCGCGCTGGTGCCGGATGCTGCGATCACGCAGGCGCAGGCCGCGTTGTGGCGCGATTTCCGTCTCGCGGTCGAACCCGGTGGGGCGGCGGCCTTTGGGGCGCTGATCAGCGGCGCCTACAAGCCCGCGAAAGGAGAGCGGCTCGGCGTGCTGGTCTGCGGGGCCAATGTCGACCTGGCGAAGCTGGCGACGATCGCGGGCTGACGGGCTGTGGCCCTTTCCGGGCGCTGCTGCTTTCGTCGGGGCTGGACGCCGCTCTTGGTTGCGACGCAATATCGCCTGCCATCAGGAGGCGATCCATGCCCGGCACGACCGCCAAGACCAGTTCCGGCCGCTTCTTCGAGGATTTCCACCTCGGTGACGTCATCGTCCACGCGACGCCACGCACGGTAACGGCCGGCGACGTCGCGCTCTATACGGCACTCTACGGCCCGCGTTTCGCGGTGCAATCCTCCGAGGCTTTCGCGCAGGCGATCGGTTATCCGGCGGCGCCGGTCGACGATCTACTGGTCTTCCACATCGTCTTCGGCAAGACGGTGCCGGATGTTTCGCTCAATGCTGTGGCGAATCTCGGCTATGCCGACGGGCGTTTCCTCAAGCCCGTCTTCGTCGGCGATACGATGACGACGACGTCCGAGGTCATCGGCCTGAAGCAGACCTCGGCCGGCGACGCCGGCATCGTCTATGTCCGCTCCATCGGGCGCAACCAGAAATCCGAGATCGTGCTGAGCTATGCGCGCTGGGTCCTGGTGCGCAAACGCCGGCCCGGCACGCCGGCTCATGCCGAGCAGGTGCCGGAGCTGGCGAAGGCGGTGCTGGTCGAGGAACTGGGCGAAGGCTGCCCGCCACTCGATCTCGCCGCCTATGACGATGCGCTGGCCGGCTCGCGCTTCCGCTGGGGCGACTACGCGGTCGGCGAACGCATCGACCATGTCGATGGCATGACCGTCGAGGAGGCCGAGCACCAACTCGCGACCCGGCTCTACCAGAATACCGCTCGGGTGCATTTCGACGCCCATGCCGCGCAGGGGAGCCGCTTCGGCAAGCGGCTGATCTATGGCGGCCATGTCATCAGCCTGGCGCGGGCCCTCTCCTTCAACGGCCTGGGCAACGCCTTCCACATCGCCGCGATCAATGGCGGGCGCCATGTCGCGCCGCTCTTCGCCGGCGATACCGTCTATGCCTGGAGCGAGGTGCTGGCATGCGCCGAGATTCCGGAGCGCAGCGATGTCGGGGCGCTCAGGCTGCGCCTCGTCGCCACCAAGAACTTGCCTTGTGATGCCCATCCGCTCAAGGAAGGGGAGCAATACGCGCCGGGCGTGGTCCTCGATTTCGATTATTGGGCGCTGTTGCCGCGGTAAGCTTTTCGCAACGAAATGACGAATTTCAGAATCTGTAACTTCGTTCTGCGCATGCCGCATTGCAGCGCCGGAACGGTTTCGTTAGAGAACCAGTCACTCTAGAATGATCCCAAATGGGTCCGCCGCTGTCCGACGGGCCGCTTGATCGGAGAATGATATTGGCCGAGGTCAAGCCCGCGGCTCGCCCGCTTTCACCGCACCTGCAGATCTACCGCTGGTCCTGGACGATGGCGATGTCCGTCGCCCATCGCGTCACCGGGACGGGGCTCTATCTCGGCACGGTGCTGATCGCCGCCTGGCTGGTCGCCGCTGCTTCGGGCCCTGCCGCCTTCGACACGGCGCAGTGGATCGCCGGCTCCTTCCTCGGTCGGCTCGTGCTCTTCCTCTACAGCTTCTCGCTGATGCACCACATGGTCGGGGGCCTGCGCCACTTCGTCTGGGACACCGGCAAGGGCTACGAGCCGCAGACGCGCATGGCCATGGCCAAGTTCACCCTCGTCATCTCGGTGGCGCTGACGGTCCTGATCTGGATCGTCGTGCTGGCGACGCGCTGAGGAGACCTCCGATGCAATCCAACTCCTCGATGCGCACTCCGCTCGGCCGCGTCCGTGGCCTGGGATCGGCCAAGTCCGGCACCGGCCATTTCTGGCTGCAGCGCGTCACCGCCGTCTCGAATCTGATCCTGACGGTGATCTTCGTCTTCATCGTGATCGCGCTGGTCGGCAAGCCGTATCCGGCCGCGGTTGCGCTGCTCTCGCATCCCTGCGTCGCCATCCTGATGCTGCTCTTCATCCTCTCGGCCTGCATCCATATGCGGCTCGGCATGCAGGTCATCATCGAGGACTATGTCCATGAGGAGGGTCCCAAGATCCTCGCCGTCATGGCCAACACCTTCTTCGCCATCGCTGTCGGCGCGGCCAGCGTCTACGCGGTGCTGAAGCTGTCTTTTGGAGGCTGATCCCATGGCGATCACCAGAGCACGCCAGGTTCCGGCCTATACCGGCCAGGCCTACGCGATTACCGACCACACCTTCGACGTGGTCGTCGTCGGCGCCGGCGGTGCCGGGCTTCGCGCCACGGTCGGCTGCTCGCAGGCCGGCCTGCGCACCGCCTGCATCACCAAGGTGTTCCCGACCCGCTCGCATACCGTCGCGGCCCAGGGCGGCGTCGCCGCCTCGCTCGGCAACATGGGCAAGGACACCTGGCAGTGGCACATGTACGACACCGTGAAGGGGTCGGACTGGCTCGGCGACCAGGACGCCATCGAATATCTGGTGCGCAACGCGCCGGCTGCCGTCTACGAGCTCGAGCATTGGGGCGTGCCCTTCTCGCGCACCGAGGACGGCAAGATCTATCAGCGTCCCTTCGGCGGCATGACCACCGAGTTCGGCGAGGGCCCGCCGGCCCAGCGCACCTGCGCCGCCGCCGACCGTACCGGCCACGCCATGTTGCACACGCTCTATGGCCAGGCGCTGCGCTACAACACCGAATTCTTCATCGAGTTCTTCGCCATCGACTTGATCATGGACGAGGAAGGCCATTGCCGCGGCGTGATCGCGCTCAAGCTCGATGACGGCACGCTGCACCGCTTCCGCGCCCAGCAGACGATCTTGGCGACGGGCGGTTATGGCCGCGCCTATTTCTCGGCGACTTCGGCCCATACCTGCACCGGTGACGGTGGCGGCATGGTGCTGCGCGCCGGCCTGCCGCTGCAGGACATGGAGTTCGTGCAGTTCCACCCGACCGGCATCTACGGCGCCGGCTGCCTGATCACGGAAGGCGCCCGCGGCGAGGGTGGCTACCTGACCAATTCCGAGGGCGAGCGCTTCATGGAGCGCTACGCCCCCTCCGCCAAGGATCTCGCCTCGCGCGACGTCGTCTCGCGCTCGATGACGATGGAGATTCGGGCGGGTCGTGGCGTCGGCAAGAACAAGGACCACATCTACCTGCACCTCGACCATCTCGATCCGAAGATCCTGCATGAGCGCCTGCCGGGCATCTCGGAGAGCGCGAAAATCTTCGCCGGTGTCGACGTGACGCGCGAGCCGATCCCGGTGCTGCCGACGGTGCACTACAACATGGGCGGCATCCCGACGAACTTCCACGGCGAGGTGTTGACCAAGGTCGGCGGCGACCCGGACACGGTGGTGCCGGGCCTGATGGCGATCGGCGAGGCGGCTTGCGTCTCGGTGCACGGTGCCAACCGCCTCGGCTCGAACTCGCTGATCGACCTCGTCGTCTTCGGCCGCGCGGCCGGTCTGCGCTGCGCCGAGACGGTGGGCGCCGGCGAGAAGCAGCCTGAACTGCCGAAGGACTCGGCCGATCTCGCGCTCACCCGCCTCGACAAGTACCGCAACGCTTCGGGTGCCACGCCGACCGCCGTGCTGCGCGACCGCATGCAGCGGACGATGCAGAACAACTGCGCCGTCTACCGCACCGGCGAGACGCTGGAAGAAGGTTCCAAGCTGATCCATGAGGTCTGGGGCGGCATCACCGATATCGGCACCAAGGACCGCTCGCTGATCTGGAACTCCGACCTCGTCGAGACGCTGGAGTTCGACAACCTGATCACCCAGGCGGTCGTCACCATGGACTCGGCGCTGAACCGTCCGGAAAGCCGCGGCGCCCATGCCCGCGAGGATTATCCGAACCGCGACGACAAGGACTGGATGAAGCACACCCTGTCCTGGATCGACGACGAGAAGCGCACGGTCACGCTCGATGAGCGGCCGGTGCATACCTACACGATGTCCAACGACATCGAGTACATCAAGCCCAAAGCGCGGGTGTACTGAGGACGATCTGATGGCTGAATTCAATCTTCCGAAGAACTCTCGCCTGACCGAAGGCAAGGCCTGGCCGAAGCCGGCCGGCAAAAACGTCACCGAGTTCAAGATCTACCGCTGGAGCCCGGACGACACCGAGAATCCGCGCACCGACACCTATTATGTCGATCGCGACGATTGCGGGCCGATGGTTCTCGATGCGCTGATCTGGATCAAGAACAAGGTCGACCCGACGCTAACCTTCCGCCGCTCCTGCCGCGAAGGCATCTGCGGCTCCTGCGCCATGAACATGGACGGCAAGAACGGGCTCGCCTGCACCACCGGCATCGACGAGTGCGGCGCCAAGGGCAAGGTCACGATCTACCCGCTGCCGCACATGCCGGTGGTCAAGGACCTGGTGCCGGACCTGACGCGTTTCTATGCCCAGCACGCCTCGATCGAGCCCTGGCTGCAGACGACGACGCCGGCCCCCGAGAAGGAATGGCGCCAGGCCAAGGGCGACCGCGAGAAGCTCGACGGTCTCTACGAGTGCATCCTCTGCGCCTGCTGCTCGACCTCCTGCCCGAGCTACTGGTGGAATGGCGACCGCTATCTCGGCCCCGCTGCGCTGCTGCAGGCCTATCGCTGGCTGATCGACTCGCGCGACGAGGCGACCGGCGAGCGCCTCGACAATCTCGAGGATCCATTCCGGCTCTATCGCTGCCACACCATCATGAACTGCGCGAATGCCTGCCCGAAGGGCCTGAACCCGGCCAAGGCGATCGCGGAGGTGAAGAAGATGATGGTGGCGCGCCAGGTCTGAGCCGGCGCGAACGCTACTGGCGCGGCCGTCCGACGCGACGGCCTGCGCTTCCGGTGCTCACGTACGGATGTACGCTCCGCTCCGGTTCTCGGCCGCCGCTCCGGCTGACTCACGCCAGCGCATTCGCGCGCAGCTCAGCAATGTCTGTCAGGACATATACCGCCCTGGCCGGAACGGTGCCGGATCGATCGGCGGCTTTTCTCTGCAGACCATAGCGGCGATCATCTCGCCCGTGATCGGTCCGGTCGAGAAGCCGATATGTTGGTTGCCGAAGGCGAGCCAGAGGCCGGGATGGCGCGGCGCCTCTCCGATCATCGGAACCGAATCCGGCAGGGTCGGCCGCGCGCCACGCCATGTCTCTCCAATGACCTCGCCTAACGGGAAGGCTTCGCGGGCCGAGGCCGTCGCGCTGTCGATCTGGCGGTGGTTGTCGGGCGCGTCGCGGAACGACAGGTCGACGCCGCTGGTGATGCGATAGCCCTGTTCCATCGGCGCCATGTAATAGGCGCCATCGACGTCGTAGACCGGTCGCGCCAGATTGGTGCCCGGCTGCGGCTTGAGATGGCGATGGTAGCCGCGTTCGACGTCGAGCCGGGGATCGAGGCCGAGCGGCTCGAGCAGATCGCCGCTCCAGGGCCCGAGGGCGACGACCGCGATATCGGCGTCGAAGGCGCCCTTCGTCGTGCTTGCGCGCCAGCCGGCTCCCTGGCGGGCAAGGGCGGTGACCTCGGCCCGCTCGATGCGCCCGCCACGTTCGGCAAAGAGGGCGGCATAGGCGGCGGTGACGGCGCCGGGGGAATCGACCGAGCCGACGGACGGAATCAGCAGCCCGACCGGGAAGATCGGGTTCAGGCTCGGCTCGACGGCCGAGATGCCCTGCCGGTCGAGGATCTGCGACGCGATGCCGTGGCGCTTCAGGAAGTCATGCTCGGCCTGCGCGCCTGCATGGCCGGCCTCGGTGCGCCAGAGCTTCAGCGTCCCGTTCTCGCGCAGGCGATGCGCCACGCCTGCCTCGGTCATCAGGGCGCGATGGCGGTCGACCGTGCTTGCCGTCAGGGCCTGCAACGCAGCGATCCGAGCAGCGGCCTGCGAGGGGCGGGCCTCCCAGAGGAAGCGCAGCAGCCAGCCAGGCCGGGTGAAGGCGCGGCGCCAGCTCAGGTTGAGCGCCGGGTGGCGGTTGCCAAGGTAGTCGGCGATCTTCGCATAGAGCGAGGGGTTGTTGAGCGGCACGATCGAGGAGGACGCGAGCACGCCGGCATTGCCGTAGGAGGTTTCGCGCCCCGGCTCCTTGCGGTCGATCAGCGTGACCGCGATGCCGCGCTTCTGGAGCGCAAGCGCACAGGAGACGCCGACCATGCCGGCGCCGAGAACGAGGGCTGTGCGGGTCACGCGGGCTCCGTGGCAGTGTCTGCCGGCTGCTTCAGCCAGTGGTCGAGGAAGGCGTCGAGCCAAAGCCGGATCGCCGGGTCATGCTGGAACCAGCCGGGGACATGGGTGTGGCCGAGCTGGGCGCCGGGCATGAGCGTCCGCTCATAGCCGCGCACCGACCAGCGATACATCATCGCGGGCGTGACTTCGGGATGGAACTGGATGCCATAGACGCGCGAGGCGGCGCGGATGGCCTGGGTCGGGAAATCGCCGCTGGTGGCGAGGCATTCGGCTCCATCAGGGCAATCGAAGCCATCGCGATGCCACTGGTAGACGGTGCCGGGCCAGACGAAGCCTGCAGAATCGGCATGGCTCCTGCCGGCGTCGGTGATCGAGAGCGGATAGTAGCCGACCTCGGCCCGGCCTTCTCCATGGGTGTAGACGCGCGCGCCCATGTGACGAGCGAGCATCTGCGCGCCGAGGCAGATGCCGAGGAAGGGCGCGTCTTCCTTCAGGCAAGTGCCGATCCAGTCGATCTCGGCCTTGATGAAATCCTCGGAATCATTGGCGCCCATCGGGCCGCCGAAGATCACGGCGCCGGCATGGTCGCGCATCGTCCCCGGCAGCGGGTCGCCGAAGCGCGGCTTGCGGATGTCGAGTGCATGGCCGCGAGCCTGCAGCAGCCGGCCGACGCGGCCGGGGGTCGAGTGTTCCTGGTGCAATACGATCAGCACCGGCTTGGGCGGCGGCGGAGCCTGTCGCGTTGCGGCGGTCGGGCGGGGGCGTCGGGCCGGGCGGAGAGGAAAGGCGTGCTCGTTCATCACCGACGTCGGACTCGCTTGCGCGCAGCCCGCTGCAAGAGGGCGCGTGAAGCCATGGCGGACCAGGGCAGCATGAAGTTCCAGACGGAACGAAGCAAGCGATTTGTGGACGGAAAGCGCGCGCTCGCTTCGCAACGGAACCCGTTCAGATCCTCCTATCAGCGAAGAAAGACCCAACCGTGGCAGACGGCCTCTCCTTGACCTCGCCACAATCGGCTGCGATGAGAATGAACGTTCATTCTCATCTTTTGCCAGCAATGCCCCCGCATCTCATCGTCGCTCCCACCGAACCTACGCTCTCCGAGCGCCATATCCGCATTCTCGACGCAGCCGAGCATGTCTTCGCGCGCGCTGGCTTTCATACCGCGACGATGCAGGACGTGGCGGCCGAGGCCGGGATGAGCCCGGGCAATCTTTATCGCTACTTCAACTCCAAGGATGCGATCATCGCGGGCATGGCAGAGCGCGACCGCAGCACGATCGCAGCGGATTTCGCGGCGCTCTGCCCGAGCCGGGGGCCGCTGCTCGACCAGCTCGAGGAGCTGGGCCGCAAGCATCTCGTGCACCAGCCGCGCGAGAAGGCGGTGATCGCGTTGCAGATCTGGGCCGAGGCCGCGCGCAACGAGGACATGGCGCGAATGTGCGCGGGGATCGAGGAAACCTTGATCGGCGGCCTCGTCGCCGCGCTCTCGGAGGCCAAGCGGACGGGCGAGCTCCCGGCGGATCTCGACGAGCAAAGCTTTCTGCTGGCGATCTCGATGATGGCCGACGGATTTTTTTGCCGCCGTGCCATCGAATCCAGTTTCGACGCCGACGTCGGCGCCGACGTCCTGTTCAGGAGCATGCGCGCGCTCGCCCACGCCATGCCACTCCCTGCAACGCAGATGCAATCAATGGAGACGCAATCGTGACGCCCGATCCTGCCGCGCCGCGTCGTCTTGCCATTGCAGCCGAGTCCGCTCCGATGAATTTTCTCGCTCCCGTCCTGCGTGCCCTGTTTCCAGCGGTCCTGCTCCTCGCGACGGCTGCCGCGCCGGCTCTCGCCGAACCTTCCGCGGAAGCGTCTGCGGCGGGCCCGTCCGTGACCGTCACCCATGCCAAGACGACAGAGATCGTCCAGAGCGTCCTCGTCTCCGGCTCGATCATCGCGCGCGAGGAGGTGCTGGTCTCGCCGCAGGTCGACGGGCTGTCGATCGTGGCTGTGCTGGCGGAGGAGGGCGACAAGGTTACGCAAGGCCAGGTCCTGCTGCGGCTCGATCGCACGACGCTCGACGTACAGAAGGCGCAGAACGACGCCCAGATCGCCCGCGCCGAAGCAGCGATCGCGCAGACCAATGCCCAGATCGCCGAGGCCGACGCCAATCTGGTGCAGGCCAACAATGCCTTCGACCGGACGAAGGCCCTGCGCGACAGCGGCAATGCCAGCGTCGAGACCTACGATCAGCGCGCTGCCGCCGCGCGCTCGGCCCAGGCCCGCGCCAATTCCGCGCGCCAGGCGCTCGCCATCGCCAATGCCGATCTCGTCCTGGCGAAAGCCCAGGGGCGGGATATCGACGTCAAGCTGGCGCGAACCGAGATCAAGGCGCCGCAAGCCGGCATCGTCAGCCGTCGCACCGCCAAGCTTGGCGCAACGGCAAGTATGCTGCCGACCTCGGAGCCGCTCTACCGGATCATCGCCGACGGCGCCGTGGAGCTTGAAGCGCAGGTCGCCGAAGTCGACATCCCGGCGTTGAAGATCGGACAGTCGGTCGCTGTCACGCCCGCCGGCGCCAAGGAGGCACTCAAGGGCACGATCCGCCTGATCGCTCCGGAGGTCGACAAGGCCTCGCGGCTCGGCCGGGTGCGCGTCGCGCTCGAGGGCAACCCGCCGGTCGCGATCGGCTCCTTTGCACGCGGGGCGATCGAGACCGGCCGCAAGCAGACGGTCACCCTGCCGCTTTCGGCCATCACCTATACGCGCAGCGGGCCGACCGTGCAGACCGTCCAGAACGGCAAGATCAAAACGCGCAAGGTGACGCTCGGCCTCACCGGCGGCGGCCGGGCCGAGATCGCAAGTGGCCTCGCTGCGGGCGAGACGGTGGTGGCGCGCGCCGGCACCTTCGTGCGCGACGGCGATCTGATCACGCCGGTCGCGACGAACTGACGGGGCGGGCGATGCGCATCAACTTCTCCGCCTGGTCGATCCGAAAGCCGGTTCCCGCGATCCTGCTCTTCGTCGTGCTGTGCGTGCTTGGCCTGCTCGCCTTCTCGAAGCTGCCGGTCACGCGCTTCCCGAACATCGACATTCCGCTGATCTCGGTGACGGTGACGCAGTCCGGCGCCGCTCCAGCCGAGCTCGAAAGCCAGGTCACCAAGCGCGTCGAGGATTCGGTCGCCAATGTTCCCGGCGTCAAGCACGTCACCTCGACGCTGACCGACGGGCAGTCGCTGACGCTGATCGAGTTCCGGCTCGAAACCAATACCGACCGCGCCGTCAACGACGTCAAGGATGCCATCGCCAAGATCCGGGCGGATTTGCCGCGCACCATCGACGAGCCGGTGATCCAGCGCATCGACGTCGAGGGCCAGTCGATCCTGACCTATGGCGCGGCCTCGGCCGGCATGACTCTCGAGCAGCTCTCCTGGCATGTCGACGATGTCGTCGCGCGCGAGTTGCAGGGGCTGAAGGGCGTCGGCCGGGTCGAGCGCTATGGCGGTGTCGATCGCGAAATCCGGATCTCGCTCGATCCGGACCGGCTGCTGGCGCTCGGCATCACCGCTGGCGAGGTCAACCGGCAGGTGCGGGCGACCAATGTCGATCTCGCGGGCGGGCGTGGCGAGGTCGGCGGGCAGGAGCAGGCGATCCGCACGCTCGCTGGCGCCAAGACGGTCGCCGAGCTGGCCGAGACCAAGATCACGCTGACCGGCGGGCGCGAGGTGCGGCTCAAGGATCTTGGCCGCGTCGAGGATTCGAATTCCGAGCCACGTGCCTTCGGGCGGCTCAACAAGAATCCGGTTGTCACCTTCGCCGTGTTCCGCTCGAAGGGCTCGAGCGAGTTGTCGGTGAAGGAGGTCGTCCAGCAGCGCATCGACGAGCTCAACAAGCGCTATCCGGATATCAAGATAACGCCGATCGACGATGCCGTGGCCTATACCCACGGCAACTACAAGGCGGCGATGGAGACGTTGCTGGAAGGTGCGGCGCTCGCCGTCATCGTCGTCTTCCTGTTCCTGCGCAACTGGCGTGCCACTCTGATCACCGCGATCGCCCTGCCGCTTTCGGCCATCCCTACGTTCTGGGCGATGGAGCTGATGGGCTTCTCGCTTAATCTCGTCAGTCTGCTCGGCATCACGCTGGTGACCGGCATCCTGGTCGACGATGCCATCGTCGAGATCGAGAACATCGTCCGGCACATGAAGATGGGCAAATCGCCTTATCGTGCCGCGATGGAGGCGGCCGACGAGATCGGGCTTGCCGTCATCGCGATCACCCTGACCATCGTCGCGATCTTCGCGCCGGTCTCCTTCATGGGCGGCATCGCCGGGCAGTATTTCCGGCAGTTCGGCCTGACTGTCGCCGTCGCGGTGCTGTTCTCGCTCCTGGTGGCGCGCCTGATCACGCCGATGATGGCCGCCTATCTGATGCGGCCGGTGAAGCATGCCGATCCCAAGGACGGCTGGATCATGAGCGGCTATGTCGGGCTGCTGAAGAGCACGCTGAAGAAGCGGCGCATCCCGTTCTTCCCGCGCTTGGACGGTTCAGGTGGATGGCGGACGCTGCCGTTCAACACGGCCTATGCGACGCTGATCGTCGGCTTCCTCTTCCTGTTCGGCTCGATCCAGGCGACGCAGCTGCTGCCGACGGGCTTCATCCCGGACGAGGATACCTCGCGCGTCGTGGCCTCGGTGGAGCTGCCGCCAGGCGCGACGCTCGACGACACCCGCGTCACCACGGACAAGCTTGTCGATGCGCTCAAGACCATTCCGGAAGTGCGCGACGTCTTCGTGCTCGGCGGCGCTTCACCCACCGGCCAGCGCGAGGTACGGCGCGCTGCCGTCTTCATCCTGCTGAAGCCGAAGGCGGAGCGCGACATCAAGCAGAAGGAGCTCAAGGTCACCATCGCCGAGAAGCTCGCCAGCGTGCCCGACGTGCGCGCCTGGTATGTCAACGAGCGGGGCGAGCGCGAGATGGCCTTCTCGATCCTGTCGAAGGATGGCGATGCGCTGGACGAGGCCGTCGCGCGCATCGAGGCGCGGATGCGCGAGGTGCCGGGCTATCTCAACGTCGCGACCGCGGGCTCGCTGAGCCGGCCGGAGCTGCGCGTCACGCCGAAGCTGGAGGAGGCTGCCAATCTCGGCGTCACGCCCGAGGCGATCTCGGAGGCGGTACGCGTCGCGACCATCGGCGATGTCGGCGCCAACCTCGCCAAGTTCAACGCCGGCGATCGGCAGGTGCCGATCCGCGTCCAGCTCGACGAGGCGGCCCGCACCGACATGCGCAACATCGCTGCGCTGCGCGTGACCAATGCCAGTGGCGTTTCGATCCCGCTGACCGCCGTCGCCGATGTCGGCTTCGGCGAGGGGCCGAGCTCGATCGACCGCTACGACCGGGTCCGGCGCGCGCAGATCGGCGCCGACCTCAAGCGCGGCTTCGAACTCGGCACCGCGCAGGACAAGTTCCAGGAGATCGTCAAGGAGGTCGGCCTGCCGTCGGGGGTCTGGGTCGCTGCGACGGGCGATGCCGAGATCCAGGGCGAGGTCGTGGACGGCTTCATCACCGCGATGACCACCGGCCTGATGCTGGTGCTGACGGTGCTGATCCTGCTCTTCGGCTCGGTCTTCCAGCCGATCACCATCCTGCTCTCGCTGCCGCTCTCCTTCGGCGGCGTGGTGATTGCTCTGCTGGCGACGCACAACGCCGTCTCGATGCCAGTCTATATCGGCCTGCTCATGCTGATGGGCATCGTCACCAAGAACGCGATCATGCTGGTCGATTTCGCGGTGGAGGAGGTCGGCCGTGGCAAGGACCGGATGACGGCGCTGCTCGAAGCCGGCCGCAAGCGCGCGCGCCCGATCCTGATGACGACCATCGCCATGGCGGCGGGCATGATGCCCTCGGCCTATGGTGTCGGGGACGGCGGCGAGTTCCGCGCGCCGATGGCGATCGCGGTGATCGGCGGGTTGATCGTGTCGACGATGCTCTCGCTCATCTTCGTGCCATCCTTCTATGCGGTGATGGACGATCTCTCGCATCTGACGGGGCGCCTCTTCGGCCGCTTCTTCAGCAAGGCGGAAGACGAAAGCAGCTGGGAGCCGATCCACGACCCCGAGCATGCGACGCCGGGCGAGGCGACGGCGGAGGCGATGGGCCGCAAGATGCCGCCACGGCTCGCGGCGGAGTGAGAGGTCAGGAGGAGGCTTCGGCTTTCTCCTGTTTCCGCGCCAGTGCGTCCCGATAGGCCTGTGTCAGTTCTTCCAGCACGGATTGCTCGGGCTTGGGCGCGTCGAGATGCAGGTGCCGCAGCTCCTGCATGAAGCGCTCCCAGAGATCCGGGCCGCCTTCGGCCAGGATTTCGGCGCGGATCGACAGCTCCTCGGTGACGGGCAGGAAACGTCGGCCCCAGTCGCCCATCGCGGCGAAGACGGGTACGAGCGCGATGCCCATCTCGGTCAGGCTGTAGATTGCCTTCTGCTTGTGGGTAGCGTCGTCTCGGCGCGAGAGAAGCCCCCGTTCGACCAGCCGTTTCAGCCGATCGGCGAGGATGTTCGAGGCGATGCCTTCGTCTGACTTCGCCAGCAATTCGCGAAAATGCCGGCGGTTGCCGAACATGATGTCGCGCAGGACGATCAGGCTCCAGCGATCTCCCAGGATTTCCAACGTCAGGTTGATCGGACAGCCCGAACGGCCGATCTCACGCATGCTTACCTCCAAACCAGTTGCAATATAAAATCAGTTCAGCTACACAGCAACTGATTGCAATTCGCAACTGGTTAGCGGAGGGAATGCCATGGCCAAGCTGATTGTCTGGAATCTGGTGACACTGGACGGCTTCTTCGAAGGGGCGGAGAAGTGGGATCTGAGCTTCCACAACGATGCCTGGGGCGAGGAGCTGGCCGAGCTGAGCCGGGACTTCGGCAACAGGGCCGGGCTGCTTGTCTTTGGCCGGGTCACCTATGAGGGCATGAAGACCTACTGGACGACGGCCGAGGAGGAGACGGAGACCAAGGCCTATATGAACGCGCTGCCGAAGCTCGTCGCCTCGCGCAGCCTCACCGGCTCCGATTGGAACAACACCAGCGTTACGGCCGACATCGTCGGCGAGATCGCGAAACGACGGGCTGCTCCGGGCAAGGATATTTTCGTCTTCGGCAGCGCCGAGCTGGTCGATTCGCTGCTGAAAGAGAAGCAGATCGACGAGCTGATGCTCGCGCTGGTGCCGGTGCGGCTCGGGCAAGGCACGCGGCTCTTCAAGGAGGGTAGCGAACGGCGGAAGATGGCGCTGCTGGAAAGCCGGCCGTTGAAGAACGGCACTGTGGTGTTGAGGTATGCGGTCGCGGCCGAGTGAGAGGCGGCTTCGAGCCAAGGGAGGCACGTCCATGCCCAAGTTCGTCACGATCGGATATGGCGACGCGGCCGGCTACGCCCGCACATCCAGCTCGGTCAGAGACGCCGCCCATGCCCGGGATGCGAAGCTGAGGGCCGAAGGCGCGGTAATGGGAATTGCCGGCATGCCGGTGCAAGTCCGTAATACAGAGGCCCTCGGCGTGGAAATCCGCGAGGGGGCGTTCATGTCGTCTGGCCTGCCGATCGCCGGTTTCGCCATCATCGAGGCCGCCGACCAGGACGAGGCCATCGAAAAGGTCTCGCAGGTGCCGTGCGCGGTGGCGCATGGCGTTGTCGAAGTCTGGCCGTTGGAAGAGAGAAGCTGATCCGGGCCGAGGCTCGCTCGGACCCAATATCCCCGTCAGCCGCGCCGCACCATCAGCACGGCGGCTAGGATGGCGACGCCGCCGAACGCCTGCACCGGGGTCGGCTGCTCGCCGAAGATCGCCCAGGCGGCGAGCACGCTGACCAGCGCCGGCCAGACCATGACGAGCGAGGCGGCGCTGGCGCCATAGCTGCCGAGCGAGAGCGTGATCAGCCCCTGGCCCAGCGCGTGCGAGACGAGGCCGAGCCCGATCACCGCGAGCCAACCCTGCAGGCTCATCGGGATGATCTGCTCGTGCAGCACCAGTGCAGCGACGAGGCAGAAGACCGCGCAGACGAGGCTGGAGATCAGGCTGACCAGCCCGGCATCGGCGCGGCCGCGCGCACGGCCAACGGCGAGGATGTAGGCGGCGTAGGACATCGCCGCGCCAAAGGCGAGGGAATCGCCGAAGAGATTGCTCGAGGCCGCGGGATTGCCGGTGAATTTCGGAAGAACCAGCAGCAACGCGCCGGCGATCGCCAGCATCAGCGCGCCGAGGATGCGGCGCGTGGGCTTGTCGCCCAGGATCAGCCAGCCGCCGAGCACGACGCCGACGGGCGCGAGATTGCCGAGCAGCGAGGCGTTGGCGATCGTCGTGAAGCCGAGCGAGGCGTTGAAGAGCGCAACGTCGATGCCGAACAGCAGGCCCGCGAGCGCGGTCGCGCCGAGGGCGCCGCTGCCCAGCGGAGCTGCGCCCCGCGGCTTACGCCGCTCGAAGGCGGTCCAGGAGACCAGCACCGGCATGGCGAAGAGCATCCGCCAGAAGCCTGCGGCTGCCGGGCCGACATCGCTCAGCCGAACGAAGATGCCTGAGAAACCGATGAAGGTCGCACCCGCAAACAGGGCGACGAACATGGCGAGCGCCGGCGAAGCGGGGCGGACGGGAATGGCTGGCGCGGACATGATGGGCTGCTTCTATGCCGACAGCCTGACCCGGAAAGCTTCCTTCGCCCTCCCGCATCGGCCGGCTTGCCGGTCGAGCGTTCCTATAGACCGCTTTCTCGTATCGGAAAAACGGATTATACTGATTTAACCATTCTTAAAATCGATGGAAGACCTGCGTTCCAGATCTGTACGCAGACGCCTTTCCAACGCGGAAAGCCGGCGCCCGTTTTTCCGCGAAATGCCCGATGGAGGCCCGTGATGAACGGTCATTTCGATCTCGCCGCGCTCGGGATGCTGGTTGCGGTCGCCGAAACCGGCGGCTTCACCGCCGCCAGTGCCCGGCTCGGCCGCACGCAATCGGCGATCTCGGTGCGGATCCAGGATCTCGAAAGCCAGCTCGGCCACAAGCTGCTGGAGCGCTCTCGGCGTGGCGTGACGCCGACGGATGCCGGCGAGCGGCTGATCGCCCATGCAAGGCGGCTGCTCGCCGTCGAGCGCGAGGCATTGGCCGATCTTGGGGGCGAGACGCCGTCGGGCCGGCTGCGCATCGGCGTACCGGACGACTACATGGATGCCTATCTCAGGCCGCTGATCGCGCGTTTCGCGGTCGAGCATCCCAAGGTCGAGCTGGAGGTGCATTGCGACCTTTCGAAACGGATCGAACCGGCGCTCAAGGCCGGCGAGCTCGACCTCGCCGTGGTCTCGCAGGACCCTAACCGGCCCGTCGGGGAGGTGTTGCGGCGCGAACCGATGATCTGGGTAGCGGCGCGCGGCCATCGGCCGGAGCTGCAGGAGACCCTGCCGCTCGCTCTGTTCTCGGAAGGCTGCCGCGCTCGCTCGCGCATCCTTGCGGCGCTGAGCATGGCCGGCAAGGCGTATCGGTTGGTGTTCTCCTGCTCGCATACCTCCGGCGTTCTCTCGGCGGTGGAGGGCGGCTTCTGCGTCACGGCCATTACCGAAAGCGCAGTGCCGCCCACGCTGCGCCGCCTGGGGCCGGCGGAAGACCTGCCGCCGCTGTTCGAGCTCACGGTGGGATTGATCATGGCGCCGCATCCGGGATTGGCCGCGCAGCGCTTCGCCGATGCCCTGCGCGAGGAAATGAGCGCTTTCCGATTGGCGGCGTGACGTGGCGGATTGCCCTTGCGCCCCGCGATCACTAGTGAGAACCCATGAAATTCCTCGACCAGGCCAAGATCTATGTGAAGGCGGGTGACGGCGGCGCCGGCTGCGTCTCCTTTCGCCGCGAAAAGTTCATCGAGTTCGGCGGCCCCAATGGCGGCGACGGCGGGCGCGGCGGCGACATCGTCGTCGAATGCGTGCAGGGCCTGAACACGCTGATCGACTACCGCTATCAGCAGCATTTCAAGGCCAAGACCGGCGAGCACGGCATGGGCAAGGATCGCCACGGCGCGAATTCGCCGGCCGTGGTGCTGAAGGTGCCGCCGGGCACCGAGATCCTCGACGAGGATGGCGAGACCAAGATCGCCGATCTGACCGAGCCGGGGCAGCGCTTCGTGCTGTGCAAGGGCGGTAATGGCGGCTTCGGCAACGCCTATTTCAAGACCTCGACCAACCAGGCGCCGCGCCATGCCAATCCCGGCCTGCCGGGCGAGGAGCGCTGGGTCTGGCTGCGGCTCAAGCTCATCGCCGATGCAGGGCTCGTCGGCCTGCCGAATGCCGGAAAGTCGACCTTCCTCGCGACGGTGACGGCGGCCAAGCCGAAGATCGCGGATTATCCCTTCACCACCTTGCATCCCGGGCTCGGCGTCGTGCGCGTCGACGGGCATGAGATGGTGCTGGCCGATATCCCGGGGTTGATCGAGGGCGCGCATGAGGGGCACGGCCTCGGCGATCGCTTCCTCGGTCATATCGAACGCTGCCGCGTGCTGCTGCATCTGGTCGAAGGCACGAGCGAGCATGCCGGCAAGGCCTACAAGATTGTACGCGAGGAGCTGGAGGCCTACGGCGAAGGTCTGGCCGACAAGCCGGAAATCGTCGCGCTCTCCAAGGCTGACGCGCTGTCGCCGGAACTGCTCAAGGAGCAGGTCGCGCGCCTGAAGCGGGCAGCGAAGCGGATGCCGATCATCCTCTCGGCCGCCTCGGGCGAGGGCGTCGATGCGGCATTGCGCGCGCTCTTCGCCGTGGTCGAGGAGGCGCGCCGCGAAGAGGCCGCGGAGACGGCTCCTGTGGCGGAAGGCGGTTGGCGGCCTTAAGGAGGCGCCGCTCGGAAATCGCGCCAGGCGCAGATGCGGTGCACGGTCTCGCGATCGGGCGCGGCTTCGCCGAAGGGCGCGACCGGCCAGTCCCAGCTTTCATCGAGCGGCGGCAGGGCGTTGCCGCGCATCAGGTCGAGCCGGAGCGTCATCCGCGCAGCCGGCGCCGCCAGCCGAAGGGCAAACTCGGCAGCATCCGGGAAAGTCAGGTCACGGCGCCCCGCGCGGCCACGGGCCAGACCGCTTCGACATGGGCGTCCGGGCTGTGCAGGCCGCGTACGCACACATACCAGTCGTGGAGGTTCACGGTCGGGTCGCAATGGCCGGGGATCAGCAGGATGCGGTCGCCGCGATGCGGCAGTGCGATCGGGTCGCCGGTCAGGATCCCGTGCTCATCGGAGGGCTTGGTGTAGATCGCGCCCTCGCGCTGGAACGGCACGGGCATGCCGGAATCGACGGAGGCGCTCTTGTGCCCCGCATCGACGATGGCGCGGTCCGGCACCGGCTTGCTCATCACGCCTGCGAGCACGAACAGGGCGTGCTCGAAGCTGCGGAAGGGCGAGCCGTCAGCCTGGCGATTGCGGGCATAGTCGGCGTCCATGAAGATGTAAGAGCCGCATTGAAGCTCGTTCCAGATGCCCGATTGCGTCTCGAGCTCGTAGGTGCCGGTACCGGCGCCGCTGATGATCGGGCATTCGAGCCCAGCCTGGGCGAGGCGCTCGACGGTGTTGCGCGCGGCGAGCCCCGCGCGCTCGATGGCCTCGCTGCGCTCGTCGATGGAGCGCATGTGCTGGGCGGAGCCGTGATAGGCTTGGATCCCGGCGAAGCGCAGCGTGTTCGAACGCGCGACCGCTTCGGCGACGCGGACGGCCGCTTCGCCAGGCGCAACGCCGCAACGGCGCCCGCCGACATCGATCTCGACCATGACATCGAGCACCACGTCGTGGCGCGCTGCGGCTTCGGCCGCGTCGCGCACGCCGTCGGCGTGGTCGACGCAGAGGCCGATCCGGGCCGTGCGGGCGAGAATGGCGAGGCGGTCGAGCTTGGCGGGGCTGGCGATCTCGTTGGTCACGAGCACGTCGCCAACGCCGCCGGCGACAAGGATTTCCGCCTCCGAGACCTTCTGGCAGCACTGCCCGACGGCCCCATGGGCGATCTGGCGCAGCGCGATCTCCGGACTTTTATGTGATTTGGCATGCGGCCGCAGACGAATCCCGTGAGCTTCGCTGAACGCCGCCATGGCGACGAGGTTACGCTCGAAGGCGTCGAGATCGAGCACCAGTGCCGGGGTATCGATCTCGGCGAAGCTCTGGCCCGGCTGCGCCGGCGGGGATGAAGGCATGGAGTCTCCTGAGTCGTTCGCGCCATGGGAGGACAGCTTCGTGTCCGGAGCAAGACCCCCTGGCTTCTTCGCGCCATGCGCCAGTGGCGCTTGGCGGTGCGGCATGGTAGGGCGCGGCCCATGAAGATCGGCCGCGTCACCGACGATACCCTCGCGCTCTTCGCCCGCGTCTGGCGTGAGCAGATCAGCCGCTACCTGCCGCAGATGGCGATGATCCTGGCGCTGGTCGTGGTCATCGCGGCGACGACGAGCTTCTATCCGCTCCTGATCAAGGCGGCCTTCGACGCCTTCGCCGACCCGCTGACGGCCGAATCGACCGGCTTCGTGCGACGCATGGAGCGCCTGGTCTCGAAATCGATCAACTACGATATCGGCGTGATCAACGCGGTCGCGACCGTGGTGGTCATCGTCACCGCGATCAAGGGCTTCTCGCTGCTGGCCCAGACGGTGATGACCAACAATGTCGTCAGCCGGATTGAGGCCGACATGCAGACGGAGCTCTACGGCCACCTGATCGATGCCGATCTCGCGCAGCTCCAGAAGGAAAACCCGGCCTCCCTCACGCAGCGCTTCACCACCGACTTCACCTTTGTGAAGGAGGCACTGACGCGCATCGTCAACATCGCCATCCGCGACGTGGTGACGGCGATCGCCCTGATCGGCGCGCTGTTCTGGATCGACTGGCAGATGACGCTGGTGGTGTTGCTGATCGCGCCCGTGATCGCCCATCCGATCGGCCGAATCGGCAAGAAGCTTCGGCGCATGGCCAACTCCCAGCAGGAGCAGACGGGCATCATGGCGAGCCTCGTCACCGAGAGCCTGCAAGGCGCGCGCGTCGCCAAGACCGATTCACTGGAACCCTATCTGAAGCAGCGAGCCGCCAGCGCCTTCGAGACGATCCGGGCGCTCAAGATGAAGTCGGCCAATGCCCGCGGCCGGCTCGATCCGCTGCTCGAAGTCGGCGGAGGCATCGCCGTTGCCGGCGTTCTCGCCGCGATCGGCGTACGCATCACCTCGGGTTCGTCGACCGTCGGCGATTTCACCGGCTATGTCTCGGCACTGCTGCTCGCTGCCCAGCCGATGCGCTCGCTCGGCAATCTCAACGCCATCGTGCAGGAGGCCGGCGCCTCGCTGAAGCGCTACTACGCGCTGCTCGACGAGAAGCCGAAGATCGTCGACCGGCCCGGCGCCAAGCCGCTCGCGATCGCCGCCGGCGGAATCGCATTCCGCCATCTGCGCTTCCGCTATCGCGAGGACCAGCGTGCGCTGGAAGGCATCGACCTCGTGGCGCAAGGCGGCAAGACCACGGCGCTGGTCGGGCGCTCCGGCTCCGGCAAGTCGACGCTGCTCGCGCTGGTGCCGCGACTCTACGACCCGACCGGAGGACGGATCGAGATCGACGGGCAGGACCTGCGCGACGTGACGCTGACGAGCCTGCGCCACCAGATCGGCGTCGTCAGCCAGGACGTTGTGCTCTTCGACGACACGGTGCGGGCCAACATCGCCTTCGGACGTCCTGGTGCCAGCGAGGCCGAAATCGTCGCGGCGGCCCAGGCGGCGGCGGCGCATGATTTCATCATGGCGATGCCGGGCGGCTACGACGCTTCGGTCGGCGAGCGCGGCCACAAGCTTTCGGGCGGCGAGCGCCAGCGCGTCGCCATCGCCCGCGCGATCTTGAAGGATGCACCGATCCTCTTGCTCGACGAGGCGACGAGCGCGCTCGATACCGAATCCGAGCGCCTGGTCCAGCAGGCGCTGGCGACGCTGATGAAGGGGCGCACGACCCTCGTCATCGCGCACCGGCTTTCGACCATCCGCGAGGCCGACCTGATCGTCGTGATGGACGAGGGCAAGATCGTCGAGACCGGCAGCCATGACGACCTGCTGACGCGTGACGGCGCCTATGCCCGGCTGCACCGGATGCAGTTCGTCGAGAGCTGAGCAAGTTTTCCAAGCCCTCAGAATGAGGGCTTGGAACAACATCCGCTACCGGCAGAAATCCGCGCAGCCGGCTTCCCAGAATGCTTTGCCGGATTCAGGTCCCGGCACGGAGGGCCGCGGCTTGCGGCCGGGCAGGTCAGCGGGAACCGGCTTCACCTGCTCCCACCAGCCATGAGCGCATTGCGAACGGAAGGCCATCTGGTCGGAGATCGAGGTGCCCTCTTTGTCCAGCACGATATCGAGCGCGACGCAGGCTTCACGCAGCCGCTCGTCATGGGCGTCGCTCGGATCATTCGCATAATCGTGGAAGGCCTCGGTGAATGCCTCCATCTCGCGGGCGATATGCGGCCAGTCGGTGCGCGCGAGGTTCCAGGCGTCCATCCACTCCCGCACCACGGTCTCGACCGCCTCGGCCTTGGGCTTGTCCTTCACCTTGCGGGCGGTGGTCAGCATGTGGCGCATCAGTTCGGCGCGGGCATGGGCGTGGCGCGCCCGTAGCGCGGTCTCCTGCATCTGCGCGATGGCGTCGGCCGCCTCCTGCTGCAGCGCTTCGACGAAATGCGGCATGGGGCGACCCTTCAAGGCAAGGTGGCGAGGCGCTCGATCATCCGCTCGAACAGCTCATGGGCCTTCACGGCCGAGACGACATGGGCGTTGGGTGCCTGTTTGAGACGGTTGTTCCAGTCGATGGTGGTGCGCCCGCGCAGCGGGCCGTCGCCGGTCTCGACCGCGACGAAGCAGTCGCGTCCCTCGAACAGCTCCGGCCAGAGCAGCCAGGCGATGACGCAGGGGTCGTGCATCGGATGCCCGTCGCTACCGAGACCACCGGGGCGGGGCCGGGTGAGCATGCCGTGGACGGCCCTGCCGGCAGCATTGCCGAGCGCGCCGATGCGGGCGATCTGGTCGTGGCTGGCAATGGCTTGCAGTGTGACGCCGAGGCCGAACATTACGATCGGCTGGCCGCAGCCGAAGACGACCGCCGCGGCATGCGGGTCGACATAGGCGTTGAATTCGGCGGCCGGCGTGATGTTGCCGAGCCCGATCGCGCCGCCCATCAGCACGATGCGTTTCACCCTGGGCAGAATGTCGGGGGCAAGGCGGAATGCCAAAGCCAGATTGGTCAATGGCCCGAGCGGGCAGAGCGTGATGCCGCCCTCGGGTGCGGCGCGGCAGAGATCGATGATCGCCTGCACGGCGTGGCCCGGTGCGGCTTCGCTGGCTGGAGCGGGGAGGTTCGCGCCTGCGAGGCCGTCTGGGCCGCAGACGAATTCGGCGGTTTCGAGCGGGAGGAGGAGCGGCCCCTCCGCGCCGCAATAGACCGGAACATCGCCACGCTTGCCGAGGTCACGGATGCGCAGGGCATTCGCCGTGGTCTGCGTGACCGGGACATTGCCGGCGACGGTGGTGATCGCCTTGAGATCGATTTCGCTCGCGCTGGCGAAAGCGAGGAGCAGCGCGACGGCGTCGTCCTGCCCCGGATCGGTGTCGATGACGATGGTTTCGCGCATCAGGCCGCCTTGGCGTTGCCGGCCATGATCATATGGGCAATGTCGTCAGCGGTCAGGTCGCCGAGAGGCCGGTCGACGTATTTGCGGCCCGTGCCCATGATCACGACGCGGTCTGCCAGCGCCACGACGTCGCGCATGTTGTGGCTGATCAGGATGACGGTGCGGCCATCCGCCTTGAGTTTGCGGATGAGGTCGAGGACGAGCGCGCTCTCCTTGACGCCGAGCGCCGCCGTCGGCTCGTCCATGATGATGATCTCAGCATTCCAGCGCAGCGCGCGCGAGATCGCGACCGCCTGGCGCTGGCCGCCCGAGAGCCGCTCGACGGGCCGGGTCATGTCGGTGACGGCGGCGGAGAGCTGCGAAAGGTAGCGCTGCGATTCAGCGAGCATCTTCCTCTTGTCGAGGACGCGCAGGAAGGGCAGCAGGACCGGCTTCGTCAGCTCCGAACCCATGAAGACGTTCTGGGCGATGGAGAGGCGCGGGGCCAGCGCCAGATCCTGGTAGATCGTCGCGACGCCATGGCTAAGCGCGTCATGCGGCGAGCCGAAGACGACTGGCTTTCCCCGCATGCTGATGGTGCCGCTGGTCGCCTCCTCAGCGCCTGAGATCACCTTGATCAGGCTCGACTTGCCTGCGCCGTTGTCGCCGCACAGCGCGACCACCTCGCCAGGGAAAATGTCGAGATCGACTTCGCGCACGGCGACGACGGCACCGTAGCTCTTGCCGATGCCGCGCAGCGAGAGGAGAGGGGTGGGATCGGTCATGGCCTGCCCATCAGAATGGTCGGTGCGGTCAGCCATCATGCTCGGGTCGCGCAGGATGCTGCCCGAGCATGATGGCGCACGCTCACTTCTTCAAAAACTGCTGGACGTTGTTCTTGTCGACCAGCACTGCGTCCATGAAGAGATAGGGGCCGCTCGCCACGGTCTCCTTCGGCTTCTTGTCGACGACGATGGTCTGGATCGCGTCGACCGCTTTCTTGCCCATTTCCTCGAAGGGAATCGACACAGTTGCCATGAAGGTCGAGTTCGGATCGGCGATGCGCTCGTAGCTCTCCTGGCCGCCATCAACCGAGACAAGCGGGATTTCGCCCTTCTTCACACCCTGAGCTTGCAGCAGGTCATCGATGATGTAGGCCTGCCCGTCGAAGGACGCCCAGATGCCGTTGACCTTGCCCTGATTCTGCAGGAGCAGCGCCTGCATGCCGGAGCGGACATCGTCGCGCCAGCTCTGGGTGCGGGCCATCGAGAACTTGCCGATGTCCTTCACGGCCTGGTTCTCGGCCAGGACCACGTCGAGGATCTTACCGCGGATGCGCGAGGCGACGTTGAGGTCGAAGCGGGCCGTCAGGATATTGCCCTGATAGCCGAGCTGGCCGAGCAGATAGAGGGCTGCATCGGCGCCGATCTTGTATTCGTTCGACTGGATGTCGAAGAGCGCATGCGGGCTCGAACCGGACTGCACGGTGATGACCGGAATCTTGGCGTCCTTGGCCGCCTTGAACTGGGCGTCGGCCTCGACCGGCTTGCCCATGGCGATGATGATGGCATCCACCTTCTTGGCGATCAGCGCGTCGAACTGCTCGGCATGCTTGGGCAGCGCGCCTTCCGAGTTCAGCAGCGTGACGTTCCAGCCCTTGGCCTTGGCAGCGGCCGCCGCCGCATTGGCGACGCGGGCATGCGTCTCCGAGGTGAACTGGAAACCGATGATGCCGAGCTCAAAGGCGCCGGCAGACTGGCCGAACGCCAGCAGTGCCGCAGCCGCGACCAGCATTTTTCGCAAACCGAACATGTGAACTCCCCTCTGTCGCTTCTTCGAACCTGAATTTCAGACCTTGAACGCCACTTTCCGGATCGCGCTGGCCGAAAAGGCGACGGAGCCGATCATGATCGCGCCGAGCATGATGTCCTGAACGTAATAGGCAGCCCCGAGCAGCACCAAGCCGTTGCCGAGCACCTTCAGCACCAGCGCCGCAAAGACCGTGCCGGGCACGTTCGGCTTGCCGGGTTCGAACATCGTCATGCCAAGCAGCACGGTCGCAATGGCATAGAGCAGGTAGTCGCCCGCCATGTTGGGAGCGGCAGACGAGAGGTTGGCGGCGAGCAGCACTGCCATGATGCTGGCGAAGACGCTCGCGAGCAGCAGGCCGATGCGCTTCATCCGCGCCGTGGCGATGCCGGCGAGCCGCGCTGCCTCGTCCGCCTCGCCGGTCGCGACCATATGGGCGCCGGTGCGGGTCCATTTGATCAGCCCCCAAGCGAAGAGCGTGGCGCCCATGAGCCAGAGCACGAGATTGGGGATGCCGAAGGTATAGCCACGCGCCAGCCCGGTGAACTGGGTCGGCCAGCGGCCGACGAAGGCGACGCCCTGGGTGATCATGAAGGCACAGCCGCGCGCGATGGCGCCAGTGCTCAGTGTCATGATCAGCGAGGGAATGCGCAGCCGCGTTACGCCGAAGCCGTTGAGGGAACCGAACACGATGCCGACGGCCAAAGCTGCTGCGACCGCCACGGCCGGCGGATAATGCAGGTGGACCAGCCAGCCGCAGACGACTGCCGCGAGGCTTGCGACCTCGGCGACGGAAAGATCGAGTTCCGCCACGGTGAAGGCGAGGGTGAAGCCGAGCGCCAGGATGGCGAGGAAGCTCGTATCCTTCAGCACGTTGATGATGTTGGTCGTCGTGGCGAAGTTCGGCGCGAAGACCAGGAAGAACAGGATCAGCGCCAGCCCGGCCATCGCCGTGCCGTAGCGGCCGATCAATTCGCGCAGGTGGAGGCCCCCCATCCGGCTCAGGCCCCTTTCGCGATGGTGGAGATCGGCGACAGGATCTCGATGCCGCCGGTGATCGGGATCAGCGCGCCGGTGACGAAGGCGGCGCCTTCCGAAAGCAGGAATGCGATCACGTTGGCGACATCCTCAGGCCGTCCCAGTCTCCCCAGCGGCGTCCGCTGCGCTGCGCCCTCGACCAGCGCGTTGAACTGCTGGGCGAATCCGTTGCGCACCATTGGCGTATCGATGATGCCGGGCGCAACTGCATTCACGCGGATTCCATGCGGGCCGAGCTGTTGCGCCATGCCGTAGGTCAGGGTCGCGACGCCGCCCTTGGCAGAGCCATAAGCGAGATTGGCGCCGCCATTGCTATGGGCGATCGAGGAGATATGGACGATGGCGCCGCCGTCTCCCTGCGCGATCATCTGCCGTGCGGCGGCCTTCGACATACGGAAAACGGCCGAAAGGTTGAGGTCGACGAGCCTGTCCCATTCCTCATCCTCCATCTCGACCATCGGTACCGGGCGCGAGGCACCGGCGCCCGTCACGAGATGATCGAGGCGGCCATAGGTCTTGACGGTGAGATCGACGAGGATGCGAGCGAAGTCGCGCTCCCGCAGATCGGCGGCGAGCGCGACGGCTTGGCCACCGGCAGCCGCGACCTCGGCTGCGACAGCATCAAGGCCGGGCTGGTCGAGCCCGGACAGTACGAGACGGTGCCCGGCGCGTGCGAGGATCGCCGCCAGCGCGCCGACGATACCACCGGAGGCCCCGGTCAGAAGCGTGACGGGGGCTTGTCCATTGCGCGTGCTCGTGACGGGATCGGAGGGGGTGGCGGTCATGAAGCGAGTTCCTCAAGGAGCTGTCCCGGCGCCAGCGAGCCCCGGCAACGGGCCGGGATTCTGCGCCAGAGCGGCAAGGTCGGCCGAGATCGGTGCGAGCACCTGCTCGCTGCGCCGGAAGAGCGCGTAAAGCGTGTCATAGGCGGCCTTCCGGGCCGGATCGGGCTCATAACGCCGGGCGATACCGACGAGCGCATCCTGTGCGGCGGCGAGCGATGCGAAATGGCCGAGCCCGGTCCAGGCGATGATCGCGGCGCCGAGCAGGCCGGGTTCCCTGGCGTTGCCGACGATGACGGGGCGGCCACAGAGATCGGCCTTGATCTGGGCCCAGACCGAATTCGCAGCGGCGCCGCCTCCGAAACGGATCTCGTCGACCGGACGGCCGAGCGCTGCCTCCGCCCGTTCCAGCACGATGCGATTGAGGCAGGCGACGCCTTCCAGCACGGCATAGGCGAGGTCGGTCGGTCCATGCTGGCGATTGAGCCCGATGAAGGCGCCGCGCAGGTTCGGATTCCAGTAGGGCACGCGCTCGCCCTGGAGATAGGGCAGAAAGAGCAGAGGCTGCGGATGGCGACGCCCCGCGAGCAGCCTCTCGATATGCTCGCCGACACTGCCTTCACCACCGAGCAGGCCCGACAGCCAGGTGGCGGTATCGGCGCCGTTCTGGCTCGGCCCGCCGAGATGCCAGAAACCGCCCCAGTCGACCGTGATCAGGCCTTCGACCTCGATATCCTCCGGGCCGAGCACGCCCAGAACCTCGGTGGTCCCCGAAATATTGTAGGCGTAGCCCGTCCGCAGAGCGCCGAGGCCGGCGACCGCCGCCCAGGTATCGTTGCAGCCACAGAAGACGGGCAGGCCGGCGAGGCGGTCGAGCGGGGCAGGCAAGCCTGCTCGAACCGGATCGACGCGATCGTTCGGCTCAAGCAGCGTGGGGATGACGGAGGACGACAGTCCGAGCGCTGTCAGGGCGGAGTCATCACCATCCGGTCGTGCGCAGGCGACGAGGCGCGCCATCGAAACCGGGTCGCTCACTTGCCGGCCAGTCAGCCGGAAGTTGAGATAGTCCTTGGGCTCGAGCACGCGAGCGAGTTCGCGGAAATGCTCCGGCTCGGCCTGTGCGAGCCAGGCGAGGCGCGCCAGCGGGTGAAAGGCGTTGATGCGGGCTGCTTCGAGGTGCGTGCCCAGTTTCCCGCGCAAGCCTGTGGCAACGACCTCGGCGCGGGCATCCTTCCAGGTCAGGGCGGGGCGAAGCTCGCGGCCGTCATGCCCGAGGAAGATCTGTGTGCGCGTGACCCCGCAGACGGCGATGCCTTCGATCTCGGAGAACAGGCCGGGCTCGTCCTGCGCGAGCCGGCCCGCGGCCTGGAGCAGCAGCTCCCACCAGGCTTCCGCCGTCACCTCGGAACGATCGAGGTGGTCGTCCAGCGCGGGGCCGGCAACGGCATGCTCGGCGCGCGTTTCGCCGTGCCGGTCGATCAGCGCGGCGCGAAAGCTGCTGCCGCCGAGATCGCAGGCGAGAACGACACTCATCGGACGCATCCGAAGCGGTCGGACGCGCGTCTGTCGGAGCTGATGGGGGTGCAGTGGCGGTTCACGAAACGACTTTCAGGCATCGTCCCTTGGAGCGCCGGAATCCGCCGGGAAGTCAAGAACCGCCGAGCTCAGGTGCTCTGCCGCGCGGCCCGCAGGATGTCGTCGACGAGCTTCTGCGAGGCCAGAGCCTCCTCGCCGGTGACGATCGGGTCGCGACCCTGCTCGATCGCATCGAGGAAATCGGCGATGACGGCACGGTGGGCGTCGTGCGGGAAGTCCATGATGTTGGCGCCGCTGCCGGTCGAGCCTTCCGCCTCGACGATCTCCTCGCGCCCATCGAGAAAGGCGAGGCTGAGCCGCCCGCCGATCAGCGACGCGAATCCCTTGGTGCCGGTGATCTCGATGCGCTCGGGATAGCCGGGATAGGCGGCGGTGGTGGTGATGAGGGTCGCCGGCGCGCCGCTACCGGTTTCGAGCAGAGCGGAGACATAGTCCTCCGTCTCCATCCGATGCAGCGCGGTGGTGCGGGCCTGTGCGGCCACAACCTTCGAGACGCCGACGAGCGAGCGGAACAGGTCGAGCGAATGGATCGCCTGCGTCAGCAGCACGCCGCCGCCGTCGCGAGCGAGCGTGCCGCGGCCCGGTTCGTCGTAATAGCTCTGCGGGCGCCACCAGGGCACGTTGAGGAAGGCGGCCTCGATGCTGCCGAGCTCGCCGGAGTCCAGCGCTGCCTTGAGCCGCAGGCTCGCCGGCCGGAAGCGATGCTGCAGCGTGACGCCGAAGGTCCTCCCGGTACGGCGGGCGGTGTCGACGAGACGCTGACCGCGCTCGCTGGTCAGTTCCAGCGGCTTTTCGACAAGGACATGCTTGCCGGCCTCGAGGCAGAATGCCGAGACGTCGAGATGGCTCGATGGTGGCGTCAGCACGATGACGGCGTCGACGGCGGGATCGGTCAGAACCGCGTCGAGATCGGTTGTGGTCGGGAAGGGGAACTGCGCGGCATAGGCCTTGGCGCGATCGGCCGTGCGGCTCAGCGCCCAGCGAACCTCGGCGCGGTCCGCGAGGTCGAGCAGGCTTTTCGAATGCGGCAGCGAGGCGGGGCCGAGGCCGATGATGGCGATGCCGAGCTTGCGTGTCATGACGGCTCCTCAGGGGCGCGCTTCAGGCCGCGCTGGCAACCATGTGGCCTTCGCCTGAGCTTCGAGCGCGAGGCGGCAAACAGTGAAGGTGTGGCGCTGGCCGACGGCGGTTTCGCTGCGGGCGCCGATATCCGCGATCAGGTCACGGAAATAGGTCAGCGGCTCGCGCGAGGCGTCGATATGACGTGTGCCGGTTCTGTCGACGAGGAAGACGTGGTCGGTGCCGGACCGGCCGGCGATGTCGACATATTTGCGCAGCTCGATGGTGCCCTCGGTGCCAAGGATGGTCAGGCGCCCGTCGCCCCATGTCGGCAGACCGTCGGCGGTGAACCAGTCGACGCGGATATAGCCGCCGGCCTTGTCGCTGCGCAGCAGGATCTCGCCGAAATCCTCGAAATCAGGGAAATCCGAGCCGCCGAAATGGCCGACGCCGGAGGCGACGATTTCGGCATCGTCCGAGCCGGTGAAGTGCAGGAACTGGTCGATCTGGTGAGAGGCGATGTCGGTCAGGATGCCGCCATAGTGGCGCTTGTCGAAGAACCAGTCCGGGCGGATCGCGCGGTTGAAGCGGTGCGGGCCGAGCCCGAGCGTCTGGACGACACGGCCGATCGCGCCGTCGGCAATCAATTTGCCGGCTATGATAGTCGCGGGGACGATGAAGCGCTCGGAAAAGCAGACCGAGAAGATGCGGCCGGTTTCCGCAACCGCTTGCTCGACCGCGGCGAGCTGGTCGAAATCGGTGACGCCCGGCTTGTCGACCATGACATCCTTGCCGGCCCGCATGGCCCGGACGGCGATGGCGGCGCGTTCGGCGGGGATGGCGGCGCAGAGGATGAGGTCGATCGACGGATCGTCGATCAGCCTGTCCGCCGTGCTTTCCGGCAAGGTCGGAAAGCGCTCGCGGAATCCGGCGAGCACCCGCTCGTCGCTGGTCGCGGGATCGAAGCCGACGCAGCTCGCGCCGGCTTCGAGAAGACCACCGACCATATGGTAGATATGGCGGTGGTCGAGGCCGATGGCCGCAAAGCGCATGCTACTGCGGTGCCCCGTGGCCGACGCCGACTTCCTGGTCCCAGCGGCGGAAGGCGGCGACGAGGCGCTCCGGCGTCAGCGGCGGCTTGGTCGGCAGGCTCTCGATCAGCTTGTCGTATTCCGGGCGGCCGAATTCGGCGAGCACGTCGCGGCTTTCCTGCGGGGCCATGGCGAGGGTCACGCCCTTCACCGCCGGGCCGGGATAGAAATAGCCCTTGTCGAAGGTATAGGCCTGTGCCTCTGGCTTCAGCATGTAGGACATCAGTGCGAGCAGCGCCGGCATCTTCTCGGCCGGCACACCTTTGGGGACGCACATGAACTGCGTGTCCGGGATCCAGTGGGTTTTGTCGAGGACGAAGACCTTGGCCTCCTTCGGCACAATGCCGAGCGCGCGCGGGTTGATGTCCCAGCCCAGCGTCGAGACGATGACGTCGCGGGTGCCTTCGCCGAGCTCCTTCATCGTCGCGGCGGTGCCACCGGGATAGTAGTCGATGCCGGTGCCGAGCTCCTTGAGATAGGCCCAGCTCTTGTCCCAGCCTTTCATCGGGTCGCTCGGGTCGGAATCGCCGAGGATGTAGGGCAGGCCCATGAGCCAGGTCCAGCCGGGGCCGGAATTGACAGGCCGGGCATAGGTGAAGCGCTTCGGGTTCTGCTTCACATAGGCGAGCAGCTCCTCGGCCGTCTTCGGCACGGTCTTGAGACGGTCCGGGGCATATTCGAAGAGCGGGCCGGAGGGCGAGTAGACGACGGCGACGCCTTCATTCTGGCCGAAGTTGCGCTGCATCATCAGAGCCTGCTCGTGATAGATCTCCTCGGCCTTGGGCAGGTCCTTGGCGTGCGACTTCCAGACATCGACCCACAGGCCCTGCTGGATGCCGTCCGACATGGCGCCTGGGCCGGTCAGCACGAGGTCGATGTCGACGCGGTTGGCCTGCTGCTGGGCCTTGAGCTTGCCGGGCAGCTCCGGCGAGGGCGCGCGCGAGAAGTTCAGCCGCGAGACGAGCTTCGGGTTCTCCTTGGCGAAGCGCTCGATCGCCGCCTGGGTGAGCTGCAGGTTGCCGGCGACGTCGATGATGTTGAGCGCGACGGGGGCGGCTGCGCCCTGCGCGAAAGCGCCGCCTGCCTTCAATGCGGCAAGGCCGGCGGCACCGGCCATGACGGTGCGTCGTGTCGGGTGGGTCATGATCTCTCCCTGGGTTTATGGCTCTCTTCTGACGCCATGAGTGACGCCGCGGAGCCTTCTTTCTGGGATACTAGTGCACCACTTTCTCTCCTGCCAAGCGCAATTCGTTGCATGGCTGGCACGCGCTTTCCCGCGCGCATGCCGGTGTTTCATGCGGGGGACAGCAGAAGCTTCTCGGCGGCGCGGCTCAGGAGTGGCGCTGCGGCACCGTGGATTTCGTAGAGCTGGCTGGCATCGACGCTGACGAGATCCGGCACGGCGAAACCGTCCATCGTGCCCTCGGCCCGGAACAGCGTGTTGAAATGCGCCCAGAGCTGCGGGTTGGCGGCAAAGGGGCCGCTGATTGCGATCCGGCTCGGAAACAGCAGGCGGCAGGCATTGGCCAGCGCTCGCGCCAGCGACCGGCAGGCGATATCGATTTCCGGCAGAGCGACGAGGTCGAGGCTGGCGAGCTGCCGCGCCAGGCGCTTTTCGTCCTCGTCGAGCTGGGGCCAATATCGGCGCAGGAGAGGGAGCAGGGCCCAGAGCGCGGCCCCGGTCTCCAGGCAGCCGGTGTTGCCGCAACCGCAGGAACGGTCGCCCAGTGCCGCGAGCCGCCAATGGCCGAGCTCGCCGAAGGAGCCTGCCGGCGCGAAGGGCTTGCCGTCCTGGGCATAGGCCAGGCCGATGCCCCAGCCCCAATGCAGCAGCAGCGTGCCGCCGCTGAACTGGTCCGGCTCCCGCCCGGCGCGGGCGCGCAGTTCAGCATCGAGATTGCGGCAGATTTCGACGGGGCCGGCGACGGGCGCGAGAATCGCCGCGATATCAAGCCCGCGCATCCGCGGCCAGCGCGAGGCCAGCAGCCATTGGCCCCGGCGTAGATCGATCAGGCCGGAGAGCGAGACGGCCGTGCCGGCATGGCTCATGCCGGCTGGCATTGCATCGAGCAGCGTTTGGGCCAGCTTGGTCATGGCCTCGGCGATGACCGCGTTGCTCGCATCGGCCTCGATCGGCATGCGGTGTTCGGCGATGAGGTGGCCGCTGAGATCGACCAGGGCGCCCGAGAGCGACTGGCTGGAAACATGGATCACCGAGGCGCCGATCCGCCTGGCATGGGCCAGCAGGATGGCTGCCGGCCGACCGCGGCCGGCGGTCTCGCCTGTCGTTTCGATGACGAGACGGCTGGCGACCAGATCGGCCACGACGCGGGAGGTGCTGGTGGAGCGCAGCCCGAGCAGGCGACTGAGTTCGCCGCGCGAATGGGCCTGACCGGCGAGAACCAGTTCATAGGCGCGAGCGCAATCACGTTGATGCGCCAGCGTGAAGCGCGTCTCGTCGAGCGCGACGAGGCTCATGGCAGCCTGGCAGCCGCGAGAGATGTTTCAGAACGGTTGCGTTCAAAATTAATCATTGCGTTTCGGGGCGACCTTGGTGAAGCTCAATCGTAGAATATCGGAAAATTTACTTCGCAAAAGGTTCAAAAATCCATGATCGAGATGCATGTCGCTTCCGACAAGGACGAGCTCGGCCGGCAGGCGGCGGCGCTCGGCGCCCAGGCGATCCGCGAGGCGATTGCCCGTGACGGCGCGGCCTCGATCATCGTTGCGACCGGCGCGAGCCAGTTCGAGATGCTCTCTCATCTGGTCAAGGCCGAGGGCATCGACTGGTCGAAGGTCACTGCCTTCCATCTCGACGAGTATGTCGGACTGCCCGAGACGCATCCGGCGAGCTTCCGGCGCTATCTGCGCGAGCGCTTCCTGGCGCCGCTGAACGACGCGCCGACCTTCGTTCCTGTCGATGGCGAGGGCGACGTGCAGGCGAATGTGGCGAAGCTCAACAGCCTGATCGCCGGCCGACGCATCGCGGTCTGCTTCGCCGGCATCGGCGAGAACTGCCACCTCGCCTTCAACGATCCGCCGGCCGATTTCGACACCGAGGACCCCTATATCGTCGTGGCGCTGGATGATGCCTGCCGGCACCAGCAGTTCGGCGAGGGCTGGTTCCCGAACTTCGAAGCGGTGCCGCAGCGGGCGATCTCGATGAGCATCCGCCAGATCATGAAGAGCGAGCTGATCGTGCTGTCGGTCTCGGACACCCGCAAGGCGCAGGCCACGAAGGCGGCGCTGGAGGGACCGGTCAGCAATCTGAGCCCCGCTTCGATCCTGCAGAAGCATCCGCGCACGGTGCTGTTCATCGACCCGGCCGCCGCTTCCCTGCTGACGCGGAAGGGCTGAGGATGCGTACGCCCGGTCTCGTCGATCTGCAGGTCAACGGCTTCGCCGGGGTCGATTTCAATTCCGGGACGATCACCGCGGCCGAGCTCGACCGGGCGCTGGAGGCGATGCTGGCGACGGGTGTCACCACCTGCCTGCCGACGATCATCACCGCGCTTCCGCACGAGCTGGAGGCGCGTCTCACGACGCTCGACAAGGCGATCGGCGAAAGCCGGCTCGGACCGCTGATGTGCCCAGGCTATCATCTCGAGGGCCCGTTCCTCAATCCGGCGCCGGGCTATGCCGGCTGCCATCCGCCCGAGGCGATGACGGCTGCGAATGCCGAGCTGGTCGTCGGGCTGGAGCGGAAGCTCGCACGACCCATCCTGATGGTGACGCTGGCGCCGGAGGTTGAAGGCGGCATCGCGCTTGCCGCGGCGCTGTCCCGCCTGGGCAAGGTCGTCGCCATCGGCCATGCGGCGGCGGATTTCGAGACCATCGTCGCGGCGGCGGATGCAGGCGCGACGCTCTCGACCCATCTCGGCAACGGATTGCCGCAGCAGATGCACAAGCTCGTCAACCCGCTCTTCGCGCAGCTCGCGGAAGATCGGTTGATGGCGGGCTTCATTGCCGACGGCATCCACATCCACCCCAAGGCGCTGAAGAGCCTGATCCGGGCGAAAGGGTTCGAGCGCTCGATCCTGGTCACGGATGCGGTGGTTGCGGCCGGCGCCGAACCGGGGCGCTACAGCTTTGCCGGCATGCCGGTCGACCTTGCGGCTGACGGTTCGGTGCGCCAGCCCGGCGGCGTTTCGCTGGCTGGCTCGGCGCTCAAGCTCGACGACGCCGTGCGCAATGTCGTCGGCTGGGGCATTGCGACGCCGGGGGAGGCGGTGGCGATGGCCTCGACCCATGCGCTCGCCGCGATCGCGATCGCGCTGGAAAAGTCCGGTATCGCCCTGCCGGAAAACGAGATCGGCTGGTCGCCGGAGCTGCGGGTCGTTCAAGCCCGCGTCGGCGATGTCATCCGCGAATTTGCCGCCACGGCGGCGGCCTGAAGACGTCACCATCAAAGCAAGAGAGGGGAGAACCATGACGGAATTCAAGACAGGAATCGACCGCCGCACGGTGCTGGGCGGGCTTGGCGCGCTGGCGACCGGAGCGACCGGCGCCTTCGCAGCCACGCCGCCGCTGCCGTCCGCACCGGTCGCTATCAACATCATCGATGTCGGAGGTGCGCTTGCGCTGATGCAGCAGGCCTTCGACGATTATCGCAGCGCCAATCCGAAGCTCGTCTCGCGCATCACCTATGTGAAGGCGCCTGCGCCAGAGCTCGCGAGCAAGATCAAGGCGCAGCAAGATGCCGGCCGCTCCGATCTCGACCTCGTCCTGACCGGCTCGGACGGCCTTGCCGCCGGGCTCGAGCAGAATCTCTGGCTTAAGATCTTCCCCGATTTCGCCGACAAGTTCCCCGGCATCGAGGACAATTACGAGCCGGCGGCGCTCAACCTGCACAAGGCGCAGGGTGCCGGCTTCGGCGTGGTGATGAACTACTACCCTTCCGGCCCGCTGCTCGAATACATGCCCGACCGCGTCAAGCAGGTGCCGACCACGGCCGAGGAGCTGCTCGCCTGGGCCAAGGCCAACCCCAACAAGTTCATGTATGCGCGCCCGACCAATTCGGGGCCGGGCCGGACCTTCATGATGGGCCTGCCCTACCTGCTCGGCGACAAGGATCCGCAGGATCCGGTCGGCGGCTGGGACAAGACCTGGGCCTACCTTCAGGAGCTCGGCCAGCATATCGAGTACTATCCGGCCGGTACCGGCGCGACGATGAAGGAGTTCGGAGACGGCTCGCGCGACATCATCATCTCGACGACGGGTTGGGACATCAATCCGCGGGCGCTCGGCATCGTGCCGAAGGAAGCCAAGATCCAGACGCTGAAGGGCTTCCACTGGGTCTCGGACGCCTTCTTCATGTGCGTGCCGAAGGGTTTGCCGAACGATCGCCTCGCTGTCGTGCTCGACATCATGGCGCATGTGCTGCAGCCGAAGATGCAGGCCTATTCCTATGACGAGGGCTATCTCTATCCGGGGCCTGCTGTGAAGAACGTGCCGCTCTCGCTGGCGCCGAAGCGCAGCCAGGAGGTCATCGCCGAGTTCGGCCGGCCGGAGTATGCCGACTTGATCGCCAAGAACCCGATCGAGCTGCCGCTGAAGCCCGACAAGATGGTCGTCGCCTTCCGCAAATGGGATGAGCTGGTCGGCGTCAAGCAGCGCAAGGGCTAAGCGTCTTTGGCTCCTGCTGGGTCGCGTTGATCGCGCCCAGAACGATAACGTCATCCCGGGTCAAGCCCGGGGTGACCGCGTATTCTGGTACGCCTCGCCAGCTCAGGCCGAGGGCGGAGCCTCGTTCTCGCCCAGCCTCCAGAACAGCCTGACGCCTCCGTCTCCGGTAGATTCGAGTCCTGGGACGGCGGAGAGGAGCTTCCGGGTGTAGTCGTGTTGGGGGGTGTCGAAGATGGCGTCGCGGGGGCCTTCCTCGACGATGCGCCCCTCATGCATAACGATGACGCGGTCGGCGACCTGCTCCACGACGCCGAGATCATGGCTGATGAACAGGCAGGAGAAGCCGTGCTTCTTCTGCAGGTCATCGAAGAGCTCGAGCACTTGGGCGCGCACGGTGACATCGAGGGCGGAGACCGGCTCGTCGGCGATGACGAAGCTCGGACGGCGCACGATGGCGCGGGCAATGGCGACACGCTGACGCTGGCCGCCCGAGAGCTCGTGGGGATAACGCTCGGCAAAACCGTCCTTCAGCCCGACCTCGGCCAGGACCTCGGCGACGCGGGCCTTCTTCTGCGCCGCGCTCATTGCCTCGACCAGTCGCAGCGGTTCGCCCACGAGCTGCTGAATCGTCATGCGTGGGTCGAGCGATGAATAGGGGTCCTGGAAGACCATCTGGCAGTTGAGGCGGTAATCCCAGTAGGCGGTGTCGCTCTTTGCGATCGGCTTGCCGTTGAACAGGATCTCTCCGCCGGCCGGCTTGACGAGCCCTGCGATCGACTGGCCGAGCGTGGTCTTGCCCGAGCCCGACCCGCCGACCACCGCAACGACCTCGCCCGGCTTCACGTCGATGCTGATGCCGTGCAGCGCGCGCTTGGCCGCGCTCTTGCGGAAGAAGCCCTGGCGGCCGGGATATTCGACGACGAGGTCGCGCACCGCGACGATCGGGGTTCCGCCATCGGGCAGGAAGCGGGCCGGCAGGCGCTGCGGCATCGCCGCCAGGAGCTTGCGGGTGTAGGGATGCTGCGGCCGGGCGAGGATGTCCTCGGCTGTGCCCTGCTCGACGACGTCGCCCTGGCACATCACGACGATGCGGCTGCAATAGCGCGCGACCATGCCCAGATCATGCGAGATCAGCAGCACGGCAGTGTCGTTGGCCTGGGTCAGCTCGACCATCAGCTCCATCACGTCACGCTGGACCACGGCGTCGAGCGCGGTGGTCGGCTCGTCCGCCAGCAGCAGCGCGGGCTTCAGCAGCATCACCGAGGCCAGCATGATGCGCTGGCGCATGCCGCCGGAGAACTGGTGCGGATAGGACTCGAGCGCGCCTTCCGGGTCGCGGATGCCGACGCGCCTCAGCATGTCGAGGATCAGTGCCTTGCGGGCGGGGGCATCGAGCTTGCCGTGCAGCGCCAGCCCCTCGTCGAGCTGGCGGCCAATCAGCATCGAGGGGTTGAGCGAGGTCATCGGCTCCTGGAAGACCATTCCGACGCGGGAGCCGCGCATGGCGCGCAGGTCCTTGCCCGACATCGCCATCACGTCCTGGCCCTCGAAGCGGATCCTGCCCTCGGTCAGGCGCACGGCCGGCGGGATGAAGCCCATCACGGCCCGGGCCGCGAGCGTCTTGCCCGAACCCGATTCGCCGACGATGCCGACGATCTCGCCGGGGAAGACCTGGAAGGAGACGTCGTTGACGACGGTGCGGCCGGCCGTGCCGATCTTCAGGGTCAGGCCGGCGACATCGAGGAGGGGAGCGGTACTCCTGCTTGCCGCGTTTTCCTGACGCGAACCGGCGCCCACTTCGCTTGAAAACGCTTTGGTGGTCATCGGGCGCCCCTCATCCGCGGGTCGAGCTTGTCGCGCAGCGCGTCGCCGAGCAGGTTGATGCCGAGCAGGGTCAGCGAGATGCACAGACCCGGGAAGATGCCGAGCCAGGCGGCCTGGTCGATATAGGGCCTCGAGCCCGCGAGCATGTTGCCCCAGGTCGGGGCCGGCGGCGGTACGCCCAGGCCCAGGAAGGAGAGCGCGCTCTCGGCCAGCAGCACATAGCCGAACATCGAGGTCGCGAGCACGGTCAGCGGCGCGATGCAGTTCGGCAGGACATGGCGGACCATCGTGAAGCCCTCGCCATTGCCCATCACCCGCGAGGCGGCGATGAATTCGCGTTCGCGCAGCGAAAGCACCGTGCCGCGCACGACGCGGGCGACGGAGGGCGTGTAGGCGATGCCGAGTGCGACGATGATGCCGTATTTGTTGGCGCCGAGCACGGCGAGCAGGCCGAGCGCCAAGAGGATGCCGGGGAAGGCGAGCAGCGCATCGTTGAAGGCCATGATGACCCGGTCGGTCCAGCCGCGCAGATAGCCGGAGACGAGGCCGATCGTCGTGCCCATCACCACGGCAAGCGTGACCGTGAGGATGCTGATCCAGACCGAGGTCGCAGCCCCCGCCATCAGGCGCGAGAGCACGTCGCGGCCGAACTCGTCGGTGCCGAGCCAGTGCAGGGCGCCGGGCGCGACGAGCTTTTCGCGGAAAGAGAGCTTGAGCGGATCGTAGGGGGTCCAGAGCGCGCCGGTGCCTGCGGCGGCGAGCAGGATGGCGATCAGCGTGCCACCGACGAGCGCATTGGGGGCCGGGAGCTTCCTGCGGCGCTGCCGTTTCACGGTGCCGGCGGTGCTCATTGTACCGTCACTGCTCATTGTGCGGTCACCATTCATTGCGCCGTCACCCTTGGGTCGAAGATCGGGTAGCAGAGGTCGATGACGAGGTTCACCAGCACATAGGTGAAGGCGACGAAGAGCATGCAGCCCTGGATCACCGGGTAGTCGCGCGCGAAGATCGCATCGACCAACAGACGGCCGAGGCCGGGAATGGTGAAGACGGTCTCGACGACCGCGATGCCGCCGAGCAGGTTGCCAAGTACCAGGCCGATCAGGGTCCAGGTCGGGCCGAAGGCGTTCTTGAAGGCGTGGCGCCAGAGCACCGCGGCCTCGGAGAGACCCTTGGCGCGGGCATGGGTGATGTAGTCGAGCCTGAGCACCTCCAGCGTCGAGGCGCGGGCCATGCGCAGGATGACGCCCATCTCGTGCAGGAACAGCGTCATGATCGGCATGATCAGGTAGATCAGGCCGGCCTTGAAGTTCTCGTTGATCGAGACGTAGCCGACGACCGGCAGCCAGCCGAGCTTGAGGCCGAAGAAGAGCAGCAGCAGCAGGCCGAGCCAGAAGGTCGGGATCGAGAGCAGCAGCGTGGCAGCGCCGACCAACCCGATGTCGAGGCTGGAATCCTGTTTCCAGGCGGCGATGACGCCGGCGGGCACTGCGAACAGGCTCGCTAGGAAGACCGCGACCAGCACGATCTGGGCCGAGACCCAGAAGCGTTGCAGGATCAGCGGCAGCACCGCCTGCTGCGAGGAGATCGACTGGCCGAAATCGCCGTGCAGGACATTGCCGATCCAGATGCCGAACTGGATCGGAAGCGACTGGTCGAGTCCGAGTCGGGCGCGCAGATCGGCCAGGCTCGCTGGCGTCGCCAGGTCGCCCAGCATCAACTGGGCCGGGTCACCCGGAATCAGCCGGATCAGGACGAACACCGACACCGCGACGATCAGCAATGTCGGCAACGCCATCCCGATCCGCGTCAGCGCGAAACGAAACATCGAAGGCCCTCCCAAGCCTCAGCGCCGGCCCCGTGCGATGCCGGGGCCGGCCGTGCCGCCTTACTTGGCGACGCTCACTTCCCAAAGCCGCAGCTGCGACGCCCAGGGCGTCACGCCGGTCACGCGCTTGTTGTGGGCGATGATGTCGAGGTCGTTATGGGTAAAGATGGTCGGCACCTGCTCGATGAAACGCTTGTGCAGTTCGTCGAAGATCTTCTGACGCTCAGCGGTATCGGTCACCACCATCGACTTCTGGATCAGGGCGAGCGCTTCCGGGTCCTCCCAGATCTTGCGCGGCTGCTTGTCCTTGGGGCCGGAGATCTGTTCGAAGCCCAGAGCGGGGTCGAAGCGGGCCGAATAGGAGAAGGCCTGCATCTGGTAGTTGCCCTTGTTGTAGCGGTCGAGCTGCGTCGCCCATTCGAGCATTTCGATCTCGGCGTTGATGCCGGCCGCCTGCATCATCGCCTGGGCAATGACGGCGGTGTTGAAGCTCGGTGCGCTGGAGCGCTTGTTGGCGAGGATCACGATCTTCTCGCCCTTGTAGCCGGCTTTCTGGAGCAGCTCCTTGGCCTTGGCGGGGTCGTATTTGAAGCCCTGCTTCTCGACGTCACCGTAATACTTCGAGGTCATGTAGACCGGCGAGTTGTTGGGCTTGCCGAGGCCGTTCGAGACATTGGCGACGAGCTCGGGGAAATCGATCGCGGCAGCGATCGCCTGGCGCAGGGCCTGGTTCTTCATCACCGGATCGCGGGTCTGGATGATCAGGCCGTGCCGAACCGGGTTCGGAGCGATGGCGAGCGCGAGATTAGGGGCATTCTTGAGGTCGGGCACGTCCGATTCCGGCATCAGCGCCATGTCGAGCGAGCCCGCGAGCAGGCCGGCCTTTACCGTCGCTGCATCGGGGATGACCATGAAACGGGCTTCCTTCACCAGCGGGCGCTTGGAGCCGATATAGCCGTCACGCTTGTCACCCTTGGGCGAGACATACTGGTCGAAGGCGAGGAGCTGGACCGACTGGCCGCGCTTCCATTCGCCGAGCATGAAGGGGCCGGTGCCGATCGGCTTGTCCCAGCTGCCGTCGGCCTTCACCGAATCCTTGTGGAGCACGGCAGTGTCGCCGCAATCGGCGCGGGCGAGCGAATCGAGGAAAAGCCCGTTCGGCTTGTCGATCTCCATGACGAAGGTGTCAGCGTCAGGCGCTGTGGCCGAGACGATCTTGAGGCCGTTGCGCCCGTCGAAATCCGACACGCAGCGCCAATCGGTCTTCGGATCCATGTAGCGGTTCCAGCTCCACAGCACGTCGGCCGAGGTCATGGTCGCGCCGTTGTGGAACTTCACACCCTTGCGCAGATGGAAGGTGTAGGTCTTGCCGTCCGGCGAGATGTCGACCTTCTCGGCCAGCAGCGGGCCGACCGAGCCGTCTTCGGCATAGCCGACGAGGCCCTCGACCATGTGGAGGACGACTGCATCGGTGTTGCCGTCCCGGTTCACACCAGGATTGGTCGAGCGGATGTCGGCGTTGAGCACGGCGGTCAGTGTTTGCGAGTGGAGCGCGCCGCCCGAGAGGGCGAGCGCGAAGGCTGAAACGAGCAGACGGTTCATGATCATTCCCCTGTTGTCGTGTTCGACATTCTTGTTGGCGAACTGAATGGCGGCGGCGGTCAGGCCGCCTTGCGGGCGCTGCGGAGCTTCGCCAGCTCGCCGGCGAAGAAGTCCTCCACGACAGGCACGACCTTCAGCCCATCATGCGGCGTGTTGGGGACGAGGTCGAAGCGTACGCCGATGCCGTGCTGCTGGAAGGAATCGCGCAGCGTCGCCAGCCGCTCCGGCCGCGTGGCGCCGGCGTGGTTGGCATCCGGCATCCAGTTGCGGCCGCCGGGCTTGTGGGTGATCTCCCAGGTCTCCAGATCGGCCGCGCCGACCACCATCTGCACCGCGACCTTCTGCATCGCGGGGATGTTCGGCTCCTGGCCGAAGAGCGCGGCGAGATTGCGCGTTCCGACCCACCAGTCGCGGGTGGGATCGAGCAGGGTCACCGAGCCGGGTGCGCCGATCGAGACGCCCCAGAGCTTGTGCGGCTGCAGCAGCAGGAAGCGATGAGCGAAATGGCCGCCGCCGGAATAGCCGAATAGGCCGAAGCGTTCGAAGGCGATGCCATAGCGGTCGGAAATCTCTTCAATGATGGCGAGCAGCACATGGTCGTAACGCAGCTCGCCTTCGCGCATGTACTTGAAGCCATCGCGGTTGCCGTCGCCCATCACGCCGATCGGGAAGAGCGGCGCCAGGATGATGCAGTTGTTCCAGCGTGCGAAAGCCGAGAAGGCATCGCGGTAGCCGGTGAAGCCGCGGCCGGTGCCGTGCATGGCGACGATCAGCTCAGGCTTCTCACCGGTCTTGCCGAGGTTCGGTGGAACATAGAGGCAGTAGGCGAAGCGGGGATCGTGCTTCGCGGCATAGATCGACGTCGGCCCGTATTCGTAGAGCGCCTTGGCGCGAGCCGCGGCGCCGCCATCCTGCTTGTCGCTCTGTTCCGCCATGACACTCACCGGCGATCTCCTGTTGCAACATAATTGGCGCCAATTATGTTGCATGTTGTGGATTGCTTCGCAACCGCGTTCTGTCGTTCCGCCTGAATCCTGCTAGAGAGCCTTCGATGCCGTCCAAGCGGAAAACCGGAAAAGCCGCCACGCGCCGTGCCGCTCTCGCCACCGAGATCGCGCAGGCGATCCGGTTGCGCATGTTTCGGCCGGGCGAGTGGTTGAGGCAGATCGATCTCGAGGAGCGCTTCGAGGCGACGCGCTTCGATGTGCGCAGCGCCCTCGACGAACTCGCCGTGCGCAAGACCATCGAGCATGTCCCGAACCGGGGCTATCGCGTCGCCGAGATCGACTACAAGACCTATGAGGAGATCCAGGCGATCCGGATCATCCTCGAAACGGCGGCGGCGGCGGGCGTCGTCGCAAGGATCGACGATGCGAGCATCGCGCGGCTGGCGGAGCTCGCGGTGCAGTTCTCGGCCGCGGTGCTGACCGGCAGCCGCATGGAGCAGAGCGAGATCAACCGCGGCTTTCATCAGCTCATGTATTCCTTCTGCGGCAATGCCGTGCTGGAGGAAACGATCTGGGGCTTGCGCGATCGGGCGCGGGGATCCCGCACCACGGTCTGGAGCTCGCATGAGGCGCTGCTGCGCAGCGATGAAGAGCACCGGCAGATGGTGCAGGCCCTGAAGCTGCGTGATGCAGGGCGGCTCGCCGCCCTGATCGCGACCCATGTCGACAAGGGCGGCACCTCGGAACCGGCCGCGATCGCGCTGGGGTGATCCGCCGGCGCCTTGGCGGGAGGCCAGCACCCAGCGCGGAGAGGCCGAGCCGTTATTCGCCGACCGTGACCTCCCAGGCCCGCGGCAGCGAGCTGACCGTCGAGACATAGCCTTTGGTCTTGGTGCTCATCGCGCCACCGACGATGCCATTGTAGAGCATCACCATCGGGACTTCGGCGAGGAAGCGCTTGTGCAACTCGTCGAAGATCTTCTGACGCTCGGCACGATCGTTCAGCACCATCGATTTGTCGAGCAGAGCCTGGACCTCCGGATTGTCCCAGAGCTTGCGCGGCTGCTTGTCTTTCGGACCGGTCATCGAGTCGTAGCTCAGCGCCGGATCCATGCGGCCTGAATAGGGGAAGGCCTGCATCGTGTAGTTGCCCTTGCTGTAGCGGTCGAGCTGTGTCGCCCATTCCAGCACCTCGATCTCGACGTTGAGGCCAACCGCCTGGAGCATCTGCTGGGCGACCACGGCGGCATCGAAGCTCTCGGGGTAACGCTTGTTGGCGAGCATCACGATCTTCTCGCCCTTGTAGCCGGCTTCCGCGATGAGCTTCTTGGCGGCGGCGGGGTCGTATTTCCAGCCCTGCTTTTCGACCGGGCCGTAATAGGCAGAGAGCATCGGGACGATCGAGTTGTTCGGCGTGCCGATGCCGTCGGTGATGGTGGCCACCAGCTCCTTGGCGTCGATCGCCGCAGCGATCGCCTGGCGCAGCTTGACGTTCTGCAGCAGCGGGTCGCGCGTCTGGATGATCAGGCCGACGAGGCCCATGCTGCTGACGACCGAGGTCCTGACCTTGTCGTTCTTCTTCAGCTCAGCGATGTCGGTGTTGGCGATGTCGGGCACGATGTCGATGTCGCCGCGCAGCAGCGCCGCCTTCGCCGTCGCATTGTCTGGGATGACCAGGAAACGCACCTCGTCGACCAGCGGCTTCTTGGCCCCGGTCAGCCCGTCGATCTTGCCGGATAGTGCGGCATAGTCGGCGAAGCGCTCCAGCCGGATGTACTCGCCGCGCTTCCATTCCGCGAGCTTGAACGGGCCGGTGCCGATCGGCTTGTCGAAGGAGCCGTCGGCCTTGACCGAATCCTTGTGCAGGATGCCGGTCATGGCGCAATCGGTGCGGGCGAGCGAGGAGAGGAAGAGCGCGCTCGGCTTGTCGAGCTGGAACAGAACGGTCCTGTCGTCCGGCGCCGAAACCTTCTCGACCTTGACCTGGCCGCGACCGTCGAACTCCGACAGGCAGCGCCAGTCGGTTTTCGGGTCCATGTAGCGGTTCCAGCTCCACAGTACGTCGGCAGCGGTGAGTGGGGCGCCGTTATGGAATTTCACGCCATGGCGCAGCGTGAAGCTGTAGGTCTTGCCGTCGGGCGAGATGTCGATCTTCTCGGCCAGCAGCGGTTTCGGCAGGGCGTCCTCGCCATAGGCGACGAGGCCTTCGACCATCTGCACGATCACGCCGTCGGTATTGGCGTCGCGGTTGACGCCCGGATTGATCGAGCGAATATCGGCGCGCAGCTGGATGCGCAGCGTGCTCGCCTCGGCGATTTGGCCGAGGCCGCCGCACAGGAGTGCGGCGGCGAGGGCAGTAGCGGTGGTTCGACGCATCATGTTCCCCTGTTGTTTTTCGGTTGTGACGCGGTGAGGGAGCCGGATTATTCGGCAGCTTCGGCGAGCAGGACGGGGTCCTCGGTCAGGCTGTAGCGGGTGAAGACGCGGTTCTGGGCCGGCAGGGGCGCGACCTCCATGATCCCCATCGCCGGCTGCATGATCACCATCGCGACCGTCGCCGAGAGATTGCCCTGTTCGTTCGGACGGGCCGGGCGGCAGACCGAATAGGGCGAGAGGAAATCGTCGAAGAGGGCCTGCTTGAGATCGCCGACGGTGAGCTTGCGGCCGGCTTCGTCGAGCAGCTTGCGGACGCGCCAGTCACGGTAGAAGCTCTCCGGCACGCGCGGGATACCGGTATCCTTGATCTTGGTCAGTGCGATCTGACCGACCCAGTGATTGGCGTGCACGATCATGCCGTCCTGCGGATAGAGCGGGAAGGCTTCGTCGGGGGCGCATTCGAAATCGATGCCGAAGCCCTTCACGGTCGAGAGCATCATGTTGTTCGAGCAGGCCTTCGGCGTGGTGGCCACGGCCTTGATCGCGAAGGCGAGGTGCTCCTGCTCCAGCACCTTGCGGCGGATCAGGGCGAGCGGCACGCCTCCTTGCGTGAAGTCCCGCTCGGATTCGAGATAGTTCGCGGTGATCGAGATGCCGGCTGCGTTCATGCCGCAGCGGGCGAGGCCGCCGGCCTCGACGAAGGTCAGGAAATCCGGACCGTCGTCGCGGCGCACGCGCAGCACGATCGCCGTCTCGGCGCACTCAGCCCGCCAGTCCCAGTTCTGCCCGTGGATCAGTTCGCCCGAGGCACTGCGCTCCGGCAGGATGATCGCGCCGGTGCAGCCATCGTCGAGCTCTTCCTTCGCTTCGACCGGCTTGTTCTTGACGAGCCGCGCCTTGGCGATGACCTCGGTCCGGGCATTGACCATGACGATGTCTTCGAGCGCGACGCCGGCGCCATCCGCGATGCCGCGCATCTCCTCGATGTAACGCGCGCCGAAAGCCTCGATCTCCTTGGCGAACTCGGCGATCAGCGCCGATTTCGCCGCAGCATCGTAACCCAGCCCGCCGAGCTGGCCGCCATAGAGCTTGATCGAGCGCTTCACCCGCTGCGGAACGGCGGCGCCGTGCTGACGACCGCGTTCGTAAGGCGTGCCCGAGACATCGACGAAGGGGCAGGGCTGGACCATGGCGGGGGCCTTTCCGGTATGCTGGCCGAGGATTATGCTGTATTGTATTTCATTACAAACTAAAACAATCAAGGCTCTTCAATGACGATGCCGACACGGCTGCAGCAGGAGATTGCCGAGCGCATCCTGCAACTCGTGCGCGACGATGCGCTCGCGACGGGTGCCTGGCTCAACGAGAATGCGACGGCGCGGCGCCTTGGCGTTTCGCGCACGCCGGTGCGCGCCGCGCTCGATCATCTGGCCGAGCAGGGGGTGGTGCGGCGCCACCTCAACAAGGGCATCGAGATCCTGAAGCTGCCGGCCGCGGGCGACAGTGTCCTGCCGCCGGAGGAGATCGACCTTGCCATGGTCCGGCTCGCGCATGAGCGCGAGAACGGGCTCCTGCCGGACGAGGTCTCGGAGCTCGAGGTGATGCGGCGTTACGAGCTTGGCCGACCGGAAGCGCAGAAGCTGCTTGCTCGCCTGGCCGATCTCGACATGGTCGAGCGCAAGCCGGGCTATGGCTGGCGCTTCCTGCACGAGCCGCGCGACCAGCGCCTGCGCGAGGAAAGCTATCGTTTCCGCCTGATCATCGAGCCAATGGCGATGCTGGAGCCCGGCTTCCATCTCGATCCCGGCTGGATCGCCGAGATGCGGGCGCGCCATGCCGAGACCCTGCGACAGCCCTGGCGCGAATCGTCGAGCATCGCCTTCTACGAAATGAATGCCGATTTTCACGAAGGCTTGGCTGCGGCCACCGGCAATCGCTATTTCCATTCGGCTGTGCGGCGCCAGAACCAGCTCAGGCGCCTCTCGAACTATGACTGGGACCATGGCTTCGAGCGGGTGCAGGTGAACTGCACCGAGCATCTGGGCATGCTGGACCATCTGGAAGCGGGCGAGAACGAGGTCGCTTCGGCGCTGATGCGCAGCCATCTGCTGCGCGCAAGCAAGCTCAGGCCGCCCGCGAAACCGGGCAAGTCGGTCGATTGAACGGCGTCCGGACCGTCATGGGATGACCGCCCTGCTGCAGAACCGGTTGACCCGGCGCCGAATTGCGCGAGCAATGGCGGAAATCCCGAATCCGATAGGTCGAGTGCCATGACTGTCCACCAGCGTCCGCAAGCCATTGATTCCGCCAAGCTCGACAAGCTGGCCGAGGTCGCCATCCGTATCGGCCTGAACCTGCAGCCGGGGCAGGACTTGTTCCTGACCGCTCCCGTTGCCGCGCTGCCGCTGGTCCGGCGGATTGCCGAGCACGCCTACAAGGCTGGCGCCGGCATCGTCACGCCGCTGCTCTCCGATGAGGAGATCACGCTGGCGCGCTACCGCAACGCGCCGGATGCGAGCTTCGACAAGGCGCCGGGCTGGCTCTACCAGGGCGTGGCCAAGGCCTTCAGCGAGAACACGGCGCGGCTCGCCATCGTCGGCGACAATCCGATGCTGCTCGCCGACGAGGATCCCGCCAAGGTCGGCCGTGCCGCGAAGGCGAATTCGCTGGCCTATCAGCCGGCGCTGGAAAAGATCGCCGGCTTCGACATCAACTGGAATATCATCGCCTATCCGAGCGCGGCCTGGGCGAAGCAGGTTTTCCCGGACGATGCCGAGGAGGTCGCGGTTGGCAAGCTGGCCGAGGCGATTTTCGCCGCCTCGCGCCTCAATGAAGCCGATCCGGTCGCGGCGTGGAAGGCGCATAATGCGGCGCTGCGCAGCCGGCGCGATTGGCTGAACGGCCAGCGCTTCGCCTCGCTGCATTTCACCGGGCCGGGCACCGATCTGATCGTGGGTCTCGCGGACGGGCATGACTGGCAGGGCGGGGCCTCGCCGGCCAAGAACGGCATCGTCTGCAATCCGAACATCCCGACCGAGGAGGTCTTCACCACGCCGCATGCCCGCCGGGTCGAAGGCTATGCGTCGAGCACCAAGCCGCTCTCCCATCAGGGCTCGCTGATCGACGAGATTCGTGTGCGCTTCGAAGGCGGCCGGATCGTCGAGGCCAAGGCTTCGCGCGGCGAACAGGTGTTGAACAAGGTGCTCGATACCGACGAGGGCGCGCGCCGGCTCGGCGAAGTGGCGCTGGTGCCGAACTCTTCGCCGATCTCGAAGAGCGGCATCCTGTTCTACAACACGCTCTTCGACGAGAACGCCTCCTGCCATATCGCGCTGGGGCAGTGCTACTCGAAATGCTTCGTCGATGGCGCCAGCCTCACGCTAGAGCAGATTGCGGCGCAGGGCGGCAACAAGAGCCTGATCCATATCGACTGGATGATCGGCTCGGGTGAGGTCGACATCGACGGCATCCATGCCGACGGGCGCCGCGTGCCGGTGTTCCGGAAGGGCGAGTGGGCCTGAGGCGCCTGCTTCGCGTCAGGAAAGGTGCGCGCGTAGCCAATCGCCGAGGGACGGGCGGCGATGCCCGTCGCGCCCGGTCGTGGCAGGCGCGACGATCATCGCGTTGAGCACGGCTTCCTGCGTCGCTTCGACCGCGGCGCGGAAGAGTGTGTCGATCCGGTTCTCGTTGAGCGCGCGCAGCGGGACGAGGTCGGCGGGTTGGTCGTGATCGATCGGGTCGGCCGTGGAGAAGGCGACCGCGATGTCGCCGCTGCCATTGCCCCAGAAGGCGCCGAGCCGGGCGAGTCCGGCGCCACCCCGCCGCGCGATCCGGTGCAGCTGCCGAGATTCCAGCGGTACGTCGGTCGCGACGACGAGGATCACCGAGCCGCGCTCGCCCTGCGGCTTCATTTGCGACGGGGCAGGGCGACGTCCGTCGGGCAGGATCAGATCGCCGGCATTGCCGAAATTGGCGAGTGCCAGAACACCGAGCGTATAACCGGTTCCATCGAGGGCGAAGCGGCGCGAGGCCGTGCCGATGCCGCCCTTGAAGCCGAAGGCGCTCATGCCTGTGCCGGCGCCGACCGCGCCTTCCGCGACGGGGCCGGACGCGGCGGCGTCGAGGGCCGCGAAGGCGTGTTCCATCGTCAGCGCGCGGGCCCGGATATCCGAAAGATAGCCGTCATTGCATTCGAGCACGATCGGATTGACCGTGCCGGTCTCGCGGCCGATGTCAGGATTGGCGGCGAGCGCGCGCGTCACCAGCGCATCGAAGCCGGTGCCGACGGCCAGTGTGTTGCCGAGCAGGAGCGGGGTCTCGATCTGGCCGAGCTCGGCGAGCTGCATCAGGCCGGCGCTCTTGCCGAAGCCATTGATGATGTCGACCGCAGCCCGGACCTTCCGGCGAAACAGATTGCCGCCATGCGGCAGCAGGGCCGTGAAGCCGGTGAGGAGATCGCCGTCCCGCATGGTATGATGGCCGAGCTTCACGCCCGGTACGTCTGTAATGGCATTGAGCGGGCCCGGCTGCATGATGCCGCAGATGAGGCCGAAATCGCGAGCGCGCTGGGGCATGGGTTCCGATCCGGATCGACAGGCGCGACGGGCTTAGCTCATCTCTTCGTCCGGCGGGAGCCGGTTTGCCGCATGGTCCCAATGAACACCGGCATGTTGCGGAGGTCCTGATGACATCCGAAGGCTTCGATCCGGGGCGTTTCATCACCGCTCAGGAGCGGATTTACGCTGCGGCGTTGGCCGAACTGCAGGCCGGATGCAAGCAGATGCACTGGATGTGGTTCATCTTCCCGCAATTGCGCGGGCTCGGCCTCTCGCCGACCTCCCAGTTCTATGGGCTCGCGACGCTTGAAGAGGCGCGGGCCTATCTCGCTCATCCCGTTCTCGGGAGGCGGCTCAAGGCCTGCACCCAGGCCGTTCTAGCGCATGAAGGCCAGACCGCCCGCGCGATCTTCGGCTCGCCGGACGATCTGAAGCTGCGCTCGTCGATGACGCTGTTCGACCGGGCCGATGGCGGTGCCAACACCCCCTACCGCGCGGTACTGCACGGCTTCTTCGGCGGCGAGGCCGATCCCCTGACGCTGGAGTTGCTGCGCCGCGCATGAACCGGCTCGGGTGCGGATCAAATGGTGCCCGAGCGCGTTATGCATGGCGCAAACGGGGGCGATCATGAATCCGGACAAGGTGATGAGTTCGGCGGCACCGGCAGATTCGGGGCCGGACAGCGGTGTCGGCGGTCACGCGGGCCTTCCGGCGAACTGGCCCCAGATCGTTGCCCTGCTCGGCACCGTCGCGGTGCTCTATGTCGCACGGGAAGTCTTCATCCCCCTCGCGATCGCGGTTCTGCTCACTTTCGCGCTGGCGCCGCTGGTTTCGATCATCCGCCGCGCCGGCGTCTGGCGCACGCCGGCGGTCATCGCCGTGGTCACGGCGGCCTTCATCGGGATCGCCGCGTTCAGTTTTCTGGTGGTGAGCCAGCTTTCCGAGCTCTCCGGGCAATTGCCGACCTATCAGGCCAATATCCTGGAAAAGGTCCGCAGCCTCAAAGATGCCGGCGCCGGCCATGGCGTCATCGCCCAGATCACCGAGGCGGTCGAGCGCGTCGGCCGCGAGATCGGCCGCAGCGGCGATGCCGCCACCGGGCAGCGCGACGGTGAGGGCAGCGGTCCGCTTCTCGTGCAGATCTACTCGCCCGAGCAGCCGATCCAGATCCTGACCAGCATGATCTCGCCATTGATCGGCCCGCTGGCGACGGCGGGCCTCGTCATCGTGGTCGTCATCTTCATGCTGCTGGAGCGCGAGGACCTGCGCGACCGCTTCATCCGCCTCGTCGGCTATAGCGACCTGCACCGCACGACGGAGGCTCTGCAGGAAGCTGGCAGCCGGGTCGGCCAGTACCTCTTGATGCAGCTCGTCGTGAACGTGACCTATGGGGTGCCGGTCGCGCTCGGCCTGTGGTGGATCGGTATTCCCAATGCCGCGCTATGGGGCGCGCTCGCCATCGTCATGCGGTTCGTGCCCTATATCGGCCCCGCCGTCTCGATGGTCCTGCCGCTGTTCCTTGCCGTTGCGGTTTCGCCTGGCTGGACCCTGCTTCTTTGGGTCGGCGCACTCTTCCTCGTGATGGAGCTGGTGATCAACAATGTCGTGGAACCGTGGCTCTACGGTTCCCGGACCGGGCTGTCGCCGCTCGCCATCATCGTTTCAGCGATCTTCTGGACCTGGCTGTGGGGGCCTGTGGGGCTGGTGATGTCGACGCCGCTCACGGTCTGCCTCGTCGTGCTCGGCAAGCATGTTCCGCAGTTCCAGTTCTTCGAGGTCCTGCTCGGAAACGAGCCGGTTCTCGACCCCGAGATGCGGCTCTATCAGAGGTTGCTCGCCAATGATCCGAACGAAGCCACGGACCAGCTCGAGGAGCTGCTGGAGGAGAGGGCGCTTCCGGAGGTCTATGGCGAGATCGCCATCCCGGCCCTGATCCTGGCCGACCGCGACAGGCAGCGCGGCGTCATGGCCGAGGACCAGCTCGGGACGGTGTCATCGGCCGCCCGGACCGTCGTCGCCAACCTGTCGGAAGACATGGACTCGGCGGAGGCGAAGGAAGAAGCGCGCGAAGAGCGCGCACCTGCCACCCCGGTGAGATCCGCACTGTGTGTCGGCGGCCGCAGCGCGCTGGACGATGTCAGTGCGATGATGCTCGCCCACGCCCTTGCTGCCGAAGGGTATCGAGCCACGGCGGTCGCGCGGACGATGCTGGGGGCGGCGAGGGCCGAGCGGGCCTCCGATGTCGCCGTCGTCGCCGTCTGCCTGCTGAATGTCGCCTCGATCCGCAGCGGACGCTTTCTGGTGAGGCGCCTGAAGCGGCAATGGCCGCAGGCGCGGATCGGCCTGGTGATTTGGCGCGATCCCGCCGAGCCGGAGGTTGCCACCGGGACAGGGCTCATGCCGGAAGCGGATTTCGTCGCGCAGAGCTTCAGCGAGGTGGCTGCTTCTGTCGCGGGCACGGATCGGAGCGAACGTCGAGAAGAGAACCTAGCCTGACGGGGCGCTCGTCCTCAGCCATTTCCCTACGGGATTCTGCGAACCTGCGCGATCCTCACGATACGGAAGGTTCGATCACCAGGCGAATCCGAAAAGCAAAAAGCGCCGGAAGATCCGACGCTTGCATGCTTCTCAAGTCCTGAGATTGTCTGGAGCGGGCGAAGGGATTCGAACCCTCGACCCCAACCTTGGCAAGGTTGTGCTCTACCCCTGAGCTACACCCGCATCCGAGACAGTCGCGCCGTGGCGGCGCGGCCGGGTTATTGCCCCAAAGCGCTGCGGAGCGCAAGCGTCTCGGCAAAGTTTTTTTGCGACCTGTCGATAAAACCCGCGACGCGCCGGTTTCACGCCGGACTATCGGCGAGCGTTCCGGGCGATTTCAGGCCAGGTGGAGGCCGGGCTCGCGACGCGGGCCGCCCTTGCCGGAATATGGATTACGCTTCCGGCTCAAATGGTCTAGAGCCCGATCAGATCGGATTGAATCGGTTCTCTCGTGCCCGCCATGACTGCGACTTCCCAGATCGCCCCTCTCACTTCCGAGGAATTGTGTGCGCGCCTCGCGGCGAGCGGCATCGCCTTCCACCGCACCGACCATCCGGCCGTGTTCACGGTGGCGGAGACCGCTCCGCATCGCGACATGATGATCGGCCTGCAGACGAAGAACCTGTTCCTGAAGGATAAGAAGGGTCGACTCTTCCTCGTCTCGGCCAAATCGGACGCCCGCATCGACCTGAAGCGGCTGCACGAGACGCTCGGCGCCAGCGGCAGACTTTCCTTCGGCTCGGCCGAACTCCTGCTGGAGAAGCTGGGCGTGACGCCCGGCTCGGTCACCGCCTTCGCCGTCGTCAACGATCGTGCTGGGGCCGTGACCATGGTGCTCGACGCCAATCTGATGACAGGCGAGGAGGTCAACTTCCATCCGCTGGTCAACACTGCCACGCTGCGCATGGCGCGCGACGATCTCATCGCCTTCCTGCGCGAGACCGGCCACGAGCCGTTGATCGTCGATTTGCCGGCGCCGCCCGATGGACAGAACGGCTAAAGCTCCCCATTTATGGGGCGGCCTGCCATGGCGGGCCACTGGCAAACACGCAAGATTCCGGACACGCCGGCAGAATCCAGCGGATCGGGACGACGGCATCACGAAGGGCGACCCATGCTGGTCAATGGCGAGGCGGCCGAGCAACCCGGCCTGATCAAGGACACCACCACCCAGGGCTTCCGCCAGGACGTCATCACCGAATCGATGCAGCAGCCGGTGCTGGTCGATTTCTGGGCGCCTTGGTGCGGTCCCTGCAAGCAGCTCACTCCCGTGATCGAGAAGGCGGTGAAGGCGGCGGGCGGTAAGGTCAAGCTCGTCAAGATGAACATCGACGAGCATCCGCAGATCCCCGGCCAGCTCGGCATCCAGTCGATTCCGGCGGTCATCGCTTTCAAGCAGGGCCAGCCGATCGACGGTTTCATGGGCGCCCAGCCGGAAAGCCAGGTGAAGGCCTTCATCGAGCGCCTTGTGGGGCCAGTCGGACCAGGCGAGGCCGAGGAACTGATCGCGGCGGCGCAGGAAGCGCTCGCGGCGGGCGACGCCGCCGGCGCGAGCGAGCTCTACGCACATGTGCTCCAGATGGAGCCGGACAATCTCGCCGCCATTGCCGGGCTGTCGCGGCTGCATCTGGATACTGGCGACATCGAGGGCGCAAAGGGCATTCTCGCCACGGCGCCGCAGGAGAAGGCGGGCGATCCGGCGATCGCGGCCGTCCGCGCTGCCATCGAGCTCGCCGAGCAGGCGGCCTCGCTTGGCGATACGGCGGAGCTCGAGGCGAAGGTCGCGGCCAATCCGAAGGATCATCAGGCGCGCTTCGACCTGGCTCTGGCGCTCAATGCCAAGGACCGGCGCGACGAGGCCGTCGATCATCTGATCGCCATCATCAAGGCCGACAGGAAGTGGAACGACGACGGTGCGCGCAAGCAGCTGCTGCAGTTCTTCGAGGCCTGGGGGCCGATGGACGAGGCGAGCGTGGCAGGGCGCCGGAAGCTGTCGGCCTTGCTGTTTTCCTGACGCTGAGGGAGCCACGGATGGGCATGAACGCCGTGTACAAGGGGGCCGGGGATTGTCCGCAGGTGATCCCGCTCTTCCCCTTGACTGGCGCTCTGCTGCTGCCGCGCGGCCAGATGCCGCTCAATATCTTCGAGCCGCGCTATCTGGCGATGATCGACGACGCGATCCGTAGCGACCGCGTCATCGGCATGATCCAGCCCGAGCCGGATGATGGGCGGCGTGTCGAGGTTCCGGGGCTGCTCAGGGTCGGTTGCCTCGGCCGCATCACCCAGTTCGCCGAAACCGGCGACGACCGCTATATCATCACCTTGACCGGTATCAGCCGCTTCCGTGTCGCCGAGGAATTGTCCGTGGCGACGCCGTACCGACAGGCGCGGGCGGATTACGAGCCCTTCGCCGTGGATTTCGTGGCCCGTGCCGGGGAGGAGGAGGTCGATCGCGACGGGTTGCTCCGGGCGTTGCGGGATTTCGCCAAGGCGAACGACCTCAAGATCGACTGGAAAGGCGTCAGCGAGGCACCAAACGAGGCGCTGGTCAATGCGCTGGCAATGATGTGCCCCTTCGGTCCGCGCGAGAAACAAGCGCTGCTCGAGGCACAAAGCCTGAAGCATCGCGCGGAGGTGCTGGTGGCGATCACCGAGATCGAGCTGGCGCGCGGCGGCGGCGACCCGGATACCACCCTGCAGTGAGTTCCGCCGTCTCTCCCTCCGAGCCGGCCGCCATCGCGCCACCCTCCAGCTGGCCGCCGCGGCGCGCCGTCGTAGCGTGGATTTTCTTCGACTGGTCGGCGCAACCCTTCTTCACGCTGATCACCACCTTCGTCTTCGCGCCCTTCTTTGCTTCGGCGCTCGCGAGCGATGCGGCGGAAGGGCAGGCGCTGTGGGGCTACGCGACCGGGTTCGCGGGCCTGTGCATCGCGCTGCTTTCGCCACTGCTCGGCGGCATCGCCGATCGGACCGGGCCGCGCAAGCCCTGGATCGCGGCCTTCGGTGCGCTGCTGGTGATCGGCTCGGCTATGCTCTGGTTTGCGGTGCCGGGCTCGCCCTGGGCCGTGACGATCGCGCTTGCGGGTTTCGTCATCGCGACAATCGGCGCCGAATTCGCGACGACCTTCAACAATGCGATGATGACGCGGCTGGTGCCGACGGAACGGCTGGGCTGGCTCTCCGGTACGGGCTGGGCGGTCGGCTATCTCGGCGGGCTGCTGTCGCTCGCGATCACGCTCGGCCTGTTGGCGGCCGATCCGCATACGGGCAAGACGCTTGCCGGCATCACGCCGATCCTCGGCCTCGACGCGGCTGCGCGGGAGGGCGACCGCTTCTCCGGGCCGCTGACGGCCCTGTGGTTCGTCGTCTTCGTCGCCCCGATGTTCCTGCTGACGCCCGATTCGCCGCCGACCGGCCTCAAGCTGGCGGAGGCGGCGCGCGGCGGCGTCGGGAGGCTCAAGGCGACCATTGCGGAGCTGCCGAGCCTGCCCTCGCTCGGACGCTTCCTGCTCGCCAACATGATCTACCAGGACGCGCTGGTCGCGCTCTTCGCCTTCGGAGGCATCTACGCCGCCGGCGTCTTCGGCTGGCAGACCATCGAGCTCGGCGTCTTCGGCATCCTGCTGACGATTACCGGCACGCTCGGCGCGTGGCTCGGCGGCAAGCTCGACGATGCCATCGGCGGCAAGCGGGTGATCCTGGGAGCGATCGCCTGCCTGCTCATCGCCTGCCTCGGCATTCTGTCGCTGAGCGCCGACCACATTTTTTTCGTGATTCCGGCTGCCCCACCCGTCCCAGGCGACGGGCTCTATGCTTCGTTGCCAGAGAAAGTCTATCTCGGCCTCGGCCTGCTGATCGGTCTCGTCGCCGGACCATTGCAAGCGGCCTCGCGCAGCCTGATGGCCAGGCTCGCGCCGGAGGGGCGCATCGGCGAATTCTTCGGGCTCTTCGCCCTTTCGGGAAAAGTCACGTCCTTCATGGGACCGACGCTGGTCGCGCTGGCGACGAGCGTCTTCGCCAGCCAGCGCGCCGGGCTTGCGGTGCTGATCGTGTTCTTCCTGGCGGGAGCCTGGCTGCTCGCCGGCGTCACAGTGAAACGGGCGCCGTAGCGCCCGTTCTGTTCGTCAGCGAACCAGGATGTTCCTGAACTGCCAGGGATCGCTGGTATCGATGTCTTCGGGGAAGAGACCCGGGCGGCCGTCGAGCGGCGTCCAGTCGGTGTAGTAGCCCTTCACCGGCCCGAGATAGGGCTGCTGGATCTCGAGGCAGCGGTTGAAGTCGAGTTCCTCGACCTCGACGATCCCCGCTCGCGGGTTCTCCAGTGCCCAGACCATGCCGGCGAGCACGGAAGAGGTCACCTGAAGCCCGGTTGCGGTCTGATAGGGCGCGAGCGAACGCGCCTCCTCGGTCGAGAGCTGCGAGCCGAACCAGTACGCGCCCTTGTCGTGGCCGTAGAGCAGAACGCCGAGCTCGTCGATGCCATCGACGACCTCTTTCTCCTCCAAGATATGATGCTCTTCCTGCGGGCGACCGGCATTGCCGAACATCTCGTGCAGCGAGAGCACGGCATCGTTCGCCGGGTGGTAGGCGTAGTGGCAGGTCGGCCGGTAGATGGCCTTGCCGGTCTCGTCGCGCACGGTGAAATAGTCTGCGATCGAAATCGACTCGTTATGCGTGACCAGGAAGCCGTATTGCGGTCCCGGCGTCGGGCACCAGCTCCGGACCTTGGTCTCGGCACCGGCCTGCATCAGGTAGATCGCCGCCTGCGAGCCCGTCTCATGAGTATGGGCGTTCGCCGGCATCCATTTCTCATGCGTACCCCAGCCGAGTTCGGCGGGTTGCACGGCTTCGGCGATGAAGCCCTCGACCGACCAGGTGTTGACGAACACACCCGGCGGCTTGGGGTTCTTCGAACGCTGCGTGTCGCGCTCGGCGATGTGGATGCCCTTCACGCCGACGCGCTGCATCAGCGCGGCCCATTCCTCGCGGGTCTGCGGCTGCGTCGCGTTGAGACGCATATCGGCGGCGAGATTCGTCAGAGCCCGCTTCACCAGCGAGGAGACCAGGCCAGGATTGGCGCCGCAGCAGGAGACGGCGGTCGGGGAGCCGGGCGCGCGGGCGCGCTTGGCGGCGAGCGTCATCTCGCGCAGCGCGTAGTTCGAGCGCTCGGCCGGTCCCTTGCTGTCGTCGAAATAGAAGCCGAGCCACGGCTCGTTGACGGTGTCGATATAGAGAGCTCCGAGGCTGGAGCAGAATTCCATGATGTCGCGCGAGCCGGTGTCGCAGGACAGGTTCACGCAGAAGCCTTGTCCACCGCCGGCAGTCAGCAGCGGTTCGAGGATCGCTTTGTAGTTTTCGGGCGTCAGCGCTTCCTGGATGAAGCGGATGCCACGCTCATCGAGGAGAGCCCGGTTCTCATCGTCCGGCGCGATCACCACGAAGCGGCTCTTGTCATATTTGAAATGCCGTTCGATCAGCGGCAGCGTCCCGCGGCCGATCGAGCCGAAACCGATCATCACGATCGGGCCGGTGATCTCGCCGTATACGGGCCAATTCGTCATTCTTCCAAACTCCTGGGTTCCGGGACAAAAAAGGTCGAAAAAGCTCGTATGAGCGCGCAATCGCGCCGTCAATCGCCGCAGCGCTTTCCATGCGGTCTCGGCATGGAAAGCGCCGGGCGATGACGGCGCGATGACGAAGACGGCGAAGGGTCAGGCGGCGCGGGCCACCGTCTCCGCTGCGAGAGCGACAGGGTGCGGGGCGCCGGCCGCGACCAGCACGCCGCTTGCGCCGTCGAGAGCGCCATCGCGCAGCTCGATGGCGAGGAAGCGCTCGCGCTCGACCGGGCCGGGCATGGCGAGGTCGCGGGTCAAGGCGGTCTCGAACCCGAAGCGCGCATAATAGGGCGCGTCGCCGACGAGGATGACAGCGCCGTGACCGAGGCAGGCGGCGCGCCAGAGCGCCTCGCGCATCAGCGCCTTGCCCAGGCCCTCGCCCTGCAATTCGGGCTTCACCGCAAGCGGGCCGAGCAGGAGTGCCGCCACGCCATTGGCAGTGACGTGCCAGAGGCGCACGGTGCCGATGACTTCGCCATCGCGTTCCGCGGTCAGCGCCAGCCCTTCGGCCGGCAGGCGACCCTCGCGGAGACGCTCGCTCGACTTGGCAGTCCGGCGCTCGCCGAGGCAACGGTCGAGCAGCACCTCGCGGGCAGGGATGTCGGCAGCAATCTCGTCGCGGATCTGGATCATGACGCACCTCCGGCCGGAGCGTCTGCCTTGCGCAGACCTTCCCGGCGCCGCGCGGACGCGGCCACAGGCAAAATGGGATGTGGGAGAGGGGTCCGGCGGGAGCCACGCCCGCGCGCTCCCTTCTGGAGACGCGGACGCTCCGCCCGGTTTCCCGGGCGGCCTGCCGTTTCAGACAGGGCGCTTCGCCGGACCCGATTTCAAGGGGCGCCTCGCGGCGCCCCGGTCACGTCAGATGACGTACTGCTTCAGCGGCGGGAAGCCGTTGAAGGCGACGGCCGAATAGGTCGTCGTATAGGCGCCCGTGCCCTCGATCAGCACCTTGTCGCCGATCTCCAGCGAGAAGGGCAGCATGTACGGGGTCTTCTCGTACATGACGTCGACCGAGTCGCAGGTCGGGCCGGCGAGCACGCAGGGAACCGTCTCGTCGCCATCGCGCTCGGTGCGGATGGGATAGCGGATCGCTTCGTCCATCGTCTCGGCGAGGCCGTTGAACTTGCCGATGTCGAGATAGACCCAGCGGACCTTGTCGTCCTCGGCCTTCTTCGAGATCAGCACGACCTCGGCCTCGATCAGGCCCGCCTCGCCGACCATGCCGCGGCCCGGCTCGATGATCGTCTCGGGCAGCTGGTTGCCGAAATGCTTCGACAGCGCCCGGAAGATCGCGTCGCCATAGGACGGCACGCCCGGAATCGGCTTCAGGTAGCGCGCCGGGAAGCCGCCGCCGAGGTTGACCATCGACAGCGAGATGCCACGGGTGGCGCATTCCTTGAAGATCGCCGAGGCCGAGGCCAGGGCCGAATCCCAGGCGTTGACGTTGGCCTGCTGCGAGCCGACGTGGAACGAGATGCCGTAAGCCTGCAGACCGAGGCGATGGCCGTGCTCAAGCACGTCCGCGGCCATTTCGGGCACGCAGCCGAACTTGCGCGAGAGCGGCCAGTCGGCGCCGGCACCGTCGCAGAGGATGCGGCAGAAGATGCGCGAATCCTTGGCGCCGGTCTTCTCGGCGGAACGGGCCACCTTCTCGACCTCGGCCGTGCAGTCGACGGCGAAGAGGCGCACGCCGAGCTCCATGGCGCGCGCGACGTCGCGCTCCTTCTTGATGGTATTGCCGAAGGAGATGCGGTCGGCGGTGGCGCCGGCGGCGAGCGCGAGCTCGATTTCGACGACCGAGGCGCAGTCGAAGCAGGAGCCGAGCTTGGCCAGCAGGGCAAGCACCTCCGGCGCCGGGTTCGCCTTCACCGCGTAGAAGACGCGGGTGTCGGGCAGAGCACGGGCGAAGGCCTTATAGTTCTCGCGCACGACATCGGTGTCGATGACGACGCAGGGACCGTCCTCACGTCGGGTCCGAAGAAACTCACGGATGCGCTCGGTCATCGGCGCGACTCCCCTACGACGCAAGCGGCGTCGATGCGATGTATCGCCGGAAAAGTCGTCGCAGTCGCGAGGCGCTTTGGAGACGCCTGCTACAGCGGACGAGCCGTCCGGACCCGAAACACCGTTCGATTGGGGTAGACCCCGCACGGCCGGCAATGAAGGACAAGCCTCTTCGGTGTTGACCTGTGGAAAGCCAACGAGACCAAAAAAGCCCGCTCCGTCGTTGCTTTAAGCTGCGTCCCCCGTGGAGATGCGGGGTTCGCCGGTTTTGCCTCCGGCTGCCGGTCTGTGTCGGGGAACAATCTCCTTGCGGAGACTGGGAAGCGTGATTTGAGGGATGTCCATCCCCTCCATCCGTCTTCCGACCCCTGGCGGCTGTCCGGCCTCTTGTCCGGATGCCCACCGACCGGCACGCGGCCACAGGCACGTGCGAATTGGGTGAACGCGATATACGGATGCCGACTCCGGATCACAAGTATTTTTTGAGCCCGGAGCCGCATTTTTTTGCAAGGCCGATGCGCGTCCGTCAGGAAGCGGGTTAACGGTCGCAAGTCTTTGGCCGGCTACGCTTTATTCGTGCTTCTCGCAGAAGCGGATTCGGTTGCCGAACGGGTCAGGGACCTGCAGCGTCCGCCCACCCGGGCCGTCCTCCTCGATGCCCGGCCGCGAATAGGTATAGCGCTTGCCGATCAGCTCGGCATGGAGGGCGTCGATGCCCTGCATCCAGACGAAGACGGTCGAGCCGGGGCTGGCATCGCCGTGATGCTCGGAGAGATGGAGCTGCAGACCCGAGCGCGAAACCTGCATATAGAGCGGCATGTTCGGCCCGAAACGATGGTCCCAGTCCATGTGGAAGCCGAGGAAGTCGAGATAGAACTCCTTGGCCTTGGTTTCGTCGAATATCCGCAGGATCGGGATACCCATCTGGAGACGAACGGCTTCGCCTGATCCGGGGTCGGGTACGTCGGGGGATGCTTCGCCGATTCTGGCCGCCAGCACGTTCCAGCTGTCATAGCCGAACTGGCGCGCGACGATCTCCAGGGTCTCGGAATGGGAAAGCGGCATCTGCCTCGCGGCCATGGCTTCGCGCAGGCTCTTCGCCATCAGCTTCGCGTCGCGAAAGCTTCGCATCGTCTCGATCCTTCTCGCTTGGACGGGTGGGATCGGGGCTCGCCTTGCCGATATCCGTCCACGAGTCGATCGGGATCAGGACAGGGACTTGTCAGGATGCGTTCACCTTGCCCTTAGGGGCGCGAGCGGCTGGCCGCATCCGGCCGAGGGCAAAGGTTGCGATATCTTCATGCATTGTCAATCGCGCTGCCCTAGACGAGCCTCATTTCATGGCCTTAAGTCGCTGCGGCCATGAATATTTGTCGCCAGGGGCGACGAGAAGACGGACTTGGGATGACGATGCTGGACCGCCGCCATGTTCTGGGCGGGCTTTCTGCCGCTCTGTGCCTTACCGCAGCGCCCTCGGCCCTGCTCGCCCAGCAGCCGCAGAATCCGAATCCCCCTCCTCCGCCGCAGACGCCGCCGCAGCCGCGCTTCGGCTTCGAGGACGTGCAGCGGCGCGCGCGAGAGGTCGCGGCGGTCGCCTACGAGCCGCCGGCTGCCCTGCCGGAGCCGCTTGCCAGGCTCGATTACGATTCCTGGCGCGATATCCGCTTCCGGCCGGAGCGAGCCCTGCTCGCGCAGAACGGTTCGTCGTTCCGGATGCAGATGTTCCATCCCGGCTTCCTGTTTACACGGCCGATCACGGTGAACGTGGTGCGCGACGGCGTGCCGACGCCGGTGCCCTATGCCGCGAACCTGTTCGACTACGGCAAGGTCAAGTTCGACAAGCCTCTGCCGGTCAATCTCGGTTTCGCCGGTTTCCGCCTGCACTATCCGCTCAACGATCCGCGCGTCCTCGACGAGTTGATCGCCTTCATCGGCGCGAGCTATTTCCGCGTACTGGGGCGCGAACAGCGTTACGGGCTCTCGGCGCGTGGCCTTGCCATCGGTGCGGGCACGGCAACGGAGGAGTTCCCGGTCTTCCGCGAATTCTGGGTCGAGCAGCCGGGTGCCGGTGCGGAGCGCATCGTCGTCAATGCATTGCTCGATTCGCCGTCGGTGACCGGCGCCTACCGCTTCACCATCTATCCGGATGTCGACACGGTGGTCGAGGTCGCGGCCACGCTGTTCCCGCGCAAACCGATCGAGAAGCTCGGGCTCGCGCCACTGACTTCGATGTTCTTCACCGGCGAGAACGATCGCCGCTTCTTCGAGGATTATCGTCCGGAGCTGCACGATTCGGACGGGCTGATGATCCATTCCGGCAGCGGCGAATGGCTGTGGCGGCCGTTGCGTAATCCGAAGCAGCAGGCGGTGTCCGCCTTCGTCGAGCGCAATGTGCGCGGCTTCGGATTGATGCAGCGCGACCGCAGCTTCGACCACTACCAGGATCTCGACCTCGCCTATGAGCGCCGGTCGTCCTACTGGGTCGAACCCCAGGGTGAATGGGGCGAGGGCATGATCGAGCTGATCGAGATGCCGACGGCGGACGAGAGCAACGACAATGTCGTCGCGCTCTGGATGCCGAAGACGCCGCTGGAGCCCGGCAAAGAGTTTTCCTTCAGCTACCGGCTGACGGCGATGCTCGATTCCGGCGACCTTCACCCTGGCGGCCGGGTGGTCAATACCTATCAGGCCGTGCCGAAGGCGCTGGGGTCGAGCGAGGCCGTGGTCGAAGGGGCGCGGCGCTTCATCGTCGATTTTTCCGGCGGCGATCTCGACTACCATTTGAAGCAGCCAGACAAGGTGGAGATCGTTCCCTCGATTACCCGTGGCAAGATCGATCGCGCCTTCGTCGTGCCGAATCCGAAGATCGACGGCTTCCGTGCCTTCATCGACGTGACGGGCGAGCCTGGCCAGCTCTCCGAAATGCGCGCCTTCCTGAAGAGCGGCAACAAGACGCTGACGGAGACCTGGAGCTATCCGTGGCGCGCCGAAGCCAGGGAGCAGCCCGCCCCGCCTGCGCCGACTCAGCAACCGCCGGCAGCGCAACAGCCGCCGGCACCGCAGCAGCCGGCTCAGCAGCCAGCCAAGGAGTGACGCGATGGATGTCGTCGAGAAGCCCGAGCAGAACCGTTTCGAACTGGCCCTCGACGGCGGCACCGCCCTCGTCGCTTATCGGGTGGACGGCAACCGGCTGGTGCTGATCCATACCGAGGTGCCCGAGGAGTTCAGCGGGCAGGGCATCGGCTCGCGGCTCGCCAAGGGGGTGTTCGAGCTGATCCGGGCGAGCGGACGCAAGGCGGTCGTGCGCTGCCCGTTCCTGAAGGCCTGGATCGCAAAGCACCCCGAATACGACGACATCGTCGACGGCTGAGCGAACCGTCTGCGGCCTACGGCGCTATTTGCGCCCCCTGCGAGCCGGCTGCTTCTTGCGGCCGTAGAGCTCGAGCCGGTGGCGGACTAGTTCGTAGCCGAGCTCGGCGGCGATGCGGCGCTGCAGCTCCTCGATGGCATCCGAGGAGAACTCGATCACGGCGCCGGTTTCGATGTCGATGAGGTGGTCGTGATGCTCCTGGTGGGCGTGTTCGTAGCGCGAGATGCCGTCCTCGAAGGCATGGCGCTCAATCGCGCCCTGCGATTCCAGCACCTTCATCGTGCGATAGACGGTCGAGAGCGACAGCGTCGGGTCCTGCGCGAAGGCGCGGGTGAAGATGCCCTTCGCATCGGGATGGTCGTCGGCCTCAGCCAGCACGCGCAGGATCAGGCGGCGCTGCTGCGTCATGCGCAGGCCCGCCCCCTTCAGCTGGCTTTCGAAAACGGCAACGCGCCGGTCGGTCTCGCTCATGCCCAGCCCATAGCAATGAGCGCGGCTAATTGCAAAAGCAGGCTACCTGAACATCATTCTCATCTGCAATAATAATGCAAATGCATCTGATTTCCAAAAAAGAGCCTCCGGGACCGCTCCGGCGCTCGTGAGATCAGGCGGCGTCGCGCGCTTTGCCGAGATCGGGAGCCAGAGCGGCCACGATCTCGTAGGAGCGCTTGCGCTTCTCGTGGTCGAAGATCGGCGCCGTGATCATGATCTCGTCGGCACCGGTATTGGCGACGAAGGCGCCCAGCTCGCGCCGCAGTGTGTCGGGCGAGCCGATGAAGGCATAGCGCAGCATCTGCGAAACATGCGCCTTCTCGGCCGGACTCCAGTATTGCTCGATGTCGTCGATCGGAGGCTGGAGCTTGCCGCGGGCGCCGCGAACCATGCCGACGAAACGCTGCTGCAACGAGGTCGCAAGGTAGCGCGCTTCCTCATCGGTCTCGGCCGCGACGACGTTGATGCCCGGCATGGCGTAGGCGGATTGCAGTTGCTCCGACGGTTTGAAGCGCTCGCGATAGATGGCGAGCGCCTGCATCAGCGCGTCGGGGGCAAAATGCGAGGCGAAGGAATAGGGCAGGCCGAGCTCGGCGGCGAGCTGGGCGCCAAAAAGACTGGACCCGAGAATCCAGAGCGGGACGTTGAGTCCTTCGCCGGGAACGGCGCGGATCGCCTGATTCGGTCCGGCGGGCGCGAAGAGGGCCTGCAGCTCGAGCACGTCCTGCGGGAAGCTGTCGGCCGACATCGGATTGCGACGGAGCGCCCGCATGGTGAGCTGGTCGGTGCCGGGCGCGCGGCCGAGGCCGAGATCGATGCGGCCGGGAAAGAGCGCCTCAAGCGTGCCGAACTGCTCGGCGATGACGAGGGGTGAATGGTTCGGTAGCATGATGCCGCCGGCGCCGATCCGCATCGTCTTCGTGGCGGCGGCGAGCTGGCCGATGACCACGGAGGTCGCGGCGCTGGCGATGCCGACCATGTTATGGTGCTCGGCGACCCAGTAGCGGGTGAAGCCCAGGGCCTCAGCATGGCGGACGAGATCGATCGATTTCAGCAGCGCTTCGCGCGGCCCTTCCCCTTCGACGACGGGTACGAGATCGAGGACGGAGATCGCGACCATGACGGCCTCTGCTGGCTGACGCCGGAGAGGGCCCGGCGATGATGGCGTGGCTTCACCAAATGGGAAGGCTTGGCCGCTCGGTCCAGAGGCGGAGGCGCCGCGTCATGGCATGGCTGCGCTGACGTTCTGGCGGAACGTGAAGAAGGCTGCCGCGTTGCTCGGCTGACGGCCGCATTCCGGCGCGGCTCCAGCAAAAGGGGGAACCCATGAACGCGACTGCCAACCCCGCCAAGGAAAGCCTACGCAAGGAGCAGAAGCAGCAGCGCGAGGCCGCGCGCAAACGTGGCAGCGACGACGAGCTCGACGAAGCGCTGAAAGACACCTTCCCGGCCAGCGACCCCGTCGCGACGCAGACACCGATCACTCCCGGCGGGAGGGAGAAGGCCGGGAACAAGCCCGGCCGCAAGCGCTGACCGCGCGATGGTTCTACGGCTTCAGTCGCGCTGATAGAGCAGTCGGGCGCGGATCGTGCCGTCAAGGGCACGGATTTCGCGCAGGATGTCGCGCGCTTCCGTAATCGAGACGCCGTCGGCCTCGATGACCGCGTAACCGACCTCGCCGTCGGTATGATAGTTCTGCGCGGCGATGTTGACCTGCCGGTTGGCGAAGACGTCGTTGAGGCGCCGCAGCATGCCCGGCACGTTGCGCTGGACATGGATGAAGCGCGTGCCGTTGGCTCGCACCGGGATCTGCACCTGCGGGAAGTTCACCGCGCCGACCGTCGAGCCGATATCGGAATAGTCGACCAGCTTGCGCGCCACCTCGGCGCCGATGCGCTCCTGCGCCTCCTCGGTCGAGCCGCCGATATGCGGCGTCAGGATGACGTTGGCGCAGCCCTGCAGCGGCGAGACGAAGCGCTCGGCATTGGAGGCGGGCTCGGCCGGGAAGACGTCGACCGCGGCGCCGCCAAGGCGACCTTCCTTCAGGGCGGCCGCGAGCGCATCGAGATCGACTACAGTGCCGCGCGAGTTGTTGATGAGATAGGCGCCGGGCTTCATCCGGGCGATCTGGGCGGCGCCGATCATGCCAGCGGTCTGCGGTGTTTCGGGCACATGCAGCGAGACGATGTCGGCGGTGGCGAGCAGCGCGTCGAGGCTCTCGACCGGCTCGGTGTTGCCGTGGCGTAGCCGGTCGGTGTGATCGTGATAGATCACACGCATGCCCATGGCTTCGGCCAGCGTCGAGAGCTGGCTGCCGATATTGCCGTAGCCGACGATGCCGAGCGTCTTGCCACGGACCTCGAAGGAGCCGTTGGCCGATTTGTCCCAGCCGCCGTCATGGGCCGAGCGCGAGCGGTCGGGAATCCGGCGCAGCAGCATCACGATCTCGCCGATGGTCAGCTCGGCGACGCTGCGGGTGTTGGAGAACGGCGCGTTGAAGACCGGGACGCCCTGCTGGCGTGCCGCTTCCAGATCGACCTGGTTGGTGCCGACCGAGAAGCAGCCGACGGCGAAGAGCCGGTCAGCGGCGGCGAAGATCTCCGGCGTGAGCTGGGTGCGCGAGCGGATGCCGAGGACGTGCACGCCCTGGATCTTCTCGATCAGCGCGGCGCGATCGAGCGCCTTCGGCAGGCGCTCCAGATTGCTATAGCCGGCCTGCTGCATCAGCGCGACGGCGGAATCGTTGATACCTTCCAGCAGCAGGACCTTGATGCGGTCCTTGGGAAGGGAGAGGCGTTCGCTGGCAGTGGTCATGGGGATCGCGCTCGTAGGGGAGCGGTTGCTATAGTCCTCGCCGGGCGCGAGGCCAACGTCCTAGATGCAACGCGGTGGCGCAAAACGTCGCAGCCGATGCAAGCAGCTCATGCCTTCTCCACGATCAGCGTCGCGCCATCGACACGCACGACCTTGACCTCGGTCCCGGCAAGTAGCTCCGGCCCGGTGATCCGCCAGGAGGAATCGCCGACACGGATGCGGCCTTCTCCTCCCGTCATGGTCGTCTCCAGCCTGAAGACCTTGCCGATCAGCTGGCGGCCGCGATCGTTGAGCCCGGTCGCGGCATCGGGTTCCTCGCTCCTGCGACGGGTCAACAGGCGCCCGGCAGCGACGCAGGCGACGGCGAGGACGGCGAAGACGATGGCGGCGGCCTGCCAGCCGAGGCCGAAGATGCCGACAACAGCGCCGGTGATCAGCGCCGCGAGGCCAAGCCAGATCAGGAAGACGCCGGGAGCCAGCATCTCGCCGCCGATGAGCAGCAGGCCGAGGATGGCCCAGAGCCAGCCGTTGTGAAGCAGGAGCCAATCGGGCATGGCGACCTCAGCCGTTCGTGCGCCCGGCAGGGGGAACAGAGCCCGGACTGCGCCGCGCCGCTATCGCGTCCTCGCCGAAGACGGCCTTGGTGAGCTGGGCGATGCCGCCGACCGAGCCGGCGAGCGCGGCGGCCTCGATCGGCACGATCACGACCTTGCTGTTCTGCCCGCTGGCGATCGCCTTCAGCGCATCGGTGTAGCGCTCTGCGATCAGGAAGTTGGCGGCCTGGATGTCGCCCTTGCTGATCGCTTCCGAAACCATGGCGGTTGCGGTCGCCTCCGCCTGGGCCAGCCTTTCACGCGCCTCTGCGTCGCGCAGCGCCGCCTCCTTGCGGCCTTCGGCGGCGAGGATTTGAGCCTGCTTCTGGCCCTCGGCCTTGAGGATTTCGGATTGCCGCAGGCCTTCCGCTTCCAGCACGGCGGCGCGCTTCTCGCGCTCGGCCTTCATCTGCCGGTTCATCGCGCCGGCGATATCGGCCGGGGGCAGGATGTCGCGGATCTCGATGCGCGTGACCTTGACGCCCCAGGGAGAGGCAGCAGCGTCCATCACGCGCAGCAGCCGCTCGTTGATCTCGTCGCGGTGGGAGAGGAGCTGGTCGAGATCCATCGAGCCGACGACGGTGCGGATATTGGTCATGGTCAGCAGCATCAGCGCGTCGTGGAGCGAGGCGACCTCGTAGCTGGCCTTGGCCGCGTCGAGCACCTGAAAGAAGGCGACGGCATCGATGCGCACGCCGGCATTGTCCTTGGTGATGGCCTCCTGCGAGGGAATGTCGAGCACCTGCTCCATGACATTCACCTTGTGGCCGATGCGGTCGATATAGGGGACAATCAGCCCCAGGCCGGCGCTCAGCGTGCGCGAATAGCGCCCGAAACGCTCGACGGTGTAGTTGTAGCCTTGTGGGACGGTGCGAACGCCTCGAGCGATGGTCAGGATGACGAGCGCCACCACGACGATGACCGCGATGTTGAAGCCCGATAGATCCATCCCGTTCCCCCGTGGCGCCTGATAGGCCGTCGCCAGTCGATTGGCCCAAACTGACCGTTGCCGCAGACGGATGCAAGCGCCGGGTCGAGCACGGCAGGATGCTTGCCCGGATTCCCGTTTCGAATCTGCTGCATTTCGATCGCGGGGTGTGCCTCCCATACATCGGCGTGCTGGTCATCCTGTGCGTCACACAGAGAAGCCGACTCAACGGCGAAACATTTCCCTGATAGGTTGCATGACGTATCGACAGATGCAGGCTTCGGCGCCAGTTCAGGGATTTGGCCGGGAGTTTTGCCTGCTCGACCCGGAGCAACGATGGACGACGAAGCGCTGCTGCGCGCCGAGACCCTGTTTCTTGATGCGGCCACCGACCCCGGTGCATGGCAGGCGGCGCTCGATATGGTCGCGCAGGTCACCGGTTCGAAGGGCGCAGCCATCCTGAGCGTCGAAGGACACGGTCCGGTGATCTTGCCGACCGAGAGCGTGGGCGAGCTCGCCGAACGCTATGTCAGGGAAGGGTGGTATCAGCGCGACTTCCGCTATGCCGGCATCCCACAAATGAAGCGGACCGGCTTCATGGTCGACCAGGACTTCGTCGATCCCGAGCTGATGCCGCGCATGGACTACTATGCCGATTTCCTCCGGCCGATGGGGTTCGGCTGGTTCGCGGGACTCAGGGTGACGACGGGCGAGGACCTTTGGTGCCTGACCCTCCAGCGCGGCATCGACAGGGGGGCCTATCTGCGGGAAGAACAGCTGCGCATCGCCAGGCTCGGCGATGTGGTTTCGCGTGCGGCAACGCTGGCTCGGCGGCTGGCCTTCAACCGGCTGGAGGGCTCGGTCGACGCAGCCGACGCGCTGGAGGGGATCTGCTTCTTCGTCGACTGGCTCGGCCGCGTCGTCAGGATGACAAGAGCTGCCGAGCGACTGTTGGGGCAGGATTTTCAGGTCACGCGCGGGCGCATCAGGCTGGCGCACGGCAATGAGGTGCTGGAAAGGCACCTGGCGGCATCGATCTGGCCGGATCTCGCGCCGGATTCCGCCGCATTGCGGCCCGTCGTCGTTGCGCGTCCCGGCAAAAAACCCCTGGTCTTCCACGCGATCCGATTGCGGGGACAGGCGCTCGGCTTCTTTTCGCCCGCCTGCGCGATGGTCACGGTCAGGGACCTCGAGGCGGTTCCGCGCTACGATCTGGAGACGTTTGGGAGGCATTACGACCTGACGCGCGCCGAAATGCGAGTGGCCCGGGCACTGGTCGAACGGTATGGGTTGGTCGACGCCGCGGCGGCGCTCGGCATTTCCTACGAAACCGCCCGAACGCACGCCAAGATGCTCTATGCGAAAACGGCGACGACCAATCAGGTCGAGCTCGCCGATCTGATTTTCCGGTTCGGGAGCTGAAACCGAGGTTGGCGGATGCCTCGGTGAGGAACGGACGTCCTTTTCCGCTCGATCGGCCTTGCCTGCTGGAGGTTTTGCCGCGGAACCCAGATAAGAAAACACCCCGGCGAAGCCACCGGGGTGCGATCAACGGCGTCCAGCCCCGTTCGGAGCTGGGAGGGGAGTCCGTTTCGTTCAGACGAACTGCCCGTGGCAGTGCTTGTACTTTTTGCCCGAGCCGCAGGGGCAAGGTTCGTTGCGGCCCACCTTGCCCCAGGTCGAGGGGTCGGTCGGGTTGCGGTCGAGCACGGCCGTTTCCGCATCGAGCGCCGCGAACTGCACGCCGCTGCTATTGCCGTAATCGCCGCTGCCGAAGCCGCCGGCCGGGGCTCCGCCGCCATCCTGCACCTGTAGAGGCGTCTGCTGCTCCTCGGGCTGCTCGAAGCGGACCTCGACGCGCGAGAGATGACCGGTGACCTGCTGGCGCAGCTGCCCGATCAGCCCGTCGAAGAGCTCGAAGGCTTCCGCCTTGTATTCCTGCAGCGGGTCACGCTGGGCATAGCCGCGCCAGCCGATGACCTGGCGCAGATGGTCGAGCGTGACGAGATGCTCGCGCCAGAGATGGTCGAGCGTCTGCAGCAGCACCTGCTTCTCGACATAGGTCATGACTTCGTCGGTGTTGCGCTCGATGCGGCCGGCGTAGTCCTCGTCCGCGAGCTTGCGAATGCGCTCGCGCAGCTCGGTGTCGGCGATGCCTTCTTCCTTGGCCCAGTCCTCGACCGGCAGGTCGAGGTTGAGATACTGCACCACCTCCTGCTTGAGGCCGGGGGTGTCCCACTGCTCCGGATAGGCTTCCTCGGGGATGTGGCGGGCAACGAGGTCCTCGACGACGCCGTGGCGCATGTCGTCGATGGTCTCGCGCACGCTCGGTTGCTTCATGAAGTCGCGTCGCTGCTCGAAGACGACCTTGCGCTGGTCGTTCATGACGTCGTCGTATTTCAGGATGTTCTTGCGGATGTCGAAGTTGCGCGCCTCGACCTTGCCCTGCGCCTTCTCGACCGCCTTGTTGATCCAGGGATGGACGATCGCCTCGTCCTCCTTGAGGCCGAGCTTCTGCAGCATGCCGTCCATCCGGTCGGAACCGAAGATGCGCATCAGGTCGTCCTGCAGCGACAGGAAGAACTTCGAGCGGCCGGGGTCGCCCTGACGGCCGGCGCGGCCGCGCAGCTGATTGTCGATGCGCCGGCTCTCGTGCCGCTCGGTGCCGACGATGTAGAGACCGCCGGATTTCAGCACGCGCTGCTTGAAGTCGGCGACTTCGGCGCGGATGGCGGCGGCCTTGGCGTCGCGCTCCGGGCCCTCCTCCATGCCGGCGAGGTCGTGGGCGATCCGCATCTCGGCATTGCCGCCGAGCTGGATGTCGGTGCCGCGGCCGGCCATGTTGGTGGCGATGGTGATCGCGCCCGGCACACCAGCCTGGGCAACGATATAGGCTTCCTGCTCGTGGAAGCGGGCGTTCAGCACGGCGAAGGCCTTGGTGGTCTTGCCCTGGCGGGCAGCCTCGTAGACTGGTTCAAGCGCCGTCGGATCGGTGAAATCGAGCAGCTTGTAGCCTGCCTTCTCGAGCATCTCGGCGATGAGTTCCGAGCGCTCGATCGAGGTGGTGCCGACGAGTACCGGCTGGCCGTTCTCCTGCGCCTGCTTGATCTCGCGGATGACGCCGCGAACCTTCTCCTCGAAGGTGCGATAGACCTCGTCGTCCTCGTCCTTGCGGGAGATGGGGAGGTTGGTCGGGATCTCGACGACCTCGAGCTTGTAGATCTGGAAGAATTCCTCGGCCTCGGTCGCGGCCGTGCCGGTCATGCCGGCGAGCTTGTGATAGAGCCGGAAATAGTTCTGGAAGGTGATCGAGGCCAGCGTCGCGTTCTCGGGCTGGACGGTGACGTGCTCCTTCGCTTCCAGCGCCTGGTGCAGGCCTTCCGAATAGCGCCGGCCCGGCATCATGCGGCCGGTGAATTCGTCGATGATCACGACCTCATCGTTACGGACGATGTAGTCCTTGTCGCGGGTGAAGAGGGTGTGGGCCCGCAACGCCTGGTTGACGTGGTGGACGATGGTGATGTTGTTGGCGTCGTACAGCTCGCCTTCGGTCAGGATGCCTGCCTGGCGCAGCAGCTCCTCGATATGCTCGTTGCCGTCCTCGGTCAGCGCCACGGTGCGCTGCTTCTCGTCGACCTCGTAGTCGCTCGGCACGAGGCCGGGCAGGACCTTGTCGATCGCGACGTAGAGATCGGACTTGTCGTCGAGTGGCCCGGAGATGATCAGCGGGGTGCGCGCCTCGTCGATCAGGATCGAGTCGACCTCGTCGACGATGGCGAAATGGTGGCCGCGCTGGCTCATCTGCGCGACGTCGTACTTCATGTTGTCGCGCAGGTAGTCGAAGCCGAATTCGTTGTTGGTGCCGTAGGTGATGTCGCAGGCATAGGCGCGCTGACGCTCCTCGTCGTCGAGGCCGTGCACGATGATGCCGACGGTCAGGCCGAGGAAATTGTAGAGCTTCGACATCCACTCGGCGTCGCGCCGGGCGAGGTAGTCGTTGACGGTGACGACGTGGACGCCCTTGCCTTCGAGCGCGTTGAGATAGGTCGGCAGGGTCGCGACCAGCGTCTTGCCTTCACCGGTCTTCATTTCGGCGATGGCGCCCTCATGGAGCACCATGCCGCCGACGAGCTGGACATCGTAGGGGCGCTGGCCGAGCACGCGCTTGGCTGCCTCGCGCACCGTGGCGAAGGCCGGGACGAGGAGGTCGTCGAGCTTCTTGCCGGCGGCGAGCTGCTGCCGGAATTCGTCGGTGCGCGCCTTCAGCGCTTCGTCGCTGAGCGCCGCAACCTCCTTCTCCAGGGCGTTGATCGCCGCGACGCGGGGCTGGTAGCCCTTGACGCGGCGGTCGTTCGACGAGCCGAAGAGTTTCTTTGCGAGCGCGCCAAGCATGTTGGGCCTTTCAGGTGATGTCTCGATCTCCCGGCCGGCGCGGCCCATGGGGTGCGCGCCCGGCCCGGAAGGCCGCGAAATTCTCGAATTTGCGATCGCGTGTTTAGACGCGTGCGCGGGCAGGGTCCAGCGCGCGTTTCGCCCGATGGGAGGCAAAACGGCAAGGAATTTCCCGAGCATGTGGGGTTGCGTCGCGCCGCTTCCAAGGGAGGCGTCGTCCCAAGGCGGCGCGATGCCGCTGGCCATGCCGAGCAAAGTCGCGTGATCCCACGCGGCAAGACCCTGAACCGCCTTGCCTTTGCCGCGTTCAACTGGCAGTGCAGCGCCAGATCGCGTCTTCGGCTCCCCTGTGAAAGGCCGTTTTCATGAAATCCACCCATTTCATCGCTGCCCTGGGCTTTGCCCTGCTGGCGGGACCGGCCTTCGCCCAGGCCGACAAGGTCGTCGCCAAGGTCGATGGCATCCCGATCACGCAAAAGGACGTGGATCTGGCGACGGAAGATCTCGGCGAGCGCCTTGCCCAGCTCCCGGACGACCGCAAACGCGACGAGGTGATCAACTATCTCGTCGACCTCAAGCTCGGCGCCAAGGCCGCGGCCGAGGCCAAGGTCTCCGATACGCCGGATTTCGCGGCGCGCCTCGCCTATTACCGCGAGAAGGTGCTGCTCGATCAGTACCTCACCGGCATCGGCAAGAAGGCCGTGACCGAGGAGGCCGCCAAGAAGCTCTACGACGACACCACCAAGGCGATGGCTCCCGAAGAGGAGGCGCATGCGCGCCACATCCTCGTCGAGACGGAGGACCAGGCCAAGGCGGTGGAAGAGCGGCTGAAGAAGGGCGAGGATTTCGCCAAGGTCGCTACCGACGTCTCGAAGGACCCCGGCTCAGGCAAGGAGGGCGGCGATCTCGGCTGGTTCACCAAGGACCGCATGGTGCCGGAATTCGCCGAAGCCGCGTTCAAACTGAAGAAGGGCGAGGTCTCGGCGCCGGTGAAGAGCCAGTTCGGCTGGCATGTCATCAAGCTCGAGGACAAGCGCACCAAGCCGCTGCCGGAGTTCTCCGCCGTCAGGCCGCAGATCGAGCAGTATCTCGAGCGCAAGGCGCAGCAGGACACCGTGCTGGCGCTGCGCGAGAAGGCCAAGGTCGAGCGTCTCGACAAGCCGGCTGCACCTGCGACCCCGGCGCCGGACGCTGCCAAGCCGGCCGAGCCGAAGAAGAACTGAACTTCGCGTCTCGTTAGACGATTTTCGAGGGCGGCCCTTGCGGCCGCCCTTCTTGTTTTCGTCATCGGCCTGCGGCAGAGGCTGCTGGATAAGGCGCACGGGCCGGCAGGCGAACGATTCGCCGGCCTTACGAGCCGTGTTCCGCAGGAGGAGCCCCGATGGCCGGCAAGGATGTTCCCGTTTCCCCGCTCGCGCCGAAGCGCCAGCCCAAGGTCCCGCCGATTCCGGGCGTTCGCTTCGCTACCGCAGAGGCCGGGATCCGCTACAAGGGGCGCCAGGACGTCTGGTTCGCGCTGCTCGATGCGGGCACGCAGGTCGCGGGCGTCTTCACCCGCTCGAAATGCCCCTCCGCTCCGGTCGACTGGTGCCGCGAGAACCTGAAGCAGGGTTCGGCCCGTGCCGTCGTCGTCAATTCCGGCAATGCCAATGCCTTCACCGGCATGAAAGGGCGCGATTCCGTCAAGCTCACCGCCGAGATCGCCGCCAAGGCCGCCGGCTGCAAGCCGGAGGAGGTCTTCATCGCCTCGACGGGCGTGATCGGCGAGCCGCTCGACGCGACCAAGTTCAAGGGCGTGCTCGACGAATGCGCCAAGCGCGCCGCCGATGGCCCCTGGATCGACGCCGCCCGCGCGATCATGACGACCGACACCTTCCCGAAAGCGCTGACCCGCAAGGCCAAGATCGACGGCAAGGAGGTGCTGATTGCCGGCATCGCCAAGGGCGCAGGCATGATCGCGCCCGACATGGCGACGATGCTGTCCTTCGTCTTCACCGATGCGCCGATCACCGCTCCCGTGCTGCAGGCGCTGCTGTCGAAGGGCGTCAAGGGTTCGTTCAACGCTGTGACCGTCGACAGCGACACCTCGACCTCGGACACGCTGATGCTCTTTGCCACCGGCAAGGCGGCCGAGCGCGGCGTGCCAACGATCACCGAAGTCAACGACGCCCGGCTCTCGGGCTTCAAGCGGGCGCTGAATTCCATCCTGCTGGAACTCGCCCATCTCGTCTGCAAGGACGGCGAGGGCGCACGCAAGTTCGTCGAGGTCCGCGTCACTGGAGCGGCCTCGGCCCGTTCGGCCAAGCGGGTTGCGCTCTCGATCGCCAATTCGCCGCTGGTCAAGACCGCCCTCGCCGGAGAGGACGCCAATTGGGGCCGTGTCGTCATGGCGGTCGGCAAAGCCGGCGAGCCGGCCGATCGCGACAAGCTCGACATCGGCTTCGGCGACATCGTCGTGGCGAAGCAGGGCGCGCGCGCCCCGTCTTACGATGAGGTCGCGGTATCCGAGTATATGAAGGGCGACAACATCGTCATCACCGCCGATCTCGGGCTGGGACGCGGCAAGGCCACGGTCTGGACCTGCGACCTGACCAAGGCCTATGTCGAGATCAATGGCGACTATCGCTCCTGAGGCAGCAGCGCCGCAGGAGCCCGGGCGCGGCTTCATCGCCTTCAACCTGCTGACCTGCTCCCTGCTGTGGGGGTCGAGCTACCTGTTCATCAAGCTGATGAGCGGGGACGTCTCGGCTCTCACCATCGCGGCCAGCCGCGGGATCCTCGGCGCGGTGTCGCTGTCGCTCTGGAGCCTATGGCGCGGGCGCAACCCGCTACCGCGAAAGGCTGAGATCCTGCCCTGGATCATGCTCGGCACCACCAATGGCTGGCTGCCGAACGTGCTGGTCGCCTATGCGCTCACCCAGCTCGCCAGCGGCCCGGCGGCGATGATCCAGGCAGCCGGTCCGCTCGTCACCGCGCTCGTCGCCCATCTCGCCTTCTCGGAGGAGAGGCTGAGCCGGCGTCGCCTCGGTGGCATCCTGCTCGGCATGGCCGGCGTGGCCCTGCTGATCGGCCCGCGCCTGTTCGAGGGCGGCGGTAACGCGCTCAGAGTGCTGGCGATGATCGGCGCGACGCTGAGCTATGCGGCCGCCAATCTCTATGTCCGGACGGTCCCAGCCGCGATCGGCGATCCGGCCCGGCTGGCGCTCGGCCAGCAGATGTTCTCCGGCATGATCGCGACGACGCTGACGCTTGCGATTCTCGGGCCTGCTGCCTTCCTGCCGCTCGGCAACCATCTGCCGGCGATGCTGACGCTCGGGGTTGTCGCCACGGCAATCCCGGTCACGGTGTTCATGCGGCTGATCCGGGCTGCGGGACCGACCCGGGCAGCGATGACCGGCTATCTGGTGCCGACGGTCGCGGTCATCCTCGGCGTGGTGGTCCTGCACGAGGCCCTGGAGTTGCGGCAGGTCCTCGGGGGCTGCATCATCCTGGCCGGCGTCTTCCTGGTCACGGCGGCGCCGCGGAGGACGGGGGCGTCATGAGGATCGGGATATTCGCAGCAATGGCGCTGGCCGGCGCCATCATGGCCGGTTGCGTCGAGCGCAAGCCGGCGACGGTGGCCTTCTCGACCGAGGAGGCTGCCTTCATCAAGAAAGGCGGTAGCGGCGTCATCGTCGGCCACGCGTTCCGGACCAAGCCGAGCGGGGTGGTGGTCAACGCGGCGGGCGAGGTCGTTCGCCTGATCCCGGCCACGGCTTTCGCGCGCGAGCGTTTCGCCAATCTCTACGGCAAGCGGAAATACATCCCGCACGCCGCCTATCCCCGCGACGACGACATCGATCCGGCCTATTCCGAATACACCCGCACGACCAAGGCGGAGTCGAACGGGCGCTTCGTCTTCGACAAGATTGCGCCGGGAACCTATTTCCTGACCACCCAGGTGATCTGGGGCGACGAGGCCGCCTTTTCGCGCGAGGGCGGTTCGGTCTATGACAGCGTCACGCTGACGGGCAAGGAAACCGAACCCGTCCAGGTCATCCTCTCCGGCAACTGAGTTCCGTGCCCGTGAAGCTCCTTCTCGTCGTCGCCTGCGCGCTGATCGATGCCGATAACCGCGTCCTCGTCACCCAGCGTCCCGAAGGCAAGGCGCTGGCTGGCCTGTGGGAGTTTCCCGGCGGCAAGCTCGAGGCCGGCGAACGGCCCGAACCCGCCCTGATCCGCGAGCTGCATGAGGAGCTCGGTATCACCGTGAAGGAGGAGTGCCTTGCGCCGCTCACCTTCGCCAGTTTCGCCTATCCGGAGTTCCACCTGCTGATGCCGCTCTATATCTGCCGGCGCTGGGAGGGCACGCCCAGCTCGAAGGAGGCGCAGGCGCTGAAATGGGTGCGGCTCGGCAAGCTGCGCGACCTCGCCATGCCACCGGCCGACGAGCCGCTGATTCCGCCGCTGATCGACCTGCTCGGAGCTTGAGCGGCGATCAGTGCACGGCCGGCAGGCCAAGCTCCTCCCAACGGCTCTGCGGGATCGGATCGCCGACCTGGAAGGCGAAGGCCGTGACCCGTTTCAGGTCGGGCGAGATCGTGCAGGCGAAGCGCAGCGCATACCAATGCTGCTTGCTGCGGAACGCTGCTCCTTCGGCCGTCAGAACTTGGCCGGCCCGCTTCGTATCGGCCATGGCATAAGCGGTGACACGGTCGGGCTCGAAGCTGCGCTGCCAGTCATGGATCTGACCCATCGCCTCGAGCCCGCAAAGCTGCTCGATGCGTTCGTCCGGGGCGAGGCGCGGCAGCATGGCGCGCGCGTCGCGGCTACGGGGGTCGGCCAGAACCTGCTGAGAAAGCATCCGTTGCGGGTGGACCATGCCGTCGACCGCGGCCGGCGGCGGAGGGGTCGGCACAGGCCCCGTGGGGGCTTCTGGTTTCGGTGCCGCAAGAGCAGCCGACTCCGGCGCAGCGGGTTCCGCCTTGGGAGGGGTTACGACGGCTGGCGGCGTCGGCGGAGGCTTCGGCCGTGTCATCGCTTCGAACTCAGCCGGGCTCTGCAGCTCGACCTCGACGCTCTGCTCGGCGACGGGAGGGATGTCGAATTGCTGGATCGCGACCGAAGCCAGCCAGGCGAACAGCGCCGCATGCAGGATCGCGGCGACCGGCAGGCCGGGAGCGGGTGTTGCGGCCCTGGTCCGGCTCGCGGTGGCCACAGGTCAAGGCACCGTGATGCCAAAGCCGGGCACCTGCTGTCGCAATTTTGCTGTCATCCGGTCGCGCCTCGGCCCCTTGCCGGGGAGGAGCAGCGATCAAGCCGGCATTTTTGTGTCGATCTCGGCTGGAGCCGGCTTTGTCTCGTTACGGCCGAGCTGGAAGCGTTCGAAGCGCTGCAGTTCCTCTTCGATCGCGGCCTTGAGCGCAGGCGCTTCATACCCATCGAGCCAGGTCCAGCGCTGCATCAGGAGCTTGCCGGCGGCGCGGTCGGTCTTGAGGTCGAGCACGGCGACGACCTGGTCTCCGGCCAGAACCGGCAGGCCGAAATAGCCATAGACGCGGTTCTCCGGGCGCAGGTAGGCCTCGAAGACATGGGCGTAGTCGAAGAACAGCTTCGCCCGCTTGCGCTGGATGACCAGCGGATCGAAGGGCGAGAGGATGTGGATGAGGCCGGGTTCCGGTTCCGGCACCGTCTCCAGCGCCTCCGGTGTTGCCCAATGTGTCGTCTTGCCGGCGCCCTCGATCGCGATAGGCACGAGTTCCTTGCGCTTGACCAGGCTGGCGATCAGAGCTGCGATGGCCTTCTTGCTCGGCGCATCGAGATGGCAAGCGGAATCGAGGCTCGCCAACCCCTGTGCCCGCAGAGCCCTGTCGAGCTTGTAGGCGGTCACCTGCCGCTCGCTTGCCGGCGTTGGCCGCTTCTCCCACTGGAAATGCCGGTCGAAGAGCTCATAGGTCTTCACCATGCCGGCGCGGGCGGCGATCACGAGGTCACCGTCATAGAAGGCGCGCTCCAGCAGGCCTTTCGACGGTTTCTTGCTGGCCCAGAGATGGGCCTTCTCGATCAGTTCCTCCTCGATGTCGCGGATCGTCAGCGCGCCATCCTTGCGAATCCGGCGCAGCAGCTTGCGCGTCTCTTCGCGGGCGCCGACCGCCGACCAGCGCTTCGGCTCCTCGCGATGTGCCTTCATCTCCGGCAGGAAGTAGCGGATGTCGCGGGTCGGCACGTAGGAGAGCGCGTGCGTCCAGTATTCGAAGACGCTCTTCTCGAATGATTGTGCCTGGGCGAGATCACTGCGGCGGTAGTCGGGGATGCGCGCGTAGAGGATATGGTGGTGGCAGCGCTCGATCACGTTGATCGTGTCGATCTGGACATAGCCAAGCTGCTCGACGGCCGCGCGCGTCGCCTCGGGACCGGAGCCAAAAGGCTCGCGCTGGTCGAGCCGCTGGGCATGGAGCCAGATGCGGCGTGCCTGCTCGGTGGAGAGGGAGAACGGCTTGCGGGGGCGGGGCGGCATGAGTTCCACGCTAGCCGCCCCGCCTGCAATTCGTAAGAGGGCGCTGGTGCTGCCGCTGACAGGTTTTGGCGGGAGCCTGCCAAGCGCTTCGGGGCCAGAGCAGGTCGCCGGGTCGGCGACCTGCGCCGGCTTTCAAGGCGCGAGGATCAGTGCCCAGTAGACCTGATATTTCGAGCCTGGCGCATAGGCCGTCGCGATGCCCATGCGCTTCGCCTTCGTGTCCTTCATGACGCGATCGTGCTGTGGCGAATCGCGCCAGCCGGAAAAAGCTTCGGCGAGGCGGCGATAGCCGGCCGAGAGATTGGCCTCGGCGCCGGGGACGCCTTCCTTGGCGAGGCGGGCCTTGACCGCATCGGCCTGCGCCGGCTTGTCGGAGCGGGCCATCGCAGCCGCTTCGCGCTGCGCGGCTTCGTCCAGGGCCGGGTCGAGCGCCAGCGTGCCGAGGCCGGCATTCATCCGGTAGGCGGAAATCATCGCGCGTGCCTGCTCGGCGTCGACCTTGGCGGAGGTCGAGCCGAGATCGCGATAGAAGGCCGGCTGCGCCTGGCGCTGCGGCTCCGTGCAGCCGGCGATGCCGAAGAGGGCGAGCGCGCCGGCGATGGCGGCGGGGCAAGTCATGGCGCGCGTCCGTGGGAGGCGGCGCAGAAGCTTCGGCATCCGGTCATTCCTTGTCGTCTCCGGCCGGCTTGGTTTCCGCGGCGGCCGGTGGGGCTTTCTTGTCTTCGTCCTCTTCCGCCGTCTCCTCGGGAGGCGGCGGAGCCGGCTGCGAGGCGGCCCCGGCTTTGGTCTTCCGGGCGGGGGGCTTGCGGGCGCGGTCGAAGCGGCCGACCGCAGTGGCGATGCCGTCGAGCGACTGCTCGACGCCCGTAAGCCCCTTCACCTCGAGCTGCGGCGTGCCAAAGACCTCGATCTCCGCCAGCCGCTTGCGAATCGCGAAGTTGAGGTCGCTGTTCACGCGGCCGACGAGGTCGAGATCGTCGACGATGCAGATGAGATCGAAATCCATCGTTGCCGTGCCGAGCTTCTTGAACAAAACGGTCGGCGGTGGCTTCTTCAGGACGTCGCCGTGGTTGTCGGCGACGTCCTGAAGCATGGTGCGGACCGCTCCCGCGTCGGTCTGGCGCGTCACCGAGAGAGAGATCAGGACGCGCCCGGTCCGGTCGGTGCGCACGCGGTTGCGCACGACGCCGGAGACGAGGTTCGAGTTGGGGACGATGACGCTGGAGCGGTCGAAGGTCGCGATCTCGGTCGAGCGCACATTGATGCGCTTGACGATGCCCTCGACGTCGCCGACCAGCACCTGGTCGCCGACGCGGATCGGCCGCTCCCAGAGCAGGATCAGGCCGGAGACAAAGTTCGACACTACCGACTGCAGTCCGAAACCGATACCGACCGACAGGGCTGAGGCGACGAGCGTCAGCCGCTCCAGGCTGAGGCCGATGGCCGAGACGGCCAGCGCGACGGCGCCGATATAGCCGATATAGCCGGCCGCGGTGGTGATCGAGTTGCGCAGGCCGGGATCGAGCTGCGTCGTGGGCAGGAACTTGCTCTCGAGCCAGCGCTGGATCGTCCGGGTCGCGGCGATGCCGAGTGCGAAGACGACCGCGCCGACGACGATGGACGAGACCGAGATGGTGACTCCGCCGACCTGGAAGCCGAAGAAGGCGGCGCGCAGCGAGACTAGGAAATCCGCCGATTCGAGCCCCCAGGGCGCGAGCACGAGCAGCAGCGTCACGAAGAGCAGCAGCAGCTTGAGGACCCCGGCGCCGAGCACGGCAATCTTTTCGAGCGTGGCGGTGCGCAGCCCGACGCCGGCGCGCAGGGTCAGCGCGATCCGTCCCTTGCCGGAGAGCAGGCGCGGGATGCCGAGTTCGATGAACTGGTGCGCCAGCAGATAGAGGCAGGCGACGATGCCGATCCAGAGCGTCTGCTCGGCGAGGAAGTTGGCGAAGACGACATAGCCGCTCAGGGCGGCTGCGATGATGACGAGGCCGATGATCCAGCCGAAAATGCGGATCGGCCCGAGGCTCGCGCCGTCAACCGGAACATAGGGCCCGAGGCAGGCCTCCTGCTCGACATCGTCATCGTCGCGGATTTGATAGAGACCGGCGACCAGGGCGAGCGCGAAGAGGGTCGCGAAGAACGCCTTGACGATGATCGAGATGGAAAGGCCGGCCGCTATCGCCTGCAGCCAGGCCTCGAAGACCTTGCCGACCATCGTCACCAGTGCCAGTGCGCTGGCGATCCAGACGACGCTGCGCGCGGTCTGGTCCATGACGCGGACCAGCCGCCGCTGCGGGCTCGACGGCGCGAATACCGCATCGGCGAGTGCTTGTACGAAGGCCACGAAGGCGAGGCCGACCACGACGGCCCAGATTACCGGCTGGATGCGTTCCGGCAGCAGGCCCGTGGTGTTGAGCGCCTTGTAGACCAGCCAGCTCGCCAGCGCCGGCGGTGCCGCGCCTGCAACGACGTGCGCCAGGGCGACATAGAGGCAGTGCAGGCTGCCGGTATCCTGCGTATTCGCGTAGCGCGCCTTGAAGCGCGGGAGGTAGCGGGCACGCAGCCAGTAAAGCAGGATGGCGCCGATCAGGGACAGCGCAAGGACGCCGCCGCGCGTGCTGGAAAAGGCAGTCGAGACACCGGAGAACCAACCGCCGAAGATATAGCTGGAGGCACGCAGATCCTCTGGCGCCGTCGTCACAGCGTTGCCCCAGACGTCGGGGCTGAGCACCGAGGGGCCGGCGGCGAAGAGGGTGGTGGCGAAGATTTCGCGGCGCTTGTCGCCGATCGTGCTCTGCAGCTGTTCCGCCTGTAGCAGCGAGGCGCGCGCGATCTTCAGCGTCTCGTCGGCATCGGCATAGGCCTTGGTGCGGAGTTCGCGTTCGCGGGCGATCTCGGCGGATTCCGGCGGGGCCTTGTCATCGGGTTTCGCGCCGAGCTGGTCGAGCTTGAGCTTGGCTTGTTCGACGAGCGGGGCCTGCTGGTCGATGATGAGACGCAGCTGGTCGAGCGGAGGCTGCAGGCGGATGCGCTGGCGCTGGAGCTCGTCGTCGCTGAGATCCGTACGGGAGAGGGTCGTCTCGATCTGCGAGAGCTCGAGCCGGACCGAATCGAGCCGGCCGCGCGGGCTCTTCGGATCGACCGGTGCAGCTGCCGGCGCGGTGGCGGGCTGGGTTTGCGCCTGCGCGCCGGCCATGCCGATCGCAAGCGTGAGCGCGAGCAGGCAGAGCGCTGCCATCCTGCGGGCGCTCCACCCCATCCGGGTCGATGCTCGTGCCAGACGCGCTGCCATGATCGGGCGGCCCCGCTCATCAAGGTGATTCGGCTTCCTGCCGACCCTCGGCACAGGATGGGGCCGGGTGCAAGACGAAGACGGCGTTTCCGCTGCCGGCAAGGCCAGACTCCTGCAATTCCTTCGCTGGGTCGCGCCCGGAAAGCGCGCGCTGTCGCCTCATTACCGGCAAAGGCGACCTGAAGATGGCGAAGCTTCGTCGAATCCACTCGGGTGGCGCGGCACCTTGGGTCGTCAGCGCTTCTTCTTCGGCTTGTCGCGGTTGCGATAGCTCGCATTGCCGAGGCCGGTCCCGATCGTGAGCACCGCCCAGTTCTCGACATCCTGCATCGCCGGCATCTCGCTCAGGCCCTGGATGACGGCATCGTTGTGCATCACGACCTCGGTGTCGTGCTCGCCGATGCGAGGCACCAGTTCGCGGATGCTGTCGACGAGGTTGAAGCGGCTGCTTTCCCAGTTGCCCGGCAGGTTCTGGGCGCCGCGCTCGATGCTGCCGTCCGGCTCGATCAGGCCGGGGCAGCCGACGCCGATGAAGGGAGCGATCCGCAGCCCCTCCTTCTCGGCTTCCGCGACCTGTTCCCTCAGCATCTTGCCCAGGCGCTTGATCGCCTCGTCGCGACTCGGCTCCTCGTCCGCATGGCGCCAGAGGTCGGACTTCCAGACGCGGGCCTTGCTGAGGTCGGGCGCCTTCTTCTGCCGGAGCTCGACGATGCCAGCGCGGATGTTCGAGCCGCCGATATCGACGGCGACGAGGCTGTCGAAGGCCTCGAAGATCCATTTCGGGGCAAGATGGGCGCTCCCGACCAGCCCGGCCTCGTCCGGGTGATGGCTGACGGGTACAAGATCGATGTCACGACCATCGGTGCGCAGGATGATGGCGGCACGGGCGATGGCGAGCTCGCCGATCCGGCTTTCGCGAAAGCCGCCGCCAACGACGATACGCTCCACCTCGGCCCAGGCTTTCAGCCGTGTGAACCGGCGGATGACGAAGGCGAGCGACTGGGCGAAGCTTTCCACCGCACTCAGCACCAGAGCGGCCTCGGTTGCGTCGCCGTCCTTCAGCAGGGCGTCCAGGTCCTTTTTGCTAATGCTGGCCGTATCGCCATCGAGCGGGTCGTCGCCATTCCGCTTGAGATGAGTCCGCAGGGCATCAAGGTGCTCGACGAAGGCGCCGCGGCTGGCCTTGTCGCCGACATAGCCGTCTTCGTCCCGCACTTCGAGATTGTAGCTGGTGACGGTAACGGAGGGCAGCTCCGCCGCGCCATGCGGTCCCGTTGCCAGATTGCCGCGCGTCTTTTCAGCCGTTGCCCCAGCCATGCCTACTCCTCTGATCATGCCTTCGGGGGCAACACGGTGGCCGGCAGGAGGTTCCGGCACGAGCCGGATGCAGCTTTCGCAGGGCCTGCCTGCGCTGGAGGCGTCCCGGAACGGTTGACCGGGAGAAAGATCGCCGCTCCAACGGGAACGGCAGCTGGGATTGCCGGCTATCTTGGGGGCGGGACTTGGCGGATCTGATCTATCATGCGGTGGTCATCGGGCTCGGCGCGACCGTCCTGTTCGACCTCTGGGGGCAGTTTCTGCGGCTGTTCGGCATGCCGAAGCCGAATTGGGGGCCGCCGGGGCGCTGGTTCGGGCATGCCCTGCGCGGGCGCTTCGTCCACGAGGACATCGGCAAGGCCGAGCCGGTCGCCAACGAGGTCGCGCTCGGCTGGCTCTTCCACTATCTCGTCGGCATTCTGTTCGCCGGGATCGTGCTGGTAATCTGGGGAACGGGCTGGGCGCGCAATCCGAGCTTTCTGCCGGCGCTCATCGTCGGGCTCGCCACGGTGGGCTGCGGCTGGTTCATCCTGCAGCCGGGCATGGGGATGGGCATTGCCGCTGCGAAGCGGCCGAACACCAACCAGATCCGCCTGCTCAACATCGTCGGGCACACGGTGTTTGCCATCGGGCTCTACGGCACGGCGCTGCTGATCCGCTGATCAGCCTGCGAGGAGGCGCGTCTCGTATTCGTATAGCTGGCGGAAGCCGAGGCTGCGATAGAGGTTGATCGCGACGGCGTTGCTCTGCTCGACCTGAAGATAGGCGCTATGGCTGCCGACGGCGCCGGTCCAGCCCATCAGGCCGGTGACGATCCTGCGTCCGAGCCCCTTGCCGCGATGGGCGGGATCGACGCAGATCAGCCCGATCTCGGCCATGCCGCGCTCGGCAACCGCCATGCCGAAGGCGACGGGCTCGCCTTCGATCAGCCAGGTGGCGAAGGCGGCCGGCAAACGGATCTTCTCGAGGATGGCGGCGAGGTTGCCGGTATGGGTCTTGATGCCGCTCTGGAGCGCGGCGACGCCCGCGATCCATTCGGCTTCAGGGCGCGCCTCGATCTGGAATTCGGCCTCCTCGGAAACCGATGCATCCGCAAGCGCGCCGATCATGCCGAAGGAGCGGTCCCTCACCTTGTAGCCGCGGGCGAGCACTGCGGCGCGCGTCGCCTCGGCCACGAGCGGGGTGAGCCGGATCGCGGGCTGCAGGCCGTCGGCGCGATAGAGCTCCTCGAGCATGTCGAGCATCGCATCGTCGAGCTCTGCGCCATAGGCGAGGGGCGTCGCCGAGTTGGCGCGGCCGGAGTAACCATTGGCGAAGCGCAGCACCCAGTCGCCGACGACCAGGGTCGACAGGGCCGGCCAGGCATTGATGATCCGCCGCTCGCATTCCTGCGCGAGCCGGGCGTCTTCGTTCACCGACAGCATCATCGTCCTCCAGCCGGCTTGCGCGGCGTCGGCCGCCAGCCCGGCGGCGCCATCTCGAACCCCGAGAAGGCGAATCCCGGTGCGACCGTGCAGCCGACCAGCGTCCAGGCGCCGAGCGAGGTCGCGCTCTGCCACCAGCCGGCGGGTACCACGAATTGCGGGCGCTGGCCGGCGGCGAGATCGGTGCCGAGGTGGTGGGCCGAGGCGTCGTGACCATTGGGCGAGACGGTGATGACGAGCGACGCGCCGGCGTAGTGGTGCCAGGTTTCGGCGGCGTCGGCCCGGTGCCATTCCGAGGTCTCGCCGGTGTCGAGCAGGTAGTAGATCGCCGTGGAATGACTGCGTCCCTGCGGCCCTTCTACGTCGCGGAAGGTCTCGCGATAGTGGCCGCCTTCGGGGTGCGGCTCCAGCTCGAGCAGGCGGATCACTTCCGCCGCGGTCAGCCCGTCGAGGCGATGCACCATGGTCAGAACTTGTTCTTGGCTTCGCGCAGCGCGGCGAAGACTGCGGTAGCCGGCTTTCCAGCGAGATGGACGGCGGCCGCCAGGGCCGGCTCGCCGGCCCGGAAGAAGGGGTTGGTGGCCTGCTCCTCGGCGACGGTGGTCAATGCCCAGAACCGGCCTTCGGCCTTGGCCTTCTCGGCTTCGGCGAAGCGGGCGGCGAGCGCTGCGTTCGTCGGATCGACCGAGCGGGCGAAGCGGGCATTGGCCAGTGTATAATCATGGCCGGTGACGAGGCGGATATCGCCCGGCAGCGCCATGATGTGCGAGAGCGAGGTCCACATCCGGTCCATCTGGCCGGGCTGAACCCGGCCGCAGCCCATGACGAAGACGACGTCGCCGACCAGCGCGATCTTCGCGCCCAAGCCGATATAACTGAGATGGCCGTCGGAATGGCCGGGCGTATGCCAGATTTCGAAGCGTTCATCCGCCAGCGTCACGCTGTCGCCCTCGCCGATGACGCGATCGAGCGGCGCCATGGTGCGCGCATCGGCCGGGCCGACGACTGTCGCGCCCGTCGCCTGCTTCACCGCGGCGACGCCCTGCGTGTGGTCGTGATGGGCGTGAGTGATGAAGATGTCGCTGATCGTCCAGCCCTTCGCTTTCGCGGCGGCGAGCACCTCGCCGGCATCGGGCACGTCCACCGTCGCACAGGCGCCGGTGGCGGGGTCGTGGAGCAGGGCCCCGGCATTGTCGCTGAGCGTGCGGAAGACATGGAGGTCGAGCGGCATGGCGGACTCCTGCAAGAGCGGGACAGACGCCTTGCATGAGCCATGCTTGCCTGCCGATCAACCCGTCGTTGGCGCGCAGCTATCGTGCAATCGCCGCCAGAGCCGCCCTTGCGTTCGCCTGCGCGGCGTTCCATGTCAGGCGCCATGCCCCTCGACGTCGTCGATCTGCGCGCCTTCTACGCCAGCCCGCTCGGGCATGTGGCGCGCCGCTTCATCGGCCGCGCGATGCTGCGCTTCTGGCCGGATTGCTCCCGCCAGCGGCTGCTGGGGCTCGGTTTCTCGACACCTTACCTCTCGGTGCTTGGCATGCAGGCGGAACGGACCATCGCCTTCATGCCGGCGGCGCAGGGCGTGGTGAACTGGCCTTCGCCGGGGCTTTCCGCCTCGGCACTGGTGGAGCCGACCCTGTTGCCGCTGCCGACCGCCTCGATCGACCGGGCCGTGCTCGTTCATGCCCTGGAGGAGACGGAAAGCCCGGACGACCTGCTGGAAGAGGTCTCGCGTGTGCTGAACCCCGGCGGCCGGATGATCCTGGTCGTGCCGAACCGACGCGGCCTCTGGGCGCGGATGGATGGAACGCCTTTCGGCCAGGGCCGCCCGTTCAGCCGCCGGCAGCTCTCGGCCCTGCTGCGCGCCGCCGAGTTCTCGCCCGAGCATTGGGCCGAAGTGCTGTATGTGCCGCCGCTGCAAAGGCGGCTCCTGATGCGCTCGGCCTATGCCTGGGAGCAGGTCGGGCTCGGGCTGTCGCTGCCCTTTTCGGGAGTCCACGTCATCGACGCGACCAAGCAGTTCTACCGGCGTGCGCCCCTGCGCGCGACGCGGCGCAGCTTCGCGCTGAGACCTGTTCTGTTGCCTCAGCCATCGCCGACGCCGCGCGCGGCAAAGCCATACGAGATACCCCGAACGGGTTGACAATTTCGCCGGGGCGCGGACAAGGTCCGCCGCTTTTCTGATGGATTTCCACGTTTCTCCGAAATGCGGAAATCCATTGGGTCCTTGTCTTGTCGCATTTTCTTCACGCGAACGGGTGCCCATTTCGCTCGAAAATGCTCTAGCCCCGGTTTCGTCCGAAACCGCTGATCCACGTCGGTTCTGGCGTGGAAGCTGAACTGGATCACGATGCGTAGCTATCTGGATTTCGAGAAACCGGTCGCCGAACTCGAGGCGAAGTCGGACGAGCTGCGGGCTCTTGAAGCACGCGGTGACGGCATCTCGTTGTCCGAGGAGATCGGCAAGCTCGACGCCAAGGCGAACCAGTCGCTCAAGGAGATCTATGCCGCGCTGACGCCCTGGCAGAAGACGCTCGTCGCGCGCCATCCTCAGCGGCCGCATTTCAAGGATTACTGCGCCGCGCTGATCGAGGAGTTCACGCCCCTCGCTGGCGATCGCGCTTTCGGGGAGGACGAAGCGATCGTTGGCGGCTTCGGCCGTTTCCGCGGCGAGGCGGTCTGTGTCATCGGCCAGGAGAAGGGTGATTCGACCGAAACCCGCATCCGGCACAATTTCGGTATGCCCAAGCCCGAGGGCTACCGCAAGGCTGTGCGCCTGGTTGAACTGGCCGGCCGCTTCGGCCTGCCGGTGCTGAGCTTCGTCGACACCGCCGGCGCCTATCCCGGCATCGACGCCGAGGAGCGCGGCCAGGCGGAAGCCATCGCCCGTTCGACGGAGGCCTGGCTCGGCCTGCCGACGGCGAGCGTCGCGCTGGTGATCGGCGAGGGCGGCTCCGGCGGAGCGATCGCGATCGCCGCCGCCAGCCGCGTCCTGATGATGGAGCACGCGATCTATTCGGTGATCTCGCCGGAGGGAGCGGCCTCGATCCTCTGGCGTGACACGGCGCGCGCGCAGGATGCCGCCACCGGGATGAAGATTACGGCGCAGGACCTGCTCAAGTTCGGCGTCATCGACGCGATCGTCTCCGAGCCGACCGGCGGGGCGCATCGCGACAGGCAGCTCGCGATGACCCGGGCCGGGGATGCCATCGCGGCGGCACTGGCCGATTTTGCCGGCATGGATGCAGCCGCGATCGTCGACAAGCGGGCGGAGAAGTTCCTGGGGATCGGCCGCCACCTCTGACGCCCGAGAGACGCTGGTTAATTTTGCGTTTGCGAAATGAAGCGCTTTTTACGCGTCATTGACCATGTGGCCAGACTCAGGAAGCCTATGGTAAGGAACCCTCAAGGCTAACGCTTCTACAACCGGACGACGGGCACAATTTGGCCGTCTTGCGAAGTCACAGGTCGCACACCCGGCCTGCCGTTCGATGGGAATGACGACGTGGCACTGAAGCAACTCGCGATCCTGGCTTTGGTTGCATTGACCCTGGGAGCCTGTGAGGAGGAACGCTACCGCGGCGCTTCGCGGCACAATATCCCGATCCCGTCGGCGACCTATGCGCTCATGGCCGAGAAGGGCATGAGCAAGGACCAGCCCGTGCTGATCCGCTCCTACAAGAAGGAGTCGGAGCTCGAGGTCTGGAAGCGCAAGGCCGACGGCCGCTATGCCCTGCTCAAGACCTTCCCGATGTGCCGCTGGTCGGGCCAGCTTGGCCCGAAGAAGCGCGAGGGCGACCGTATGGCGCCGGAGGGCTTCTATGCCATCGGCCCGGCTCAGATGAATCCGAATTCGTCCTATTACGTCTCCTTCAACATGGGCTACCCGAACGCCTATGACCGCTCGCTCGGCCGTACCGGCGCGCATCTGATGGTGCATGGCGCCTGCTCCTCGGCGGGCTGCTATTCGATGACCGACGACCAGATCGGCGAGATCTATGCGCTGGTGCGCGAGGCCCAGAATGCCGGCCAGCGGGCCGTGCAGATGCAGGCCTTCCCCTTCCGCATGACGGCGAAGAACCTCGCCCAGCACCGACTCGACCCGAACATCGCCTTCTGGAAGAACCTCAAGGAAGGCTCCGATTATTTCGAGGTCGTGCGCGACGAGCCGTCCGTGTCGGTCGCCGGCGGCCGCTATGTCTTCAATGGCGGCTCCGAGCCGTCGGAAGTCGCGGCGAAGGAGCGCCAGGACGCGGCCGAGGTGGCCTCTCTCGTCGCCAAGGGCACGCCGGCCATCCAGCTCGTCTATGATGACGGCGACCAGCATGCCTCGTTCAAGCAGGCGCTTGCGAGTGGCGGGTCGGCTGCTCTCAACCGTTCCGCTTCCTGGGCCTCGAAGGATGTCGGCATCAGCCGCGAGGATGCGCTGGCCATCGGGCCGCGCGTCGTCGTGCTCGACGACAAGGGCAAGGCGAAGGAGACGGTGCGGGCCGCTTCGGCGGATGACAGCGCCGTGATGGCCGCCATCGCCGCCGCCCCGCCGGTGGAAGCCACCAAGCCCGAACCGGTCAAGTCCGAACCCGCGAAGGCGGAGACCCGGCCGGTTGCCGCTCCGGCGACGACCCAGATCGCCCGGATCCAGCCCGGCAAGGCCGAGCAGGCGCCGGTGCTGGCGAGTGCCTCGTCGACGCCGGTCGAGGAGAGCAAGCCCTTCCTGCAGCGTGCGCTGAGCTTCATGCCGGTGTTCGGCAACTCCTCCAGTTCCTCCAGCTCCGAGGGGCAAGCTACGGCTGCCGTCGAGGCGCCGGTCGCCGTGACCGTGCCGGCCACGCCGACCAATATCCGCGCGCCCCTGCCGCCGCGTCGCGCCTCCGGGCTGCGGACCAGCAAGCTCGACGAGTCGCCTGCAGTCTATGCGAGCCAGCCCGCAACGCGCTGAGGAGGCGTCTTTCGCCTCCATGGCCATGTGACGGAACTGCAACAGTTCCGGATCAAATTTCGACTGCCTTTTTTGCAGGCGCGAAGGCCCCCGTTTCGGGGGCCTTTGCTTATGGGCCGGGCAGGCTGCCGAAAAGCTCGCCTTGCTGAAATTCTTCCTCGGTCCGCTTGATCGCGATGAAGGCGCGATCACAGCGCGATAGAGGGGTGCTGGCGATGATTTCAGGTCTTTTCCGTTCTTCCATGCTGGGATTGGGCATCGCTGCGGGGCTGGCTACCGCCCAAGCCTCCGATCTGCCGAGCAAGAAGGGGGCGCCGCCCCTCCCGGTCGTGCCGGCGATTACCTGGTTCGACATCGCGGTCAACATCAAGGGCCAGACGGACTACAACTTCCGCGGCATCTCACAGACCGACCGCAAGCCCGGCATCGGCGGCGGCGCCGAGCTGCAGATCTACGACAACCTTTTCTATGTCGGCGTGTATGGCTCCAGCGTCGACCTGACCACGCGGCCCGACGCCGAGATCGACTTCTACGGCGGCATTCGCCCCAAGTTCGGCGACCTCGCCTTCGACCTCGGCATCATGCAGTACTACTATCCGAGCGAGAAGCAGTTCATCGACGTTGCCGGAGCCTACTGGACGCCGAAGAACACCGATTACACCGAGGTCTACGGCAAGGTCTCCTACACTTTCGCAGGCAGCCTGACGCTGGGTGCCAACGTCTTCTATGCCTGGGACTGGCTCGGCACGGGCGCGTCGGGCACCTACGCCTCGGTGACGGCAAAATACGCCCTGCCTTTCCTCGAAGGCCTCTCGGTTTCGGGCGAGCTCGGCCACTATTGGCTCGGCACGACCAATCTGGCGATCTGGTCGACAAATCCGCCGACCAATCTGCCTGACTACACCTACTGGAACGCCGGCGTGTCCTACAGCTGGAAGAACCTCACGGCGGATATCCGCTATCACGACACGACGCTGTCGAAGACGGAGTGCTTTGCGCTGACAGCCGATCCGCGCGGCATAACCTCGGGTTCCGGCCGCTCGAAGTGGTGCGGCGCAGCGGTGATCGGCACGCTCTCCTTCGACATCACCGCGAGCAGCGTCGGTGTCTTCGCCCAGAAGTAGGGCGGTCTCGGCGTTCCATTGTCAGGGCCGCCCTCTTGGGCGGCCCTCGGTGCATCAGGCCTCCAGTGCCTTGGCAACGCGGCGCATCATCTCGCCGACCGCGTTGCATTCGGCGTCGCTCAGCACCGTCATCATCGCTTCGATCTCGGCGACATGGATCGCCATGGCCTTGCGGGTCAGAGCCTCGCCATCGGGGGTGAGCCAAAGGCGCCGCACGCGCCGGTCGGCCTCGTCACCGCGTCGTTCGATCAGCCCGCGCCGCTCCAGCACCGGCAGCAGCATGCTCATGGCGCTGCGCCCGACAAGCAGCTTCTCGGCCAGCGCCTGCTGCGTCAATCCGGGCACGTGGAAGATGTTGGCGAGCACGTCATAGTGGGCGACCTGGATGTCGAGCGGCGCCAACGCCTCGCTGAAGGCTTTCTCCCAGAGATTGTGGACCCGGGCGACCGCGACCCAGTTGCGGAAGCGCGGCAGATCCCAAGGCAGGCGCTGGCTTTCCGGTCCGGCATCGGAAGAGGCTTGCTTTTTGTTCATGGCTGAACATATTTGTTCAGTGTTGAACAGATTGGAGTCGACGCCATGACCGATACCGCACTCCGTCTACTGCGCCCCCTCGTCCGGGCGGCCAGCTTCGTAGCTCCCGCCACAGCCGGCAAAGTGGCCTTCCGCCTCTTCTGTACCCCGCCGCGTCGCTCGGCGCGAAGCGAAAACGGCAAGCGTGGCGCGACAAGCGCCATCGGTCGGCTGGCCCGGGCGGAGGCGACGGCCATTCCGTTTCCCTGCGGCAGCGTGCAGGCTTATGTCTTCGATCCCGCTGATGCCGGGCGGCGCGGCACGGTGCTGCTGGTCCATGGCTGGAGCAGTGAAGCGGCCTTCATGACAGCCTTCGCGACATCGCTCTGCGAGGCGGGCTTCCGGGTGGTCGCCTTCGACCTGCCGGCGCATGGCGCCTCGACCGGGCGGGTCCTGGACATGCCGCTCGGCGTCGCCAGCCTGGCGGCAGTCGCACGGACGTTCGGGCCGTTCCATGCGATCGTGACGCATTCCTTCGGCGGGGCGATCGCGCTCGCGGCTCTGGCCGAATCCGTTCCGGGCCAGCCGCCTGTCAGCGCGGGGCGGCTTGCGCTGATCGCGGCGCCTTCTTCCGTCAAGCGGATCACGCGGCGGTTCGGTGCCGGGATCGGGCTGGGGCGGCGCGGCCAGGAGGCGCTCGAACGGCGCATCCATACCGTTGCCGGCAATCCGGTCGAGGCTTTCGAAGGAGCCGCGCAGTTGGCTGCAATCCGGCTGCCGACCCTCGTCATCCATGACCGGCAGGATCGCGAGCTCGATTTCGGCCATGCCGAGGCGCTGGCGGCGGCAGGTTCCTTCGTCAGGCTGGAGGAGACGAGCGGCTTCGGCCACCGCCGCATCCTGCAGGCGAAGCCGGTGATCGAGAGCGTCACCCGCTTCGTCTGCGCCGAGGAGGTCTAGCCCGCCTCAGAGCCAGCCCTGCAATTCGCGCTCAACGACGGCGGCGATGACGTCGATACCTTCGGGCGAATCGTTGAGGCAGGGCAGATAAGCGAATTTCTCGCCGCCATTGTGCAGGAAGATCTCTCGGTTTTCGCCGTCGAGCTCCTCGAGCGTCTCGAGGCAGTCGGCCGAGAAACCCGGCGCCACGATCGCCATCGATTTCCGACCTGCCAGCGCCAACGCCTTCACCGTCTCGTCGGTATAGGGTTGCAGCCATTCATCCGGCCCGAAGCGCGACTGGAAGGTCAGCGGGAAGCGCTCTTCCGAGAGACCCAGTTCGGCGCGCAGCAGCCGCCAGGTCTTCACGCATTGGCAGTAATAGGGGTCGCCCTTGAGCAGATAGGTCTTTGGCATGCCGTGGAACGAGCAGAGGATGACCTCGGGCTCGAAGTCGAGCTTGGCGAGCGAGGCGCGCATCGAGCGGGCGAGAGCGCCGATATAGGCTGGGTCGTCGTGATAGGGCGGTGAGACGCGCACCGTCGGCTGCCAGCGCATCTGCATCAGCGCACGGAAGGCCTGGTCGCAGGCCGTAGCCGAGGTTGGCGCGGCATATTGCGGATAGAGCGGCACCAGCAGGATGCGGTCGCAGCCCTGGTCGAGCAGAGCCTGCAGCCGGCTCTTCACATCCGGCAGCCCGTAGCGCATCGCCCAGTCGACGACGAGGCGATCGCCCGCGAGCGGCTTCAGGCGCTCCGCGAGCTGCTCGGTCTGTGAGCGGGTTATGGTCTTGAGCGGGCCCTCGTCGCGCTGGTTATTCCAGATCGACGCATAATCCTTGCCTTTCCGGCCGGGGCGCGTCGACAGGATGATCAGGTTGAGGACCGGCCACCATTTCCAGCGCGGCTCCTCGATGACGCGCCGGTCGGACAGGAACTCCTTGAGATAGGCGCGCATCGGCCAGTAGCCGGTGCCTTCCGGCGTGCCGAGATTCATCAGCAGCACGCCGATGCGGCCGAACTTGGCTTGCGGATGATCCGGCGGGAGCGGAAGGGCTTCGCGGGCCGGGGCCGCGGCGATATCAGCAGTCATGAGCGCAGGCTCTCCTTGCGCTCGTGATTTAGACGAGTTCGCGCTTTCGTCCAGCCTTGAAGCAGTTTGGAAGGTCAGGTGCGACACTGCCGACCGTCCCTGGCAGGCCATGAAGGCATCTGGTCAGTCAGCTGTGTCTCTTGCTAGTCTGGAGACATTCTCGACAGGGGCGCCCGCCATGACGAAGCTGACCCGCCGCAAAGCTCTTGGTGTCCTTGCCGCTCCCGCAACGCTCGCCGCGACCGCCCCGGTCGCGCTGGCGCAGCAGCCGGCGCCGAGCTTCACGCTTCTGCTGCTCAACGACATCTACAAGATGAGCGACGACAAGGGGCGCGGCGGCTTCGCCCGCGCGGCCGGAATTGCCAAGGCCGAGCGAGCCAAGGGCGTGCCGGTGCTGTTCTGCCATGCCGGCGATTGTTATTCGCCCTCGCTGATGTCGGGCTTCGACCAGGGCGCGCATATCGTCGCGATGCAGAACAAGATGGGCATCGACGTCTTCGTGCCGGGTAACCACGAATTCGACTTCGGCAAGGAGAACTACTTCAAGCTCGTCGCCGCGCAGAGCTATCCGACCTTCGCCGCCAATCTGCGCGATGCTGCGGGCAATCCGCTGCCCGGCCACAAGGACAGTCAGATCTTCGAGCTCGGCGGCATCAAGGTCGGCGTCATCGGCACGGCCTATGATCCGACGCCGCAGATCTCGAATCCCGGTGATCTGAAATTCTCTTCGACCATGGACGCGCTCAGGCGCGAGGCCAAGGCGCTGAAAGGGCAGGGGGCCGACATCCTCGTCGCCGTCGTCCATGCCGACCGGGCTATGGATTACGAGATCGTGCGCTCGCGCGTCGTCGACATCCTGCTCACGGGGCACGACCACGATCTTGCCATCGCTTATGACGGCAAGGTCGTGATGGTGGAGTCGAACGAGGAGGGCAATTACGTCACGGCCATCGACATCGCGGTCAGCGTCAAGGGCGAGGGCGCAGCGCGGCAGGTGAACTGGACGCCAACCTTCCGCGTCAACGATTCCCGTTCGGCGACGCCGGATCCAGAGGTCGCCGCCATCGTCAAGGGTTACGAGGCGGAGCTGTCGAAGGAACTCGACGTCGACCTCGCCAAGCTCAGCGTGCCGCTCGATTCGCGCACCGGCGTCATCCGTACCCAGGAGGCGGCGATCGGCAACCTGATCGCCGATGCGATCCGGGCCGCCACCGGCGCACAGCTCGCCATCACGAATGCCGGTGGCATCCGCGCCAACAAGCAATATCAGGCCGGATACACACTGACGCGGCGAGACGTTCTGAGCGAACTGCCCTTCGGCAACGCAACGGCCATGGTCGAGATCACCGGCAAGGACGTGAAGGATGCGCTCGAGAACGGGCTCTCGCCGGCACCTCAGGGCTCGGGCAAGTTCCCCGTCGTATCCGGGCTGAAATTCGAGGCGGATCTCAAGCAGCCGGTCGGCTCGCGTGTGACCACACTGACTCTCACTGACGGCACGCCGATCGACCCAGCGGGCAAGTACACCGTCGCCACGAACAATTTCATGCTCGAGGGCGGTGACGGCTATACCGCACTCGGCCATGGCAAGACGCTGATCGGCGTGACGGACGGCAAGCTGATGGCGAACGAGGTGATGGTCTATCTGCGCAAGCTCGGAACGGTCGACGCCAAGGTCGAAGGGCGTGCAGTGCTGAAATGAGCCGTTCCGCGTGACCTGCGTCGCGGCTCTTGCCGCTTTTCTCGCTTCGCCGAATGCCAAAGACTGGCGCGCATTGCCTGCCTTCGCGGCCGGTGGTGCAGCATCTCATGCCTGCGCAGAGGTCGATGCGGAGCGAGCAGCCGGGCATGTCGTGGCTCCCGCACCGGAGCGTGTCTTCGCCGCGCTGGCACTGACGCCGCTCGATGCTGTTCGCGCCGTCATCCTCGGTCAGGATCCCTATCCGACGCCGGGCCATGCCAATGGACTCGCCTTCTCTTATGTCGGTCCTCCGCCGCTCCCGCGCTCGCTGGTCAATATCTACAAGGAGCGGACGACAGATCTTGGTCTGCCGGCGCCGGTCGATGGTGATCTGACGCGCTGGGCAAGACAGGGTGTATTGCTGCTCAACACGGCGCTGACCGTGCGTGAGGGGGCCAGCAAGGCCGGTTCCCATCTCTCGCTCGGTTGGGGCAAGCTGACCGATGAGATCATTGCCGCGGTTTCGCGGGCACGCCCGCATGTCGCCTTCCTGCTCTGGGGTGCTCCCGCACAGGCGAAGCGGCCGCTGATCGACGAAAGCCGCCATCTCGTCATCGCCAGCGCGCACCCCTCGCCGCTTTCGGCGCGACGCGGCTTCTTCGGTTCGCAGCCGTTCAGCAGGGCGAATACCTGGCTGGAGGCACAGGGAGAACGAACGATCGATTGGTGAGGCCGATAAGGCCTCAGCCTACCGGCCGCTCGTCGGCGATGACCTTGCCGTCGTTCGGCAAGGCACCGAGAGGCAGGATCTCGACGGCGCCCTTGAGCTTGGTCACTTGCTGCAGCGTCGAGGAGACGGCGTCGACGAGGCCGGCCGGCTCGGCATAGATCTCCGCCTTCAGCGTCATGGTGTCGGTTTCGTCCGCCCGACCGACGACGAGCCTGAGCTTGGCGATCTCGGCATGGCGCTTGGCAATTTCCGCGACCTGTTCGGGGCGCACGAACATACCCTTGATCTTCGCCGTCTGGTCGGCGCGGCCCATCCAGCCCTTGATGCGGGTATTGGTGCGCCCGCAGGCGCTCATGCCTGGCAGCACGGCGGTGAGATCGCCGACGGCTAGGCGGATTTGCGGGTGGTGCGGGTCGAGATTGGTGACGACGACCTCGCCGACCTCGCCCACCGGCACGGGGTCGCCGGTTCCGGGGCGAACGATCTCGACGATCAGGTTCTCGTTCAGCACCATGCCGTCGCGCGCCGAGGTCTCGTAGGCGATGAGGCCGAGATCGGCGGTGGCGTAGAGCTGATAGGCGTCGATGCCGCGCTCCTTGACCCAAGCCTGGAGCGAAGGCGGGAAGGCCGCTCCCGAGACAACGGCGCGGGTGATGCAGGAGATGTCGCCGCCGCGCGCGTCGGCGGCCTCGATCAGGATCTTGAGGAAGTCAGGCGTGCCGACATAGGCGCTCGGCCGGTAGGCCGCGATCACCTCCAGTTGCTGCTCTGTGTTGCCTGGGCCGGCGGGGATGACGGCACAGCCCAGCGCGCGGGCGCCGGAATCCAGGATGAAGCCGCCCGGCGTCAGATGATAGCTCAGCGTATTGAGCACGATGTCACCGGGCCGCAGGCCAGCGGCGCGCAGGCCCCGCGCCACGCCCCAGGCGTCGGTAGCAGTGCCTTCCGGCTCGAAGATGGGACCCGGCGAGGTGAAGAGCCGGCCGAAGGAGCCTGGCGTGGCCGGAACGAGGCCGCCGAATGGGAGGTTCGCCTTCTGCAGGACCGGGAGATCCGCCTTGCGCAGCACAGGCAGCCGGGCCAGCGCCTTGCGGTCAGTAATCGCGGCGGGGTCGATGCCGGCAAGTCGCTCGGCATAGGCCGGCGCCTGCATCGCCGCGGCGAGGAGCTTCGGCAGGCGGGCGAAGAGATCGGCCTCGCGAACCTCGGGCGGGCGGGTCTCCAGATCGTCGTGATAGGCGCTCATCTGTCGGGTCCCAGTCGTGATGTCGTTCGGTCTCGCGCCGTCAGCGGATGATGCGCAGCAGGCGCAGGAAATTGAGCAGGCCGATCAGCGCGCCGGCGACGTAGGTGAAGGCTGCAGCCCGCAGGACGCCGCGCGCCGCCGGCAAGTCACGCTGATCGAGATAGCCGTCGCCAGCGAGGATCGGCAGCGCCTTGCCGAAGCTGGCATCGAACTCGAGCGGCAGCGTGACGAGGTGCACGATGAGCCCGATACCGAGCAGTGCGATGGCGACACCGAACTGCATCAGCCCGAGCGCCGGCACATGCGTCACCGCCGCGACCAGCGGTGCCGTGATCAGCACCGCCATGGCAACCTTGTCGACGATGCCGAGCGTGCGGGCCAACATGCTGCGGGCCGCCAACAGGCTGCTGCCCTCGGCATGCTGAAGCGCGTGGCCGACTTCATGGGCCGCCACTGCAACGGCCGTGATCGAGCGGCCGTCATGATTGTCCTGCGAGAGGCGCACCGCCCGGGCTTCCGGGTCATAGTGGTCGCCGCGCTCGGTCGTTTCGACGGTGACGGCGCCCAGCTGGAAGCGGTCGAGCAGGTGCCGCGCCAGCTCGCCGCCGGTTCCCGGCAAGTCGGGCCGGGCCGCGGCATGCCGACTCATCTGGCTGCGGACCCAGGCCTGTGGCCCGAAGATCAGCAGAAGAACCAGCAGGGCTGCCACGGCATAGAGCATCGAACCCGACCGTTCCGTCCGTCTCAGGAAAGCCAGCGCTTGCGGCGCTTGTAGCTTTTCACCTCACGGAACGACTTCTTGTTGCCCTCGGCGACGCCGAGATAGAACTCCTTCACGTCCTCGTTCTCGCGCAGCATCTTCGCTTCGCCGTCCATGACGACGCGGCCGGTCTCCATGATGTAACCATAGGTGGCGTAGCGCAGGGCCATGTTGGTGTTCTGCTCGGCGACGAGGAAGGAGACGCCCTCGTCGGCATTGAGCTGGCGGACGATCTCGAAGATCTCCTCGACGATCTGCGGGGCCAGCCCCATCGAGGGCTCGTCGAGCAGGATCATCTTGGGGTTCGACATCATCGCGCGGCCGATGGCGCACATCTGCTGCTCGCCGCCGGAGGTGTAACCGGCCTGCGAGCTCCGGCGCTGCTTCAGACGCGGGAACAGGGTGTAGATCTTTTCGAGGTCGCGCTTGATCGCGGCATTGCCGTCGCGGCGGGTGAAGGCGCCGGTCAGCAGATTCTCCTCGATCGAGAGATGGCCGAAGCAGTGCCGGCCTTCCATGACCTGGATGCAGCCGCGCCGGACGAGTTCGTTCGGCGAGAGCTTGTCGACGCGTTCGCCGTCGAAGACGATCGAACCCTTGGTGACCTCTCCGCGCTCGGCTTTGAGCAGGTTGGAGATCGCCTTCAGCGTCGTGGTCTTGCCGGCGCCGTTGGCGCCGAGGATGGCGACGATGCCCTTGCGCGGCACGGTGAGCGAGACGCCCTTCAGCACCAGCACGACATGGTCGTAAATGACCTCGATGTTGTTGAGCGACAGGACGATGTCACTCGTCGCCGCGGCTGGCTTCTCGAGGGTTGCGGTCGACATCGGCCTCTCCCGGACGAACGGTAACGATGGGGCCGGCGGCGGGCGAGCCGCCGCCGGCTGCCGTCAGATCAGGACGACTTCTCGCAGGGCTCGGTGCGCTTCGGCCAGTTGCCGGCCTTCTCGACGTAGTCCTTGGCGTTGGCATCGACCAGCGGCTTGACCTCGTCCTCGAGTGGGGCGGTCCAGTCCGCGCTCTTCGTCCACTTCTTGCCGTCCCATTCGGAGACGAACATCTTGCTGTGACCGGAGTGGTCGGTGCAGGAGATCGTCGTCGGTGTGACGAAGCCGCCGAGCCCGATCTCCTTCAGCTTCGCTTCCGTCAGGTTGAGCGACTCCAGGCCGCGGCGCATGTCCTCGGCATTGATGACCTTCTTGCCGGTGATCTTCTGGGCATTGCGGATGCCCTCGACGACCAGCATCGAGTTGTAGACGCCGCGGTTGTAGAGCGCCTCGCCGACCTTCTCCTTCGGCGTCGTGCTCTTGCCCTTGTCGACCACGTATTTGAGGATGTCCTGCATGGCAGGCGCCTCGGTGCCGCTCAGCGTCCAGCTCAGCGACTTGTAGCCCTTGGCCTGATCGCCGCCGGCGCGGGCGTCGTCATCGCCGCCGGCCCACCAGACGCCGACCATCTTGCCGATCGGGAAGTTGTTCTTGATCGCTTCCTTCACCGCGGTCGGGTTCATCGCGCCCCAGCCCTGGTTGTAGATGAAGTCCGGCCGGTCGCGGCGGATGCCGAGCCAGAGCGAGCCCTGGTTCTGCATGTCGGCGGCGGGCACCGGGTAGAGCTTCAGCTCGAAGCCGTATTTCTTGGCCAGGCTCTCGAGCACCGGGATCGGCTCCTTGCCGAAGGGTGCGTCGAGATGGATCAGGCCGAGCTTCTTGCCTTTGAGCTTGTCCATGCCGCCGAGCTGGTCGCCCATATACTTCACCATGACGGAGGCGCCGTCCCAATAGGTGAAGGGCGGGATGAAGACCCAGGGGAAGTTGTTGCCGTCAGCCGAGGCCGAGAGACCGTAGGCCATTGACAGGATCGGGATCTTGTCGACATGGGCGCGCGGGATCGCGGCCAGCGTCGCGCCGGTCGACCAGGGCGAGTAGAGGATCGTGTTCTTCGATTTGGCCTGCTCGTAGCACTCGATCGACTTCTTGGTGTCGTAGCCGGTCTCGCATTCCTCATAGACGATCTTGACGCCGTTCACGCCGCCGTCGCGCTCATTGATCATCGTGATGTAGTCGCGCATGCCGTCGCCGATCGGGATGCCGGAGCCGGAGAATGGGCCGGTGCGATAGGCGTTGTTGGCGAAATAGACGCTGTCCTGCGCCATCGCCGGGGCGGCGATGGCGGTGGCCGCCAGCAAGGCCCCGAGCGTAGCGCCCTTCATCAGCTTCCTGCTTGTCATCGGTTCTCTCCGTTCGTTTCCTCCGGTCCCGGTTCCAGCCGGTCCCGTCTTGCTTCCGCCGGCGCTTCTGTCGTGCCGGTCGCTTCTTGGACTCTTCCCCGCCTCAATACGGGAAGGGCCATGTCCGCAATTTCTGCTTCGCGATCTGCCAGAGCCGGGCGAGGCCGTGCGGCTCGACGATCAGGAAGAAGATGATGAGGCCGCCGACCAGCATGTAGGTGACATGTTCGGCCGTGGCGCCCGCGAGCGGGATGCCAAGCGCCGGCAGGCCGAATTTCAGCGCCGTCGGCAGCACCGAGAGGAAGGCCGCGCCGAAGAAGGAGCCGATCAGCGAGCCCAGCCCCCCGATAATGACCATGAACAGGATGCTGAAGGAGAGGCGGATCGAGAACACGTCCGCCGCCTCGCCACCGCCGTACCAGAGGAAGATCATCATCGCGCCCGCGACGCCGGCGAAATAGGAGGAGACGGCGAAGGCCATCAGCTTGGCGTTGAGCAGCTTGATGCCCATCAGCTCGGCGGCGATGTCCATGTCGCGCACCGCCATCCAGGAGCGGCCGAGCTTGCCGTGGACCAGGTTCGAGGCGAACCAGGTCAGCACCACGACGAGGCCGAGGCAGACGAAGTAGCGCGTCTCCGGCGTCGCCGACGCACCTGTCAGCGGAATGTCGAAGAGCGTGCGCTGCGGCACCTCGATCGCGCCCGAGGCGTTATAGTTGAACAGCCAGGGAATGCGCACGAAGGCCCATTGCAGGAAGAACTGGGCGGCAAGCGTCGCCACCGCCAGGTAGAAGCCCTTGATCCGCAGCGAGGGCAGGCCGAAGAGCACGCCGATCCCGGCCGAGAACAGCCCCGAAAGCAGGATTAGGGCGATGATGTTCACGTCCGGAAAGATCGTGGTGAGCTTGTAGCAGCTATAGGCGCCGACGCCCATGAAGGCTGCCGTGCCGAGCGAGATCAACCCGGTATAGCCGGTGAGGATATTGAGCCCGATCGCGGCCAGCGAGAAGACCAGGAAGGGGATCATCACCGAGGCGATGAAGAAATCGCTGCCGAAGAAGGGGATGGCGATGAAGGCGATCGCCAGGATGACGGCGATGCCGAGCCGGTCCTCCCGCAGCGGGAAGACCGCCATGTCAGCGGCATAGGTGGATTTGTATTGGCCGGCCTCACGGTAGAGCATGGTTCCGGCTCCTCAGATACGCTCGATGATCTTGTCGCCGAAGAGCCCCTGCGGCCGAAACAGCAGGAAACCAAGGGCGATGAAATAGGCGAGCCAGCTCTCGATGCCGCCACCGACCAGCGGGCCCCAATAGAATTCGCCGAGCTTCTCGCCGATGCCGATGATGAGGCCGCCGACGATGGCGCCCGGGATCGAGGTGAAGCCGCCGAGGATCAGCACCGGCAGGGCTTTGAGCGCGACGATCTCCAGCGCGAAGGAAACGTCCGAGCGGGCGCCCCACATGATGCCGGTGATCAACGCGACGATGCCGGCGGTAAACCAGACGATGACCCAGATCTGGTTGAGCGAGATGCCGACCGAGAGCGCCGCCTTGTGGCTGTCGGCGACGGCGCGCAGGGCGCGCCCGATGCGAGTGTACTGGAAGAAGAGGGCGAGTGCCGCGATCATCAGCGAGGCGATGACGGCTGCAGCGATGTCGATCTTCTGCAGCGAGACCAGACCGCCGAGAATCTGCAGGTCGAGCGCACCCTTGGGCAGGTAGAGCTGCTCGGCGATCATCTGTTTGGGGTTGCCGCCGAAGAGGGCCTCGCCGAAGCCGATGAGGAAATAGGTGATGCCGAAGGTTGCCATGAACAGGATGATGTCCGGCTGGTTGACCAGCGGGCGCAGCACGACGCGCTCGATGGCGAGCGCGAGCACGAACATCACCCCAAGCGTCAGGATCACGGCGAGGAAGGCAGGGACGCCTTTCTCATAGAGGCCGACCAGCGTCAGCGCCGCGAACACCACCATGATGCCCTGGGCAAAGTTGAACACGCCCGAGGCTTTGAAGATCAGCACGAAGCCGAGCGCGATCAGGGCATAGAGCACGCCGGAGACGAGGCCTTCCCAGATCGTCTGGACCAGCAGGTCGGGCGCCTGGCTCATCTGCTGGAAGGGGTCGATGAAGATCGCGTAGAGGGTGTTGGAGGAATCGAGCTTCGCGCCGATGACGGCGAGCACGATGAGGGCCGCAAGGATCAGCCCGGCCTTGACCCAGCCATTGGCGAGGAGATTCTGCGCAGGGCGGGTGGCGATGTCGCTCATGTCTCCACGCTCCTCAATGCGCCACGCCGAGATAGGCGTCGATGACCTTCTGGTTCGCCTTGACTTCGTCAGGCGTGCCGTCGGCGATCTTGCGGCCGTATTCGAGTACGACGACGCGGTCGGAGAGGTCCATGACGACGCCCATGTCGTGCTCGATCAACGCGATGGTCGTGCCGAACTGATTGTTCACGTCGAGGATGAACCGGCACATGTCCTCCTTCTCCTCAAGGTTCATGCCGGCCATCGGCTCGTCGAGCAGGAGCAGTTCCGGTTCCATGGCGAGCGCGCGGCCGAGCTCGACGCGCTTTTGCAGGCCGTAGGGCAACTTGCCGACGGGCAGCTTGCGGATGTGCTCGATCTGCAGGAAGTCGATGATGTCCTCGACGACGCGGCGATGCTCGATCTCCTCCTGCATCGCCGGGCCATGGCGCAGCGCCTGCCAGAAGAAGTTCTTCTTCATCTTGAGGGTGCGGCCGGTCATGATGTTGTCGAGCGTCGACATGCCCTTGAACAGCGCGACGTTCTGGAAGGTGCGGGCGATGCCGCCTGCGGCGGCGCGGTGCGGGCGCATCTTGGCGCGGCGTTCGCCCTTGAAGACGATGCGGCCTTCCTGCGGCTGGTAGAAGCCGTTGATGCAGTTGAGCATCGAGGTCTTGCCGGCACCGTTGGGGCCGATGATCGCGCGGATCTCGCCCTTGCGGATGTCGAAGGAGACGTCGGTGATCGCCTTCACGCCGCCGAAGCGCAGCGAGATGCTTTCGACCGAAAGCAGGACCTCGCCCTTGTCGCGGATGGGGGTGCCGGTCACGTTGATCGGTTCCGCGTTCATGCCGCCTTCGCCGAGGACGGCGCCTCCTGCGTGACGGGGTATGTCCTGGCGTCGCGGACCTTGACGCGGGCCGAGATCACGCCCTTGCGTCCGTCCTCGAAAACCACTTCCGTGGAGATGTCGGCTGCGTCCGAGCCGTCATAGAGCGCCGTCACCAGCGGGGCGTAGCGCTCGGCGATGAAGCCGCGGCGGACCTTCTGGGTGCGCGTCAGCTCGCCGTCGTCGGCATCGAGTTCCTTGTGCAGGATCAGGAAGCGCTTGATCTGAGCGCCGCCCATCATCGGCTCGGTCGCAAGCGAGCGGTTCACCTCGTCGACGTGCTTGGCGATCATGTCGTAAACGAGATCGTGGCCGGCAAGCTCCTGGTAGGAGGCGTAGACGACGTTGTTGCGCTCGGCCCAGTTGCCTACCGCCGTCAGGTCGATGTTCAGCGCGACGGTGACATGCTCGCGGCCCTGGCCAAAGGCGACCGCCTCCTTGATGTTCGGATAGAATTTCAGCTTGTTCTCGATGTATTTCGGCGGGAACAGCTCGCCGCTCGCCAGTTTGCCGACATCCTTGGCGCGGTCGATGATCTTGAGATGGCCGCTCTCGTCGAAGAAGCCGGCATCGCCCGAGCGGACATAGCCGTCGGCGGTCATGGTCTCGGCGGTCTTCTCGGCATCCTTGTAGTAGCCGCCGAAGATCGAGGGCGAGCGGTAGAGCACCTCGCCATTGTCGTCGATGCGGATCTCTACCAGCGGTGCCGGCTTGCCGACCGTGTCGGCCTTGATCTCGCCGTTCGGCTGCATGGTGATGTAGACCCCGGCCTCGGTCTGGCCGTAGAGCTGCTTCAGGTTGATGCCGATCGAGCGGTAGAAGCGGAAAAGCTCGGGGCCGATCGCCTCGCCCGCCGTGTAGCCGACCTTGATGTTGGTGAGGCCGAAGCGGTTGCGCAAAGGTCCGTAGACCAGTGCGTCGCCGAGCTTGTAGAGCAGCCGGCCCTTGAGAGGCACGCTCTCCCCGTTGAGGATCTGCTCGCCGTAGCGCTTCGCGACACCAAGGAAGTAGTGGAACATCTTGCGCTTGAGCGCCCCCGCATCCTCCATGCGCACCATGGTGATGGTCAGCATGTTCTCGAAGACGCGCGGCGGGGCGAAGGCGTAGGTGGTGCCGACCTCGCGGCGATCGTCGATGACCGTTTCCGGGCTTTCCGGACAATTGACGCAGAAGCCTGCCAGCATCGCCTGCGCATAGGAGAAGACATGGTCGCCGACCCAGGCAATCGGCAGATAGGCGATGACCTCGTCGCTCTCGTTGAGCCCGTCGAAGCCGCAGCCGATCTCGGCGGCGATCAGGATGTTGTAGTGGGAAAGCATCACGCCCTTGGGCCGGCCGGTCGTGCCCGAGGTGTAGAGGATGATGCCGAGATCGGAGCCACGGCCCCGCTCCATCTCGCTCTGCAGCGCCGCCGCCACTTGCGGATCCTTCAGCGCCTTGGCTCCCGCCTGCATCACCGTCTCGATGGCGTGGAGCTTGCTGTGATCGTAGTCGCGCAGGCCGCGAGGCTCGTCATAGAGCATGTGCCTGAGATGGGGCAGTCGCTCGGTGATGGAGAGGATCTTGTCGACCTGCTCTTGGTCCTGCACCACGGCGAAGACGGCCTCGGCATGGTCGAGGACATAGGCCATCTCCTCGGCGACGCTGTCGGCATAGACCGGCACGGGGATGGCGCCGAGCCACTGTGCCGCGCACATCGACCAGTACAGGCGCGGGCGGTTATAGCCGACGATGGCGACCTTCTCGCCGCGTTTCAGGCCAAGATCCTGCAGGCCTTTGGCAAAGCTGCGGACATGCTCGGCGACCTCGGCCCAGTTCCAGGACTGCCAGATGCCGAGGTCCTTGTGACGATAGGCGACGCGCCCGGCGCGCTCGCGGGCATTGCGCAACAGCAATTTCGGAAAGGTGTCCGCCTCACCGGCGGTGCCGCTCGCCACGATTGCGTTCTCCCTGTCGAGCCACCGTCCATCGCGGCGACTTCAATGCGGGCCGTTGAGGCCTCGTTCTCATGCAAGCCTTGCAGGCAGCCAGCATCTTCGCAAGGAGGTGCTTGACAGACAATTCTCCTTTTGGTGACTATTGTCCCGCCGAAGTTTGGCCATCGGTTTGTGATGCCGTCGGTCCTTCAAAATCTTCCCGATTTCCCTTGGTTTTTGGATGTTGCGACGCGGGCCGCAACTCCGATGCCGCCGCGTGGGCAGAAAGTCTTAGCCAGAAAAAAGCCCGCAGCTCGGGGAGCCGCGGGCCTGTCGTCGATCGTAGCGATACGGGTCAGTAGCGGTGGTGGCGGCGATAGCCATGCGCCGGGGCCCAGGGCGGCGGGCCACCATGACGACGACCATAGCCGTAGCCGCGATCATAGCCGCGGCCGTGGCGGTAGTAGTCCCGCCGGTGCTGCCGCTCCATGTTGCGCTGGATCTCCCACATGCGATGTTCGCGGGTGTGGCGAGTGTATTCGGCCGGCAACCTGTCGAGCGCTTCCGTCTTGGGGAGGCTTTGCGGTGCGGCGCTGGCCGGGCTCGCGGCAAAAGCAGCCAGAGCCAGGCCGGCGGCAATCAAGAGCTTACGCATCGAACGTCTCCTTCGTTTGCGTCGATTGGGCGGATCTGAGCATTCGGGGCTCGAACCTCGCCTGAACGGTGCATTCCGCTGGCGTTCATCAATGGCGTGAGGCTGCCTTCTGCATGGCGAGACGGCGCAATCGCCTTTCCCGTGCGGCTGTGGTTTCGATCGGGACGGGTTGCCATCCTGCGATGGCGCGGCTGGCGACTTCCGCCTGTGTGGTTGCGTATTCCGCGATCTGATCGTTGATGAGTTTCGCGATGGTACCGAAAAGGCCAAACATCTCAGTCAGTTCCTCCTCCGCCGACGGGCGGCTTTCTGTTCAACGCACGAAACGGGATTTGGTGCCGGCAAGGTTCGGGACCTCTAGGCCTCGTAGCGGGCCAGCCGCTCGATATCGAGGATGGTGACGCTGCCGTGGCCCAGCTCGATCAAGCCGAGGGCGGCGAGCTTCGCCAGCCCCTGATTGGCCATCTGCCGCGAGATGCCGGCGAGCATGCCGAGCTCCTCCTGCGAGATCGTCAGGGTGCGATCGAGGTCGGGATAGAGGATCGGGTTGAACAGCCAGGCGAGGTTGCGCGCGAGGCGGCCGGTGGAATCGAGCGTGCGTTCCGTCTCGGCGAGAGAGATGAACTGGGCGAGGCGTTCGTTGAACTGGTGAACGAGGAAGCGGTTGAATGCAGCCGAATGCTCGAACAGCCAGAGGAAGGTCGAGCGGCGCATCAGGGCGATCCGCGACTCGCGCAGCGCCACCAGCTCATAGCGCCGCGGCTCCGCCTTGATCACAGTGCCTTCGCCGAACCAGGCGCCGGCGCGCAGCCCGGCGAGGGTCGCGGTTTTTCCGGATTTGGAGGTCGTCGTCATCTTGACCAGCCCCTCGGCCACGCCGGTCCAGGATTCGAGCCGGTCGCCGACATGGCAGATCGAGGCGTTCTTCCCATAGCTCTTGAACGAGATGCCGCGGCGCGCCTCCTCGAACTCGGCCTCCGAGAGGTCGCGGGACCAGGAGGCGATGGCGCGTAATTCCTCGGGCGAGATCAAGATGGCGGTTGTTCCGGCACTGGAGCGGCTCCGGCGCAGTATGGGCCGCGACGGGACACCGACTCAAGTTGGACGAAAGAGGCGCGGGGATACCGCGCTCTACTCTGCCGCTTGCGGCAGGGCCGCGGTGGGCGAGCCGTTCCGCAGCTGGTCGAGCAGCCTCGCTTCTTCCGCCTTCGCCGCCTTGAGATGGCGCTCCTTGACGTGGCCAAAGCCGCGGATCTTCTCCGGGATCGCGGCGAGGGTCAGGCACAGCGCGTGGTTCTCCGGCGTCAGCCGGGTCAGGAGCTCGTTCAGCAGGGTTTCGTAGTCGCCGATGAGTTGGCGTTCGGTCCGACGTTCCTGCGTCCTGCCGAAGGGGTCGAAGGCGGTGCCGCGAAGCCCCTTGAGTCTTGCCAGCAGGGTGAAGGCCGCCATCATCCACGGTCCGAAGCTCATCTTGCGCGGCAGGCCGGTGTTCGGGTCTCGCCGCGCCAGGAGCGGAGGGGCGAGGTGAAACTCGAAGCGCAGCGGTTTTCCGCCTGAACCGTTTGCCTCGAAGGTCGCGGCGAGCTGCTTGCGGAAGGCGCCGTCGCTGTAGAGGCGGGCGACCTCGTATTCGTCCTTGTAGGCCATCAGCTTGAAGAGATTGCGCGCGACGGCTTCGCTGAGCGCCGTTTGCCCCGGCATGGCGGCGGCCTCTCTGGTCTGCGCGCGGGCGACGAGATGGCGGTAGCGGGCCGCATAAGCGGCGTTCTGATAGGCGGTGAGGAAGGCGGCGCGGCGGGAGATGATCTCGTCGAGGTTTTGCGAGAGATGACGTGCCGCCGTCGGGGCCTTGGCCTGCGCCAGCAGCTCGTCGAGCGCTGCCGGATCATGAGCGGCGCGACGGCCAAGCTCGAAGGCCTCGAGGTTCATCGCCACGGCCTCGCCGTTGAGCGTGATCGCCCGGCACAGCGCCTCGCGGGACAGGGGTACGGCGCCGAGCTGCCAAGCATGGCCGAGCATGAACATGTTGGCCGCGATGGCATTGCCCAGGAAGGCAACCGCCGCGGCGGTGGCGTCGATGAAGCGCGTGTGGTCGCGGCCGGCAGCCGACAGGATCGCGCGCTTGAGCCGTTCGGTCGGCAACGAAAAATCGGCGTTGCGGGTGAAGTCGCCCGGCAGGCTTTCGGCGGTGTTGACGATGACCGTACCGCCTTCGGGCCGGATCGCGCCGAGCACCCTCTTCGAGCCGGTGACGGTGAGGTCGCAGCCGAGGACGAGATCGGCCTGTCCCGCCGTGACGCGGATGGCATGGATGTCGTCAGGATGGGGCGCGAGCTTGACGTGGCTGAACACGGCGCCGCCCTTCTGGGCGAGGCCGGCCATGTCGATCATGCCGCAGCCCTTGCCTTCGAGATGCGCGGCCATGCCGAGGATGGCGCCGATGGTGACGACGCCGGTGCCGCCGACACCGGTGACGATCACAGCGAAGCTGCGATCGAGCGCGGGAACGGCCGGCTCGGGGAGGTCGCCTGCTCCAAGCGTGCCCGCATCGAGGCGCATCGGCTCGGCCTTCTTCGGCTTGGCGCCATGCACCGTCACGAAGGACGGGCAGAAGCCCTTCACGCAGGAGAAATCCTTGTTGCAGTTCGACTGGTCGATCTGGCGCTTGCGGCCGAATTCGGTTTCCAGCGGCTGGACCGAGACGCAGTTCGACTGCACGCCGCAATCGCCGCAGCCCTCGCAGACCAGCTCGTTGATGATGACGCTCTTGTCCGGGTCGGGATAAGCACCGCGCTTGCGCCGCCGCCGCTTCTCGGTGGCGCAGGTCTGGTCGAAGAGCAGAAGCGAGACGCCGGAGGTTGCGGCGAGTTCGCGCTGGACGGCGTCGAGTTCGTCGCGATGGTGGAGCGTGGCGCCGGCGGGCCATTGCGTGCCGGGCGGGTACTTGTCAGGTTCGTCCGTGACGATGGCGATGCGCTTGACGCCCTCGGCCGCGGCCTGCCGTGCCATCTGGTCGGGCGAGAGGTGGCCCTCCGCCTGCTGGCCGCCAGTCATGGCGACGGCGTCGTTGTAGAGCAGCTTGTAAGTGATGTTCACGCCGCTCGCGACGGCCCAGCGGATCGCGAGCGAGCCCGAATGCGTATAGGTGCCGTCGCCGAGGTTCTGGAAGACATGGCCACGCGTCGAGAACGGCGCCTCGCCGACCCAGTTCGCGCCTTCGCCGCCCATCTGGGTGAAACCGGCTGTGTCGCGGTCCATCCACTGCACCATGTAATGGCAGCCGATTCCAGCATAGGCACGCGAGCCTTCCGGCACGACGGTCGAGGAATTATGCGGGCAGCCCGAGCAGAAATAGGGTGTGCGGCGGGCGATCTCCTGCGCTTCCGCGAGGCGCCCCTGCGCGCTGGCGATCTCTTCGAGGCGGGCACGCAAAGCGGGGTCGTCGCGATACTGGAGCAGGCGACTGCCGAGCGCGATGGCGATGTCGTTGGGATCGAGCGCGCCATGGACGGGGAAGAGCCAGTCTCCCTTCTCGTCCTTCTTGCCGATCACCACCGGCTGGTGCGCGGCGCCGTAGAGCTCCTCGCGGACCTGGACCTCGATCAGCGAGCGTTTCTCCTCGACAACCATGATCAGATCGAGGCCCTCGGCGAAGGCCTTCAGCTCGGCCGGATCGATCGGCCAGGGGCAGGCGAGCTTGAACAGACGGATGCCGAGATCATTGGCCCGAACCTCGTCGATGCCGAGGTCTTCCAGCGCTTGGCGCACGTCGAGATAAGACTTGCCGACAGTGGCGATGCCGATGCGCGGCTCCCTGCCGCCATGGGTGACGATGCGGTTGAGGCGGTTGGCGCGCAGATAGGCCAGCATCGCGTCGCGCTTGTAGAGATGGAGCCGGCGCTCCTGCTCGACGAAATCGAGCTCGCGGCGGATGGCGAGGCCGCCCGGCGGCGGGACGTAGTCGGTCGGTGTCACGATCGTCACGCGGTCGAGCGAGCCGTCGATCGAAGCCGTCGATTCGATGTTGTCCTTGACGCATTTGATGCCGACCCAGACCGAGGCGAAGCGCGAGAGCGCAATGCCGTGCAGGCCGTAATCGATGATCTCCTGCACGCCCGCCGGGTTGAGGATCGGCATCATCCGGTCGACCAGCACGAATTCGGTCTGGTGCGCGTTGGTCGAGGATTCGGCGGTGTGGTCGTCGCCCATCAGGCAGATGACGCCGCCATGGGGCGAGGTGCCGGCCATGTTGCCGTGGCGGAGAACGTCCCCGGAACGGTCGACGCCCGGCCCCTTGCCGTACCAGAGCGCGAAGACGCCGTCATATTTGCCCTCGCCCTGCAGTTCGGCCTGTTGGGTGCCCCAGACGGCCGTGGCGGCGAGGTCCTCGTTGAGGCCGGGCTGAAAGACGATGTTCGCCGCGCTCAGCGCCTTGCCGGCGCGCATCAGCTGCTGATCGAGCCCGCCGAGCGGCGAGCCGCGATAGCCGGAGACGAAGCCGGCGGTGTTCAGGCCGGCGGCCCGGTCGCGCTCGCGCTGCATCAGCAGCATGCGGGCGACGGCCTGCGTCCCCGTCAGGAAGACGTCTTGCTTGGCGAGGTCGTACTTGTCGTCGAGCGTGACGGAGCGGAGTGTGTCCGCACCGGCGTTGGAATCGCGCATTGGCTCAGTCATGCCGGCCTCCCGATCGTCGTTTCCCGGGGCCGGTTGATCCGGCCTCTCGACCTGTCTCGATGCAAGATATGTCAGCAAGGCTGACATATCGCCCCGGGGCGGTCAATCACATTGGCATTGTTCCAGTTTTTGCCGCCGGGTCCAGACTTGCCGACGCAGGCGGGCTTGCGCGAAATGCCTGCGCCGCGATTTGGCCCCGATTCGCGGCGATGGCTGCGTCCGGTCCGGTCGCGAGATCGTTGCGAGCCGGCTGTATCGCTTTCGGCTCCGGACTTGTGAAAGGACACCGTTCTTGGCGGGACACCTGCTTCTTTCGACCCTGTCGGGCGCTGTCGCGTCTCTGCTCGCCATCTGCCTGGCAGGGCCGGCGCAGGCGCACCCGCATGTCTGGGTCAAGGCCAAGGCCGAGATCCTGTTCGCGCCGGATGGCTCGGTGAAGGCGATCCGCCATCACTGGAGCTTCGACGAGGCCTATTCCGCCTATATCACCCAGGGACTCGACAAGAATGGCGACGGCAAGCTGACGCCGGACGAACTCGCCGAGCTCGCCAAGGTGAACATGGAATCGCTGCCCGAGGTTGAGTTCTTCACCATCGCCAAGATCAATGGCCGCAAGCAGGAATTCGGCACGCCGAGCGATGCCGGCCTGGTCTTCGAGAACAAGATCCTGACCCTGAACTACACGCTGCCGCTGAAGAATCCGCCGCCGAAGAGCCGTTCCTTCGGTATCGAGGTCGGCGACCCGACCTATTTCGTCGCCTTCGAGATCGTGGACGCGCCCGATGCCGTGGTGACGCGCGATGCGCCAGCCGGCTGCATCGTCCGCGTCAATCGCCCGCCCAAGCTCGCGGATGATGTGCAGCAGAAGCTGGCGATGGAGGACATCACCGCGACACCCGACATGAGCGGCTACGAAGTCACCACGAGGGCGCTGGTCGCATGTCCCTGAACCCGGCGGACAGCGCGACGCAGGCATGGCCGGGCTGGATGCGGCGGATGCTGCTCTGCCTGCTGGCGCTGGCCATCGTTGCCGGCTGCGTTTCGCTGCTTGCTCTCATGGTCTCGCTCTGGAGCCCGCAGGCCCCTCCGCCTCCGCGCAACCCGTTCGGGACGGCGCTGCCGCGCGAGGCGTTGCCCTCCACGACGGGGATCGGTGCCGTGCTGATCGCCTGGCAGTCGAGCTTCTATCGCGAGCTCACGGCGACGCTGAAGGCGATCGCCGAGACGCCCGCCGCGATCTGGGGATTGCTCGGCCTCTCCTTCGGCTACGGTGTCTTCCATGCCGCCGGCCCCGGTCACGGCAAGGCGGTGATCTCCGGCTATATCGTGGCCGACAACCGCAGCCTCAGGCGCGGGCTGGCGCTCAGCTTTGCAGCCGCGATTCTGCAGGCACTCGTCGCCATCGCCATCGTCTCAGTAGCGACCCTGATTTTTCGCACCACGGCGGCGCAGATGAACGTCGCGACCAGCGTCATCGAGCAGGGCAGCTTCCTGCTCGTCGCGCTCGTCGGCCTGCTGGTGCTCTGGCGCAAGGCCGGCAGCTTTGTGTCGCTCGGGCAGGGCGGTGCCGGGCATGATGCGGCCTGCGACCATGTGCATCTGCCGGATGCCCAGCAGATCGCGCGACTCAGGGACTGGCGCGACATGGCCGGCGTGGTTCTGGCGGCGGGCCTGAGGCCTTGCGCCGGGGCGCTGATCATCCTCGTCTTCGCCGCATCGCAAGGGCATTATTGGGCCGGCATTGCCGCGGCCTTCGCCATGGGGCTCGGTACCGCGATCACGACGGGAGCGCTGGCGGCGCTCGCCGTCTTCTTCAAGTTCGCCGCGTTGAAATTCGCCAGCGGCGGCAGCCTTAGGGCCGTGCGCCTGCTCGTCGGGCTGGAGTTGCTGGCGGCGGCCTTCATCGTCGTGCTCGGCGTGGCGCTCTCGCTGGGACTCTGGATCGGCGGAATGGGAAGCTAGAGGCTCAGCGAGCCTCGGCTTCGTAGGTGAACAGGGTCGACTTGTCGTCGTCCGGCATGAAATAGGCCCGCACGCCCTGTCCGGCGGGTTCGACCCAGAACGGATTCTGCGTCATCGGCAGGCCCGAGGGAGACCAGAGCTCGACCGGGAGCTGGTAGGTCGGCCGGTTGTCGCGCAGGTCGACGATCTCGAGCCCGCCCAGCCGAAAGACCGGAGCGTCAGGAGAGACGCGATAATTATTGAGGCCGGAGCAGAGCATCCGGCTGCGGCCGATGAAGTGGCAGTCCTGATAGTCGATGTAGAGTGCCGGGTTGATGACGCGCAGCTGCTCGGGGGCGGCGCTGGCATTGGTGACCTTGCCCTCGCCGTCGAGCGGCCATTTGTAGAAGCGCCGCGACCCCCAGCTGACGCCGTGGAGCGACTTGTCGTCGGTATTGTGGACGACACCGCCGATATGGTCCTTGAAGCGGAAGACCTCGGTCGCCTTCATCGTGGTCGGATCGACCTTGTAGATGATCGACTGGCTGTTGGGTCGATACTCGGCCACCGGCACCCAGATGTTCTGACCGTCGAAATCGATGCCGCCGGGGTGGTAGACCGAGCCCTCGCCGAGCGTGAGGTCGGCGAGTAGGCGGCCTTCGGCATCGAACTTGAAGAGATGGCCGACGCCCTCGCCCGTGTCACGATCATAGCCGCCCTGCGGGCTCGGGAAGCGGGTCGTCGGCTTGCGGATGTCGACGGATGAGACAAAGAAGGCGTCGCCGATCTTGACCATGCCCTGCGGGTGGAAGGTCGGGAACTGCAGCGTCACCGCCGCCTTCTGCTGCCACTGCGTCGCGCGCGTCAGCTTCGGAATCGTGTCGTTGAGGGCGGGATCGGCGGCGCGGGTGGGGCCAATGGCGAGGAGGGCCGCTCCGAGCAGCCCGGCGGCGAGACGCGTCTTCATCAAGGTTCTCCCAGGTTGTGACGACGCCCTGCCGGCGTTCTTTTTCACCGTGATGACAAGCTATCCAAACGGTGCTTTCTCCGGTTGACGCAGCGGATCATTCTCGAGTCGGATCGGCCTGCCATGCGGCGTCGCCTCGGCGGCGCGCGCCCAGGAAGCCGCGAGCGCATCGACGCCCTCATGCGAGGCCAGCCCCTTCGCGATCAGCAGATGCTCCAGCGCCTCGCACCAGCGCTCGTAGTAATCCGAGCCGTCACGGCAGCCACCGGCAGCCAGCGCCTCGCGGATCTCGGCGCCCAGCGACTGCGCCCATTCCTCCGCCGTGAAGACGCCCTTATTCTGAAGCTCCACGACGAGGGCGAAGGCTTGCGCCTGCCAGGGTTCGGCGAAGATCGGGCCCTCGGCGTCGCGCGGGATCGGCGTATCGGCAGCCAGTGCGGCCGCGAGATCGGTCTCAGGCCGGCTCAAGATAGCTCTCCCAGGCCTCGACGCTGACGCTGGAGTTGGGGTCGCCATCGCGGCCCCAGAGTTCGCGGCCGGCGAAGACCACGGTGTAGAGCCACTGCGCGGTCTCGGGCAGGCCCCGAGCGCCGCTATCCGGGAAGACATGGCAGCCGGTGACGCGTTCGATCACGCCCTGCTTGCCGCGGGCATAGCGCGGCAGCCGCGTATGATGCTGAGGGTGCATCACGATGGTGCGGACCTTGTCGCCGACAGCGAAGCGCGCCGGAGCGTCTGCCTTGCGCTCATAGGGGAAGCCCCGGCGCAGCACGCCAGCGACCTCCTCGCCCTTGAGCACGCGCTTCGGCTCGCGGCGTTGGGGCGCGGGCTTGCCGGTGGCGAGTTCTTCCAACGAGAGGAAGCCGTGCTCGACCAGTACCTTGTCGAGCGCCGCGAGCCAGATCTCGTAATAGCTTGAGGAGAGATATTGCGCTGGTGGCAGGCTCTCGCGGGCATGGCGGATCTCGTCGATTGTCCAGGCGCCCATGGCGCCGGCCGCGACGTTGATGGCGAGGACGCGCTTCTCCCAGTCGTCGTGGAAGACCGGCTCGTTCGGCTCCGGGACGACCGGACCAAAAGCCATCTGGCCGCCGAGGTCGTGGGCGCTGTTCATGCGGCATCCTCCACGGAAGCCAGGCCGGTGCCGATCATCGAATTGCGGCTGACGATGCTCGCCAGCCTATCCTCGCTCCAGCCTTCGGTGCCGGCCGGGCGCATCGGGATGACGATGAAGCGGGTCTCGGCGGTCGAATCCCAGACTCGAATGCGCTGGCCCTCCGGCAGTGTCACGCCGAAATCGGCGAGGGTGCCGCGCGGGTCGATGACCGCCTTGGCGCGGTAGGCCGGGGATTTGTACCAGACGGGCGGTAGCCCCAGCACCGGCCAAGGATAGCAGGAGCATAGGGTGCAGACGATCAGGTTGTGCTCTTCTGGCGTATTGAAGCAGGCGACGATGTGCTCGCCGCCACGGCCGCCATAGCCGAGTTCGGCCACCGCCGCGGTGCCGTCTGCCTTCAGCCGCTGGGCATAGGCCGGATCGGTCCAGGCCCTGGCGACGACGCGAGCCCCGTCGCGCGGACCGATCTTCGTTTCGTAGGTATCGACGATGGCGTCGAGCGCCGCGGGATCGACATAGCCCTTTTCGACCATCAGCGTCTCGAGCGCCTTCACCCGCGCCTCAATGGCCGTATAGTGATTGTCGTGGTGATGATCGTGGTCGTGGTGATGTCCGCTCATCCCCGCCTCCTTCAGGCGATCCTGATCCGCGTGGCGCGCTCATAGGCGAGCGCGAAGGCGATCAGCGACTTGTCCGAGCCCTTCGGGCCGATCAGCGACAGGCCGAGCGGCGCGCCCTCGCGCTGCGCCACCGGAATTGTAACTTGCGGGAAGCCGGAGAGACCTGCAAGGCAGAGCAGCCGCAACGCCCGGTTGCGGTAATCCTCCAGCTCGGATTCGTCGGCGGTGACCAGCGGCGCGATGTCCGGCACCGTCGGCAGGAGCAGCACGCCGTCCTGCCCGAGCAGCCGGGCGAGTCGTGTCCGAAACGTCTTCCGGGTCGCCTCGCCCTTGGCGTATTCGCCCTCCGTCACGGTCTTGCAGAACGCGAAGCGCTCCTTCACGCCCGGCCCGAGCGGCGGTGCGAAACGCTCGATCATCGCGCCGTCCGCTGCCCAGGCCTCGCGACCCTGGATCCAGCGGAAGGCCCAGTAGAGCGCGTCGATATCGCGGACGACCTTGACGCTTTCCGGCTGGCCGACGCTCGGCATGGCGCGCTGGACGACATTGCGCAGGATGGTTTCCGCTTCCGGCACGGCTTGCCCGAACATGTCGTCGGCGAGGAGAAGGCGTGGCGTCTCGGGCAGTTCGGTGCGGTCGCGGCCCAGCAGCACGCTGCCGACGCGGGCAAAGGTCTCGCCGTCACGGGCGAACCAGCCCGGCGTGTCGAGGCTTTCCGCCAGCGGCCAGACCCGTTTCAAGGACAGCCGGCCATGGGTCGGGCGGATTCCGAAGAGCCCGCCATAGCTCGCCGGAGCCCGGATCGAGCCACCGGTATCCGAACCGAGCGCGATGTCGGCCAGCCGACCGGCGACCGCCGCCATCGAGCCACAGGAGGAACCGCCGGCAATGCGCGCCGGCGCGGCCGGATTGATCGGTGAGCCGAAATGCGCGTTCTTGCCGTTGAGCGAGAAGGCGAGCTCGTCGGTGTGAGTCTTGCCGATGAAGCGGGCGCCGGCGTCGAGCAGGTCCTTCACGATCGGTGCCGTCTTCGCCTTGATGCCGGACTGCGCCAGCACGATCGGCGAGCCGGCGCCGGTCGGGTAGCCCTTGACGTCGAACAGATCCTTCACCGCCAGTGTCAATCCGGCGAGCGGCCCCGTCGGGCTGTGCTTCACCGGTGCATCGGGGTAGGGCACGAAGCAACGGAACGGATCGTCATAGGTCATTGCGGTCAGATCCCCCTGGAGTCGCCGTCGGAACGCGGATCATGCACGGCCTCGACATGGCCGCGCGGGTGCTTCACCAGCATGCCTGCATGGCCGAAGCCTTCCGAATAGGCCTCGCCGGTTTCCTCGACCGGGTGGCCGGCACCGTCGAGGCGCTCCAGCAGGGTGGGATCGAAGCGGCTCTCGAATTTGAGCGCGGTCGAGGCCGAGCCCCAGGTCCGGCCGAAGAGCCAGCGCGGCGCATCGACCGCCGCGGCGAGGCTCTGGCCAAGGCGATAGCGGGTCAGGAGCTGGGCCTGGAACTGCGGTTGGCCGTCGCCGCCCATCGAGCCATAGGCGAGGATGCGCCCGTCGTCGAAGCGGGCGAAGGCCGGGTTCAGCGTGTGGAAAGGTTTGCGACCCGGCATGAGCGGGTTCGCCGCCGTCTTGTCGAGCGAGAAGGAGATGCCGCGGTTCTGCCAGTGGATGCCGGTCGCGGGCAGCACGCAGCCGGAGCCGTATTCCCAGTAGATCGACTGGATGTAGGAGACGGCGAGGCCCTTGCCGTCGATGGCGCCCATCCAGATCGTGTCGCCATGGCTCTGCTTCACCGGCCAGGATGCGGCGCGCCTGCTGTCGATCAGCGCCGCCTCGCGCGCCAGCATCGCTTCGTCCAGGAAGCGGGAAGGATCGCCCTTCGCATGGGCCGGGTCCGTGACATGGCGGTCGCGGATGGCGAGCGCGCGCTTCGTCGCCTCGATCAGCCCGTGATGATGCGCGAAGCTGTCGAGCTCGACGCGGCCCAGCCGCTCGAACAGGCCGAGGATGACCAGCGCCGCAAGCCCCTGCGTCGGCGGCGGCATGTTCCAGACGGAGAGGCCGGGTAAGGCGAGCGAGAGCGGAGTCACAGTGCGGGCGTGGAAGCGTTCGAGATCGGCGCGAGCGATGGGAGCGCCGATACGCTCGAGATCGGCGGCGATCTCGCGGCCGACATCGCCGCGGTAGAAATCGTCGAGCCCGGCATCGGCCAGTTGTTGCAGGGTGTCCGCCAGCGTTACCATCTTGCGCTGCGTGCCCCGCTTTGGCGCCGCGCCGTCTGGCCAGAAGGCATTCAGGAAGCCCGGCGCAGCCTTCAGCTCTGCCAGCTCATGAGGCTTGCTGCCGCTTTCGGAAAGAGAAACCGCATAGCCTTCGCGGGCATGGCGCACGGCATCGGTCAGCAATTCGCGCAGAGGCAGGCGGCCGCCCAGCGAGGCGGCGAGATCGAGGGCCAGGCGCCAGCCGCCGACAGCTCCGGCGACCGTTAGGGCAGCTCCGGGGCCGCGGGCGGGAATGCTGTCGTATCCCTTGGCGCGATAGCGTTCGATCGTCGCAAGCGATCCGGCCGGGCCGCAGGCCTCGATGCCGTGCATTTTCCCACCCGGCTCATGGACCAGCCAGAAGCCGTCGCCGCCGATGCCGTTCATATGCGGGTAGACGACCGCGATCGTCGCCGCCATCGCGACCATGGCCTCGATCGCGTTGCCGCCCTCGGCCAGAATGGCACGGCCGGCTTCGGAGGCGAGATGGTGAGGCGCGGCGACTGCGGCCGAACCAAAGGCAGGCGTGTCGAGCATCAGGACTTTGCAATCTCCCCGGCCATCCCTATCTGCCCAAAAGGCGCTGATAGGGGCGCGATTTTGTTGCATGGAGCGGCAGGCTCCGCTAGGTGCGTTTGCGCGCATGGCTGTGTGAGAGACGCAGGTGCGCGCTGACGTGCCTGCGCAGGGCGGGCATTCGAAGGAAAGACAGCATGGCCGGACGGCACACCAACTGGCGTAGCCTGACCATCGTGGTTTCGCTTGGAATCCTGCTCGCGGTCGAGCTGTTCGGTGTCGCTCTCGCGGCAGGCTGGGCCATTGCCGGCCTGTTTGAGCTCGGTACCATGTTCGAATACATCATGATGGCCGTGTTCTCGGTCTTCGCGGCCTATGGCATGGTCAACCTGATGCGCCGCGTGCTCAAGGTTGAGCATCTGACCACGGTCGATTGAGGGCTCCGGCCCTAATCGCAAATCTTCAGCGTGACCGGGTCGGCGTCGGCCGGCAGGTAGTCCCCCATCGGCTTGCAGGTGCCGTCCTTGCAGATCCGCCAGTCGGCGGTGGCGCCGGAGCGGCGCATCACCACCTCGTGCAGCGCGGGCAATTGCGGACGCCAGCGCCAGAACCCGTCGATCAGCTTCGCGCCGTCCGGCGGATCCATCCCGGCGCCAGAACCCTCGATGCGGGCCTCGACGATCTCGAGCCCCTTCGGGGTCTCGCGCCAGACCTCTTCCCATAGCGTCTTCTGCACGGAGTGACGCCAGCCGAGCGTGATCTCGCCGCGGCCGAGCGCCACGACGAGCGCGCCGGCCGCGAGGCAGATGCTCACGCCGCCGCCGGCGCGGCGTTGCGCGCGGCGAACCAGTGGCGGGCGATGATCGCCGCAGCCAGCAGGTAGCCGATCGGATCGCTGTAGGCGAACTCGCCGAAGAGCATCACCGCCGCGATGAAACACAGCACGCGCTCGATCGCCGTCAGCCGCGCGAAGAGATAACCGATCGCCACCATGCCGAAGAGGCCGATCGCTACCGAGGCCTTGAACGTGGCGTAGATCACAGCCGGCCAGAAGCCGATGACATTGGCCATCGGATCGCCCGGCTGAAGCATCAGAGCCGGGGAATAGACCGCGATAAACGGGATGACGTAGCCGGCGAGCGCGACGCGCATTGCCTCCCAGCCGATCTTGTCCGGGTTTTCCTTGGCGATCGGTGCGGCGGCGAGTGCCGCGAGCGCCACCGGTGGCGAGAGGTCGGCCATGATGCCGTAGTAGAAGGCGAACATGTGGCTGACGATCAGCGGCACGCCGAGCTTTTCCAGTGCCGGCGCGGCCAGGGCGGCGACGATGATGTAGGTCGGGATCGTCGGGATGCCGGTGCCGAGCAGGATCGACAGGATCATCGTCAGGATCAGCGCCAGAAACAGGCTCGACTGGCCGAGCCCGATGATCCAGGCACCGAAGGTCGTGCCGATGCCGGTCTGCGTCATCAGGCCGATGATAGTGCCGACGATGGCGCAGGCGATGCCGACCGGAAGCGCCGTCTTGGCGCTGTCGGCGAGCGCATCACGACTGACGGCCAGCGTGGCGCGCCCGCCCAACGTGAAGGCATTGATCAGGACGAGCACGGCGATCAGACCTGCGACATAGCGAACGTCTAGCCCCTCCTGGAACAGGGCCGCGGCGATGAGGCCGAGCCCGATCCAGAAGATGACGCGCAAGCTCTGCTTGCTGAGACCTGCCGCGAAGCCGGCGCCGAGCAGCAGCCCGACGGTGAGCGCGAGGCCCATCGTGCCGGCAAAGAGCGGCGTGAAGCCGTGAAACAGCATGAAGACCAGCACGGCGAGCGGTAAAGCGAGATACCAGCGTTCGCGCAGCGCCTTGAGCGGGCTCGGCAGCAGGGCGCGCTCGACACCCTTCAGGCCGTATTTTCCGGCCTCCAGATGCACCATCCAGAAAGCCGAGGCGAAATACAGGATTGCGGGAATGGCGGCAGCCTTGACGATCTCGGCGTAAGGGACGCCCAGAGTCTCGGCCATGATGAAGGCGACGGCGCCCATCACCGGCGGCATGATCTGCCCGCCCATCGAGGCGGTTGCCTCCACGCCGGCGGCGAAGGCGCGCCGATAGCCGAACTTGATCATCAGCGGGATGGTGAACTGGCCGACGGTGACGACATTGGCGACGCCGGAGCCCGAGATCATCCCCATCAGGCCGGAGGAGAATACCGCGACCTTGGCCGGGCCGCCGCGCGTGCCGCCGAAGATGCCGAGAGAGACGTCGTTGAACAGGTGGATCATCCCCGCCTTCTCGAGGAAAGAGCCGAAGACGATGAACAGGAAGATATAGGTCGCGGAGACGTAGATCGGCGTGCCGTAGAAGCCTTCGGTGCCGAAGGAGAGGTGACCGATGATCTGGTCATAACCATAGCCGCGATGGTTGAAAGGGGCCGGCAGATACTGGCCGAAGAACCAATAGAGCAGGCAGACGCCGCACATGATCGGCAGGGCGTTGCCCATGAGCCGGCGCGCTGCTTCGAAGATCAGCACGATCAGGAGCGTGCCGACGACGAGATCCAGAGTGGATGGGTCGCCGTCGCGCAGGATCAGGTCGGCATAGAAGATCCATTGATAGAGGCCGACACCGAAGCCGACGAGGCCGAGTACCCAGCCAAACGCCCGGCCGGCATCGTTACGCGCCCTGAAATTCGCGATCAGGCCGAAGCTCAGAAGCAGCAGGAAGCCGACATGGATGCCGCGTGCAGCCTGGCTCGGCAGGATGTTCCAGGCGGAGATGATGATCTGGAAGGCCGCGAAGGCGAGCGCGATCGCATAGGCGAAAAGCCCCCAGGCGCCGGGACCGAAACCTGATGGGAAGCCGTGTTCGAAATTGTCGAGGTCAGCATGCTCGACCTCGCCCGGCTTTGCGCCGGAGAGGGCTTCCAACTGGTCGGTTTCGTGGGTCATCGTTCTGCGGCTCCGGATCAGGCCGTCAAGGAATGCGCGACCACCCCGCGCGAGAGACTCGGGATGATCGCGGCTGTATCGAAAGTGAAAGCCGAGCTCAGGAGCCGACTTTCATGCCCTTTTCCTTGAAGTAGCGCGCCGCGCCGGGATGCAACGGCACGGGCATGCCCTCGAGCGCCTTCTCGAGCTTGATCTCCTTGCCGGCCGCATGCGACGCGGCGAGATCGCCGAGGTTCTCGAAGATGTTCTTGGTCATCTGATAGACCAGTTCCTCCTTCACGCCCTCATGGGTGACGAGGAAGTTGACCACCGCGGCCGTATTCACCGCGGCGCTCTGGCCGGTATAGGTGTTGGCCGGAATGGTCGCGCTGATGAAGGGGGTGCCCGCCTTGTCGATCACCGCCTTCGGGACCTCGACGACATTGATCTCGACCGAGGTCGAGAGGTCGCGCAGCGAGGCGACGCCGAGGCCGGCCGACTGCAGCGTGGCATCGAGCTGGCGGTTCTTCATGAGCTCGACCGACTCGGCGAAAGGCAGATACTCGACCTTGCCGAGATCCTTGTAGCTGAGCCCCGCTGCGGCGAGGATGGCGCGGGCATTGAGCTCGGTGCCGGATTTCGGTGCGCCGACCGAGAGGCGCTTGCCCTTGAGGTCGGCGAGCGTGTTGATGCCGCTCTCCTTGGAGGCGACGATCTGCACGTAGTTCGGGTAGATCGCGCTGATGCCGCGCAGCTTCTTCAGCGGCGCCTTGAAGCCGGCTTCTTCGTCGCCCTTCCAGGCGGCGTCGAGCGAGTCGCCCAGCGTGAAGGCGATCTCGCCACGACCCTGCTGCAGCAGCACGAGATTTTCGACCGAGGCCTTCGTCGCCTGGACGGTAGGCCGGACGTTCGGGATCTTCTCGCCATAGATTTTCGAGAGCGCGACGCCCATCGGATAATAGACGCCGGAGGTGCCGCCGGTGAGGATGTTGATGAACTCCTGGGCGCGGGCGCCCGCAGGCGCGGCAGCGAGGAGAACAGCGGCGGCAAGGCCGGCGAGTTGCCGGCGGCGGAACAGCATTGTCATGGGAACTCCCTGATCGACCCCGACTCCCCGGTCGGTTTACCTATCGTTGTAGAGCAGGAAACCCGAGAAGGAAAAGCGCAAGACTTGCCTTTCTTTTGCGCCTTTAGCCGAATCCCACGGGCAGGCTTGGGCATGATTGGCCGTTACCAGCCGTGATACGGTTGGATTTGCAGCCTGGCATCGTCGGCGGCGTGCACAAGCCGCGAAGACCGCTTGTGTGGCCGTCAGTGTAATATTATATCGTCGCACATGATTCACGCGCACGACCATGGCCACAGTCATGCCGGCTCGCACACCGTCTCGGAGGATCCGGGCTGGTCGCTGCTGCGCCTGTCGGCCTGGAACCGCGTGGGGCTGGCCGGTGTCGTCGTGGCTCTGCTGTGGGCAGCGACGCTGGCCGTGATCGCCTGAGAGGGAAGTTTGCGTTGTCCGCCATTCGCCTCACCGACCTGACGCTCGGCTATGATCGCCACCCGGCGGTGCATCACCTCTCCGGCGAGGTCGCCACGGGGAGCCTGACCGCTATCGTCGGTCCGAACGGCGCCGGCAAGTCGACGCTGCTGAAAGGTATCACCGGCACGCTCGCGCCGCTTTCCGGCGGGGTCTCGATCGCCAAGGGCAAGCGGCTGGCCTATCTGCCGCAGTCGGCCGAGCTCGACCGCTCCTTTCCAATCCATGTCTACGATCTCGTCGCCATGGGATTGTGGAATCGCGCCGGCATCTTCGGGCGCATCGGTGCGAGTGCCGCTCACAAGGTCGAGCACGCGATCGCGGCCGTGGGGCTCACCGGTTTCGAGCGCCGGCCGATCGGTACGCTCTCGGGCGGACAGATGCAGCGCGCGCTGTTTGCGCGGCTTCTACTGCAGGATGCTGACGTGATCCTGCTCGACGAGCCCTTCACCGCGATCGATGCGCGTACGACCGCCGACCTCCTGGCTCTGGTGCAGCGCTGGCATGGCGAGAGCCGCACCGTCGTCGCCGTGCTGCACGACATGGAGACGGTGCGCCGGGCCTTTCCGCAGACACTGCTGCTGGCGCGCGAGGCCGTGGCCTGGGGCGAGACGGCCGATGTGCTGACGCCGGAAAACCTGCTCGCGGCGCGGCGCATGGTCGAATCCTTCGACAGCCACGCCGCTCCCTGCCAGCGCGACGCAGCGTAACGCTCTCCAGTCCGGGCCGGCCGATGCTTTACGATCTCTTCATCGGCCCCTTTGCCGAGTTCGATTTCATGCGCCGCGCGCTCGTCGGCGTGATGGCGCTGTCGGTCTCGGGCGCGCCGATCGGCGTCTTCCTGATGCTGCGGCGGATGAGCCTCACCGGTGATGCCATGGCCCATGCCATCCTGCCGGGCGCGGCACTGGGCTATCTCGTTGCCGGTTTCTCGCTGCCCGCGATGACCATTGGCGGGCTCGCCGCCGGCTTCGCGGTCGCGCTCGCCGCTGGCGCCGTGGCGCGTGCGACGGTGCTCAAGGAGGATGCCTCGCTCGCCGCCTTCTACCTGATCTCGCTGGCGCTCGGCGTCACCATCGTCTCGCTACGCGGCTCGGCGGTCGACCTGCTGCATGTGCTCTTCGGCAATGTGCTGGCGCTCGACGACGGTGTGCTGATCCTGCTCGCCGGGGTCGCGACCATCTCGCTTCTGGCGCTGGCGGCGCTCTATCGGCCGCTGGTGCTGGAATGCGTCGATCCCGGTTTCCTGCGCTCGGTCAGCCGTTCGGGCGGCTTCGTGCATCTCGCTTTCCTTGCCCTCGTCGTGCTCAACCTCGTCGCCGGCTTCAACGCGCTCGGCACGCTGCTCGCGGTCGGCATGATGATGCTGCCGGCGGCTGCCGCGCGGTTCTGGACTGCGGACATCACAAGGCTGCTGCTGCTGGCGACCGGCTTCGGCATGGTCGCGGGCTATGGCGGCCTGATCGTGTCCTATGCGGCGGGTTCTAGCCTACCTGCCGGCCCGGCGATCATCCTGGCCGCCGGCGTGCTCTATATTTGCTCGCTTCTGTTCGGCTCGCAGGACGGTGTTGCGCGACGCCTCTTGCCTCGGGCTCATCTTCAGAGATAGAAACGTTATATCGTTTCATTTTATGGAGACCCCGATGCCGAACCGTCGCGCCCTCGTTGCCGGCCTCGTAGCAGGGCTTACCCTCGCTACCGTGCCGTTCGGCGCCTTCGCGCAGGAAAAGCTGCCGGTGGTGGCTAGCTTCTCGGTGCTGGCCGATTTCGTGAAGCAGGTCGGTGGTGACCGCGTCAGCGTAACGACGCTGGTCGGGCCAGATGGCGACGCGCATGTCTACTCGCCGACGCCGGGCGACGCCAAGGCGATGGCTGCGGCCAGGCTTGTCGTGGTCAACGGGCTGCATTTCGAGGGCTGGCTGCCGCGGCTGGTGAAATCCTCCGGCACCAAGGCGCCGCTGGCCGAAGCGACGAAGGGCATCACCCCGCTCGAAGCCGATGACGAGCATGAAGGTCATGGCAAGGCCGGCCATGCTCATGCGCACGGTCATGACGATCCGCATGCCTGGCAGAGCATCGCCAACGCCAAAACCTATGTCGCGAACATTCGCGATGCGCTGAGCGCGGCCGATCCGGCTGGCAAGGCGGAATACGAAACCAATGCGACGGCCTATCTCGCCTCGCTCGATGCGCTCGAAGGCGAGGTCAAGGCCGCGGTCGCACGCATTCCGGCCGACCGGCGCAAAGCTATCACCACGCATGATGCCTTCGGCTATTTCGTGAAAGCCTATGGCATCGAGTTCATCGCACCGCAGGGTGTCTCGACCGAGGCCGAGGCTTCTGCCAAGGATGTCGCACGCATCATCCGTCAGGTGAAGGCGCAGAAGATTCCGGCAGTTTTCCTGGAAAACGTCACCAATCCGCGTCTGGTCGAGCAGATCGCGCGCGAAAGCGGCGCGAAGGTCGGCGGCCGGCTCTACTCCGATGCGCTCTCCGAGGCCAGCGGGCCGGCGGGGACTTACATCCGGATGGTGAAGCACAATATAAGCGAGATCGAAAAGGCGCTGACCGCCGGCCCGGCCTGACCGGGGCGGTGTCCTCCTTGCGTCGCAGTCATTCAGGTCAAGCCATGTCCGAGAAAATCCCCGTCACGGTGCTCACCGGCTATCTGGGCGCCGGCAAGACCACGCTCCTCAATCGCATTCTGACCGAGGACCACGGCAAGAAGTTCGCGGTCATCGTCAACGAGTTCGGCGAGGCCGGCATCGATGGCGATCTCGTCGTCGGCGCCGACGAGGAAGTGTTCGAGATGAACAACGGCTGCATCTGCTGCACCGTGCGCGGCGACCTGATCCGCATCCTCGACGGGTTGATGAAACGCAAGGGCAAGTTCGACGCGATCATTGTCGAGACGACGGGCCTGGCCGATCCGGCCCCGGTCGCCCAGACCTTCTTCGTCGATCAGGATGTCGGCGACGCCACGCGCCTCGATGCGGTCGTCACCGTTACCGATGCCAAGTGGCTGAAGGACCGGCTGAGGGATGCGCCCGAGGCGAAGAACCAGATCGCCTTCGCCGACGTCATCATCCTCAACAAGACCGACCTGGTGACGTCCGAGGAACTGGCCGAGGTCGAGGCGGCGATCCGCGCCATCAATCCCTATGCCAAGCTGCACAAGGCCGAGCGCGCCAATGTCGATATCGCAGCGCTGCTCGACCGCAAGGCGTTCGATCTGGATCGCATCCTCGATATCGAGCCGGATTTCCTCGAGGCCGGGCATCATCATCACCATGCCGAGGATGTGCGTTCGATCTCGCTGACCGTGCCGGGCGATGTGGATCCCGAGAAGTTCATGCCCTGGATCAACGACCTGACCCAGATCCAGGGACCGAACATCCTGCGCTCCAAGGGCATTCTTGCTTTCAAGGATGAGCCGAGACGCTTCGTCTTCCAGGGCGTGCACATGATCCTCGACGGCGACCTCCAGCGCGACTGGAAGCCGGGTGAGAAGCGCGAGAGCCGGCTCGTCTTCATCGGGCGCGATCTCAACGAGAATGAATTGCGCAAGGGGTTTGAAGCCTGCGCGGCGTGAGCTAAAGCCGCGTCATGACCACGCTGACCCAACCCGTCTCGCTGCGCGAGCATGTCGTCCCGATCGCCGCGGAGGCGCATGTTGTCGCCGCGCGCTGGCTGAAGCTGGGCCTCGTTCTCGCGCTCGCCGATGGGCGCGTGCTGCGCTGGCGCGACGGCGCGACCGACAGCGTCGAGGCTCATGCCGGCGGCATTCTGTGTGCGACTGGTGATGGCGAGCGCATCGTCACCGGCGGCGATGATGGGCGCGTCGTCGCGACCCGGTTCGAAGGCGAGCCGGAAGAGCTGGCCAAGGACCCGAAACGCCGCTGGGTCGATGCGATCACGCTCTCGGCTGCCGGCAATCTGGCCTGGAACAATGGCAAGACCGTCAGTGCGCGCGACGAGAAGGGCCGTGTGCGCACGCTCGAAGCTGCCAGCACGCCACAGGGCCTCGTCTTTGCGCCGAAGGGCTATCGGCTTGCCATCGCGCAGATGAACGGCGTCTCGCTCTGGTATCCGAACACCGAGGCGAAGCCGGAATTCCTCGAATGGAAAGGCTCGCATCTCGACGTCGTCTGGTCGCCGGACGGGCGTTTCATCGTTTCCTCGATGCAGGAGAACGCCCTGCATGGCTGGAAGCTCGGCGACAAGCCGAGCCATATGCGCATGACCGGATATCCGGCCAAGCCGCGTTCGCTCTCCTGGTCGCATGACGGGCTCTGGCTTGCCTCCAGTGGGGCAGACGGCGCGATCGTCTGGCCGTTCCAGGGCGACGGGCCGCAAGGCAAGGCGCCGCGCGAATGCGGCGTGCGCCGGGCGCGGGTCACCCGCGTTGCCTTCCATCCTGGCGCGTTGGTGCTGGCGATCGGCTATGACGACGGCTGCATCCTGCTGGTGCGGCTGACCGACGGCTCCGAGTTGCTGGTCCGGCCGGCCGAGCGCGACAGCGGCATCAGTGCCTTCGCCTGGGACAAGGCGGGCAAGCGCCTCGCTTTCGGGGCCGAGGATGGCGCGGCCGGCGTGCTGACGCTGCCGAGCTGACGGCGATGCGCTTCGGGCTCTTCGGCAGGAACGAGACTCGCAAGGGCGACGAAGCGAAGGCCGTGGCCGAGAGCCTGAAGGTGCAGGTCCGGGCGGCGCTCGGCCTGCCGGAGACGGCAGCCATCGCAGTCAATGAAATCCTCTGCGCCGATCCGAGCTGCCCCGGCACCGAAACGGTGATCCTGGTGATGAAGCCCGGCGCGAAGACGATCGCCTTCAAGCTGCAGATGGCGATGGTCGAGGTGACGGCCGAGGCGCTGGCCGAGGCTCTGGACCCAGCCCATTAGCGGCCGCGTTCTTACGGTTTTAGCCCTTGCGGCAGCACTGGCGCATCGGCCTTGAGCACGATCCCGACCCGGCGATTGTACGGCAGATGGGGATTGTCCTTGATCAGCGGCTCGGTGTCGCCCTTGCCGGTGATGGAGAGGAAGCGCTCGTTCGGCACGCCGGCATTGGCGAGGATTTCGCGCACCGCATTGGCCCGGGCGACGGAAAGCCCCCAGAGATCGCCTTCCGGCGCCTGGCCGGGACGTGGCGTCGCGCTGTGGCCGGAGATGGCGATCTTGTTCGGCATGCGCCTCAGCGTCGGGGCGATGGCGGCGAGCACCTTGCGCATCCGCTCGTTCGGCTGGGCGGAGCCCTCGGGGAACATGGCCCGCCCCTCCTGGTCGACGAGCTGGATGTCGATGCCGGCTTCCGAGACCTCGACGAGGACGTTGCGCGAGACCTCGGCGATCTCCGGCATGTCGCGCAGCGCCTGCCTGAGGGAGGCGGCCGCCAGCGCAAAGCCGCGGTCATAGGTCGCCGCGATCAGCCCGTCTTCCTTCTGGTTGTTGTGGTTGGGCGCGGTGTTGTCGGAGGCGTCCTGCAGGGGGCGGACATAGGCGTTCTTGATGTGGGTCTTGGTCGGGATGCCGTCGAGCTCGACGATGCCCGCGAGGCGGACATCGGTCTGCGTGCCGAAGGCCTCGCGCATCGAGCCGGCGACGATCTGGAGCTTCTGCTTGTCCTGGCTCGAATAGGCGGCGACCATGACGAAGAAGCTCATCAGCAGCGCCATCAGGTCGGCGAAGGTCACGAACCAGCCGTGACCGCCATGGGCTCCGCCCTTCTTGCGCGCCATCGTTCAGGTCCTCAGGCGGCTTCCGCCATCTCGGCCCGGTGATGGTCGGGCAGATAGGCGAGCAGCATCTCGCGCACCAGCGTCGGCGACTTGGCGTCGCGCATCTGCAGCACGCCGTCGATGATGAGGGTGCGGGAGATCTCCTCCTCCTCGAGCTTGACGTGCAGCTTGTCGGCGAGCGGCAGGGTCAGCATGTTGGCGACGATCGCACCATAGAGCGTCGCGAGCAGGGCGGTCGCCATGGCCGGGCCGAGGCGCGAGGGGTCGGACATGTTGGCGAACATCGTCACCATGCCGAGGATGGTGCCGATCATGCCCCAGGCCGGGGCGCAGTCGCCGATGGCGCGGTAGACCTTTGAGCCCTCGTCGAGACGCTGCAGGAAGTTGTCGCGGTCGCGCTCCATCGTGTCGCGGATGAAATCCTTGTCGTAGCCGTCGGCGATGTAGCGCAGGCCCTGGGCCAGAAAGGGATCGGAGACCTCGACGTTCTCAAGCGCGACCGGGCCGCTCTTGCGGGCGATCTCGGCGACGCGGGTGATCTCCTCGATCAGCTCACGCGGATGGACGGAGCGCATGGTGAAGGCGAAGCGCAAACCCATCGGCAGGCCATGGGCGATGACCGAGAACGGAAAGCGCAGCATCGTCGCGGCGGTGGCACCGCCGAAGATGACGATGACGGCGTGCTTGTCGAAATAGGCGGCGAAATTGCCGCCATCGAGCATGATCAGGCCGACGATAACGCTGATTCCGGCAAAAATACCCGCGCCGGTCGCAATATCCATAACCCACCCCGGAACATGCTGGCCGGCGCGCCGGGCACGGCGCCTGTCGCTTCGCCGTCCACCATAGGAAGGGCGGATTGAAGGAACCGTAAAATTGACGGCGCGAATGCGGTGACTTGCTCCGATGCCGCATTCGGCTAAAGCTCAGGGCGATGTCGCTTCTTGCTCTCTACGCCCGCGTCCTCGGTGAACTCGGCCCCGAAAAGCGCCTGGGCGTGGTGCTGGCGCTCGCCAATATCCTGCTTGCGGCGGTGGCCTTCGCCGAGCCGATGCTGTTCGGCGCGCTGATCGACCGGCTGACGACGATCCAGTCCTCTGGCGGCAAGTTGACCTGGAGCAGCATCGACCTGCTGATCTTCGCCTGGGTCGGCTTCGGCCTCGCCAATATCGGGCTCGGCGTCTTCGTCGCGCTTCATGCCGACAGGCTCGCGCATCGGCGTCGGCTCGCCGTCATGGCGACCTATTTCGAGCATGCGCTGACGCTGCCGCTCGCCTATCATACGCAGACGCATTCCGGCCGCGTGCTCAAGGTGATGCTCGACGGCGCCAGTGCGATGTGGGGCTTGTGGCTCTCCTTCTTCCGCGAGCATTGCGCCTCGATCTTCGCGCTGTTCGTGCTCTTGCCCTTCACGCTCTGGAAGAACTGGCAGCTCGGGCTCCTGCTGATCGTCCTCGTCGTGCTGTTCGGCTCGCTCACCGGCTTCGTGCTGCGCCGGACGGATCAGCTTCAGCGCAATGTCGAATCCTATCACTCCAATCTAGCCGAAAAGGCTTCCGACGCGCTCGGCAATGTGCCGGTGATCCAGAGCTTCACCCGCATCGAGGCGGAGGTGCGCGGCCTGCGCTCGACCATCACGAGCCTCCTCAATGCGCAACTGCCGGTTCTGTCCTGGTGGGCGGTCGCCAACGTCGCGACGCGCGCCTCGGCGACGTTGACGGTGCTGGCCATCTTCATCGTCGGCACCTGGCTCCTGATGCACGGTCAGACGACCGTCGGCGAGATCGTTACCTTCATGGGTTTCGCGACCATGCTGGTCGGGCGGCTGGAGCAGATCGTCTCCTTCGTGAATTTCATCTTCATGCAGGCGCCGAAGATGCGCGAATTCTTCGAGGTCATCGACACGGCGCCGACCGTGCGCGACCTGCCGAACGCGCCGGATCCCGGCCGGCTGACCGGTGCCGTCGCCTTCGAAGATGTTTCCTTCTCCTATGACGGCAAGCGCACGGCGGTGCGCGACGTGTCCTTCACGGTGAAGCCGGGCGAAACGATCGCGGTGGTAGGCTCGACAGGCTCGGGCAAGTCGACCACGCTCGGGCTGCTGCATCGCGCCTTCGATCCGCAATCGGGCCGTATCACCGTCGACGGCACCGATATCCGCGACATCTCGCTGCTTTCGCTCCGGCGCAATATCGGTGTCGTCTTCCAGGAGCCGATGCTGTTCGCCCGCTCGATCCGCGAGAACTTGCAGGTCGGCAAGCCGGACGCCACCGATGCCGAGATGACGCAGGCGCTCGACCGCGCGCAGGCAACCGAGGTGATGGCGCGACAGCCTGACGGGCTGGACACCCTCGTCGGCGAACGCGGCCGCACCCTCTCCGGTGGCGAGCGCCAGCGCCTCTCGATCGCACGCGCGTTGCTCAAGAATCCGCCGATCCTGATCCTCGACGAGGCAACTTCGGCACTCGATGCCGCGACCGAGGTGAAGCTGCAGAAGGCGCTGGAGGAGGTGATGAAGGGGCGCACCACTTTCGTCATCGCGCATCGGCTGGCGACGATCCGCAATGCGGACCGCATCCTCGTCTTCGAGCAGGGGCAGGTCGAGGAGATGGGGACCTTCGACGAGCTCGTCGCCAAGGGCGGACGCTTCGCGGCGCTGGCGCGGGCGCAGTATCTGGTCACCGACAAGCCCGCTTCCGAACCCACCGCAGAGGCCCCTAGTCGGCTGGCGCAGAAATTGCGGGCCGATTGACGAGGGCGGACCCCTCTTGCTGGAATACTCCGGCAAAACGACAGAGGGGACTTGTCATGCGATGGCTTACTGCCGGTTTCCTGGTTTCTGGCCTCGTCCTTGGAGCGAACGCTGCCGCCGCGCAGACCAGTTGGGAGATGCCGACGGAGTATCCTGAGACGGCCATTCCCGGCGAAGGCGTCGCGACCTTCGCCAAGCTGATCAATGAACGGGCTGGCGGGCGCCTGACGATCAAGCCAAGCTTCGATGCGAAGCGCGGCATCAAGTCGGCCCAGATGATCGGCGCCGTGCAGAAGGGCGAGGTCGCTGCTGGCGATGCCTTCGCCGGGGCGCTCGGCTCGGTCGATCCGCTGTTCGGCTTGTCCTCGCTGCCCTTCCTGGCGACTTCCATCGCCGATGCGCGCCGCCTGACCGATCTGGCGCGGCCGACCTATGAAAAGAAGCTCGCGGGCTTCGGCCAGAAGCTGCTCTACACCACCCCTTGGCCGGCTTCGGGCATCTGGTCGAAGGCGCCGCTCGATTCAGCAGCCGCCCTGACGGGGCTCTCGATCCGAACCTATGACGCGACCTCGACCGCGGTGATGAATGCGGCCGGCGCCAAGGCCGCCAACCTTTCCTTTGCGGACGCGATGCCGAAGGTGAAGGATGGCTCGGTTGTGGCCGTGCTGTCGTCCGGCGATGGCGGTGCAGGGCGCAATCTCTGGGATTTCCTGCCGCATTTCACCGAAGTGAACTACGCGATGCCGATCTCCATCGCGACGGTCAATCTCGCAGCCTACGAGGCTTTGGCGGCCGATCTCCGGCAGGTCGTTGACACAGCGGCGAAGGAGACCGAGCAGCGGCAATGGGCGGCGATCCGCACACGGCTCGACGAGAACTACGCCCGGATGCGGGCGAACAAGGTCGCGATCCGTACCGAGGTGCCGGCGGATGTCGCCCAGGCGCTGGCGAAGGCCGGTCGTGGAGCCGTCGAGGAATGGCGGCGCAACGCCGGTCCGGACGGTGCTGCCCTGCTCGATCGCTACGAGAAGAAGTAAGAGCCGCAGCGGAAGCGGAGGGTCGTCGCAGCCAGGCCTTCCGTCGAGACAGGGTCGAGCGATTATGCGACAGTCGTCGCATTGCCGCCGATTATTAGAGCCATTTCAGTATGATGATGCTTCGTCTCGCCGCCGCCTGGGCCTCCGTCGCCATTTTCCTCCTCTTCGGCGATAGTCTTCTGGGCTTGCTCGGGGCGCCGTTGCCGTCCCTGCTGATCTTCGTCTGGCTGCTGGCGGTGATCGTCTGGGCGGCCTTCGGCGTGGTGCATGAGGCGGAGGAGCTGGCGGAGCGGCTGGGCGAGCCCTACGGCACGCTGATCCTGACGCTGTCGATCGTCATCATCGAGGTTGCGCTGGTCGGCGCCGTGATGCTCGGCGCCAAGGGGGCGCCGACGCTCGGCCGCGACACGATGTTCGCGGTGCTGATGATCGTGCTCAACGGCGTGGTCGGTATCGGGCTGTTAATCGGCGGCCTCAGGCATTTCCAGCAGCGTTACAATCTGAAAGGCGCCTCTTCCTATCTCGCCGTCATCATCCCCCTGACGGTGATCCCGCTCTTCCTGCCGAACTTCACCACCTCGACGCCGGATGGCACCCTGACGCCTTTTCAGGCGGTCGCCTTCTCGCTCTTCACCGTGCTGCTCTATGGCGCGTTCCTCATCCTGCAGACCGGCCGGCACCGCATGTTCTTCCGCGAGCCGGAGCTGGAGGGTGAGCTCCCTGCCGCGGCGGTGGCGGAAGGAGAAGGAGCTTCGTCGTCATCGATGCGCGAGATCCTGCCGCATGTCGGGCTGCTGCTGGCCAATATCCTGCCGATCGTGATCCTGTCGAAGAGCCTCGCCAAGGTGCTCGATTTCGGCATCGCCAAGCTCGGCGCACCGCCCGCGCTCGGCGGCATCCTGATCGCCATGGTGGTGTTCACTCCCGAATGCATCACGGCGCTGCGCGCGATCACGGCCAACCAGGTCCAGCGCGCGGTCAATCTCTGTCTCGGCGGCGCGGCCTCGACGCTGGGCATGACGGTGCCGGCGGTTCTGCTGATCGGCGTCTTCACCGGGCAGCCGGTGGTGCTCGGTCTTTCGGCGACGAATATGGTGATCGCCGCGATGACGCTGCTGCTCTCGACGCTGACCTTCACCGGCACACGCACGACCATGCTGGAAGGCGCGGTGCATCTGGCGGTGTTCTTCGTCTTCCTCGTGCTGGTCTTCAGCCCCTGACGGTGCGGCGATCACCTGCGAGGTAATCGACCCGATACCCTGCCTTGCGACATGGTGCTGCCACGACCGGCCAAGAGGCCGCATATCGAGGAGCAGTCCATGACCGCCTATGCCATCGCCCATCTGCAGGATGTCGATCTCGGCCCCGAGATCGTCGATTACATTCGCCGCATCGACGCGACGCTCGCACCCTTTGGCGGGCGCTTCGTCATCCATGGCAGCACGCCCGAGATCGTCGAAGGGCCGTGGCCGGGCAATCTCGTCGTCATTGCGTTCCCGGACATGGCGAAGGCGCGCAGCTGGTACGATTCACCGGACTACCAAGCGATTCTGCCGCTGCGCACGGACAATTCGCGCAGCGTTGCGATGCTGGTCGAAGGCGTCGCCAACGATTATCGGGCGGGCGATTTTCTCGCGAAAGCCGGGTTCGCCTGATCAGTGCGCCGCGCCGTTGGCGGCAAGCTCGGCTTCGAGGAAGCTCCCGACCTCCTCGGCTGCGACGCCGGGCGCGATGAAGCTCTTGCCGATGCCGCGCGCCAGGATGAAGGTCAGGGCGCCACGCTTCACCTTCTTGTCCTGCGCCATGGCGGCAAGGATCTCCTCGACGCTGCCGGCCCCGCCCGGGACCTGCTGCAGCCGGCTCGGCAAGCCGACATGGTCGAGGTGGCGCGATACGCGGATGGCGTCCTGCCCCGGACAAAGCTCGAGCCGTTGCGAGAAGCGGAAGGCGAGCGCCAGACCGATCGCGACGGCCTCGCCATGTACGAGGCGGCTGGAATCGTATTTGGTCAGGCGCTCCAGCGCATGGGCGAAGGTGTGGCCGAGATTGAGCAGGGCGCGATCGCCTTCCTCGCGCTCGTCACGAGCGACGATCGCCGCCTTGGCGCGGCAGGAGACCGCGACGGCATGGTCGCGCTCCGGGCCGCCGGCGATGACGCGGCTCCAGTTTGCCTCGCACCAGTCGAAGAAGGCGGGATCGTCGATCAGCCCGTATTTCACGACCTCGGCATAGCCGGCCTTGAACTCGCGCTCGCTCAACGTGTCGAGGAGGGCCGTATCGGCGATGACGAGCGAAGGCTGGTGGAAGGCGCCGATCAGGTTCTTGCCATGCGGCGAGTTGATCCCGGTCTTGCCGCCGACGGAGGAATCGACCTGCGACAGCAGGGTCGTCGGCACCTGGACCAGGCGCACGCCACGGCGCAGGACCGCAGCGGCGAAGCCGGAAAGATCGCCGACGACGCCGCCGCCGAAAGCAATGATGAGGTCGTTGCGTTCGATTTTCGCCGCCAGCAGAGCGTCGCAGAGCGCCACGAACTGGGCGTATGATTTGGAGGCTTCGCCGGGCGGAATGGTGATGCGGGTCGCCGCGATGCCTTCCTGCTGCAGGCAGGTTTCGAAGGCGGCGGCATGAAGCGCCGCGACGCTTTCATCGGTGACGAGCGCAGCCCGGGCTCCCGGTGCGAAGGTGGCGATGAGCGCCGCCGCCTCGCAAAGCTGATGGCGACCGATATGGATGTCATAGCCGCGCCCTTCGAGCGCGACGGGGACGGTGATGCGGGCCCCGGTCCGGGCGGGGATGGTGGCGTTCATGATTCTGCGACTCCGCCGGCCGCGAGTCCAAGATGGCGCTCCAATGCGGCGACAATATCGCCGACGATGACCTCATGCGGCTCGTCGCGCGACTGGATGGTGAGATCGGCCAGCGCATAGACCGGCTCGCGCTGCGCCAGCATGGCGCGCAGCGTCGCTTCCGGATCGGCCGTCTGCAGGAGCGGGCGGTTCGAGCGCTTGCGTACGCGGCGCATCAGCACATCGGGCTCGGCCTTGAGCCAGACCGAGACGCCGAGCTCCTTCACCCGCGCCCGGGTCTCGGCATTCATGAAGGCGCCACCGCCCGTGGCGAGCACAAGGGGAGCCTGTGTCACCAGGATGCGGCTGATCACGCGGCGTTCGCCGTCGCGGAACTCGGCTTCGCCGCGCTGGGCGAAGATCTCCGGAATCGTCATGCCGGCCGCGGTCTCGATCTCCGTATCGGCATCGAGAAAGCTCATGCCGAGCCGGTTCGCCAGCCGCCGGCCGACCGAACTCTTGCCTGAGCCCATCATGCCGACCAGCACGACGGCACGGCCGGCGAGCGCGCTGCGCAGATCGGCGGTCTCCAGGGCTTGAATGGCTGCGACGGTCATGCTGGCTCGTATCCTCGGGCGGGATGTAGCACGCACCGGCAGCGTCCGTCATGCCTCTGTCACGCCTGCGCTTCCGTCATATGCAAAGAGTTTTACGCATCGTTGTGGCGCGCATGCCCTTGCGTCGGCCAATCGGCATCGCGGATAACGGTCCGGCGCCGACCTATATGTTTGAGTCAGAGCGAAAGTTCGCCAGACGTGCCGACCCTGTTCCGGTTTCTGTTCTTCATCGCGATCATCGCAGGGCTGGTCTTCGCGGGCATGATCGCGCTCGTCACCTTCGTTCAGCCGGTCCAGCGCGAGATGGTCGAGATCGTGCCGCCTGCCAAGCTGCAGCCGAAATGAGTCGGATTCCGCGCCAGCGCCTCAGCGCCTTCCTCGACATGCTGGCCGCCGAGCGCGGCGCGGCGCGCAACACGCTCGAAGCCTATGAACGCGACGTCTCCGACTACCTCGTCTTCCTCGCCGGCAAGCCGCTGGAGCAGGCGACTTCCGGCGATATCCGGGACTGGCTGGCCGATCTTGCGGCGCGCGGGCTGAAGGCATCTTCCGCAGCGCGTCGGCTTTCGGCTGTGCGGCAGTTCCACCGCTTCCTCTACACGGAAGGGCTTTCGGGAAGCGATCCAGCTGCGGCGATCGAAGGCCCGCGGCAGGGCCGGCCTTTGCCCAAGGTGATTTCCGTGGACGCCGTCGACCGCCTGCTCGGCGTGGCCCGCGAGGCTTGCGAGCGGGTGGGGGCGACGCCGGCCGCACGGCTCAAGGCGCTCAGGATGCGCTGCCTCGTCGAGATGCTTTACGCGACGGGCTTGCGCGTCTCGGAGCTGATCGCGCTGCCGCTTTCGGCGGCGACCACGCGCGAGCGCTTCCTGATCGTGCGCGGCAAGGGCGACAAGGAGCGGCTCGTGCCGCTGAACGAGGCCGCGCGCCTGGCCGCGCGTGCCTGGCTCGAGGCGCTGAGCGAGGCCGGGCAGGCCGATACACGCTGGCTCTTTCCGTCGGATGGCGAGAGTGGACATCTGACCCGGCAGGCCTTCGGTCGCGAGCTCAAGGCGCTGGCGGGCGCGGCGGGGCTCTCGGGCGCGAGCCTGAGCCCGCACGTCCTGCGCCATGCCTTCGCCAGCCACCTGTTGCAGAATGGCGCCGATCTCAGGGTGGTGCAGGAACTGCTCGGCCATGCCGACATCGCCACGACCCAGATCTACACCCACGTCCTCGACGAGCGGCTGAAGAGCATGGTGCGCGACCTCCATCCGCTGGCGGATGAAGGCTGAGCGCTTCGCGGAACCGGGACTAGCTTTCGACGCAGCGAATCTGCTGGACGCGCTTGGGCATCTCGCCAACGGCCGGGATGAACTGGCCGGTCATGGGATCGAGGATCATCAGCACGCCCGTCGCCACGGCGAAGAAGGCACCGTGCAGGTGCAGCTTGCCCTTCTCCTCCAGGATTTTCACGCAAGGGAAGCTGCGCAGGTTGATCAGCGACTGCTGGATCGAGGCGAGCTCGAGCCGGTGCAGGTAGTCGTCGAAGTTCTCGTTGCGCCCGCGCCCGCCGGTGCGCTCGGCGGCGGGGCCGATCAGGGTGATCCATTTGCCGATGAAGTCGCCAGGCGAGAGCGCCTTCTGGCTGTCGTCGGCGAAGGCGCGGATGCCACCGCAGCGACCATGGCCGAGCACGACGATGTGTTGGACCCTGAGCGCCTGCACCGCATATTCCAGCGCAGCTGAAGTGCCGTGGAGATTGTCGTCAGGCTGGAAGGGCGGGATCAGGTTGGCGATGTTGCGGGCAACGAACATCTCGCCCGGCCGGGCGTCGAAGATGACTTCCGGTGAGACGCGCGAATCGCAGCAGCCGATCAGCATGATCTTCGGCGTCTGACCGTGTTCGCCGAGTTCCTCGTATCGATCCTTCTCGCGGACGAAACGATCGTCGAGGAAGGCACGGTAGCCTTCCGTGAGCCGCTGGGGAAAGGGCGTCGCAGGCTTGTCCATGCCCTCTGTCGAACAGGAAACCGGGGCGGCCGTCAAGCGGAATGCTGCGTTGCGATATCCGGCTTTTGGATCAGGCCGCGGTGAAATGCGCGCGCAAGCGTGCCGCCAGAGCGGCTGCATCGCCCTGCACGGCGACGGTCTTCAGCCGCGCCGTAGCGCCGCCCGCAATCGCGAGCTGCGAGCGCGGCACCCCGATTTGCTTGGCAATCAAGGCAATCAGGGCCGCGTTCGCCTCGCCTTCGGTCGGCGCGGCCCGGACGCGCGCCTTCAGGACGGTGCGCCCATCGGCGAGGGTCTCGAAGCCATCGAGCGCGTCGCGCCCGCCGCGCGGAGTCAGGCGAACCGTCAGTGCGAGCCCCTCCTTCGTCTCCCGCCACGGCCAATCCGGCTCGGGCCGGCCGTGCCCCGTCGGGGTGAGGGTATTCATGCCTGCCCTCTCATGTCTTGCCCCCTATGTCCCGCCCGCGCCTTGTCCATTCGTCATGACAGCCTCTAGGCTGCCTCCATGGCCGATCCGGCATACTGCCTGCGAGGCCGCGCGCGCAATGGAGAGCCCGCCTTGACCGAACCCTGCGACCTGAGTGCCACCGCCGCGCGCGCCCTGATCGGAACCCGGAAGCTTTCTGCCCGCGAACTGCTCGAAAGCTGCATTCGCCGCATGGATGCCGTCGACCCGGCCGTGAACGCCATGGTCGCGCGCGACGATGAAGCGGCCCGCAAGGCTGCCGCCGCCGCCGATGAGGCGACGATGCGTGGCGACAGGCTCGGCGCGCTGCACGGTCTGCCGGTCGGCATCAAGGATCTTGAGAACACTGCGGGCCTGCGTACGACCTACGGTAGCCCGCTCTATCGCGATTTCGTGCCGAAGCAGGACCAGCTGATCGTCGCCTCGGTGCGCCAGGCCGGTGCGATCATCGCCGGCAAGACCAATACGCCCGAATGGGGTGCTGGCGCCAATACCCGCAACGCCGTCTATGGCGCGACTGGCAACCCCTTCGATCCGTCGAAGAGTGCTGCGGGCTCGTCCGGAGGCTCGGGCGTGGCGCTGGCGACGAACATGGTGCCGATCGCCACCGGCTCCGACACCGGTGGCTCGCTGCGCAATCCGGCGGCTTTCAACGGCATCGTCGGCTTCCGCCCATCGCCTGGGCTGGTGCCGAGCGAGAAGCGGCAGCTCGGCTGGAATCCGCTCTCCGTGCTTGGGCCGATGGCGCGCAATGTGCCTGATCTGTGCCTGCTGCTCTCGACGATGGTGTCCGATAACGCAGCCGATGCGCTGGCGACGACGATCCATGGCAAGACGGTCCGGCGGCCGGAGGACTTCGCCCGGCCCGAGGCGATCGACCTCGCCTCGCTCAAGGTCGCGCTGACCCCCGATTTCGGCTTCGCGCCGACGGAGCGGCTGATCCGCGACACCTTCGCCGAGAAGACCGGAGCCTTCAGCCATCTCTTCCACGCAGCCGAAGAGGCGACGCCGGACTGCGAGGGGACCGATGAGGTCTTCGAGATCCTGCGGGCGGTCAATTTCCTCGCCAGCCATCTCGACAAGGTGCGCGACACACCAGAGATGGTCGGCCCCAATGTCCGCGCCAATGTCGAGGAGGGGCTGGGCTACTCCGCTCTGGACGTGACGTGCGCCATGAAGCAGCAGACGGCGATCTACCAGCGCTGGCAGCGCTTCTTCGATGATTACGACGTCATCCTATCCCCGGCCGTCACCTTGAGCCCGCGGCCCTGGACCGAGCTTTTCCCGGCCGAAATAGACGGCAAGCCGACGCGGACCTACTTCCACTGGCTCGCGCTCGCCTATGCCGTCACCACCGTCGGCCATCCGGCGATCTCGCTGCCGGTCGGGCTCGACCGCAACGGCATGCCCTTCGGCCTGCAGATCGTCGGACCGCGCGGCGGCGACGCCAAGGTTCTGGCTGTGGCGGCGGCGCTGGAAGCGGCACTCGCCGGGGATCCGCTGACGGCGCGGCCGGTGCCGGATCTGGCTCGCCTTGCCAAGGCGCGACCGCTCAGCGAGAGCCCGAACTTCATGGGCTTCGCCTGAGACGCTCACGGGCTTCGTTCACGGCGGAGCCCACCCATCACCAACCATAAGAGGGGAGAATGCAGATGAGACGTCGTGAATTCCTCATGGGTACGGCAGCGCTTGGGCTAGCCGGCCCGGCGTTGACACGGCAGGCGGCGGCACAAGGCTCCGCAACGCTGATGAAGTTCGTGCCGCAGGCCAATCTGTCGGCGCTCGATCCGGTGTGGACGACGGCGACCGTGACCAACAATCACGGCTATTACGTCTTCGACATGCTCTACGGCACCGACGAGAAGCTGAAGCCGCAGCCGCAGATGGCGGAAGGGCACGAGATCTCCGCCGACGGCAAAACCTGGCGCATCAAGCTGCGCGAAGGGCTGACCTTTCACGACGGCTCGCCGGTGCGGGGTGTCGACTGCGCGGCGAGCCTCAAGCGCTGGACCCAGCGCGACCCCTACGGCCAGTTGCTCGGCCGCGCCGTCGAGGAATGGGGAGCGCCTGACGATCGCACGATCGAGATCAAGCTGAAGCGCCCCTTCCCGATGATGCTGGATTGCCTGGCGAAGTCCGACCAGCCTCCGGTGATCATGCCCGAACGCCTGGCCAAGACCGACGCCAACACGCAGGTGACGGAGATGGTCGGCTCCGGGCCTTACAAGTTCGTCGCGGCGGATTACGTCTCGGGCAGCCGCGTGGCCTATGAGAAGTTCGAGGCATACAAGCCGCGCAGCGAGCCGCCGAGCCGCAACGCCGGTGGCAAGGTCGCGCATTTCAAGCGGATCGAGTGGAACATCCTGCCGGACCCGGCGACGGCGGGAGCAGCGCTGACACGCGGCGAGGTGGATTGGTGGGAACGTCCGCTCACCGATCTGCAGCCGATGCTGGCGAGCAATCCTGACATCAAGCAAGAGGTCATCGACAAGGCCGGCCGTGGCTCGATCATCCGCCTCAACCACCTGCAGCCGCCCTTCAACAACCCGAAGGTGCGCGCCGCCGTCCGCATGGCGGTGAAGCAGGAGGACTACATGCGCGCTACCCAGGGCGACGACACCTCGCTCTGGCAGACCTGCCGCAGCCTGTGGTGGCGCGGCACGCCCTATTACGACGGCGACCAGGAAGATCTGATGCCGCAGAGCATCGAGAAGGCGAAGGCGGCGCTCAAGGAGTCCGGCTACAATGGCGAGAAGGTCGTCATCATCAACCCGACCGATTTTCCCGATATCGGCCCGCTGGGCGAGGTGACCTTCGAATTGCTCAAGCAGCTCGGCATGAATGTCGAGATGGCGGCGAGCGACTGGGGCACCGTCGTCCAGCGTCGCGGCAGTCGCGAACCGGTCGAGAAGGGCGGCTGGAGCATCTTCCACACCACCGGCTCGGCGACGGGCTGGGGCAATCCGGCCCTGTCCTCGCTGGTGCGTGGACAGGGTGAGAAGGGCTGGTTCGGCTGGTGGAAAAGCGACAAGGCCGAAGCGCTCGCCGAGGCCTGGCTCTATGCTCCCGACGAAGCCGCGCAGAGCAAGAACGCCAAGGAGCTGGGCCGGCTGGCGCTGGAGGAGGTCGCGACGATACCGCTCGGCCAGTTCGTCAGCCGCACGGCCTATCGCAAGGACATGACCGGAATGCTCGCCGGTTCGGCCCCCTATCCCTGGGGGGTGAAGCGCGGCTGAGACCAGCCATCAAGCTGAGGGCGGCCGTATGGGCCGCCCTTTTTTCTTGCGGTCAGCGCTTCGCCGCCACGGCCGCCGACCAGGGCGAGGCCGCGTCGCTCGATCCTTCCGCGCCCTCGCGAGACACCTGGATGAAGTTCGGGCAGGCGAAGTTGATCGGCAGCACGGCGTGCTCGACGAGAGCCGTCGGGCCTGCCGCTTCCAGCGCTGCGATGGTCTGCGCCGGCAGGCGCAGGTCGGCATTGGTCGAATCCGGGCCGGAGACGTCGATGCGCGGCTGATGCGCCGTCCGTTCGGTGTCCATCCCGAAATCGAGCTGCCAGGCCAGCGTCTGGTAGATGCTGGCGAGGATGCGCCGGCCGCCGGAGGAGCCCGCGGCGAGGCGCGGCCAGCCGCCGTCCTTCGGCGTGACCACCACCGGCAGCATGTTGCAGAGCGGCCGGGCCCCCGGCGCGATGGCGTTGGCGCTGCCGGGGCGCGGGTCGAACCACATCATGCCGTTGTTCATCAGCACGCCGGTCGAGGGCAGCACGACGCGACTGCCCATCGAGGAGAGCAGCGTCGTGGTGACGGCGACGAGGTTGCCCTCGCGGTCGACCACGGTGAGATGCGTCGTGCAGGTGTCGCCCGGCTCCTTCGCCGCGGCGGCTGCGCCGAGCCCGGCCAGCCGGTCGCTGTAGGCCTGCCGCATCACCTGGGAGAGCTGGGTGAACCAGGTTGCGGACGGCCCGTTGGCGTCGACCGGAGCATCGGCCATGCCGGCGACGACCCGCTCGAGCGTTGGTGCGGCTGTCAGCCCTCCGGCCGTATGGATCAGGTGGCTGTCGCGCCAGGCGATGGTCGGCGACTCGCGGAGTTCGGCCCGGCAATTCGCCAGATCCTCGGCATCAACCACGCCGCCGCTCGCGGCGATGTCCGCCGCGATGCGCCGGGCGATGTCGCCACGGTAGAAATCGTCGAGGCCGGCCGCCGCCAGGCGCTCGAGCGTCGCGGGCAATTCGCCCAGCACCATGAAGCCGGGCGTGCCCTGATAGGGCGGTACCGGCGGCAGGCCTCCAGGCAGGTAGATGCGGGCGCTTTCCTGGTAGAGCCGCAGCACCGAGGCGGAAGAGGCGACCTTCAGCGTCGTGTACCAGTCGGCCGGCAGGCCGCGCTTCGCCAGCGCGATGGCGGGGCCGAGAAGATCGGCGAGCGGCAGCTTCGAGCCGAAGGCTTCCTTCAGCTTGGCATAGCCCGCGACCGAGGACGGCGTGACAAAGGAGAGCGGGCCGTGGATGTTGCGATCGCCGACGACCTCGGGCCAGGTGAAGAGGTCCTTCTTCATCTCGCCGGTGAGGGGATAATCGGCGGGATTGGCCCGGCGCGACGCGACGGGGCCGAAATCGACAACCTGGGCACGGCTCTCGCCAGCCTTGAGCACCACCGCGAAGCCGATGCCGCCCAGGCCGCTGTTCCAGGGCTCGAGGGCGGCCAGCGCGAAGCAGGTCGCGACGGCGGCGTCGGCCGCGTTGCCGCCCTGTTCGAGGATCGCGACGCCGGCTTCGGCCGCTTCCCGGTTCTGCGAGACGACGATGCCGTGTCGGCCGGCGGCCGACGGCTTCGTCAGATTCCAGTTCTGGCTGCGATAGGGCGTAGCGGGCGTGTACACGAGGCGACCTCCGAGATTTGTCGGCGGCCGCATACTGCATGGCGATGCCGGAGAGGTCGAATGCGTCCTGCCAGCGTTCGGGCCGCGCTCAGCGCAGGGCGCTTGCCGGCAGGATGTCGGGTGTCAGAAGACGTTGGGGTAGATGTAGCGGATGATCACGCTCTGGATGAAATAGATGATCAGCAACAGGATGATCGGCGAGATGTCGATGCCGCCCATATTGGGCAAGCGCTCGCGGATCGGCCGCAGCACGGGTTCGGTCATGCGATAGAGCATGTCCCAGACCGTGGCGACGAACTGGTTGCGGGTGTTGATGACATTGAAGGCGATCAGCCAGCTCAGAACGGCCGAGGCGATCAGGATCCACACATAGATCTGCAGGGCGAGCAGAACCACGTCGAGAACGGCACGCATCGATCTTCCTTTTTTCGGCCAGTCCGGGATGTTGCCGCAGAATATCGTCGAGACCTGCCGAAAGAGGCAACGGAAGCGATTGACATCCACGCGACGCACGGCCTAGAAGGCCAGCGCCTTGGGGCTGTAGCTCAGATGGGAGAGCGCTGCAATCGCACTGCAGAGGTCAGGGGTTCGAATCCCCTCAGCTCCACCAGGCAAATCGCGCAAGTGATTGATTTCCCAGCAAAATTTCGGATCGATTTGGGGCTGGCCCTATTTTTGGCCCTAGTCCGCGCATCGGTTGCCTACGCTTTGCGGCGGGCGGCTACGGACGATATGCCGCGCCGGCAGTCTCATGGATTCGGGGCCAACCAAAGGCTCTGCGAGGGGCTCTTCCATTTTTGAGCAAGTTTGGCCAACTGTGACGGTTGCGTAATTGTTGATCGCTATCGAGGACGATGCCGGCCTACAAATCTGAAAGACGATGCGGGCAGAGAACATCAATCCGTCCATTCTCACGTGGGCGCGCGAGACGGCCGGTCTCTCCGTTGAGGAGGCGGCTGTGCGCCTCGGGCTGTCGGCAACGGAAGCCTCGAGCGCCGAGGAAAAGCTGCTGGCTCTGGAGGAAGGCGAGCGCAAGCCGACCCGCAACCAGCTTCTCAAGATCGCGAGCGTCTATCGCCGCCCGCTGACCGCATTTTACATGGCCGCGCCGCCCGTGATCGGGAACAGAGGCGAGGACTTCCGTACAATCGCCGGGCAGGTTTCGGCCAAAGAGACAGCACTGCTCGATGCCCTGCTGCGCGACATTCGCGCCCGTCAGGATATGGCGCGCTCAATCCTTGAAGATGACGACGACACGACGCCTCTTCCTTTCGTCGGCCGGACATCGATTCGAGAGAATGTCGCGCTCGTGGCCGACACGATCCGCCAAGCACTCGGCATCGCCGCTGCGCGCGATATGCGCCGCTTCAACGGTCCTGAGGCGCTTTTCAACGATCTGCGCGAGCGCGTCGAAAAGATCGGCGTGTTTGTGCTTCTCGTCGGCAATCTTGGCTCACACCAGACGAACGTCAGCGAGAGCATCTTTCGCGGTTTTGCCATAGCCGACGAGATCGCGCCTTTCATCATTATCAATGACCAAGACGCCAAGGCAGCCCGCTCCTTTACGCTCATCCATGAGCTGGTGCATATTTTCGTTGGGTCGACCGGCGTCAGCGGATCGCCGTCAGCCGTAGAGCCTGAGACGCCCGCGGCGCGCGTTGAGCGGTTTTGCAATGACGTCGCCGGCGAATTTCTGCTTCCCACAGGCGAGCTACCGGCGATCGGCCAAATCACCGAGGGCGCGGAGCGCGAGGTCATCCGCATGGTTGCGGAGAGCTGGAACGTTTCGGAGCCGATGGTCGCCTATAGATTCCAGAGAACAGGACGCATAACCGAAGCGAAATATCGGGAGCTGGTAGCCCTTTATGCCGCGCGCTGGCGCCAGGTCCGTGAGCGCGCTCGCGAGCAGAACCGCGAAGCAGAGGGTGGCCCGAATTATTACGTCGTCAGGAAGCATCGACTTGGCCGGGCGCTTCTAGGCCTGGTAGGCCGCACGCTGCGTGACGAGGCTCTAACCCATACCAAGGCCGCAAAGATGCTCGGGGTGAAGCCGAGCTCCGTAGAGCCGCTACTGCGAACATCCGAGCGCGTTGGCCCCTTCGCCCCGGTCGAGAGGTAAGCGGTGCTGTACCTCCTCGATGCCAACGTGTTGATACGGGCGCATGAAGATTACTACCCGATCGACCGCGTGCCGCCCTTTTGGGACTGGCTGATCGTACAAGGCAGGGACGGCCGGATCAAAATGCCGTTCGAGATCCATGACGAGATTGCGGTCGCCAACGGTCCTTTGAAGGATTGGATCGTCGATCGCGATGTGAAAGAGGCGCTGCTGCTCGATGAAGAGGTCGATCAGGAGGTGTTCAATCGCGTTCTTGATGAAGGTTACGGGCAAAATCTGACCGACGCTGAACTGGAAGAGATCGGCCGCGACCCGTTTCTCACCGCCTATTGCGTCGGCCAAGAGAGGACAGTTGTCACCAAGGAAGTTCCACGCCCGGGCAAGCGTCGCGCCCGACGTAAGGTGCCTGATGTCTGCTCACAATTTGCGGTACCATGGATGAACGATTTTGCGCTCTATCGCGTACTCGACTTCCGCGTCAGATGATCTTCCCCTCAGACCGCGCTGACAGAATGGGGCAGGGCCGCACCAAGGAAGGCGGACCGTGGCTGTTCGGCTGAGTGACCCGCCTCGAGGCTCTCGAACGAATACAGCGTAGCACTGCCGTGCCGCACATCGCCGCGAAGGCCTCTTTCTTCAGACCGCTAGAACTGTCCGAATAAGTCAGCGCTGCGAACTGGTGCTACGCCTCACCTCGTCAACGCACGCGACAAGGGGCGTCACGTACAAGCGCTTCCAACTCAATTTGAACCTAAGCAGCCCCCACGCGAGAAGCGCATACGCCATTTTGAGTGAATCAATGATTCATTTTCTCATCCTTCTTGCAATCCTGATTCGAGTGATCTAGTGATTCATTATTGCACCGGAGATGGCATATGCACCCGCTTCGCGAACACGGAATTCAACGCAGCGCGACCTATGAAGAGCGGTCAGAGGCCTTTGGCAGGTGGTTCGACGCTGACGTGGATGCCGCCACGTCGCTGATCCCGCTAGTCACCCGCCTTGGACAAAATTTGGAACGCATCGTCGGAGGCGAGCAGACCGCACGCGCCTTCGGGCAACTCGATAATTGCACGGTCAACTGGCAGGAGGCTGTTCAAGAGACGGGCTTCTACCTCGGGACGAAGTTGGGAGAGAAGCTGACCACCCTGTCGGCCTATGCGGTATTTGGACTCCTTGATCCCGGTGGTTCGAGCGAACAAGAGATCCGCGAGACCCTCGAAACGGTTGAAGAGCTGCTCCTCGACTGCCCTCCCGATCGTTGGTTGCCTGACGCCGAACGAGAGCCGCTCTTTCCGACCCTTCTGATGGCGAGGGCGCGGTGGAATCTCGACAACGCATCTGGCGTTGCCGCAGAGGGCTTAGCTCTGCTGGGAAACGTCAAGCTCAGCCGTATCCGCAACATGATGTCCGGGGCCACGCCCGAATTGCCAAAGGACGCCGCTGGTCTCCTATCGAACGAGGCCGCCCGCGCATGGCTCGATAAAAGAGATTCCTTTCTGCCGACGATCTCGAAAGGTGAAAACGCGGCGCAGACGGACGAGGCGACGGCGATGACGCCTGTTTTTGTTCCTGTCGCTCGCGACGGCTCGATCTTCACGCCCAGCACAAACCGTGGTGGACACTACCAGATCGGCGATAAGGGCTCCGAGGAAGTGTTCCAGGACTATGACGAAGCACTGCTCCGGCTTCAGGCTATGCCTGTGGCGAAGTGGCGGCGTCCCAACGAGAACGACAACTGGGGCATTGTTAGCGCAATCGAGTGGCGCCGGGTTGATCGCAACACCCTCTGATCGACGCACCACCGCCAGCGATCACATTTTCCCATTCGATCCTGCCTGAACGACGCCCTGCTTCAGCGGCGCCGAGCGGTGGATCGCCGACAAATTCGGAGTTGAGATGGACATCACCCGTCACGCGCAATTGCGAGGTATCCAGCGCAGCATTCCAGCGGAGATCGTCGCAACGATCTTCGCTTACGGCACTCAGCATAAGGCCCCCGGAAGAGCCATTCGGCTGATGTTCGACAGGGCTTCCATCGCCTTGGCCGCCGATGGGAGTGATCGTCGGCGATCAGAGTTAGAGCGCTACAACGGCGTGTATCTCGTCGTTGGCGAGCACGGGCGCGTAGTCACCGCCGCGCGGCGGTATCGGCGCTGGTTCAACTGATCTTCCGGAATGGCGAGAACGAACAATGGAATATTCGGCCCGCAATGCCCTTGACGCACTCTTGCAGCAGACTGCTCGCAGGACCGCTGATGCTCCTCAAAATGAGCGTGGGCTCTATGGCTTGATCGATCATCTCGGCCATCTGCGCTATATCGGATCAACCAGCTCTACGTCGCAGAGCCTGTACAAACGCATCCACCAGCGTCACCGCACCGGCTCAGAAGACATGAGCCACTATTTCTCGTACATGTACAACGTGGGGCGCATGTGGAGAGACAGGAAGGACCTGTCGACTGTGGCAGATGGCGGCTACGCTAAGGCATTACGCAACGCGTTTGTCGCGGATCATTGCGCAGCAATTTGGCTTCCGATCCCGGGGCACGTCGATATCTCAGCCCTGGAACGGGAAGTGATAGCGATTGCTCCCGCTGAAGCCATCGCTTGGAATCGAAAAGCGGCGGCAGCCTTCGAGGAGCCTCAGCACCTCGTCGATCTGACCATTGCTCGGCTCGGATGGGGACCGGCTCACATTGAGGCGATCGAACGCCAGCGGCGGCGCTATCTCACCACGCTGCGAAAGGATCACTTCACTCCCCCGCCGGAAGCTCAACGCTCCGTGAGGGATCTTCCGCTCGGAGAGTTCCGGTTTGTCGCGCTTGATGTTGAGACGGCAAATTATAATTGCGCCAGTATCTGTCAGATCGGGCTGGCCTTTGTGCGCCCAGACAGGACGATCCAGACGTGGGTGACTTATATCGACCCGCAGACAGACGATTGGTCATGCAGCCGGATTCACGGGATAACTGCTCGCACGGTTCGAGGCGCGCCGACGTTCGATCAGATCCTGCCTCTGCTCGAAACGGCTTTGACCGGGCAAGTCGTTTATCAGCATTCGAGCTTCGATCAGACCGCGATCAACGCCGCGTGCACCCACGGTGGAATCAAGCAGCCTACTTGGGTGTGGCGGGACAGCGTTCAGGTCGCGCGTGGGGCCTGGCCAGAACTCAAGGGCAATGGCGGGCATGGTCTTGCTTCGTTGAAGCGGCACCTTGGCCTGAATTTCGTCCATCACGATGCGGAGGAAGATGCGCGAGCATCGGCCGAAGTGGTGCTCCGGGCGGAAGCTTTAGCGGCACTTCGGACCCCGCCGGTGGTCCAGGTCTTGACCGAGGCGCAAGTTTCGCCCCAGCAGCTTCAGCGCCGTGCTCGATCGAGCACGGAAGCGACACCCACGCGGGTGACCAGCGCCCCCGTGACTGACACGGTCGTCCGCCATCTCGGCATCACGAGAATTACCGAAGGCAACATCCGGCATAACCACATTTACCTCCGTCATTTCTTCGATAAGTTCCCGTCAGAAGCCGTGGGAGGCTCAAACCGAGCTAGCTCTGCGTCGACAGAAATCTCCATCGACTGGGGCGGGGCGGATCCCGTTCTCACTGACCTTGATGGTGATAAGAAGTTCTTTCGAAGGCGGGGGTGGGTTGCGCAGTTTTTCAAGCTGAACAAAGTTGCTGTTGGTTCAGCCGTATCGGTGGACGAGATTGCCCCGCTTCGCTACCGCGTAAGTCTGATCGCGCTGTGAAGAGCGAGTTGATCTTGCTGCTGAGCTATCTGTATCAAGTCTCGCCCTACAGGCTGGAACAGGTGCTGGATAGCCTATCGAGAGCACGCCAACCATCGGCCTAGCGCGGATTGCCGCGGGGCTCAGAGCTAAAATTGGCTACGAGCTCTCGATTTGTTCTGGAGAAGCAGCTCGACGTCCACGACTGTCGCTTCAGACTCTCTAAGCGAGCCGAATCGGCTAACTTGGCGAGTTCTCCAACTCGCTGACAGCTCTACCGCATATGCCTACCGACCGCACCTCCCGCCTGCTGACAACAAAGATCGCCGACTTCTGCCAGAGGCGTCTGAAACCCTTCCTTGGCGCCGATACCGAGCGTCTCCAATCCTACCTCCAACACCTCATAGTGCACCGAAAGGACCCGCCGACCAAGGGACGCGGCGTCGACTGGAGAGCCATTGCTGAGTGCTGCGAAATTGATCATCCGCGTATCGCTTCAATCAAGGAGGAGGTTCGACCGGCACTCGACGCAATCGTGCGGGCGTTCAATGTCGCCGCTAGGCAGGAGGCAGAGCCGAGGTTTCTTGCTACCGGGAAAGGCAATGACGCGGCCCCTGAGGAAGGCAGCCCGGCGAGGCGTCGTTCCGCATCTACTCCCCGCGCTCGCCACCAGCCCGACCTCTTCGCGGAACAAGTCCCCACCGAGACCCGCAACCTCTCTGGTCGAGAGCAAAAGCGCGGCGTCAGGCCTAAGGAGGTGGTCGAGTTTCCTCAGGCGCTCGACGATAGCTGGGACGATCCAGGCACCTTTCGCGAAGCCCTTACGCTCCACATGCGGCGTCACGGTGAAACGTATTGGCACCTCCATCGAGCCGTCGTCGAGGCCGGTGAGCGCTTCGACATAAAGACCATCCGGAGCTGGGTTCAAGGAACCCGAGCACCAGCCACCACCGACAGCTTGGCGATCCTCCGACGCATAGAGCGACGCTATCGCCTGCCGGATGGGTATTTCCAGGCGAAGCTGCCTCACCGGGGTCGGGCGGCCAGAGGCCACGAGCTGGACGACATCAGTCCATCTGAGCGCCGACGGTTAGCTTGGCACCTCCCAGATAACTTCAATTCCTTGCCGCTCGCGGAGCGAGAGACGATCGTTGAGTGGGTCAGACGCGTGATTATCAGCGGCGCGACGGACTATCGGCGGTTCCAAGCCGCAGCAGCCAAGCAGCGCTATGCCATCCGTTTTCCCGGCGTCGCATATGGTCGATCCGAACCCGTACAGGATCTGGGTCAAGCCGCGGCGCAGGACGAGGGAGCGCCCCTGACCGATCCGGACCTGCTTTCCGGTGTCGTCGATGCGCCGCCACAGCTCACCATGGAGATGGCCGGCCTCGTGCGCTTCAAGACATCGACGCTGACCGCCCTTGGCCTCCAACGCAACGGCGTCTGGGGAGAAGAAACGACCTCGCAGAAGATCGAGCATCTCGGCTTGATGCTCGGAGCATTGGCAGCTTCGCCGAAGGGCATCGTGCGTGGTTTCGGCGTCCCGCTCGAGCATCTGACGCTCGGCCTCCTCGTCTTCCCGGGCATCTGGGATTGGTACGTCCAGTGGCGAGAACGCCGGCGCGGCTTCTATACCGCTTGGGAGGTCGACATGCTGCGCATCGCGCTTGCGCTGACGCGCCAGGAAACCGGCTGGTTGCGCCAGCATGGCCAACTCGTTCAACGGGTTCGTCCCATCTCGGGTTTGGTTACCGCTGAAGAGATTGAACGCGCGCGAACTGACTGGGACGGCGCGTGCGATGCGTTCTACAAACATGCGACCAACCGCGCCAAAGAGATCCAGCGGGTAGCTCGGGTCCACCGCGATCCATTCGAGCCCATCATGCCAGTGCTCGAGGCTCCAAGCCCGGTTGGCGAGTACCGCAAAATCACAGAGGAGATTTTGAAACGGATGCCCGATCCGAAGCGCTATCCGCGTGGCGCCGCGGAGGCCATAAGGGCATTTCTGCTGCTGCGCCTTGGGCTGCACCTAGGACTGCGCCAGAAGAACCTACGTCAGCTGATGGTTTGCCCGCGCGGCCAATTCCCCCGCTCGGAGCGGCAGCTCGAGGACATGAAGCGCGGCGAACTGCGCTGGAGTGACCGGGATAGTGGATGGGAGGTCCTTATCCCGGCTGTGGCCTTCAAGAACGCCACATCGTCATACTTCGGAAGCAAGCCGTTTCGGCTGGTTCTGCCCAACCTCAGCGGCCTCTACGACCATATCGAGACCTACATCGTCCGGCACCGGAAGGTCCTACTCTCGGGGGTAGAGGATCCCGGCACGTTCTTCGTGAAGACCGTGAAGCAGACGAGCACCGACCCCGCCTATGACCAGACCACGTTCTACGAGGCTTGGCGACTGACGATCCAGCGCTATGGCATATTCAACCCCTTCACCGGTCGAGGAGCGATCCGAGGACTCCTGCCGCACGGTCCGCACAACGTCCGAGATGTGCTTGCGACACACATCCTCAAGCAGACCGGCTCTTACGAGCAGGCGAGCTACGCCATCCAAGACACACCCGAGATGGTCCAGAACCACTACGGCCGCTTCCTGCCGCAGGACAAGGCGGCATTGGCAGCGAAGATCCTGAACCAAGTCTGGGAAGCGGCTTGATGTCGACGCACGGGCAGATGCGCAACATGCCCCTTTCGATCTACAGGAGGGCACATCGGCCGAAAGACAACCGCATTAAACAGTTGCACTGCCGAGCGATGTTCTCCAAGTTGATGTGGACCCAAAAAATGGGCGCGCATAGTTTCTGTGCGTATCAGCGGGCTGGGGAGCCGTGGTGGACAACGCGAAGTTCGGACTTCGCTGGGGAGTCGAGCAGCGGCTCGAGTTCATCGAGTTCCGCCTGTTCTGGCAGGGCCGTGTGAATCGCAGCGACCTGATGGAGCAGTTCGGGGTCTCGGTTAACCAAGCCTCCACCGACTTGAACCGCTACATCGGCATCGCGCCCGATAACATGCTCTACGATAAGAGCGCGCGGACCTATGTTCGTACTCCCGGCTACAAGTCGCGGTTCCTTGAACCCGACGCGAGCCGCTACCTCGCCCAGTTGCGATCGGTCGCCGACGGAATCGTAGATCGCGAGGATTCCTGGATCGCCGGGCTACCGCCCTTTGCGTCGATCCCAATGCCCGTCCGCGGTGTGAACCCGGTGTCGCTTCGATCGGTGGTTGGCGCCATTCGCCAGTCTGAGGCGATCGAGGTGAAGTACCAATCCCTGTCTAGTCCGGAACCTCGTTGGCGCTGGATTGCTCCACACGCCATCGCGTTTGACGGATTCCGTTGGCACGCCCGGGCGTTCTGCGTGTCGGACGAAGCCTTCAAGGATTTCCTGCTATCCCGGATGCTCGAGATTCGAGGGTCGCGGGAGAGCAGCGTGCCAGCGGAGAGTGACCGCGATTGGAACACGCGGGTCACGCTGGAAATCGGGCCTCATCCCGCTCTTTCAGAATTGCAGGCCAAGGTCATCGCGCTCGACTACGGAATGCGTGGGGGCACGGCGACGATAACTGTTCGTCGAGCGCTACTTTACTACGCGCTCAGGCGACTCGGTCTCGATACGGATCCCGGCGCGAGGGAGCCGAAGGATCAGCAGATCGTGCTTCTTAATAGGAAGGTCGTCCATGAAGATCATGGATAGGCTTTCCCGCATCCTCGGCAGTCGCATCGAGACAACGAGCGACCCGGAAAGCCGCCTTCTTGACCCATTCGAGATTCGCCTGATTGCAGACGGAAAGCTCGAGAAGCTTTCCGACTTCGCTCGATCCTCTCGACTTCACGCGGTGGATCCGAAGGGGGACACACCACTCCACCTTGTCGCGCGCATGGGGAATCTTGCCCTTTGCGACCTCTTCATTCGGTCAGGTTCCGATGCGGGATCATTGAACCATGATCGGCAGACACCTGCCGATGTCGCATTTGCCGAAGGCCAACACTTGGTCGCGCAGCTACTGTCTTCGCTTGCTGCGGAGGTGCCAGAATCCAAACAGGTCGACGAGCTCGACGATGTTTCGGAGACCGAGATCGCCCCGGTTCGGACCGATGCAGGCCTAGAGCATTGCTCGACAGTGGTTCACGAGACGGAGTCGAATGGCACAGTTGATGATTTGAGTGACCTGCTGAGTTTCGAGGCCGAGAAGGAGCCAGAGGAGTTCTTTGGCCAGTCTGCGAGCGAGCATGCTTCGGGGACATTCGTCGCGGTCGTTAGTCCAGCACCAACGGTTACTGATAATGGGGACGGGGACTGGGATCTCGACCTTTCACCTGCACAAATTGCTGGAGAGGGCATCGGCTCTGGCGCCGCCGTAACCGACCACGGTACAGAGCACGACTTCCTTAAGGTCCGCAACCGTGGCCCGCGATCGGCCAAACGCGCCGTCGTTCAGAACGGCACTCGGCTGTCAATCGATCCGGAAATCTGCATCACCTGGGTAGAGGAGGCTAGGGCGAAGGGGCGGTGCTCGTTGGATGACATCGACGGCTTGATCGCACTTTGCGAAGGCAATGGTGAGCTCGACGAGTTGCGCATCAACCTCCAGCGCAACATGGAAGCTGCGGGCTTCTACTTGGTCGATCAGACCTCCGAGCATGATGACGGTCTCTGGGACGCCAGAGCGGACATCTCCTCCGATGAACTGGTAGAAGCAATCGAGGCGACCCTCACTCGAGCGACCCGGCTGCCCGGAACACAGCGCTTTGTCATGGACAAGTCGGACGAACGCCAACTGCTGGAGCCCATGGTCCGTGCAAAGCAGGAGCTTCAGCTGGGAATTCTTGGCTGCGAAGCAGCTGTCGAAATGATCCTCGGTGTTTTCGATAACATCCGCGACGGCTGCCGGGATCCCGGCTCCGTCTCGCTAAGAACCATAATTCCATCGCGCCCGAACCACACCGACACGGCGGAAGTCATGGCTGCTGGAGAAATCCTAAGGTCCTGGCAAACCAATGGCCGAGCCATGGACGGGAAAAGGCGTAGGCAAGCGCTCGCCGCACTGGAAGCACTGGATTTCAATTTGGCTTTCCACAAGGAGCTCATCCGCTCACTGGAACAGGACCCGGCGCGCCAAGAGCAGGCTAGCCGGTTGGATGCCCAGATTTCAGTCTTCGAGGCCGCAACCGAGCACCTCATCCGTGAACACCTGCCTTACGTACGACGCTTCGCGTCACGCAGCGTGGAGGAAGGCGAAGACCCCGAGGACGTTTTCCAAGTGGCATACATAGGACTGCAGCGATCCACGAGGCGCTTTGATCCAGAGCGCGGTTATCGCTTTCTCATCTACGCCACCTATTGGATGCGGCAGGCCATCACACGATGGCGCGCTGACGAAGGCACAGCGATCCGTATCCCTGTGCACCGGAGTGAGAAAATCGCCAAGCTTGATCGCGCTATGGGCAGGCTCGACGTTCGAGTTGACGGCATTGTCTCTGACAATGAACTCGCAACCGAGCTGGAATGGACACTTGACGAAGTGAGACAGTTTCGCGGGATTCCCCGTGAGCCCGAGTACCCTGAGAGCATTGACGACTGGCACGATCTGCTGCCCGAATGGAATGACTTGCATCCCTTTGATCGGGCAGAGACCGAAAGGATCGTCGCAGACGCCTTGGCTGAGCTGCAGGAGCGTCAGGCTGACGTGATCCGGATGCGCTTCGGAATCGGGCGCGATGCCGAAATGACCCTCGAAGAGATCGGGCAACTCTATGGGGTGACGCGCGAGCGCATTCGCCAGATAGAGGCGAAGGCGCTCAACTACCTTTCGCATCCAAAGCGCAAGCAGCGACTTCAGGCTTTGCTGGGGATGTGACGGCATGGGTGTAAGAAATGCTCCTCCACACGCCGGTTCGATGCTCGAGTCGCTTCGGGGGCTCGGCTACGCACCTGCGACCGCACTTGCCGATCTGGTCGACAACTCGATCGCGGCAAATTCGCGCTCGGTCGCCATCCATCTCGAATGGGCCGCCTCGGAGAGCTGGGTTCGGATTACTGATGACGGCGATGGCATGGACGACTCAGCTCTGGAGGTCGGCATGCGGCTCGGCGCACGCGATCCGCGGGCTGAACGCGCCGCCCGCGACCTTGGGCGCTTCGGGCTAGGGCTCAAGACAGCGAGCTTCTCGCAGGCTCGGCGACTGACTGTCGCGAGTCGGCAGAATGGCGGCCCCATTGTTTGCCTGCGCTGGGATCTCGATCTGATTGGCCAGGAGTCGGGCGCAGAATGGCCACTCTTCGAAGGGCCTGCGCCGGGATCGGAGCATCTGCTGGCGCAACTCGACCAGATGGAGCACGGCACTGTCGTTCTCTGGGAGAAGCTAGACCGTATCGTGACCGACGGGTTCGCCGCGAGCGACATGATCGAACTCGCCGATCGTGTAGAGGCACATCTTGCGATGACCTTTCATCGTCTCTTGGGCGGTCAGCAGCCCGAACTTCAACTCCATCTCAACAGCAGAGCGGTGAAACCGTGGGATCCTTACCTGACGGGACATCCTGGGAAAGCGCTCGAAAGCCCCGAGTATCGCATCCTCCACACGACGGGTGTGACGGTTCAATGCCATGTCCTTCCGCATCGCGACATGCTCAAGACCGCCGAACAGGAAGCCGCCGCCGGGCCTGGAGGGTGGACACAGCAGGAGGGCTTCTACGTCTACCGCAACAGGCGCCTTCTCCTCGCAGGGGGCTGGCTGGGCCTCGGCGATGGGGGGAGGCCGTGGCCGCGCGATGAAGCTCACAGGCTCGCTCGCATCAGGCTTGACATACCGAACAGCGCGGACGCCGATTGGAAGATTAATGTCCTGAAGTCGACCGCCAGTCCGCCAGTCCGACTGCGAGCCCAGCTTCATCGTCTAGCATCGGAAACCCGCGACACCGCGAGACGAGTTTTTGCCCATCGAGGTCACATCACGCCGGTTTCGGGTACACGTTCGAACGCCGTTGCAGAGGCTTGGCAGGCGCGGCGCTCGGCGCAGGGGACATCCTACCGGATTGCCCGTGACCATGACCTCGTAGCCTCGATCCTGAACCGCGCCGGTTCGCTAAAGCCCGACATCCTTGCTCTACTCAGGCTCATCGAGGAGACCGTTCCTGTTCAGCGCATCTGGCTGGACACCGCGGAAGACAAGGAGACGCCTAGGACGGGGTTCGCGGGAGCACCCGACAACGAAGTATTGGAGACGTTGTCCTCGATTTTCGAAGCGCTTGTGACGTTTCGCGGCCTCAGCCCGACCGAGGCGCGCGAACGGCTCAGTCGTACGCCCCCGTTCGACCAGCACCTCAATCTGATTGAGGCTCTTGAAGCGAAAGATTCGCAATGACGATTTCGAGCCAGAAGGCTTTCGATTCAATCCTTTCCATGTCGCAGAACATGCTCCGACTTGCTGCGGACCGCGCCAAGAGCTCCGTCACTCCGGATATGATCGGAAAGGAGCTGAACAAGCTCGCCATCATGATGGAGGAAGACTTCGCTCTCGTCGATCGGGACGCGCTCGTTGACGAGCTGATCCGCCGATCAAGCCGCACAGTGGGCGAGAATGCCACCCTCTCGAGCAGCGAAGACCACGTCGCTTGGCTCGCCGCGGAACGGAAAAAGGGGTGGACGTACTGGCAGCGCTATTCTGAGTATATGGAGGCGCGCATCCCGTGGACTGCGCAAGACGCCCTCGATGTGGCCACCGATGAAGTCCTCTCGCAGCTTGAGGATCCGACCCGGGAAGGCGCTTGGGACCGTCGCGGTCTCGTTGTAGGCCACGTGCAATCGGGAAAGACCGGCAACTACACCGGACTCATCTGCAAGGCTGCCGACGCCGGCTACAAGATCATCATCGTGCTAGCTGGCCTGCACAACAACCTGAGGGCCCAGACACAGATCCGCCTCGACGAGGGCTTCCTCGGCTTTGCGACGATCGCTGACGCTGACGAGCTCCCGGCTGTGGGGGTTGGGCTGATCGACAAAGACACGTCCGTCCGCCCCAACGCTGCAACCAATCGAAGCGACAAGGGGGACTTCAACACGGCTGTCGCTGCGAAAATGAATATCAGCCCCGAACAGCGACCATGGCTATTCGTGGTCAAGAAGAACAAGACGGTCCTCGAGCGCCTGCTGCACTGGATTCGCAACCGTGTCGCCAATCACGTCGATCCTGAAACTGGTCGTAAGCTTGTCACCAACCTGCCTCTCCTCGTGATTGACGACGAGTCCGATCATGGATCTGTGGACACTGGCGAAGATGTCGTGGACGAGTTTGGCAACCCCGACCTCGAACATGAACCCAAGACCATCAACAGGCTGATCCGGTCGATCCTCCACCACTTCTCGCGGAAAGCCTATGTTGGCTATACGGCGACGCCGTTCGCTAACATCTTCATTCATGACCGCGGGGCCACACAGGAGCACGGGCCTGACCTCTTCCCCGCAGCCTTCATCACCAACCTCGCGGCTCCATCGAATTATGTGGGACCCGGGCGCGTATTCGGATCGGCCTCAAGTACGCCCGACGACTTGCCCCTCGTGCGCGCGCTGTCGGATGAGGAGTTCCAGCCATGGATGCCGAGTAAAACGACTACATCTCCGGAGATAAAGCCACACAAGAACGGCCATCGTCCTCGTTGGCAGGGAGAGGCTCGCGTACCGGATTCGCTTGCTGAAGCGATCAGATCCTTCGTGTATGCTTGTGCAGTGCGGAAGCTGCGAGGACAGGGCGGCAAGCACTCTTCAATGCTCATCCACGTGACCCGATTTACCTCGGTTCAGAGCGAGGTCGTCAACCAGGTCGCCGAATACCTCAGGGATCTCAAGGGCCGCTATACCCGCGGCATTGAGCTAGCCAACCTCGAAGCGTCCATGCGCAAGGAATATGAAGCGACCTTCCTGCCCGGCATGCGGGTGATCCGCGCTGCCCTCGTCGAAGGGGAAACGCTTGAGGACTTCCCGTGGTCGGACATTTGTGCCGTCCTTCCCGACGTCCTGTCGGACATACGTGTGCGCGAGATCAACGGTTCAGCAAAGGACGCGCTCGATTACGAGGAATATAAGGAAACAGGCCTGAAGGTGATTGCCATCGGCGGCGACAAGTTGGCTCGTGGTCTTACGCTCGAAGGTCTCTGCACAAGCTATTTCCTGCGAACAGCGCGGATGTACGACACGCTCATGCAGATGGGGCGGTGGTTCGGCTACCGCGACGGCTACCTCGATGTCTGCCGTCTCTACACGTCGCAGGAAATGGTGGAGTGGTTCGGCCATATTGCTGACGCCGCTGAAGAGCTACGCCAAGAGTTCGACAACATGGTCGCGGCCGGGGCCACTCCCAAGCAGTTCGGCCTGCGCGTTAAATCCCACTCCGTGCTTACCGTGACCTCGCGGGCCAAGATGCGGAACGCCCGCGCGATGGAGCTGACCTATTCCGGCGATCTGTTGCAGACGATCGTGTTCCCGAATCGGAAGGATTACATCACAGCTAACTTTCAAGCCATCGATCGCTTCATCAGCGCGCTTGGCCCGACGAATGACCTGAACCACCAGCTCTTCGTGCCAGAAGGTCAGAAGTGGAGCGGGCACCTTTGGCGAGAGGTGCCAGCCCTGGGCGTCATCTCGTTCCTCCGGGATTACAGGACCCACTCGGCCAGTTTCCGGATCATGAGTCCTCTGATCGCGGACTTCATCGAGGAGATGAACAAGGATAGGGAGCTCACAAGCTGGACCGTCGCGCTGATCGGGAAGGACAGCGGCCCCGATGAAAAACCCCGCACGGTAGGCGGTCATTCAATAAACATGATCCAGCGCAGGCGTGCGACCGAACATGCGGATCGATACTCGATCAAGAGCCTGATCTCGCCTCGCGATCAGGCCATCGATTTGACCGAAGCAGAGTGGAAGGCTGCGCTCGAACTCAGCCAAAACACTTGGCGCAACGACACGGATCGAAACGAAGGCAAGGAGCCTCCATCCGAACCGAGAGGTCCGCAGATCCGTCGCGTCCTCGGAGAAGGCGTCGCCGAAGCGGGCATTCCGGCTCGCCGGGAACGCGGCCTGCTGTTGCTTTATCTTCTCGACCCGGTCGGAGCCGAGGTTCCGGAGCTTGCGGACGCAGATCCTGTCGCCGCTTGGGCAATCAGTTTTCCGTCAAGCGCTTCCGAGAGGCGGGTGTCCAACTCGAAGTATATCGCTAACAGTGTGCTTTGGGGGGGACTCAATGACTGGGTGGACTGAAGAGGGGCTCGCACGTGCGTGGCGAGCGCTCGCACGCCAGGAAGCCGGCGAAGACTGGCGGTTTGTCCACCTCACCGGAATGGGCGCTGTCTCGGTTGAGGCGGGTTGTCACTTTCCCCTTGGGCGGGAAGCCCTGATCGTTTCCTTTCCGGGATCTTGGCCGATCAATCAGGCACGGCTGCCCGAAGGCAAGGGCTTCGACGTCGCCTGCATCGAGGGTCAGACTGTCTTTGCCGGCAAGACGGCGATCGCCTTGGTGAGACGGTCTGAGGGTTCGCCGGACATCTTCGCCATAATGGTCGTCGATGTTCTGAGGACGCTCGAAGCCGCGGCCAACATCTCGAACCGCGAAGTCATGGATAGCTTCCTTGAACGAGTCAAGGAATGGCAGGAATTCATGGCTCGAACGCACCGCCCACTCTCGCCTGATACACAGATCGGTCTCCTCGGCGAACTGTGGATGCTCAGGCTGCTTGCGGACACTTCCCTTGGAGCTGGCGCTCTCGATTGCTGGCAAGGGCCGTTGCGTGCCGCGCAGGACTTTCGCGTTCGCGGTGGCGCGATAGAGGTGAAGAGCACGGCCCGGACCGGCAGCTTCCTTGCGCGGATCAACAGCATCGAGCAGCTGGACGGTGACAGGGCTCCACTCTTCCTCTGCGCCCTCCGTTTCGAGGAAAACACGGACGGGATCTCGCTCGTCGGGCTCGTGTCCGAACTTCGCGGGAAGTTCGGACTAGCCGGAGTGCAACGCGGTTTCGAGGCGTTGCTCATGGTGATGGGATACCTCGACGAACATGCACCACTGTACGGGCGCCCAATGACATTGAAAGACTCGCGGGCAATCCGCGCGGAAGGAGACATGCCGCGCCTCACGCGCGCCGCACTGCCCGCCGCCATCCGCTCAGCTGCCTATGTGCTCGACCTTGATGCCCTGGAAATCCCCTCAGTCGGGCTTTCGGAGCTGATCGGCGAATTTGGACTGGATTGAAATGAGCCTCGAAGAATTTCACCGCAACTTCCGCGCCGACCTCCAGACAACCGTTGCCGAACGCGTCGAGGCTGGCGAGGGCCCGTTTCCTTCGGACGAGCTCGTCTTTGCGGAAAAGGTAATGGACCATGTCGCGGCCACCAACATCTGTGACGAACCGACTGTTTGTCACTGGAACGGCAAGGTCGGTAACGCGAAGCTTCGCATCACGGGCTATGCCCTGAGCTCCGATGAAACGGCACTCGATCTGTTCGTGACCCACTATTTCGGGACAGAAGAACTGAGCGAGCTCGGGGAACCAGATGCAAAAGCTACCGCCACAGAGGGCGTCCGTTTTCTCCTAGGCGCGGCAAGCGGCAAACTTGATGCGAAAATCGATCCTACCCACCCTGTCCGGGATCTCGTGGCGACAATTCGATCCCGCTGGAACGACATCGATCGGCTTCGGATTTTCGTGATCACAGATGGACGGACGAAGACCAAGCGGTTCGCAAACCAGGAGGTCCATGGAAGGATGGTGGCCGCCGAGGCGATGGACATTGAGAGGCTGTTTCGCCACACCGAGGGCAAGCCGCGGGACGAGCTCGCTATCAGCCTCGTCCAGTCGATCGGTCGACCGCTACCCTGTGTCCATGTCCCCGATCCGGATGCGGACTACGAGTATGCGCTTACCGCAATTCCGGGACAGCTGATCCGCGATCTCTATCTGCGTTTCGGCACTCGTCTGCTGGAAGCCAACGTTCGGACATTCCTTGGAGCCAAGCGTACAGTCAACAAGGGAATTGTCGAAACGCTAAGAAAGGAGCCGGAACATTTCCTCGCGTTCAACAACGGCCTCGTTCTTGTCTGTGACGAAGCGGCATTCGAGCGGTCTAACGACGGGAATCTCGGTCTTTCTTTCCTGAAAGGTCTACAGATCGTCAATGGCGGTCAAACCACTTCCAGCATTTACTTTGCATCGCGCGACGATCGGACCATCGACCTGAGCCATGTCATGGTCCCCGCAAAGATCATCATTCTGAAGGGAAAGCAGGATGAAGCCCGCGAGCATCTGATCAGCAACGTCTCTCGCTACGCGAACAGCCAGAACGCAGTGAAGATGTCCGATCTGTCAGCGAACCGCCCGTTCCATGTCCAGCTTGAGAAACTGGCAAACGACACATGGTGCCCCGACGGCGCGACGAGATGGTTCTACGAGCGTGCGGCCGGCGCCTACAACGTTATGCTGTTGAAGGAAGGTACAACACCTGTCAAACGCCGCAAGCTTCAGGAAATGATCGGCCCACGTCGCAAACTGACAAAGAACGACATCGCCAAGTATCATGAGGCGTGGCGCGGAAGGCCCAACAACGTAGCCCTTGGGGGCGAGAAGAACTTCGTCGAATTCATGACATCTCTCGATGCCGAACCGACGATTGTCCCCAACCCGCTCGACGCGCGCTGGTATCGGGCGATGGTTGCCAAGGTTATTCTGTTCAAGGCGATCGAGGGGCTGATCAAGACGAAGGATGCCAAGGAAATTTTCCGCCAAGGTTATGTAAACATTGCAACCTATGTTGTGTCCATCGTCTCGGATCGACTTGGTGAGCGGCTCGATCTCGAGCAGATCTGGATGCGCCAAGGCATTTCCGGAGGGCTAAAGGATCTGCTCTGGGACTGGGCCGTGATCGTGAATTCGGAATTCAATCGGATCGCCCCGGGGCAGCAATTTTCGGAAGTTGCGAAACGTTCAGATACCTGGTCGAAGATAAGGTCCGCTCAATTCCCAGAGCCGAACAACTCGGTCCAAGAATTACGTCACCTGTAGATCGAATGCTTTTGCGCATAAGTAGTCCACTAGAAATAACTGTGAAATCGTGTCGGGAGAAGGCCAGGTGATTTTGTTTGATAAGGCAAAATCATGGCTTAAACTGATCAAATCTCGATCGAAATACGGCACAGAGCGAGAGAGAAGCCCCGGTCATCTTGCTTACAGAAACAGTGAGCGCGTCGTAGCCAAGACCCACAATCTCGATCGACCTCGCGATGGATCCCCAGACCCCCAGACTGTTGTTGCGATCAACAGAGAATGGTCACAGGGATCCGCCATGGAAGAAATCTTGGTCCCTGATTTCCAAGTCGAGAAGAGCGCACAGGACTACTTCAACGACAACCACGGGGAGCAGGCGCGAGGTACCTTTCACGAGGTTGAAGTCATCCGATGGGACCACGACGAGGCTGACTGGAGCATAGAGGAGTTCGAATTCGAACTCCCTGCCAGTCCGGCAGGTAGGCAACACTCGAAACCGCCGACAGACGGCGGACATAATGAACCTGTGGATGCGGTAGACGGCTCTCGCCAAGGCCAAGATGCGCTGAGGCGGCTGCAAGCGCTTGCCGTGCGGCGGCGCTGGCTGGCGGCGGTGGCGGCGCTTGATAGGGCGTCACAGTCCGCCCCGCTATCCAAGCGTGAGCGAGCGGCGATCGAGCACGTCTTGAACGCCGCGACCACCCTCTCCCGGCACCGGTCCGATGCGGAAGCGCTTCGAGGCCTGCTTCTCGCAGGTCAAAGTCAAGTAGGAGAGATTGATTATCGACCTCCCATCGCTCAACTTAATGAAAGTAGCGCCAAGCCCCCCGCGAAAGACCGCAATCAGCCCACCCGGATGAGGCAGTCGCCTTCGGAGGCAGTGTCACCTACGCAGGAAGAGATTCACTCTTCTGTTACTCGCGTGCGCTCTGCGGCTTCAGACCGCGGCTGGCTTTCTCCAAAATCAATTAGAGCGCTTGAAAAACTTCTCTCTAACAATAAAGTGCTTAGCATATCGGAATCAAATGCTTTAAATTACTTAATAGATCGAAGTGTGGCGGTTTCGGAATTAGAGTGTGACTTGAAAATTCTACGCATGATAATTAAAAAAGGATCGAGACGTATGAGAGAAGCAACTTAACTTAGCGCATTCCGCAATAATTTGGCGATCTGCTGCGCCAGAAACGGGGGTACCGCGTTTCCAACCTGGACGTACTGCTGCGTTCGATTCCCAAGAAACATGTAATCGTCGGGGAAAGTCTGCAGCCGGGCTGCCTCGCGCACAGTCAGACTGCGGCACTGAATCGGAGCGGGATGAATAAAGTAATGGCCATCCTTCGAGATGTGACTCGTGACTGTGGTTGAAGCCTCGCCGGCCAGCTGGACGCGGAAGCGGTCATTGAAGACGCCGCTGTGCCAGTTCCGGTGATCCGGACTGAGCGCTAATGGAAAATCGGCCGCCTTCGGGCTGTAGCGATGCACGCTCCCGAATACCGCGGCGAACAGGTAACGTCCGAGGTCCGACGTCATGTGCCCGCGTGTTTCGTGCTGGGCAATCGCGCGCAGATCGGGCCGCTCGAGCCAACGCAGCAGTTCATCGTCCGAAGCGCCGTAGCTCTCGGGCAGGCGTGACGCTGCCCGAAGCGTCGGCGAACCATCCCTCAGTCGCTTTGAAATGGTTAAGAACTCCTCACCGAGCGGGCTGTCCTTTTCCTTGTAAATGCCGGCCAGCAGCTTTGCTGCATCAGTGACCTCGGTCCGCCACGCAGCCGCATAGTCTAAGCCGCGGCTGATGCCGCTGCGCAGGGCCGGCATCGTGCCGATAGCGTCGCTTACTGTCCGCTTCTTTCCGGAGACGGCGATCTCGGCATCAGCGGCCTTGCCCGCTATATCGGACCGGATGCCGACGATGATCACCCGGTGGCGTCGCTGCGGGACTCCGAATTCCTCGGCGCGGACGATAAAGTCCGCCGGCTCTGCCGCCTCTTTAAGGCTGGCTTTTCCATCCTTTACCCGGATCGCGCGCAGTTCGTAGTGATGACCGTGACCTGTGCCGAGCGAAGACAGATCGTCCATCAACATCTCGAATACAAGGCGGCTCTCAACCGTCGATGAAAGCATCCCCTTGACGTTTTCCATCACGAAGGCTGCGGGCCGAAGCCTGTCGAGCACCCGGATATACTCGCGGAACAGGTAGTGCCGCGCATCCTCTTCGGGCACGTAGCCGGCCTTGCCTCTAGCCCGGGCGCGCCCCACCAATGAGTAGGCTTGGCAGGGCGGGCCGCCGATCAGGATCGTGTCGTCGGACTTCTTCTTCAGCTTGGCGATGGCACTATCGATCGCGGTTGCAGCAGCCTCGGTGCCAAGTTCCAGCGCGCGAGCTTCGCCAGCGGCAAGGCGCCATGCATCCGCGTCGACAGCCGACCAGTCTGGCTCGGGGACCAGTCCTGCATGGAAGTCGATGAACTTACAGGGAAGGGTGTCGTGCCGAGCCTTGTATTCTCGGAGAAACGCGCGCAGCGTCAGAGTTCGGTGGGCCGATGCCTCCTTCTCGACCGAAATACCGATCCGGAATGGCGCAGGTCCGTCCTCGCCCAGAGACGCGAAACCCTCGCCCAGTCCGCCCGGACCAGCAAACAGATCGACAATGCCGAAAGCGGAAGGCAAATCAGGCTCCTGACGAATTTCATTCTGGCGGTGTATACGAGTTTCCAAGACGAAAACCAGGGCACTTGTGGCAGACATCGTGGACCAGCAGACCCGTTCCCGGATGATGTCGGGGATACGGGGAAAGAACACTAATCCCGAGCTGGTTGTTAGGCGGGCATTGCACGCGCACGGCTTTCGCTTCCGGCTTCATTCCATGAAGGTTCACGGGCGGCCAGACCTCGTTCTTCCGAGACATCGCGCAGTTGTCTTCGTGCACGGCTGCTTTTGGCATCGCCACGCGGGCTGTCGTTACGCGACCAGCCCGTCGACCCGTTCCGAATTCTGGCAGGCAAAATTCGAAGCAAACGTCGCGCGGGACCGCGATATTCGGGGGAAACTCTTGGAAGATGGTTGGCGTGTAGCGACTGTCTGGGAGTGTGCCCTTCGGAAACCGGACCAAGTGGCCATCTCAACCGCACTCCTGTCAGATTGGCTGCGATCGGACGAACGTGAGATTGAGATCGGCGATCCCTCGGCATCAGCGCCGTCTAGACCATCTAGTCGGATCGGCTAGCCAAGATTATGCGCTCGAGCCCACCGCCGCGTGTTAACGGCAGTTAGATCCAAGGCCAGCGCAGCGGAGCAAGTGCAGCTCAGTGGCGTGTGATCGGGGCCCTTGCCATATCTAGTTGCTGGGATTGATCAGGCGATGATCTTGCCGGTTTCGGGACCGGCTTCATTTGGCGTGGCCTGGTTTTCCACCACCGCGGCAGTAGCGTCCCGACGGCCGGCGGATTGCGTGAGGTAGTAGCTGTCGTCATTCTGGCTTTCGGGTATCCCGTTCGCGCCTTCGCACTGCTGCCGCAAGTCTCGTACGGTCCCGCAGAGCAGGCCGCCCGGCGAAATCCCCATGCACGGCCCCGGGGCCGCGGCTTCCTGCTCTGGAGGCTTTCGGACCCCGACGCACTCAGCCCGGCCCAAGCTCGCTCGCACAGGCCGGCATCGAAACCCTTCCCAGAAGCAGACTCTGACTGATTGCCGGAAACCGGACGTGCGAGACGGAGGAAACATCTGCAGCTGAAAGCCAACGCGGATTTCATATTACTCAAGAATGGCGCTTGAGGTTCGATATCTTCAGGCGCATCGGCCGCGTGCTTCAAAGCGCACTCTATATTGATGATTGCGTTTCGCGGTTCGTTGCAACTGCGGCCTGCGCCTCCAGCGTCACGGTCAGACCGGCGAAACAGGAAGGCGCGAGATGGCAGAGAGGTCGATCGCAAGCTCTCGCCCGCCCACCTCGTCAGCCCCGATGCGCCGGAGCATGGCTACGAAGGCGTCGGGGTCCGGCTGGCCGAGCGCAAGCCGGTAGTAGAGCAGGTCTTCCAGCATCCTTTCCCTTCGGGCGGAGCGTTGGCTGAAGTGCCAGTCAAAGCTGATGCTGGTCGGTCGGCCGTCTGCAGGCAGCCACCAGCGCTCGAGCCCCGTGCGGTCGCCCTTCACTTTCCGCGCGAGCGATATGAGTTCACCGAACGGGCTCGAGTCTGCGGCAGTCGAAAGTGCCTCCGGCCCGTGATCGCGTGCCAGCGACCGGCGGACGGCGAGGCTACCGTAGCGGGCAATGCGTCCCTCGCGCTGCTCGAAGTCGACCGGATCACCGGGCGGGTCCCAGTGGACGATCCTGCTGCACCACAGGTGGAAGTCCAGACCCTCCTGGCCGATCGAGGTTGTGCAGAGTATGTGGGGCCAGAATGGTGAGTTGAACGCTCGCCGCAGCGCGTCGCTGCGGAACCGCTTTCCTTTCTTATTGCCTCCTTGACGCTTCTCCCCGCCCGCAAACGGCGTCACCGCCTGGACCGGGACACGATGTTTCGCCCTAGCGCGATGAAACTGCACGAGACCTGGGCGATCGAGCAGGCTGGCTGACAATTGATCGATGATTTCCATCCCCTCGGCGTCACCCAGTCGCGAGAGCAGACACATCTGTTCGTCGAGGACTGCCTCGAAGCCTCCCTTCACCATCGCCTCGGCGAGCGCGTCTGGATAGCGCTTTCGCTTCGAGGTCGCCTGGATAAGATTGGCGAAGGCGCGGTGTCCGAGGTAGGGACGCAGGCTCTCCCAGGCGAACCCGAAAACGCGCTGCCGGTCGCGTGAGTGTTCCTGCGGCACATTATGGCGCGTTAGGCATCGCGCTAAGATCGAGCCCGGCGATGACAGTAGGTGCTCGGTCAAGGCGACGATTTCGGCCGGCGATACGCGGCCGATTTTAGGCAGCGTCGTCCAGTTCTCGGCGTTGGCATCCCGACTCGCTCTGGCGGCCAGCGACGACACCCGCTGGAAGGCGAGCCCGGAGATTGCGCGTTCGATGCCTGCCGCAACGATCCAAGTCGGCCGCTTTTCCTGTCCATCGAGCCTGATGCCCCTGTCGCGGAGAAAGGACTCTAGCTGGCGGCGAGCATCCCTCCGGACGCTCGTGAGCGATGCTCCGGCCGACTTGAGCGGTTCGATCGCGAGCGGCAGATTCGGCCATGGCATAAACAAGCCGACGAGCGCCCCAGTCGCGCTGCCGCCAGGACGAAGGAGCGGAGCCGGGGGCTTCTCTTTGGGCTTGCGGACGCCGCCGGACAGGTTGATTGATAGCAGCGCCGAGATTGCGGTCGGCGCGCCTCGCCACCGGCTGAAGAGCAGCGCTTTGCCTGGCAGTGGGCGCCTGCCGGACCACGGTCCCTCCAGCCTCCACCACGCGGCGGTCGGTGGCTGCCATGGCAGCGAGAGATGCGCCGGATCGCCGACCATCCCGGCGAGGAGGCGGAGTTGCGGATGCGCGAAGCGGCCTCTTCCGGTGCCCGCCTCGATTGGTGCCGGCTTCGCGCGCTTCAGTGTCTCCCAGACCTTGTAGCCGTGCATCGTCTGCGCGGGATATGGGATTGAAGTCCACATGGCTGGGGCCCAGCCGGCAAACTCGGTGCCGACCTTCTCCGCGAAGTGCCTGAAGACAACGAGGTCCTGCGCCTCGACCGCGACCTGCGGATTGATGCGCTCGAAGAGATCCCCCTCGTGAACAAGGGCGCGCTCGGTGCGAGCCATCAGCGGCCGAAGAAGTCCCTCGAGCCGCTGCTTCGCCGACAGGACCGACTGGCGGATGCCCTCCTTCGTGCCGGAGGTGCCAAGCGCTTGGTGATAGTCGCGCATCGCGTCCTCGACGGCGGTGCGGTGGCCCTCGTCGTCGGCGAGGAACCCAGCTAGATCGATGAGGGAGCGGTAGTGATCCACTTGGTGGATTTCGTCGCCATCGAGCCGGCGCAGGCGATAAGGGGTCGCGGAGAGCAGCAGCACAGCCGGGCGGTCCTCGCCTCCGAGCAGCGCGTCAATGAGCAGCTGGTGCACTCGTGCGCGCTCTTGTTTGAGACGGACATTCGACAGTTCCGTCTTCGGGATTATAAGATCGGCGTAACGGTGGAATTCGTCGAGGATGACGAGATCGGGCTTGATCATCTTCGAGCGGAGGGCTGCAAGCGCGAGGACCGAGCGGAATCGACCCACGAATTCGACAACGTCGACGTCCTCCCGCTCGAGCCATCCGAGCACAGCCTTCTCGACATTGCCCGACGGGCAGTCGAAGATGTCGCGCATGGCACGCTTAATGCCCACCGCCGTGAAGCCATCGAGGACCCCGCGATCTTCCAGCAGTCGGCGACCACCGCCGGAGCGCTCGCGGTCGAGCCTCTTCACGACCGAGAGCAGTGTTGGGAAGCGATCTAGCGCCGCACGGATGAGCTCGCGCTCCGCCTTGCGTCCGGTCCTCGGACCCGGCTTCCAGCCAGGCAGGCTCGTCTCCGGCGTAAAGGTGAAGACACGAAAGCCTTCACCCTCCTGGGGCAGGTGACCCGGCACGAGCGCCAGGCGATCCCCGCCTAGCTCGTACTCTTCAGCTTCGATGCCGGTGAGCGACACGAACTTCGGCCGGTTCTGTCCAGCGATCTCCAGGCTAGGGCACAGATACATCAAGTTCAGGCGTTTGCGGCTGGCGCGCAGGCGCTGCGCTATCGTTCGCGCGATGACGGTCTTGCCGAGGCCAACCTCGTCCGCGATGAGGAAGCGGCGGGCGCCCGGTCCCGCCAACGCCTCGCTCGCAACCTCGACGGTGCACTTCTGGAAAGCGGCCAAGTCCATCACGCGCCCCCGTGAATGGCGTCATGAACCGCTTGGAGGAATGGCTGCACCTCTGTGAGATCGGCGAGCGCCGCCCGGCGCTCCGCATCGTCAGGCAGCGCCTCGAAGGTCTCGCGGAAAGATTCAAGCATCGCCATCGTGCCGGCGGTCCGCCGCTCGAAGGCCTTCGGGTCGCGCGCCCATGCCGAGAGCATGGTTTCGAGCGTGAACATATCAGGGATCCGCGACGGTTCTCCTGAGGCCGCAGGGGTAGGTCCATCCGACCACCTCTCACCGGCAGTCCCATCAAACCCGTCGAGCTGCGAACGCAGCCAGTCGCGGAACCTGCTCGCGCCTACATAGCGCGCGAGAAGCGCACGGTCGCGGCATTCCTGGTCCAGTCCGGTAACCGGAAGCGACAGGACCCAGCATCGCTGGATCGCCGGATTGTAGAGGCTGGTGGCGCGAAACGTGACGAGCGAGGTCTGCTCACTGGACTTCACTGTCCCCTGAAGCACGCGCAGCCGGCGGACGCCGCTCGGGAGCCCAACCCACGTGTCCGGATCGAGGAAGGGTGAGACTTCGAACCGTGCGGACGCGAGCGCCGCATCGGCATCTTCACCGACGATCAGTGACAGGCCGTCGTCAGCGTAAGCGAGGCTCAGCTCGCTTTCGAGCAAGAGCGAGATCCGCTCATCGAGCTGGCGTTGCGCCCCCTCCTTTTCCGCGAGATCCTCATCCACCCTCGACTTGTCGAACTCAAAGCCAGACTGGACGAAGTCGTGGAGGGAGCCAGAAAGGATTGGGTCTGTGACCTCGAGGATCGCTACCGCCTCGGCGTTCGGGCCGAGCAACCCGCGACCCGTAAAGTTGGCGCTGCCGATCATGAGCGCAGTGCGGCTGCCCTTGCTGACGGCAAGAAGCTTAGCATGGACCCCTGCCGGCGGTTGGTCGGTGAACTCCGCTTCCTTGTCATCCACTTGCTGCTCGACTGACACGGGAATTTCCGGCTCGGGAGCTGAGCCGGTGCGAAACGCGATACCCTTGACCGGTGCGCAATCGCTCGCCGCCATTTCAGTCGTGAGGATAGAGATTGGTTGCGAACCCGCGCGGAGCACCTCCTTCAGACCGGTTCCGTCGATGAACGGGCTTACCGCGCTCGCCCTATCCCCCCGACTGAGCAGCGGCGCCGTGATGAAGGGGCGCATCTCGCCAGGCCGGCGCCACAGCACCCTGCGCACCGAGACGCCGGGAGGAGCCATCCAACGCGCGGTGCGTAGCTCGTCGAGCTCACTAACGTTGAACTCTGCCTCAGCTAAAAGTCCGCGCGCCAATTCCTCGATATCCGGAATGACCCGTGCTGACTTGTCTCGCGAGCTGACCAGCATGAGGCCTGCGTCGAGGTCACGCGAGCCGGTCAGGTTGCGGCTTCCTATCCAGAAGCGCCACTCGATGTTATCACCATCGTATCGCACAAGCGCGACCTTCGGGTGCCAGCTCTGGTCGGTCTCATTCGACACAATGGCCGTGACCATTGTGTCAAGCAGCGGCAGGACCGACCTGTGCGAACGGGGCGCGAGGATCCGGCCCACCTGGTGGATCACTCGCAGCCGCCCGCGCACGCTATCGAACGCCTTGACGAGACCCAGCGGCGAGTTCTCGAACTCCGCCTCCTCGTCTCCGCCGAGCGCGAGGACGAGACCGAGGAGAGCGATGAGGTCCAGAGAATAGGTCGCGACGACCGCTCTGGACACGGACTGCCCGAGGGTCGGTCGCAGCGAACCGAATATTGAGATGCGATTAGTGGGGTGGAAGCCCGTACTCAGCCTCCAACCCGCATGATCATCTCACGCACAACCGGCCAGCGGTAATCGAGCGGCGTGGCAACGCCCTTTCGCCACTCTGCCCGCCGCTTCTCGTTCAGCAGGTAGGCCCGCTCCTGCTTGAGGTCGCGCTCCCTCGCCTCCAGCTCGCGCGAGATGCTGTCGAGCTGTCCATTGGAGCGCACCCATTCGATTACTACTCGGACGAATCGCGTGAGGTTGCTGTCGATACGCGTTGCCGTGCGCAGCGCCTCGACATCGAGCGCGAGCGCGGCGTCACGGTGCTCGGAGACAAGCAGAGGAAGCGCTTCGGCGTGATGTTTTTCGTCGGTACCGTGGTCTGCGTTGCGCTTCTTTTCGACGAGCGCTGCATAAGCGGCACGAGCGATGCACGCAACGGACGCGCCCCTCTTTGCCAGAACGAGGAGTTCCCTCTCCTCGTTGGTCGCAACGCGCCGAATTTCGGAGGACCATAGCGATTCCGAGGTCACGCCGGCCTCGGCGAGCCGGCTGAGGAGTGGCTCCGTCCCCGCATCGCCCGCGGTCCGCCATTTGCGGCGGATGTAATCTGCCTCCAGCGGATGGAGATCGAAGTTCAGCGGTCCGCTCTTCTTCGTCCAACCAAGCGGAGGCGGAGGAATGTCGTCGAAGAGAATAGCTTTAGATATTTTCTGCGTGTCGCTCTCCTCCCGAGAGAGCAGACTCGGCCAGAGCCGCTGCAACTGCGCCTCTGTAGGTGCGCCCCGAATGCCAGCAACGGGGTTCGCCATCCGCCATGAGCGCAGGGCGTTCCAGTAGATGGTGCTGGCGCGGACGACCGGACGCTCCTTAGCCTGATATTTCATCCAGCCGGAAATGCCCGAATTCTGCAACTCGCCGATCGTCCCCATAAGGCGCGTCGAGTAGCGGCGCTCGATTTCGAACAGGCGGTCGCGGTCAAAGCGCTCGCCTGCGCACTCCGCGAGCAGTTCCTGATACGCCCATGCTACAAAGAACACGTAGCGCAGTTGCGCGTGCTGGACCGAGGTACCTGGAAAGAAGCGGTCAGCGAACGCGAAATGGATAGGAGCGAAGCCGAGCTCGTCGCGCGTGCCGTCGGACGACAGCTTCGATAAGAAGCGGTGAGCGGAGTCGCGGTCTGCCTCCGAGAGCATGAACCAGCCGATTGCTGGGTTAGTCCTAGCCATTGTCAGATTGCTGCTTAGTACCGTGCTTCGAAGAGCTTTGTGACCAATCCTTCGTCGGAATCAGCACGATCGAGTGTGACGGATTTCCTGGGACCAATAGCCGCGTCGCCGTGCCGTTCCGGATTCATTTCTGGAGGCCCAGATCGAGCCGTGCGCTGAGGTCGGTGTCGCGGACCATTTGCACGTCATCGGCATAGTCTCGGAGCCAATCTGCTTGCTTGTAGTCGATTCCCAAAAGACAACCCAGTGTAGCGGGCATTATCGGATTCACAGGATTCTCCGGCTGGATCGCGATTCGCTGTTTAATTAAGACGACGGAATGACCCTCAGGCAACCATCAAGAATTCTGCGGCTTTGAAGGAGGATTCGTCTCGACACGTTGCGAGATCTATCCAAAATCGGAGATACAGTGCGCCACGGGTTGAAGGTGGATAGCTCAATAGGGATGCGACCTACTGACATCTCCTGACAGATTGCTCGATCAGGCTCGAGGGCCAGAATCGCGAGGAGGCAATCGCGCAATGCGATCCACGATCATCACGCACGGACAGCTCGCAAGTCGAGCTTTGCGTGTGGAGTTGGCCAAGCAAGGCCAGTTTGGCGTGCTGGTGACCACCTTCGAGGCAGTAGCAGCACGGCTGGCCGGCGGCTTCACGCGTTCGATCGATCAGGACACGCTCCGCAAGGCGCTCCAGAAGGCTTTGCCTGTCACCGATCTTGGCGAGCTCACCGCGATCAAGAGCCTGCCTGGCATGGTCGGCGCCGGCGCCACCACGCTGCACAAGATCTGGAGGGCCGGTATCGATCTCGAAGCACGCGCTGGTCAGCCCCGGATCGATGCAATCGCAGCCCTCCAAGTCGCTGTTCTCGATGAATTGCCCGAAGGCATGCTGCCGCCCGGGCTGATCGTCGAGCGTGCCAGGAAGCGCCTGCAGAATGCTGGGAAGATCCTTGGACCCATCCAAGTGCGCGGCCTCACCGATATGTCGCCATGCTGGCGCCCGCTCCTGCTCGATCTCGCAGAGCATGTCGAAGTTCGATGGATTGCGGGTCCTCGTCATGTGCCCGACTGGCTCGAAGGCAGCCGCGTCATCATTGAGCGCTCGCCGAGCCTGAGCCCCACCTTGCGAGCAATCAGCGCCTCGACTGCGCTGCATGAGGCTATCGAGGCGCTGCGCTGGGCGCGCGAGCTGATTGCGTCGGGACGGGCCAAGCCTTCGGAGATCGCGATTGCTGCTGCCAGCCCCGGCGACTATGACGATCACTTCTTCACGCTGCGCGCCGACGCCAATCTCGATCTGAAATTCGTTCACGGTACGAGTGCGCTTGCGAGCCGCGACGGCCAGGCGGCGGCCGCGCTCGCGGAGATCCTTGTTCGCGGCATCGCCCACTCGCGCATACGTCGGCTCGCCTCGCTCTGTCGCGGCTGCGGTCTCTTCGAGCCGCTTCCGGAAGGCTGGCTCCGCGTAATCCCCGAAGATGCACCGATGGCGACCCCTGCCTCCTGGCAGCGGCTCTTCGCGAGCCTGACGGCCGAAAGCTGGCCGGACGAGGTCGACCATACCGGCGAGCTGCGCAAGCTCGTCGAGACGGTCACCGGATCGCTCGACGATGCAGAGGAGATTGGTCGCGCGGTTCTGCCGCCGACGGCGCTCACGATCTGGCGTCGCGGCATCGAAGCGGGGCCTGTCGTGGCCTTGCCACTCAACCTTGAAGGCCTGCGCTGCCTCGATGATAGCAAGGATGCTCCAGCCTCGATCGCATGGATGCCGGCGTCTGCACTCGCTGCGGCGCCACGCCGCTTCGTCCGGCTGCTCGGGCTGACATCGCGCGGCTGGCCGAGGATGGGCAGCGATGATCGCCTCCTGCCAGATCACATCATTCCGACCAGTGAACTCTCTCCGCTTTCGATCGGTGTCGCCGATCGCCGGGACTTCGAGACCATCGTTGCGACTACCGAGACCGAGCTCGTGCTGTCGAGGCCGCGCCGCGACGGCGAGGGGCGCCTGCTTGGCAAGAGCCCGCTTTTGCATGGACGCGTGCCCGACGAGATCTATCTGCAGCGCAATGACGTGCCGGCGCACGCCATGAGCGAAGTCGATCGCCTGACGGCCAGGTCGACGGAGTTCCGCGTGTCGCCGCTGGCGCGCTCGGCGGAATCCTGCTGGATCGACTGGTTCCGCGAAGACGTCACCGCCCATGACGGCTTGATCCGCGCGCATCATCCCATGATCGATGGCTTGCTCGACCGAATGCAGTCGGCGACCAGCCTCAAGCGTCTGCTGCGCGATCCGCTCGGCTTCGTGTGGCGCTATGGATTCGGCTGGAAGACGCCGCGGGTCGGGATCGATCCCCTCACACTCGACAATCGTGAGTTCGGCGAGATCCTGCACGGCGTCCTGGAAAAGGCGGTTGTCGCCCTCGAGGCCGAGGGCGGCCTGATCAACGCCGATGGCGCGGCCGTGCAGGCTGCCATCGATCGCGCTTTGGCGAGCACCAGACGCGGCTTCGAGGCAGAGCGCGCGGTTCCCCCGGCCGCCATCTGGACGCGGACGCTTGCTGAGGTGCGTGGGCTCGCCGTGGCGATCGTCCGTCCCGAAGACGAGGTTCCGCTGCCAGAGCAGCGCAGCTTCGCAGAGGTGCCCTTCTCCCGCGAGGACGTCGATGCGTCTATCGAGCTGCCATGGGATCCAACTGAGGCCGTCACCGTTCCGCTCGCGGGCTTCCGGATCACGGGCGCCATCGACCGGCTCGACATCTCCGGCGACGGCTCGAAGGTCCGGGTCAACGACTACAAGACCGGCAGGCCCCCGAGATCCGCGGATGAGTACGTGCTCGACGGCGGCAAGGAGATCCAGCGCGCGCTCTACGCCTTCGCCGTGAAGCAGCTGCTCGGCTCCAATATCGAGGTCGAGGCAGCGCTGAACTACCCGCGCCACCGCCGTAGCCTGCCGCTGGAGAACGCTGACGAGGTCCTGGAGCAGCTGGCGATCTTCCTGGCCGCCGCGCGCTCTAACCTGCAGGGCGGGCGTGCCCTGCCGGGGCCGGACACGGCTATCGCCTATAACGATCTGCGCTTCGCCCTGCCGGCGAATGCCGCGAAGTCCTGGTTCAATCGAAAGCGTGCTCCGGCCACGCTGGCGCTCGATGACGCGGCCGCCATCTGGGAGGTCAAGTGATGAACGCCCCCGTTCGTATCCTGTCGGACGAGGCCCAGCGACTGGCTGCCATGACCGAGCATGATCGCTCGCTCCTGGTCGAGGCCGGCGCAGGCTCTGGAAAGACCGCCGTGATGGCGGGTCGCGTTGTCATGCTGCTGGCCGAGGGCGAGCAGCCCAAGTGCATCGCGGCCGTGACCTTCACCGAACTCGCGGCGAGCGAGCTGCTTGCTCGCGTTCGTATCTTCGTCGAGCGGCTCGTTGCCGGCGATGTGCCGGTGGAACTGAAGCTGGCGATGCCGGATGGGCCGTCGGACTCGCAGCTCGCCAATCTGCGGAGCGCGCTCGACACGATCGACGAGATCGTCTGCTCCACCATCCATGGCTTCGCGCAGCGCCTCATCAGCCCCTACCCCGCCGAGGCCAACATCGACCCGGGCGCGGGCGTCGCGGACCGCAACGATGCGGAGCTCGCTTTCACCGATCTGCGCGACGCGTGGATCCGCGAGCGGCTGGGCGAAGGCGGCAGTGAGCTTCTGATCGAGCTTGTCGGCATCGATCCGGCCGAGACCGTGGCATCGATCAACCGTGTCTCGGATGCGATGCGCCAGCGGCGCGACGTGCGGCCGCCGGCAACTCGCCCATTGGCTGAGCTGGTCGAGAGCTTCGTCGCGGCGGTGGCTGGCTTCCGCGCATTCATCGACGCCCCTTCCGTGAGGGATCCAGACACCCCGCTCTGGGTTGCGGACTTGGAGCACATGGTCGGCCAGGCTGCGGCTGCGCGGGCTGCCGCCGGCGCCCGCGCACTCTGCCTTCTGATCCGGATCGAACCCTCCGACCGGATCGCAACCAAGTCGGGCTCCCTGAGGGCCTATCAGAGGCGCACGGCGTGGAAGAATGCGGCGAAGGCCGGCGGCCTGTCCGTCGCCGAGGGAGAGCGACTCTGCTCTGAAGCTGAGACGCATTACGCAGCCTGCAAGGAAGCCTGGGGTGTGCTCGTCGTCGGCGTGGGCGCCCATCTGCTCGCTGCGCTGATGGAAGAGGTTCGGCCTCTCCTTCAGCGGTTCCGGGATTACAAGCGCGAGGCCGCGCTCCTCGACTTCGACGACCTGATCTATGCGGCGCGCGATCTCCTGCGTGATCACGAGCCCGTTCGGGTCGCCTTGTCGCAGCGCTATCGCCGGGTTCTCGTCGACGAGTTCCAGGATACCGATCCGCTGCAGGCCGAGATCTTCTGGCGCCTGTGCAGCGAGGCTCCGACGCCTGAGACGCCCTGGCAGCAGCGCGTGTTCCGGCCGGGCGCTCTCTTCCTCGTGGGCGACCCGAAACAGGCGATCTATCGCTTCCGCGGCGCCGACGTGCGGGCCTATGTCGAGGCACGCGAGGCGATCGCGGCGCAGTCGGGCGACGACGTCCTTTCGATCGCGACCAACTTCCGCTCCTGCAAGTCTATCCTAGAGTTCGTGAACGGCCGGTTCGAGACGCCTCTCTCCGTCGAGAACGACCAGCCGGGCTTCACCGCGCTCGACCATTGGTTCGACGATGTCGGCAGCCATCCTTGTGTCGCCGCGCTCGATGTCTGGGTCGATGAAGACGCCAATGCAGACGCGATCCGCAACGCCGAAGCCGAGGCCGTCGCAGAGACCTGCGCGCGGATGATCGGCAGCGCCGAGGTCACCGATCACAGGACCGGCGAGCGCCGCCTGTGTCGCGCCGGCGATATCGCCCTGCTCGCGCCGACCGGAACCGACCTGTGGCGCTATGAGGAGGCTCTGGAGCGCTACGGCATTCCCGTTGCGACCCAGGCGGGCAAGGGCTTCTTCTGGCGACAGGAGATCCAGGACCTGATCGCGGTCACCCGCGTGCTGGCGGACAGCCACGACACTCTGGCCTTCGGCGCGCTGATGCGTGGACCTCTCGTCGGGCTGACCGAGGAGGAGCTGCTCGATATCGGCTTCGCTCTGCCGGAGCGCGAAAGCGGGCACGGCAAGGAGCGCTTCTCGCTGCGTACCGAGCCCGAGCTCGTCACCCACGCCGTCGCCAGGGAGGTCCTGGAGCGTCTCCAGGGCCTCTGGCGCCGGAGCAACGCTACCACCCCCTATGATCTGCTCTCGCAGGCGGTGGCTGAGCTCCGGATCCGCCCGACCCTGCTTGCCCGTCACCAGGGGCAGGCAGAGCGTGCGCTGGCCAACGTAGATCTCTATCTCGGCATGTCGCGCAGCTACGTCGCTCGCGGCCTCCGGGCATTCGCAGAGGCCATGACCGCTGCCTGGGAAGATGAAGAGCGCGCTGGCGAGGGTCGGCCGGATGCGCAGGAGCAGTCGGTGTCGCTGATCACGATGCACTCGTCCAAAGGTCTTGAATGGCCGGTGGTGATCCCCGTGAACACATCGACGGGGCTCAAGGAGGGCGTCTCGACGATCATCAGCCGCGAGACCGGTCAGCTCTACACGAAGGTCTTCGGCATCGCGCCGGACGGCTTCGCTGAGGCCGCCGATGGCGAGAAAGCCGAGATTGCCCGGGAGCGCGTCCGTCTCTGGTATGTCGCCGCGACCCGGGCTCGCGAGCTCCTGATCGTGCCGCGGCCGTCGTCGGGCGTCGCCAGCGGCAGCTGGCTCGGCGTGGTCGACCTCTCGCTGAGCGATCTCCCCGCTCTAGATCTGTCGGGCTATGAGCCCGAGCTGCCAGCCTCGGCCGCGCCGCGCGCCAACATGCAGACCCGGGAGGTTTTCGCCGATGAGGCGTCCCGCATCGTCGGGGCTTCGCGCAGCCTGCACTGGAAGTCGCCGTCCCGGCATGAGGATGCTGACAAGCCGGAGGCCGTAGATGAGGCCCCCGTCGTGGTCACCGCGTCTGAGGAGGTCGATGCCGAGGCTCTGGCGCCAGCGATCCAAGGTGGGCGCGTCCGCGGCCTGGTGATGCACAAGCTGGCCGAGGAGATCCTGACCGGAGAGGTCGCGGAGGACGCCGCCGTGCTGGAGGCCAAGGCCCGCGAGCTGCTCGCCGAACTCGGAACCAGCGAGGCTGGGAACGCCGCGGAAGGTTTCGTCGCTTCGGAGATCGCCGGCGCGATGTTGCGCGCTCTGCAGCTGCCCGAGGTTCAAGCTGTCAGGGATCGCCTAGTTCCCGAGTGTCATGTCTATGCCTTCGCCAGCGATGGCAACGCCGACACCGTCACCTACGGGATCGCCGACGCCATCGCCTTCGACGGCGCCCGCCCGACGCTTGTGATCGACTGGAAGAGCGACGTGAACCCGGATGCGACGACGGTCCTCACCTACCGGAGGCAGGTGGCGGACTATCTGACAGCGACCGGTGTACCAGTAGGCCTGATCATCTTCCCGACAACTGGCGTAGTTGAAAGAGTGACTCTCTCCACGGCCGCTCGGCGACCTGAGCCGTCTGCAATTGCGATCTAACGACTTAATCGATTCGTCTTTGTAGTCGCTGGCCGGAGAAACTGCGACGGCAGCGAGTGCGGCCCATTTGTCGGGGTGCAGGTTTCGGCTAGGCACGGAGGCTTGGAATTTTAGTCGGGCTGCAAGCAGCTAACCGGATCTCGACATCGAAGCCTTTGATCAAGAGGAGCTACATTTGTCGTTCGTTGGCCCGGACGCTCCAAGACGAGATTGCCGGTGCCGTGGCTAGGCGCCTAGCGCGCAGTAGCCCGAACGCCATCTTCCAGGCTAATCACACCCGCTGCCCGTCGAGCGCGATCTGTTGCACAAACTGGCGTGATTTACTGAGGCGGAGCATTTCGGGCGACGCGAATGCGAGCCAGATTGGCGTAGCCGCATTTGTTGGCTCGTTTCAGTTGAGTTCTCCGGAGATTGAAACGGACTGCCTCGTTTAAGCCGCCAGAATCTGCTTGATTCCACTTAGATCGTCAGGAAGGTACTCGGCCCCTGAGCTGAACGAATATACGACTCGGACTCGGGTACCATCCCACACATATTTGAAGTGATCGCGTTGCACTGCTCGCTGCAGCACCTCGCCTTTGAGAACACCGATACACACGCCTGACGGCCGCTCGGCAGGCCTAAAAAGTAGCCCGTCAAAGCCGGCCTCCGCCACCAAGCGTCCCCGTCGGCGCCTTTCCGCCAGATCTAGGTCGGGATCCCAATCAAGGCCATTCGCGAACCGGCCTTTCACACCCCGCGAGAGCTCACGCATTTCCAAGCCGATCGGTGCCTCAGCGGTCCTGGCGAGGAACGTCTCTCGCTTTCTTATTGAGATTGCCAATGCCGTCTGTATGTCCGCGGCGAGTTCGAGCGCAGGTCGATCCGCGTCGAAGAACCTAGTGCCCTCAGGGTTCAAATAGGTGAACGGAGCATGGTTCCAGTTCTGCAACAGCGGGTTGTTGCCATCGACAACCCGAGCCCCGTTCATGAGCCGGTCGCGCTCCCGCAGGCGGGGGTTAGTGATTGATTCAATCTCAGCCAGTTCACTGCTGCGGCTGCCCGCGACGCGCGCGAACACGTCCACCGTGGGGAAACGCGACGGGATCAGCGTGTAGTACATTTGATCAACGTCGACTGAGGCGTATTCGCTAGCCACCACGCTGAGCGTCCACGTACTGACGGACACGGTAGATGTCCACGACTTGGCCTCCGCGCATCACGTCAAGCGCGCTCTGGCCATTGAAGAAGTCGTTGGGGCGACGCACCCAGCCGTCGGCAGCGCGCGAATCGGGAAGCAGTATCTCCAGCGCTTTGTGAACTGCCAACAAATGCGAAACGCGTTCGACTGTATCTCGCGGTATCGACCCTCCCTCCTTTTTCCATTTGAAAAACGTCGATCGGCCGGGTGATCCGAGCAGCAGTAATTGGTCATCGGTGGACAGCTGCCACAACTCCGCAAGTCCTTGGAAAGCTTCCATAACTGCAGGAATCGCTGATCGCCCGTCGCCCGCTCTGGCGATGGGTTCAAGGTTTGCCACGCGCACTTCTCCCGTTTTGTCCATATTTGGACTTGAAAATAGATTCAGTCCCGATATAGATGAGTCCACATTGGGACTCATTGAAGAATCTAGTCCATGGCGGACTCGGGATCAAGAGTCACCGGGGGAACGGAGCATGGCCATGAGCCACGAACACGCCAAATTTGAGTTTACCGTCGACGGGGCCACCCACGGCACTTCGGACGAAGTCATGGATGGGGACCAGATCCGCGAGGCCGCGGGGCTGGTTCCGGCGAGCGATTTCATCCTCATCCAGATCGTGGACGGCGCCGGGCGCTCCATCGGGCTGGAGGATGAAGTCACCTTCCGCCGCAACGAGAAGGCCACTTTCCTTTCGGCGCGGGGCGACCGCCTCTACACGTTCACCGTCAACGAACGTAGGTGGGAATGGGGGGCGGCGACGATCGCGGCTGAGTCCATCTATCGTTACGCCAATATCGATGACGATCTCGAACTCGTCCTCGACAGCGCTGGCGACCTGGTTATCCCCGCTGACGGCGAGGTGTCGCTGAGCGACGAGGGCGTCGAGCGCATCCGCAGCCGCGATGCGAAAAACGTGACCATCAAGGTCAATGGCCGACCGCGCACGGTGCCCAAGAGAAAGCACACCTATCGGGAGATCGCGCTGCTCGCTTACCCCGACGCCGATTTTGAGAACTTCAAGTACACGATCACGTACCTGAAGGGTGTTCACGGCGCCGAAGGTGACCTCGTCGAGGGTGAGAAGATCGATGTCAAGAACGGGATGATTTTCAATGTCCGCCGATCTGATAAGTCGTGATCCGCATCTCAAGCGTCTGCTGGACGAGGGGTTCGAGCTAGAGATCCGCGAGCTCGTTCTTTTCGTCCACAGCGTGCCCTACGTGAAGTGTGACATGTCGCTCGGCCGGGGGACGCTGGTTTGCATCCTTTCGCTCAATGCCGAGGGTCTCACCTCAACTCCCCAAACCGACCACACCATGTGGTTCACGGGTGAGACCCCCTGCCACCGCGATGGCACGCCGATGGTCAATATCATCAATAGCAGCCAAGAAGCGACGGTTGGGTCAGGCATCAAAGTCCGCCACTATTTCTCATCAAAGCCGGAAGGTACCGGCCAGTACGCCAACATCTACGACAAGGTGATCACCTACGAGGCTCACCTTGGCGCCGCTGCGCGCTCACACGACAAAACGGCTAACGCTCGTACGGGCGTGGCCGTGACCAGCGCTGAGGACGATAGCCCGTTCGCCATTCCCGATTCTGCGTCGGCCCGCTACGGGATCGCCGGCGCCAATCGGAAGCTCAGGGGACGAATTGCGATTATCGGCCTCGGGGGCACTGGAGCGTATTTGCTCGACCTCGCCGCGAAGACACGCGTTGCAGAGATCCACATCTACGACGACGACCAACTCCTCAACCATAACCTTTTTCGCTCCCCTGGCGCTCCCGAGCTCGGGCTAGCGAAGAACTTTCCTCGCAAGGTCGATTATTACGCCGCGGTCTACGGCCGCATGCACAAAGGCGTGATGCCACATGCGGTGAGGGTCACTGCCTACAATATCGACGAATTTGCAGAATATGACTTCGTATTTGTTTGTGTCGACAAAGGCTCGTCGCGCCGCGCTATTGCCGAAGGCCTGGTTCGGTTGGGCATCCCCTTCATCGATACCGGAATTGGACTCGGGCTCGACGACGATGTGCTCGACGGGTGCGCACGTGCGACTTTCATTGCTCCCGGCACGCCTTGGCAGGACGTGGCGAAGCATCTGTCCTTCGGTGACGATGATGAGGAGGTCGATGTCTACGGAACCGAGATCCAAATCGCCGAACTCAATTCGCTGAACGCAATCATGGCGATCATGCGTTGGAAGCGCTGGCTGACGTTCTACCGCGATGAGCGCAACGAGAGGAATGCGGCTTACATGGTCGAGGGCAACAACATAGCAAATCGGGTGAGATAATGCCTCGGATAGATCGCCTCACCACGGTCTTCGTCGAAGACATTCCGGAGCAGCTTGAGGATGGGGTACTCTATGTCTCCCGCGAGTCCCATGTTGCGTTGCATAATTGTGCCTGCGGGTGCGGTGAGGAAGTCTCGACTCCTCTCGTTCCGACGGAATATGATTTGGTAATGGAGGAAGAGGGGGCCTCGATCTGGCCATCGATCGGCAACCACGACTTCCCTTGCCGTTCTCACTACATCATCAAGCGCGGCCGAATCCAATGGGCCGGCAAGATGACACGCAAGCAGATCGAGGCCGGCCGTGCACATGATCGCTGGCTGAAGCGTGGCGCTAGGCCGAAGGGTATTCGGGCTGTCATCGCTTGGTTCAAGCGCATGTGGGCCAAGCTCATCGGTTAGCGCATCCACAATGTGGAATGCGCGCCATACAACGAAGGGCTTTGGTTACGGGATGATGCGGGCTGCAGGGAACGCACCACCCCGTGACTCATATAGACGATAAGGTCGCGACGAGGCTGCATAACCTCCAGATAGATGCTGATCTGGTCGACACAAGCATTCATCCGCGCATCCCCCGATCGGATCGCCGTGCTCGCGATCAACTCCGGCTGCGCGTTACACATTGCCCAAGTGAATCGCCCGAAACCGGACGCTCCAGACGTCGGAAAGGGCCTAAGGTTGCTGGTCGAGCAATCGGGTTGGCAGCTCGCATTGAAGCTGCCCTTCTTGATGTGAGCAGGCGTTTCGGGACGAAAGCGCGCCCAGCCGCTTTTGCAGTCACGTTCAGAGGCCTGCGTTCAAGACTTTGATTAGTAATCGGAAACTGCGAACCAATGCTGCGCGCAGTTTCAAAGGCTCCTAGGCGAAGCATATGCCTGGGCGCGTACTGCTCTCCCGGCATCGCTGCATATGCCGAGCCCCCGGTTTCGCTGGCGGGGCATCGTTATCATTTTAGCGCCAGCTCTATCTCGGTCACTTAGAACCCCCTGAGAGGGCATTGCGAAGCCGCATGATGGTTTGACGACTGACGTCGAAACGCTTCGCCAAGGGTGCCACCTTCTCGCCTGACTTCAGAGCTGCTTCGATCTCGGCCCGCTGACTGGCGGTGACGGCATTCGGTCGGCCGAGCTTGACGCCCTCGGACTTAACGCGATGTAGCCCGGCATTCGTTCTCTCGATCAGGAGATCACGCTCAAATTGCGCGACGGCGTTGATGACATTCATGGTCATTTTCCCGGCCGGGCTGGCGAGGTCAACGCCACCCAGTGCCAAACAGTGAACCCGAATGCCGATTTCCTCGAGCTTGTGGACACTTGAACTGACGTCGATCGCATTTCGACCGAGGCGATCCATTTTCGTGACGATCAGAATATCGCCCCGCTCAAGCCTATCCAGCAGTCGGGTAAATCCTGGGCGGGCGGAAATTGCCACGCTGCCGGATATCGTTTCGGAAATCACCCGGTGCGGCTCGACTCGAAAGCCGGCCGCCTCAATTTCCTGAATTTGATTTTCGGTTGTCTGCCCGTTGGTGGACACCCGGACATAAGCGAAGGCGCGAGACATGGATTTTCGTCCAAAAAGGGTGTGACGAGAATCGGACATGTCCGTAATTGTCGCAAGCTAATTTATGGACGCATCCGGCGAGGGGTGTCCGAAATCGCTCGTTTTTGGACGGGGACCTTGGTGGGGCGATGCCCAATCGAATTGCGTCGCGTCCGGCCCAGCCCTTTAATGTCTTATGCGCCAACACCACCCCGATAATCACGAGCTCGACGACTGGCCCCAATACGGACCGAAAAATCCGACCATCGCCGACCTGGTCTGGAAGCTCGCCTATGATCGGGGCATGCGCGTTGCCGACATCGAGATCATCATCGAGCGGGCTCTTCGCGACGAGCTCAACAGGACAAAGGGCGGTGACGAGCCCCATACCCTCGATCCGGAAACCTAGAGCGTCGCCGCCGTGCGGAGATTAGGGGCAGAATCGCCGCAGCAGTTGCGGCGATTGATTGGCGAGTTGCCGTTATTACCACTTCTGCAGGAATGGTAATAACAGGTAAGCCCTGCATTGCTGGCAAGCTGACAGCGCCCGGAGGGGATGGATTTGCAGCTGCAAACCCTCGACACAGCAGGGTCGACTACCTCGGTGGTGAAAACCCCATAGAAGACAGGAACGCGGAAATGATTTGCGATCTCTCAGGAGATTCAGGATGCGTTGATTTCGAATTGGCATCGGAGCCGCCAGGACAAGAATTTTGATCCGACGCCGGTGTTGAAGCTGTTCCTACCATGGGCGCCGGCTACGTGGCTCGTCGCTGAAATGAATCCGCGCGATTGAGACAGCCTATTTGGGCTCGCAATTTTTTCGGATGAGGCGGAGCTCGGCGACTTCAGTCTGGCTGAGATTGCCGCGCTGGAAGGGCCAGCAGATCTCCGCGTCGAGATCGATCAGCATTGGCGGGCTCAGAAGACGCTAAACCAGTACTTGGCTGAGCACTCAGCCTAGCTGCCGGTGATTTGCAGCTGCAAACTAGTCCTGGCCGGTCGGAGGGGGGGCTCGACCGATCGCACCGCGCTTGCTTAACGTACCTAATTGAGTACAATAGCGAGATGCGAACAACGTCCTACACCGACCTGCGAAAGAATCTAGCCACCATGCTCGACAGGGTGACCGAGGATCACGCGCCGATGCTCATCACCCGGGATAAGGGAAAGCCTGCGGCGGTGCTGATGTCGCTCGAAGATTACGCCTCTTATGAGGAAACGCGCTATCTCCTCCGGAATCCGCGCAATGCTGACCGGCTGCTCAAGGCCGTAAAGGAGCTCGATGAAGGCAAAGGAACCGAACGCGTCCTTGCCGAATGAAACTCGTCTTCCACGAACAGGCCTGGGAGGATTACCTGCATTGGCAGGCGACCGATCCCAAGCTGCTGGTCCGGCTCAACGGGCTCATCAAAGAATGCACGCGCACGCCATTTAACGGCACCGGCAAGCCGGAGCCGTTGCGCGGTCCGCTGTCGGGCTGGTGGTCGCGACGGATCACACAGGAGCACCGCCTGGTCTATCGGCCAAGTGAGGGCGGTCTATTGATCGCGCAATGCCGGTTTCACTACTGATGGCGGCCGCGATGGCAGGGCAGCCGTGAAAATCTGGGTTCTATCGGATCTTCATCTTGAAGGGTTCCCATTTCCTTCAGCATTCGCTCCTCGCCGCCCCGAGTTCGATGTTCTGGTGTCGGCCGGCGATGTTTGGCAGGGGAATATCCCGGCCGGTTTCCAATTCCTGCGCCATCTTGCCGGCGACAGGCCCGTCATTGCGACGCTCGGCAATCACGAGCACTGGCGAGGCGAACCGAGTGCGACGATCGCCGCCGCTCGGCGCGCTGCTAAAGCCAATGAAATTTTGCTACTCGAGGGCGATACAATCGATCTGCAGGGCGTGAAGTTTATCGGCACGACCCTCTGGTCCGATTACAGTCTCGCAGGAGCCATCGATGCTACGATGCCGACTGGCGAGGACATTCTTTTTCGCGACGGAATGAAGGAGCGGCTCTTTCGTGTTCAGGATGCTCAGCAGCTGTATCGCGCAAGTCGGCAGCGCTTACGGCGTCTCATCGAGCAGGAAACCTCTCTCCCTCGCGTCGTCGTAACCCATCACGCTCCGCACCCTGCCTGCGTCGCCCCGGCCAACCTCGGAAAATGGATCGCCGGAAATTGCGCCTCTGACCTATCCGAGCCGACGGATTCCGGCCGAGCCGCGGTGTGGTTGCACGGGCATGTTCATCACAGCATCGACATGCTCCGGCCAGGCGGAACGCGGATCCTCTGCAATCCAGCCGGAGCCCTGTTCTCCAATTCGGCGTTTGACGAAAGCCTGGTGATCGAGGTTGCCAACTAAGGTTGATCACTGCCATCCGGAGGGGCGCAAATCGGCTATCCTGGCTCCATTGAGTGGCGACGCTGGGGGACATTGATGGATAAGTCACCTGAGGAACGGGCTCGCGTAAGCGCGGCGGTGCTCCGCACGTTCTTGAACATCGCGGACCGCTGGGAGTTGTCCTCGGCCGACCGGCTCGCGCTTCTTCAATGCGATGCGCGACAGTATGAGGAATGGTCGAGCGTCGCGCGGTCGAATGGTCCGCTCGTCCTCGAAATGCCTGTTCTCCTGCGTATCTCTGCGCTTCTCGGTGTCTTCATGGATGCGCAGCAGCTTTACGGAACACCGGAAAAGGAAAGGGACTGGCTTCGCGGCGCCAACCTGGCTGCGCCATACCAGGGGCGAACTCCTATGGATCTCCTGAGAGGGACGCTCGACGATCAACTTGCTGTGCGGGGGGAGGTCGCTGCTATCAGGTGGGGTGGGGGCGTAGCGCCGAATGCGATCGATAAGAACTTCACGAAATACACAGCTGAGGATCTGATCTGGGTAGACGAACGTCCGCAGATCCGGGCGGTCTGCTTCGACGGGTTCGGAACGCTCGTCGAAATTGTCGATAAGCGACGGCCGTTCAGAGCGCTCCTCGGGCATGCCAGCGCATCGGAGGCGGTAACCCAGGCACTCACCACCCCGATGAGCCTACGCGATCTTGCCCGGGACCTCGCGACTGTTCCTGACGAGGAACGCCTTATCGAGCTTGAGGCGGACTTGTCAGCGGAAACCGCTTCGACACGGTTACGGCCGGAAATTGAGGCCATCTGGCGCAGATTGGGCGAGCTCGGATTGAAAATAGGCGTCTGCTCGAATCTTGCCGCGCCATATGGAGCCGCTTTACTCGGCTGCCTGCCCAGCGCCCCGGATGCGGCCGTTCTCTCGTTTGAGGTCGGCATGATGAAGCCTCAGGTCGAAATCTATCAGCTGGTTTGCCAGCGGCTCAATTTGGAGCCGCATCAGGTTCTTTTCGTCGGCGACAGCGTCGATGCAGACGTGATCGGCCCGCGAAATGCTGGATTGTTCGCAATGCACATTGCCGAATTCGAAACCGGATCTGATCAGGGGGTGCTGCCGGGAGCGCCACAACCGGTCCGGGAGCTCCTGTGGTCCGCTGCGGCTGCGCCGACCCACGCTTGAACGCGCGTGCACGTGCGTCCGTCATTGAAGCGGCAGGTTGAACGATAGCGCGTTTTAAAGCGCGCAGGCGCTTCATTAGAGCGCCCTGGATGCTCCATTGAAGCGTCAGAGTTTGACGTTGAAGCGGCCGTGGGCTTGAAGACGCGCCAAGGTTGCAACTGGCGGGCTTCATTAAAGCGTTCAGGCTGCATCATTGAAGCGACACGCGGACATCGCGCCTCAATCTTGCGGCGTCCTACCTACCGTCCCGCAGCTGCGAGAGCTAAGTGGATCAGTGGCGCGTCACGCCAATCATGCCGAGGAGGGGGCAGGATGCGCCTTTTGGTGATTTCTGATCTGCATCTTGAGTTTGGGCCGTTTCTCTTTGCAAAACCCCTGCCGGAATTCGATGTCGCGGTCTTCGCCGGCGACGTCCATAAGCCGATCACGGCTGCGCTCAACTGGATGGTGGAACAGCGAGAGGCGGGTCCGTTGAGAGATCGCGAGATCGTCTACGTCGCCGGCAATCACGAGTTCTACAATAGCGAGATGAAGGCCAGCCTGGGGGCCGGAAGCGAACTAGCCGACAAGGTAGGTGTTCATTTCCTGCATCGCCGAACCATGATCATCGGGCAGGTTCGATTTGTCGGCTGCATCCTATGGACCGACTATCGCCTCCTCGGAACGCCGAAGCCGTCCATGGTTTTCGCCGGGCAGGAGCTAAACGATCACCGCCTCATTCGCTATCGGGAGGATAGCGGCCATTACAGCCGCTTCATGCCCTGGCACGCCGCCGCCGAGCATCGGCTCGATCTTGCATTCATCCGCGCCGAGCTCGCGAAGGCTCATGAGGGGCCGACCGTGGTAGTCACTCACCACGCCCCGCATCCGCAATCGGTTCAGCCGCGACATCAGGGAAGCTCCTTGTCGCCGGCCTTCGTCTCGGATCTCAGCGCCGTGATCGAGGAATACCAACCCAAGCTCTGGATCCACGGTCATGATCACGGGTCACACGATTATATGGTTGGACGAACGCGCGTCTTCGCCAACCAGGCCGGCTACCCCAATCGTCAAGGCGACCGCGAAAATCCGTGGTTCGATCCCGGCTGCGTCCTCGAGGTGTGAAGCGGTGCCGAGCTCTAGCGCGCCCCCTAGTCAGGTTTAAGGCGCGCCTTAGTCAGGTTTGGGACGCGGGTAGCCGCACGGATATCGAGGTTTTGCGCGCGGGCAGCGCCCAGAGCCGGTAATGCAGCGGCTTAAACGAGCCCTGTCGGGCCTGAAAGCGGTGCGCAACAACTTGCATCTGCCTATTAGGGTTTAGCGCGCGCCTAGTCAGGTTTAAGGCGCGGGTTGCCCGCCGGATGCCGAGGTTTTGCGCGCGGTGTCCGCTAGAGCCGGCGATTTCGGCGGCTCAAACGAGCCTCGCCGAGCTAAATCTGGTTCGAAACGACTCACCGTCCACTACTAGGGTTTGACGCGCGCCCCGCCGGCGATCGTGCTGACAACTCCTGTCGATGGCACAGTGATAACGGAGACCAGCGTGCGATCTCAGACCCTGATGCTGAAAGCAGGAGCGATGAGTGGAACTTACCTGACGCGATCGGACGTCAGCTGCAATATGAGCCGCTTCTATCGGATGGAAGTGCAGCCCGACCTATTCGACGGCTGGACGCTCTGGCGCGAATGGGGGCGTATCGGCCGAAGAGGGCAGCTCCGCCTCGATCCGTACCAAAGCGAGCAAGACGGGTATGCGGCTCTCACTGACCTGGTGCGCCAGAAGATGCGGCGCGGCTACCAGCAGGCGTAACGCCGCCGCCAGTTTCAGACGCGACGTCTGACCCAGGGAATTGGGGAACGGGTTCCATTTTTTGCGGGAGGGGATCTGTAGGTCGCCTGCCCAATTTCCAATCGGGCGAGGCTTCGATCCCTGCCGCGAGGCGCCACTTGTGCTTTTGCCTGGGTTTGACCCAGGCTTCACGTCTGCGGCTGTTGTGCATGGCCGCTAGCGACGCGTCGACCATCTCTTTCGTGGGACACGCCAGCGAGAGGCATCAAGGTCGTCGAGCAGAAAACGGGCCAACCGAAGGGCGTCCTCCTCGGAAATTTCGTACTTGAGCTCATGAAGGTTGGAGCGAAGCCGGTTTTTCACCATGAGGAGGATGCTGTTAGCCACCGGTCGCGCCTCAAATCGACAACCCGTCATCGCGGCGAACTCCGCGGTCGCGATCGGGAGCCTTAGCCTTCTCGACCTCTACGGCCGCCGTCTTGCCGATGATAAAATCAATTCGGCGCCGCGCAATTTCGGTCGGCGAAGATTCCAGAGCTCGGGCGATTGGATTGGCCATCGCCGGCAGCGTCCGATCTCGCAGCCAGGTGAAAGCCTGGGCCGGAGTGATCTCCTTCACCTTCGCGACAAGATCCGCGGCACCGCGTTTCGTGGTGTCGGTAATGGTCGACCACGACCAACGGCCTGTGCGCTCGGATTTGGATATTTTCACCTTCTCCTCGCGATTGCTGAACTGCACTTCATGGTCCCGGTTCGAATTCCAGGACCTCAGAAGGTTACCGCCCAATTGCTGAGTGGCGACCTTCAAGAGGTTCTGTGTATCGACCATCATCTTGTCGAATTGGGCTATGCGGCCTGTAGCTTGGCGAGCAGTTGTTCGATCGCCGTTTCCCGACCGTCGCAGGCTTGCAGGTCGTTCTTCTCCTCGTTGCTGTAGACTTGAACGTACATCACCTTGCAGTAGGCTCGCAGTTCGCCCGGCAAGGCGTACCATACGGCTGCTGGACAGGTTTCGCAGACTGTTGAGGGACTTGGCCTCACGCCGGGGGGCAAACGTGAGAGAGTGGGCGACTCGTAAATATTTCCGAACGCTTCGCTCGCGCTGTTCTGGTCGAGGGTTTGGGGCAAGCTCGATGCTGGGGCTTCGATCTCGGTTGTCTCGGTCATTGCTTCGCTCATGATTTTTGCTGCCTTTTTCTGGATTTGCTTCGACGCTCATCCCGATCTGCTCGGGTTGTTTGATCGCGGATGAATTCGCAGGCGGCACGGGATACTCCGCCGGCGAATTCATCCGCGCTTCCATTCGGTCTTTCATCTGCTCGGCCGGCGCAGGCTGCGGCTGCTCCTGCTCGACGGCATGGGGTTCCATGTGGACTGGCTTGCCGTCGACGAAGGCAAGAGCCGGCTCCTTGATGACCGGGGGAGCGGCTACGAATTGCTTGATGTCCGGTACGAAGTCGGACGGGTTCATTTTGAGGTCGCTCTTCTTGACCTCCTCCATGAAGGCCGTCCTCACGTCAGCGTCGCTGACATCGGCGGATCGGTCTTCAAGCTCTAGCGTCTCGGTTTGCGTCTTGCCGGAGAGCATTTTGCCGGGCCGACTGGCTTCGAGCCTATCGCGAATGCGAGACGTGTCGGCATAGAGGCGCGCGGTCTGGCGGTGGCGCGTCATGGCGACGTAGGTGGATTCCCGACCCATACCGCGGAGATTGGCGACGTAGCAGTGATCGACGGTGACACCCTGGCTCGCGTGCACCGTCATCGCATAGGAATGCTGGATCTTCGGGACGGAGGGTTCGCCGTCTTTGCGTCGGCCGACCAGCTCGCTCATGCGGGCCGAAACATCTCGACCACCATCCTTCTGCAGGCGGAACACAATCTGCGGATCCGCCTCCTTCGAGATCGAAAGGATCTCGCCAAGGTCGGCATTTCGGATGGTCACGCCCTCGAGCTCGAGTGTTTCGCCGAAAATGATCTTGTCGCCGGCAGCGAATGCCAGATCGTCGACCTCCTTCGAACCTCGGGGCAGGACCGGTACCAGGATTTCATCCTGAAGCTGGCCCTTGCTCTGCAGCACGGCGCGGATCTGCGAATTGATTTCGCGAACATCCAGATTCCAGCCGCTGAGAATGGCGCGCGTCGACGTTATGCCGCTTTGTGCCTCCAGATCGGCGCAATAGTCGTTGACCAGCTGCCTGATTGTCTCGTCGCGATCTTCCGCCCAGTTGATTGCCCCGGCGCGATCGTAAGCCTCAAGGGCCCGGATAGGGTCGCCAACCGCGAAATCTTTGGACGCGGCGCGCATCCATTGGCCCTCGACGTCATTGCGCCCTCGCTGCCGGCGGATCTCGTCCATGCGGCTCGCCCCGATGGTCCGACTGAGAGCGACGAGAGGAGCACCGGTCGCAACAGGCTGCAGCTGCTTGGAGTCGCCAGTGAGGACGAGCTTGCTGCCGGCGCTGGCTGTGGAGGCGACGAGCCTGGCCATGTCGAGAGTACCGATCATGCCGGCTTCATCAGCGATGATCGTCGTATTGGGTCCGAGGACGATCTCGCCCTTTTCAACCCGGTTCAGGAAACCCTGGACCGCGCGGGCCATGTCCTCAGCGGTCTCGGTGTCCGATTTGATGACGTCCACCGCCTTCCAAGAGGGGGCGATCACCTGGATCTCATTCCCACAGTCGCGAGCGACCTCGGCCACTGTTGCCATGGCGAAGCTTTTCCCGGCGCCGGCAGAGCCTTCGACGATTGAGATGCCGTCCCGATTCAGCGCGTGCCGCACTGCCTGCTTCTGCTCTTCAGCCATGGTCGTGCGGGCGGCTAGCACACGTTCAAGCGTCTCGGCGTCGACGAAATCGCGGCTATTCCGGCCCTCGATCGCCTGGCTGAGCATTTTGCGCTCAGCTTCGATAAGCGCCGCGGTCGAGAAAACGGGCTGCCTGGAATCGTCGAGACCGAGCTTGATGATTGCGCCTGACCGCTCGAGCTCACTGACGATTTCGAGTGCTTCGTTGGCGGACACCTGGCACTGAACGGCCTCGATCACCACTCGCAAAACACCAGCGCGGGTGAAGACGGCGTCGTGCTCGCTCATGGCCTCGATGGCTGTGATGGCGAGCCCCCGCATCCGGACGGCCTTTTCACCCTCGGCCTCGCGCTGCAGTCGCACATGATCCGACTGGATCCTGACCGATTGGAACAAGGTGGCCGGGTTCCATCCGGAACTCAAAAGCTCCCGAACCCATTTTGTTTCGAGCTCGCTCAGAGGTGTTTCGCGGTCCTTCGTATCGCGGCTCTGATAAGCGGCTAGTTGCGCAGCGTTGCGATTAGCTTCCGTATTGAAGCCCATCTCCTTCGCGATTTTCTCAATCTGAGAGCGACGCTTCGAGAAGAGTTCGACAACCTGTTCGGGCACTCCTGCAATTTCGAAATTGCGGTCCTTCTTCTCGACCTCGATACCTAGTTCGCGACGGAGTTCATTGGCGAGTTCGGATCGATATAGCGCAGCAATTGCACCCCGATATTTCATGATCGTTGAATTATCGATTCCGCCCGTCGTTCCATCCGCGCGAACAGCCAGGTTCATTAGAACGCCGTGGCTATGCAGCTGGGGGTCCTTCGCGCGCGACGTGAAGTGACGATAGACGGCAGCTGCTACCTCGGCAGGCGGGTTGCGCGGACCTTGCCCTGCCTGGCCCTGCCTGGCGTCGATCAGCCCATCGTCGAAGATGAAATCCAAAGCTCGGCGGAACGCACGATCATGAGCGCAGAAGACCTTCTCGCGCATGACATTGTCACCAAAAGCTGCCAGCAGTGACACGCTTTTTGGGGCACTGATCTGGACGTCGAAGCCGGCCGTGCGCTTGCCGTTCGCGCTGTTCTTTACGAGTGATTGCCTGGTCCCGGGATCACGGCCGACTGCAAGGTCACGGAGCACGCGTCCATCAACTTCAGCCCCATCCTTGCAGAGGCGAAACGGCGAAAGTCCGCGTTGATGAAGGACCGTCGAGTGAGCACCGTTGCCCCTAGCCCACCATGTGCCGACGCTCTCGCCCGCACCGTTATCGACATAATAAGCGACCTGGTCACGACCGGAGATGTCGCGAACCGCCTCCTTATCCATCGTCGCGATCTGAGCCTGAGCCTCGTAATACTCGACGCTGGCAACTCGGATGCAATTCATCATGGCGTTAAGCCCAATGTTAGATGCGCATATAAATGGAGTTCAATATCAACCGGCTTTCGAATTAGCTCGATGTGCATCGACGATATAATCCGCGATCACATTGATGCGTTCGACCGTCTCGGCTGCGCTCGCCTGAGCGGCGAGAGACAGATCCGCCGCCTTTTGGATGATGTCGAAGGGACCGATGGCCAGGTGAAGGGCTTGCTCGATATAAGCGTTTGTCGCGATACCCTTCGTGCGGGCAGCGGCCTCAACCGCGTCCCAGAGAACCGCGTCTATGCTGATACGCTTCTGTTCCTTGGCCATTATGGACCTCGATTGCCTATGTATGAAGATAATAAAATCAATACGTTAATGCAGAAATTGACTTTTCTAGGGGCATCGCAGGTGCGTAATGCGTCCAGATAAAACCAAGGCCATGGAGGCAGATTGCAATCTCGTAATGATGCTACGAACGGATGTTAATGCTAGGTGATATTAGAAATTGATGGTAAGTGAATATCATTTGAATATATTATGAATCAGGGTGTATACTTGGCGTATCCGAAATCGAGTCTGAGGCGAATTCGCAATGAAGGGCAATGCCGATGAAAAGTAGCAGGATCGACGGTACCGTGGACAAGCTACGGGCAGCCCTCCGCGAGATGGCATCCGAGCAGCCTCTGCGCTCACAATCCATGTTTCAGAAGATCAAAGAAATCCTGCCAGAGATCCGGAACCTAAAGAATAAGCGATTTACCGATGTTGAAATTCTGCAGCGACTGAGTGCGAACGGAATTGAAATGTCGCTTGGAACCTTCAGGCAGTACGTCAACAGGGCGACCCGAGAGGAATCTGGAACCCCAACTAGGACGAAGCGACAGCGAAACGTGAAACCGGTGGCGAAGGTGGAATCGAGCGTGACGCCACCCCGGCCAGTCGAGGCTTCTCCTGCGCCGGATAATGCGAGCAAGGAGAGCAAGGTCGCTCTCACCCACAACCCCAATCGGAGGCTGTGACAAAGGCAAATTTTCGTCGTTGCGCATCGGAAATGCCCTGTTCAAACTGATGTTGATGCGGATCAGTCAATGATCCAGCGGATTGGCCGCAGCGACCGGAATGATCGAATTGCTTTCGCGCCGAGCAAGCCGGTCAGAACCGAGGTCATCACGAGTACGAGCAGATTCCAGGAGGCGAGCCAGTCGGTTACGGACTGATAGGTGCTGCGCATGCCCCCAGCGGCTGTCGGCGCCCTAATCTTGTCGAGCCACATCGGCACTTTGCAGGCCGACGCGCCCTCTCGCGACCACACATTCGGCGAGCCGGCGTAGCAGTTGCCCATCAGCGTTTCCGTGATGTTGCCGTTCGCATTAATGAGTTGCAGCCATCTTCTGCTATCGGAACGCGCTGCCAGCGACGCCCATTCCGTCGCAAGGCCGGAAACGTCGGAGCGACCTTTCGACCAACCTACATAACCGCCTGCTATCGCAGTGAAGATGCACATAGCAGCGATGAATGCGCCGAGCCCCATTTCGCGCCTCATCTCTACCTGCTTGAGGTGGTTGGCGACCTCGGTCTTGACGATCGCGCTCAAATTGTCGGCGAGCCTAGCGTGCGCGGCCTCAACTTTCGCTGTCGCCGCACCTGCAACCGAGTCAACCGCTTTGCGGCTCGCTTGGTCGAGCTTGGAGGGCAAAGCCTCGACCGCTTCGACGAGCGGCAGCGCCACTTCCCTTGCGTAATTGGCCGTGACGGCGAGCACCACGGTCGGATCGTCCGGTGATTGCTGCGAGCCGAATACCTGCTTGATCGTCAGGTCGCGGCCCTCCGCAGACAGGCTGAACGCGGCCGCCGCGCGTTCCAGCCGTGTTTGAATCTTCTCAGGATTGCTGTCGGTTCGCATCGTTAGGCCCCGGTGGAAAAAAAATGGTGAGGGCGGCAGAAGCCGCCCCTATCAGACGAGACCCAAGAGGGACTTGGCAGGCGCGATGGCTTCGGCGAAGTCGAGCCGGTAATTGCGTACATGCTGCTGCGAGGACAGGTCCAAGCGCCGGCTCGTCTCGCCATCGGCGAGCTTGATTCCCATCGGCTTGATCATCGCAGCCGTACGGCGATCCAGCGACGGAAGCTCAATTTCGACGCCGCCGGCATTTTTGATCCGGGTGCGTGTGCCGCCACCGATCGTTTCGCCGGATTCATGGTCCTTGAAACCGACCCAGAAGGGGAAGTCGACGTCCCTGATGCCGTATAGCCGGTTCTTGACCACGACGTGATCGACGATCTTCCCGACTTCGCCGGCTTCCTCGATCATGTCGAGATAGGTGGCGACCGACGCCGTCGCACTGTCATCGTTCGTCAGAAGGTGAACGAATGTGACGCGGTAGCCCGTCGAGTCGAAGGCGCGTAGGAGGCGCTTGAGGCCGGCGCCGGCATCCTGAATACGCATCAGATCAGCGAGGCCTCCGCCCGCAAGATCGTGGACGATCACGCTTTCGTCGGACGCGCAGGCGTTGACTAGCGTCGAGCGTTCGTCGTCGTTGCGCAGGTTGTAGTAGCCGACACCAGCAACCGGATCCTGCTGCATTTCGATGTCGCCATCTGGGCCACGCGAACCGTAGAGCTTGAGCAGAGCGCCCACCCCGCCGTCGCTGTCATAAGCTGCGACGCGCTGGCCCGAACTGCGGGCGTAATCGATCAAGGAGCACGCACCGAACGATTTGCCGGCACCGCCTTTCTCCGAGGTAAAAAGGATGACGCGCCTCGCGTCGCCAACTGTCTTCTTGGCCATTTGACTTCATCTTTCTCACTGCTTCGCACTCAGTCCGAGCTGAGCTTCGCGAATTTCCTGCTCGTTGAAACAACGACGGAATGAATGGGATTGGGATTTGCTTCGTTGTCGTCAGCGGCATTCTCTTGCGCCAAACGGTTCAATCGCCACTGCTTGATGAATGCACGGCGGCGGGCGAGGGCCGCGGGGCTGTCGTCGCGCGTATAGTCTGGTGCCGGCAGTGCGAGCTGTCGCGGCGGCGCAATCAAATCCTCACAATGCCGACAGGCGCGAGAAACTTGCGCGGTCGTAGGAGGAAAGTGACCTTTGAACCAGTCGAACTCACCGCGGATCAGACGTATGACAGCCTTCTTGATTGCCGGCAGCGAGTAGCCTTCGACTGCGATCAGATAGGTCGCCGCGGCACTGCTCGCATTAGAGCGCTCGATGGGGAAGGCGGTGAAGAGAAGCCGCAAGGCTTTGAGCGCCTCAGCCTGTGATGCTGGGAGACTAGGCATCGCGTGACAACATCCGTTCGATCTCGTCGAGTCCCTCAACGAGTGAGTTGCGGTTTGATCGCCAGTTCAGTTCGACACTGTTTCGACTCCAGTCGGGTTTCCATGCCAACCATCCGCGCTCGATCATCTCGTCTGCGGCAGCATTCGGATCCGGAGCCTTCGATAAGCTCCGGGCGAGCAGCAGCGCCGCGTGAACGGTGAGGGATTTTCCGAGCAGTGCTCGATGCTCGACAACCGCTGCGGCGCGATCGGCGCTTAAAACACCCTCGAAAGCGGCTAGCACTTGCAGTCGGTCGGATCGCTTTGATGCACGCGCTTCGCGCGTGTTCTGAAGAGACGTAGTCTCTGAAGAATCTTCCCTTGTTTTCTTGTCTTCTCTTTTGCGTCGCTGCTGCGTCACTCTCGCGCCAGATACTGCGTCGTCACACGCGCCATGCCGCCTGCTGAGGCGCTGATATTTGTCGTAATTGCAGATGGTTATGCGGGTCACGCCCGCGTCAGTTTCCATGTCAATTGCCGCGCCGTCTTTTAGGCGCTTTAGAAATCGTCTGACGGTGGCGTCCGGCCACTGCCAGACAGAGGCGAGGTACCTTGATGAATGAGCGAGCTGACCGCGCTCAAGTTCGACGTCAAGCGATCCCACCATCACCTGGCGAGCCGCATAAGAAGCGGAGCTCAATAGCCAGAGGAATGCGGCGTGTTCGTTGAAACGTTGTCGCCGGAGCAATGGATGATCCCAAATGCTGCGGTCGACCGCAAAGAAGCCAAGCTGACTCATCGGTGGCCGCTCCGCGGTCGATTATCGCAGGCGCGTTGTGGGGCAATAGCAAGCGCATCTGCATGTGTCGCACCATCCCAAAGGGTCGGGCGCCCGCCTTGCTGATTGGGGAATCTGACGAAAAGGCGGAACTGGCCGATGCGGCTCGGTTCGCTGCTTTCCGGAACGATCCCAGCGTCGATCTCGATGTAGAGCCGGCACAGGTCGATGGAACGGATCTCTGCAGCCCTATATCGGGTCGCCGTCCGAAGGCTTGCGGTCGCGGCCGCCGGCGAGATCCGGTCGCCGAGCCAGGTCGCTTGCAATTGTGCGTGGGGAGGGGCAATGTCGCAGGCGATCGGCGGCCAAACCTGATCAACTCCGCGAGGCTCGTAACCGGTGATGACGGTTACGAGCCTCTGCCGATTCTGGGCCACTCAGGAAGCCCTCGCGTCGGAACGTGCCTTTGGCAAGCTTGTGAGAAAGGCTTCCCAATCGCTGGCAAGCACAACGGTCGCTGCCCCGGCCTTTCTCGCAGTCAGCTTCCCGGTCGCAATGGCGTCATAGATGAAGGTTGATTTGACGGGGCCAGCTTCGGCCAGTTCCTTGATGCGAAATGCCAACTTCTGCATGGATTGCTCCGTTCTCGAGCGATCGACAGCGAATTGCTGCGATCCGTGGAACAGAGTTGGCGTGTTAGATTAATTGAGGGAACTCCCCTCTAGATTATTTGCCTATTGATTAGGATCCCTTAGATTCCTTCTTCGGGGCTCCCGCCTTGAGTGGCGCATGACCCGATGCCTCTCGCGCTTCACGAAAAAGGCCCCTATTCCATTGATTCGCTGTAACCTTCAGTCCAGCGGCCAGTAGTTGATTGAGCACTGCACCCTTCTTCAGTGAGGGGTTCTCCCTCCAGATTTCAGCCCCAAGCTTTATGATTATGCCTTCCCCTGACGATTTTCTGATCGTCGGAGGCTTAATTCGCTGTTCTGACGGTAGCTTCTTGGAGAGCTGCAGGATTCTCTCAAAGTCAGCGTCGCTGACGATTAGCGGCATTCCGTCAATATCAGGCCAGCGACGATCGCTCGGCGAAAGGCCTGATGCAATGACATGATCAAAATCAATCGAAATCCTCCAACTTGTGGGCGATATCCGCCGAATATTTTGATCTGGCAACTCGACGCAAGCAAATATAGAAGCCTCTATCAGTAATACGTGGATGTAATCCAGCGATTTCGCGACCCATTCAGCTCGGTCGGAAACCCCTGAAATGATAATCTGCGTGCGAAGTTGGTCGGATGCCTCGGACAGATACCTGTAACCATCGGGAAGTAGTCGTCGATTTCTTGTGGGATCAAACACGGCTCGCCCTGCTCGCTTCTCTCAAAAGGGGCGCCCCGCCATGCGCACACAAAGAAGTTGCATAGCGAGCCCACGCGTCCATGAGCTTCTTGCGCTTCTCGAGCGCAGAGCTCCTGCGATAAGCTTGCTCGGTTCCGTCGCCGACCTGATGTGCCAGTGCATGCTCGATGATATCGCGCGGGAAATTCGTGCGGTCGCCTGCCCAGTCACGAAAGGTCGACCGGAAGCCGTGCGGCGTAGCATCGACCTGCATTCGCCGCATCAGCATCGCCATGCTCATATTTGAAAGAGCTTCTGAGACCCGTGGTCCATGAAAAATCGGGCTCTCCGGCTTCACAGTGCGATCTCCAACCGCGGCGTCGAGGATCTCGAGGGCCCGGGTAGACAGTGGCACTTCGTGAGGCTTCCCCATCTTCATCCGCTCACCCGGCACACGCCACAGCTTTTTTGCTCGATCGATCTCACCCCACGTGGCGCCAATGACCTCGCCGGTACGAGCGGCGGTCAAAATCGTGAATTCCAAGGCGAGCGCGGCCATCGCGGAGCGACTGCGCAGTTGCTCTACAAAAGCGGGGGTGTCGTCGATTGGTACCGCCTTGTGGTGCCCTCGCGTAAGGCGCTCCCGCTTTCCTAACAGCGAGTCCAAGTTGCCGCGCCACCGAGCCGGGTTATCCCTCGACCGATGGCCGAGAGCCGCGGACGCATCGAGCACGCGCTCAATTCGATTGCGAGCACGAGAAGCTGTCTCGGGTTTTTCACGCCAGATCGGACGCAGTACCTTCAGAACATGTTCGACCTCGATCTCGTTAACCGGCATGTCGCGCAGCGATTTCGCTTCAACCTCCAGTGCGCGCTTCCACTGATAGCGGTGCTTTTCGTTCGTCCAATCCTTCTCGATTTCTGCAAGCAGGGCATCAGCGGCCTCTCCGAAGGTCGGAACCGGCTTGTCGCGTTCGCGTTGCCGTTTCCGTGCTTCGATTGGATCCCGGCCCTCAGCCAAATGACCACGGCACTCGGCCGCAAGATCTCTGGCTCGAGCGAGTGTCACGTCACGGGCCGAGCCCAGGCCCATCTCTCGCTGCTTCCCGCCCTTCGCGAAAAAGAAAACCCAGCGGCGTCTCCCGTCCGCCGAGATTGAGAGGTACAAACCGCCACCATCACTATGACGGCCAGGCTTGCTAAGGGCTGCGACCGCCTTGGCACTCAACTTCCCTAAAACGCGTGCCATTCGGCCCTAGCTCCGGCCCTAGTAAGAACGCCGGATTGAGGCGATACACTGCGATCTGCAGCGGAGGGCTGCGGAAATCGATACACGATAAGTCGTTAATTGCTAGTGGTTTTCTGGCCGATGACGGTTCGTCGCGATCAGCAGCGGACAAACATTCAGTGGACCTCAGCTCCACCAGGCCAAATCGGTGTGCGACCGCAGCGAAAATATTCTGGCAAATTCATTTGTTTACGGGGAGCCGGAAAAATCGGATGTGCCCACATCCGCGCCCAGGCGTGTACCCAAAATCGATCGCTCGATGCTTTGTGCCGCAGCTTCTGCAGGATTGGATTGGCGATTCTTCGATATCGAAGCCGGTCGCGACTTCTCACTCAGTTCGAATAAGGCACCAGCGCTTTTGGAGACCTAGCGTAAGAGCGCCAGCCTATGGGGCTCGCCATTCGACACTCAGGTCCCCAGCGACGCTACGCCCTACTAGCAGACATTTGGAAGATCTGCTCCCGGGGGCCTGGTAAGGCCGCTAGTCGAGCTGACGGAGCCGGCCCATTACTGACCTCCTGAACGTCCGGTTCTGGGCAGCCAGATTTCGTGGCAGGCCCCGCTGCGGGAGTTGGCCCCTTCCTGATATCGCAAGCGTCCGCTTTCAGAGCGCCCCGTGCCGCGGCTATGAGCATGCCGCGAGTGCGCCAATCTGGTGAGTTGCCTCATTCCCGAATGACTTGCTCAATTCTGAAGGGAGGATCGACGTGGCCAGATCTGCCTTGGGTCGGTAGACCGCGCATCGGTAAGGAAACTGTCACACGAAGGCCTCCTTCGGCACGGTTTTCCAATGTGATAGATCCCTCATGCGAATGAGCTACGGCTTGGGCGATGGTCAGGCCAAGCCCGGAGCCGCCAGTCTCGCGGCCGCGCGACTCTTCCAAACGCACAAAGGGATGGAAGACACGCACCATGTCGGCCAATGGGATTCCGGGGCCTTCATCTTCGACCATGACGATGAAGTGGTCGCCGGCCTCGGTAATGCTGACAGTGGCCGAAGCGCCGTACTTGACAGCGTTTCCGATGATATTCGAGAAGGCTCGCTTCAACGGCAGGACACGCCCCAGGACGGGAGCTGAGTTCAAACCCGACAGGGCGACGCTGTGTCCCTGGTCGAGATGCTCGTCGACGATTGTCTCGATGACGGAGGCGAGATCGATCGGCCGGATCGCTTCGCTGGAAATGCCGCCGCGAAGATACTCCAGCGTCGAGTCGATCATCGCTTCCATCTCGCCGAGATCGGCATCGATCAGCCGGCGCGTCGCGTCATCTTCAAGCAATTCCGAACGGAGCCTGAGCCTGGTGATGGGGGTGCGCAGGTCATGCGAGACCGCCGCCATGGCTTGCATGCGCTCGCCGACGAGGCGTTGGATCCGCTCTCGCATGGTGTTGAAGGCGCGCGCGGCGCGGCGCACCTCGATCGGACCGTGCTCGGATAGAAGATGCGGAGCCTGATCCAGGCTGAAGCGCTCGGCTGCGACGGCGAGATCCTTCAGAGGGCGCGTCGCCCAGCGCAGCAGCAGCAGCGCGACGACGACGATGCCCACGCCAAAGCAGATCGTGGCTGCGACCACGCTCCAATCGGCATGTTGATTGACACCGAGAGTGGAGGAAGAGAAGTTCGCCCAAGATCCGTCGTCGAGCCGCACCGAAACCAGCATCATGTGCCGGTAGGCATCAGCATCACCTGTCCCCAGCGCTCCATCGTCGGCAAAGCCTACCCTGAAGGATTCCGCTGCGAGTTCGGGCGCGAGCGCCTTGAGCCGCGACTCCATCGTCCGCGTCCGTTCGGTTCCCGGAGCGCTGCCGAGGACGAGGCTGACCTTGCTCCAATGCACTTCCAGGCTTGCGCTCGACAGATCATGGGCGATGCGATCGCGGTCCGGTGCTGCGGGAAGACTTGCGATCACGCGCTTGATGGAGACGATGCGCTCGGCAAGGCCGCGATCCTGTCCGACGGTTGCAAGATTCTCGACGCTGACACGATAGGCCCAGTAGCCGAGTAGGTGAAAGGCGAGCAGCGCCGCCACCAGGATCAGAATGGCTCGGCTCGCTATCGTGTCGGGCCAGAGCGATTTGGCCAGGCGTATCAAGCAGGCTGTCCTTCCCAGCTATTGACCTGCGAGGTGAAGATGTAGCCGGCACCGCGAACGGTCTTGATCAATTGGCCGCCCCCAGCATCAGCCTCAAGCTTGCGGCGCAGCCGGCTGATCTGGACATCAATGGTGCGATCGAAGGGATCGTCACTCGTCCGCGCCTTGGCGAATTGCATCAGCGCCTCCCGTGACAGGACGCGATTGGCATGCTCGACGAATGCGACAAGCAAGTCGAATTCTCCGGTCGAAAGATCGATCAATGTCCCGCTGGGCGAGACCAGTTCTCGGCGACGCAAATCCACGTGCCAGCCGTCAAAGCTGACGGCCTCGCTTGGACGCACTTCGGCGAGATCGCGCGCAGCGCGTGACCGACGCAGCACGGCGCGTATCCGGGCGAGCAGTTCGCGTGGACTGAAGGGTTTGGTGACATAGTCGTCGGCACCGCCTTCCAGCCCCATGATGCGATCGCTCTCTTCGCTGCGGGCCGTCAGCATCACGATCGGGACCTGGGAGGTCACGCGAACGTCCCGGCAGAGCTCCACGCCGGAGCGACCGGGCAGCATCAGGTCGAGCACGATCAGATCGATTGCGGTATGTGTCAGGACATCCCTCATGACGCGCCCGTCCGGCGCGCCGGTAACCTGATAGCCATAACGTTGAAGAAAGCGTGCCACCAGCAGCCTGATCTGCGGATCGTCATCCACCACCAGGATATGCCCGTGGTCCTCGGAAACCGAATTCGTCACGCGCCTTGTTTCCGGTCCGTGATGCGCTTCGGCTTCTGCCGAGCCCTGTCTGTATAGCGCGCCCGGGGCCGGATGCCGCCTGCCGGTTTGAAACAATTTGTAACGGACGCCTGAGAGGGGCCGCTGTTACCCCTGTTGCATCATGACAGGGAGCCGAATCGTGAGCTTGGTGAAGGTGCCGTTGCTGATGGCGGCAGGTCTGGCAGTCGGAGCCTGTTCCGCCACGGTTCCAGACCATCTGGCGCACCCTGTCGATCCGAACGCCCGCGTTCCCACCGTCACCTATCGCAGCGTGACGGCCGGCGCTTCCACCTTCCGTCCGGCCGAGCCCAAGGATTGGCAGGAACTCAACCGCCAGGTCGGACCGAAGTCATGACCTTGCCTGCCCATCCGACCACTTCGTTCGCTCCGCGATTTCCAGCCGACCCCGAAAGGCCGACCTTGCTTCCTTCGACCGTCCCGACTGGCCGCCGCTCGTTGCGTTGGACCCTGCTCATCGGGGCGGCGGCGTTCCTCGGGGGCTGCGCCAGCTTCTCGGCCGACGGCGGCATGGGGGCGATCCAGTCCGCAACCTATGCCGATATCGGCAAGGAGGTGGTCAAGATCGACGACGATCAGGCCGCGCTCACGGCGAAGGCGCGGGTCGACCAGCTCCTGCGCAAGCCGCTGACGGCGGATACGGCCGTGCAAGTTGCGCTCCTGAACAACCGTGGCCTTCAGGCTGCGTTCAACGAACTCGGCATGGCCGAAGCCCAGATGGTCGCGGCCAGCCTGCCGCCCAATCCGAGCTTCGGCATCTCGAAGCTCTCTGGCCGCTTCGAGATCGAGATCGAGCGGCAGATCGCGGGTAGTTTGTTGGCGCTTGCGACACTGCCTACCCGGGCGGAGATCGCCCAGGATCGCTTCCAGGCGGCACAATTGCGTACCGCCGAAGCGGTGCTCAGGTTGGCGGCGGATGCCCGCCGCCAATATTATCGGACAGTCGCCGCCAACGCCCAGGTCACGTTCTATCAGGAGGCCAAGAACTCGGCCGACGCCGCTTCCGAGCTGTTCAAGCGGCTCGGCGAGACCGGCGGCGTCAACAAACTCGACCAGGCGCGCGAATACGCCTTCGAGGCTGAGCTGACGGTGCAGCTCGCCCAGGCTCGGCAGCAGCAGCGTCAGGAACGCGAGCGCCTCGTGCGCCAGCTTGGACTCTGGGGCGACGATCTCAAGTTCCAGCTTGGTAGCCTGCCGCCCCTTCCGAAGCTGCAATCGGCGAAGGCGGTCGAAGCGGAGGCCCTGCGCAAGCGCGTCGATCTCAGGGTCGCGCGCGCGGAACTCGACACATTGGCGAAATCGCTGGGGCTCACCCAGGCGACGCGCTTCGTCAACGACATCGACCTGCTCGGACGTCGCACCTACGACCGCGGTCGCAGCGTCGACGACCATGGCCATGTCGAGCGCGAGACGAGCCGCAGCAAGACGCTGGAGCTTGAGATCGAGATCCCGATCTACGATTTCGGGCAGTCGAAGGTCGCTCTGGCCGAGCAGACCTACATGCAGGCCGCCAACAAGCTGGCGGAGAAGGCGGTCAATATCCGTTCCGAGGCGCGCGAAGCCTATACCGCCTACCGTGCCAATTACGACATCACGCGCCAGTACCAGGCCAATGTGCTGCCGCTGCGCAAGATCATCCAGGACGAGTCGTTGCTGCAATACAGCGGCATGCTCAACGATGTGACCGATCTGATTACCGACGCTCGAAACCGCATCCTGTCAAACGTCGCGGCGATCAACGCCCGGCGTGACTTCTGGATCGCCCATACTGACTTCAAGCACGCGCTGATCGGCGGCGGCAGCGGGGGCGGCGGAGCGACTGTCACCGCGGCGGCAACCGGCGGCGACGCCGGTGGCGGGCACTGAAGGAGCTTTCCGAGATGACATCCCTATCCCGTAGAGGCTTCATCGGTTCGTCCGGGCTCGTTCTGGCCAGTGCGACAGCCGTTTCGGGACGCAGTGCTTTCGCGGCGGTGCCCGAGGCTCCGACCATGAAGGACGCAACGACGCAGTCGCCGCTCGTGCCGACCACGGGGCCGGATTACCAGCCGGTCGTGACCTTGAATGGCTGGTCCTTGCCTTGGCGGATGAACGGCGACTGGAAGGAGTTCCATCTCGTTGCCGAGCCGGTGGTGCGCGAACTCGCGCCGGGCATGAAGGCTCATCTCTGGGGCTATAACGGTCAGTCGCCGGGGCCCACGATCGAGGCGGTCGAGGGCGACAAGGTCCGCATCTATGTCACCAACAAGCTGCCGGAGAACACAGCGGTCCACTGGCACGGTCAGCGTCTGCCCAACGGCATGGACGGCGTCGGCGGGTTGACGCAACCGCATATCCCGCCCGGCAAGACCTTCGTCTACGAGTTCCAGCTCCGGCGCTCGGGCACCTTCATGTACCACCCGCATTCGGACGAGATGGTCCAGATGGCTATGGGCATGATGGGCTTCTTCGTCGTCCATCCGAAGGACCCGGCCTTCCGCCGCGTCGATCGCGACTTCGTGTTCCTGCTCAACGCCTTCGACATCGAGGCCGGGTCCTACGTGCCGAAGGTCAACACGATGACCGACTTCAACCTGTGGTGCTGGAACAGCCGGGTGTTTCCCGGCATCGATCCCTTCGTCGTCGGCAAGGACGACAAGGTCAGAATCCGCTTCGGCAACCTGACCATGACCAACCACCCGATCCACATGCACGGCTACGAGTTCAAGGTCTCGGGCACCGATGGCGGCTGGGTCGATCCGGCGGCGGCCTGGCCGGAGGTCTCGATCGACTGCGCGGTCGGCCAGATGCGCGCCTTCGATTTCGTCGCCGACGAGCCGGGCGACTGGGCGATCCACTGCCACAAATCGCACCACACCATGAACGCCATGGGGCATTCGGTGAAGACCTATATCGGCGTGAACAAGAAGGACCTGGCAAAGCGCATCGCCAAGATCGCGCCGGGCTACATGCCGATGGGCTCGAACGGCATGGGCGAGATGGGCTCGATGGAGATGCCGCTGCCGGACAATACCCTGCCGATGATGACCGGCTTCGCTCAGTTCGGCGCCGTCGAGATGGGCGGCATGTTCTCGGTGGTGAAGGTCCGCGAGGATTTGGCGAAGAACGACTACAAGGACCCCGGCTGGTTCAAGCACCCCGAAGGGACGGTCGCCTACGAACTCAAAGGCGAGAAGCTGAGCGAGGCACCGCGCGCAAAATCGCCCGATAGCGGCCTCGATGCGACCGAATGGCGCGTCAAGGATCCGCGCAAGCCGAGCCTCGGGCCTGACGGCAAGCCGCGCGCGGCTTCCGCGAATCCGCATTCCAACCACTGATGCAGAACATTCACTTCCGGAGAGAGAGATGAGGACACCAGCGTTCAAGTTCGCCGCGATCGGGCTTTTGATGTCGGCGGGCGCCGCGTTTGCCGGGCCCGGCGCGGCCGGTCACAGCCATGGCGACGAGGCGGCCTATGGCAAGGCCGGCGATCCCAAGAAACCGGCCCGGATCGTCCAGATCGTGATGAGCGAGAAGGACGGCAAGATGGCCTTCATTCCGGATCGGATCGAAGTGCGCCGCGGCGAGCAGATCCGCTTCCAGCTCCGCAACAACGGCGAACTCGACCACGAGCTGGTGCTGGCCACGCTGGAGGAGAACCTCAAGCATGCCATCGAGATGCAGAAGAACCCCGACATGGAACATGACGATCCGAACGCCAAGCGGCTCGCGCCGAAGAAGACCGGCGAGATCGTCTGGGCCTTCACCAAGCCGGGCGAGTTCGACTTCTCATGCCTCATCCCTGGTCATCGCGAAGCGGGCATGACCGGCAAGATCGTCGTCAAGTAAGCGCTAGATCGAAAAGGATCATCCCATGCTGAAGACCGCTGCCTCCCTCGCATTCCTGATCGTCGCGCTGCCCGCTGCCGCGCAGTCGGTCAGCGGCACCGTCACCAAGGTCGATGAGGCTCAGGGCAAGCTCACCATCAATCACGGCCCGATCAAGAATCTCGATATGGATGCCATGACCATGGTGTTCCGGGCCGCAGATGCCGCGATGCTGAAGGGGCTCAAGGTTGGGACCAAGATCAAGTTCGACGCCGATCGCGTCAACGGCCAGATCACCGTCACCAAGCTGCAGAAGGCCAAGTGATCCAATGCGCGGCGAGGCGTGACAGCGTTTCGCCGCTCAGGGTTGCTTCGGAACCGTCGCCTTGTCATTGGCGATGATGGCTGCACCGGCAGGCGCACTCCAAGTCCGTATGCGACCATCTCGCGATGCCCATAGAGGCTTTGCACCAAACACGCAGGTGACGGGACCGGGGAGGGCGAGCCGTGCGATTGGTCTTGCTGGCGATTTCGCTCGTGCTCGGAGGGCTTCCGGCGCGCGCGGGCGATGACGGTCTACAGCGCGCACTCATCGAAGCCTCCTGTCCGGCGGGCAGGGTTACGCGCCTTGCGCCGATCGGCCGGAGTGAAATCTATGAGGCAGAATGCTTCGGTCGGCGCATCAAGATCGTCTGCGCCAACGGAGGCTGCCGGGCGGATGCCCCCTGCCGCCAGCCGCGCGATCCGGACTGAGCACGGGAGATTCCTGACGGCGACAGGCCGCTTCCAGCTTTTGGCGCAAACGCCGAAAGGGTCTTGACCTTCCCATAATGGGAAGCATCAGAGTGTTGCGATCGTCAACCATGGGACATGCAGCGATGTGCTCTTGCCAACAACATCCGGGTACCGACGCCACCGCAACCAGCGCGCCTGAGGGTGCGATCAGCTTTCATGTCGAGGACATGACCTGCGGCCACTGCGCCGGCACGATCAAGAAGGCGATCGAGGTTGGGCTGCCCGGAGCCACGGTTACTGCCGACCCGGATTCCAAACGCGTCAGCGTCGTCGGCGCATCCGATTTCTCAGCCATCAGATCGATCGTGGCGGAAGCCGGATATACGCCCGGTACGGACCGCATCGGCTGACAAAGCAAAGGGCCAAAAGATTAGGCGGCGAGCATGGCAGATCATCAGCGTCACGCCGGTCATCGGCACGACGACCATTCCCATCATCACGGCCATTTCGATGGAACGGGGCATGTGAAAGATCCGGTCTGCGGAATGACCGTCGACCCTGCGACAGCAAAGCATCGTGCCGCCCATGCTGGGCAGGCCTATTTCTTCTGCTCCGCCGCCTGCCGGGACAAGTTTGAGGCGGATCCGGAGGCCTATATCGGGGAGAAGCCGACGGCGCCTGCGGCAAAACATGCGTCCGAAGGCACGATCTATACCTGCCCGATGCATCCCCAGATCCGCCAGTCGGGGCCTGGCAACTGCCCGATCTGCGGCATGGCGCTCGAACCGGAAGTCGCGACGGCTCAGGAAGGACCCAGCGCCGAGCTCGTCGATATGACACGCCGATTCTGGGTGGGGCTCGCGCTCGCCCTGCCGGTGTTCGCGCTGGAGATGGGTGGGCATGTCGTCGACCTACACATGCTGCTTAACCAGCAGAGCTCGAACTGGCTGCAGCTGATCTTAGCGACGCCGGTCGTGCTCTGGGCTGGCTGGCCGTTCTTCCAGCGGGCCTGGGCCTCGCTGGTTAACCGCAGCCTGAACATGTTCACGCTGATCGCGATGGGCACCGGTGTCGCCTGGGCCTACAGCGTCGTCGCGACCGTCGCTCCGAACCTGTTCCCGGAAACGCTCCGCTCCACGGAAGGAGCGGTCGCAGTCTATTTCGAGGCGGCGGCCGTGATCACCGTCCTGGTGTTGCTGGGCCAGGTCCTCGAATTGCGAGCCCGGGAGCAGACTGGCGGTGCTATCCGGGCCTTGCTCGACCTCGTGCCGAAGACCGCCCGGCGGTTGCGCAACGACGGCGAGGACGAGGACATCAATCTGGACGCTGTCCATGTCGGGGACCGCCTGCGGGTCCGCCCGGGCGAAACGGTTCCGGTCGATGGCGAACTGATCGAAGGCCGCAGCTCGATCGACGAATCCATGGTCACGGGCGAATCGATGCCGGTCACCAAGGAGGTCGGCGCGGCCCTGATCGGCGGCACGCTCAATACCACCGGCGGTTTCATCATGCGCGCCGGCAAGGTCGGCAGTGACACCATGCTGGCTCGGATCGTCTCGATGGTGGCGGAGGCTCAGCGTTCGCGAGCACCGATCCAGCGCCTGGCCGACCAGGTGTCCGGCTGGTTCGTTCCGCTCGTCATCGTCATCGCCATCGTCGCTTTCGCCGCCTGGATGGCGTTCGGGCCGGAGCCCCGCTTCGCGCATGGGCTCGTCGCTGCCGTCGCCGTGCTGATTATAGCCTGTCCCTGCGCGCTCGGCCTGGCGACGCCGATGTCGATCATGGTTGGGGTCGGACGTGGCGCACATCTCGGCGTGCTGATCAAGAATGCCGAAGCGCTGGAGCGCTTCGAGAAGGTCGATACCCTCGTGGTCGACAAGACCGGCACGCTGACCGAAGGCAAGCCGCGGCTGATCGGGCTGAAGCCGGTCGGTGCGATCACCGAGAGCGAGCTGCTGCGGCTTGCGGCCTCGCTTGAGCGGGCGAGCGAGCATCCGCTCGCCGCAGCGATTGTCGGCGCTGCGAAGGAGCGCGGCCTTACCCTGGCCGAGGCGCGGGATTTCGACAGCCCGGTCGGCAAGGGGGTGACCGGGACGGTCGAGGGCCGTGCGCTGGTGATCGGCAGCCACCGGATCATGAGCGAAGCCGGCATCGGCACGGCTGCGCAGGCCGCCGAGGCGGAGGCGCTGCGTGCGGAGGGCGGCACCGTGATCTTCGTCGCTATCGATGGCCGCGTCGCCGGGCTGCTGGTGATCGCCGATCCGGTCAAGCAGACCACCCCGAGGGCGATCGAGTCCCTCAAGGCCGCCGGAATCCGGGTGGTGATGCTGACGGGTGACAACAGGACCACGGCGCAGGCGGTGGCGCGCCGGCTCGGCATCGACGAGGTCGAGGCCGAGGTCCTGCCCGAGGACAAGAGCGCGGTCGTCAACAAGCTGCGCACGCAAGGCAGGGTGGTCGCGATGGCCGGCGACGGGGTGAACGACGCCCCAGCGCTGGCGGCGGCGGATGTCGGCATCGCCATGGGCACGGGCACCGACGTTGCGATCGAAAGCGCGGGCGTGACCCTGCTCAAGGGCGATTTGGAGGGCATCCACCGCGCGCTCCAACTCAGTCGGGCGACGATGAGCAACATCCGGCAGAACCTGTTCTTCGCCTTCATCTACAATGCGGCGGGCGTTCCGGTGGCCGCGGGCGTGCTCTATCCGGTCTTCGGGCTGCTGCTGTCCCCGATCATTGCCGCGGCGGCGATGGCGCTGTCCTCGGTGAGCGTGATTGGTAATGCGCTACGTCTACGTGCCGTGCCTCTTCGGTAACGGCGGCCGTTTAACGGAAGGCTTGTCGTGATTTGGGTCCGAGACCGCAGAGCATCAGGTTATCGGTGACCTAGATGCGGGCTCTGAATGATCGCCCTCGAACATCATGTCTCCGGCCGGCGCGATCATGCCCTTGAAATACGGGGTATTCTGGCTCAGCATCGTCCGGGCGCCTGTGCTCGTATCAAGCAAACAGCCAGGTTGACCGCGCCGGCCAGCAGCTGCTCCACGCCAATCAAGGCCCGATGTGGTCGGTGCTACATCGTCTGAAGGCACGGCCGATCAAAAAGCAGGTGCCGCAGCACTCAGCCGCGCGACGAGTTGGCTTTGTTGGTGCGTGTGTGTCTTCTGGAAGAGGCGCGCCAGATGGGTACGTGCGGTCGATATGCGGACGCCCTGAGCCTGCGCTTCCTCGGCCAGGGAAAGCCCGCTCACGAGAGCCATGGCGTATTTGGTTTCCGTTTCGGTCAGGCTGAACATCAGTTGCATGCAGTGAGAGAGGTTCGGGGCGGTTTCAAGCCGCCGAAGGGCAAGTGCGACTTTGTCGTTCGAGGGGGTGCTGAAAGGGGGCGAAGCAGATATCACGCATACTGAAAGCAGTTGAGAGCCGTCGGCACCGTGCATGATCATGCCTGCCTGGCGTGGCTCACGCGAGATGCATCTGGCCTGCAGGACGTTCCTGACCAGTTCCCGGAGACGACGCTGATCGCGTGGATCGCGGGCAAAGAACCGTCCCAGTTGCTGACCGGCCGCGCCGTCGGCATCAGCCAGAATGCTTCTGGCGCTCGCATTGGCGAAGGTGACGCACATGGTTCGGTCGAGGATGATGATGCCCAGGGCGAGCCGATCCAGCGTGTCCCGCACCTCGTCCCGCTCGGCTGTAAGCCGGTCGATCCGATGACGCAGGTCGAGGATCTGCTGCTGTAGCGGACTGCTCCTGTCGTCCGAGACAGGGAATTGGATCAGTTGCAGGCCCAATTTCCAGTTTCCTTCTACGCGAGGTCTCGCGGTCCGACCCGGTCCGCGAGGCGCAACAACCACGTCATGACCTCTCGCTCGGTCGTGCTGAGTGTTTCGCGTTCTGTGATTTCGGCGGCGACGATCCGAAATTCCGGCCATCGCAAGTAGAAATCAGCGAGATCGCGTGGCGGCGCCAGATTGCTGCGGGCGCTGCTATTGCCGGTGGTTTTGGACGAGTTTGACATGACGGTCAGGCTAGCTGCTTCGACGTCAGCCGGCGCGTGAAAAAACCGTGAAACGGATTGGCTTCGGTCGGCCGGCTACAATAAATTAGGTCAAGGCGTATGGGACACTGCGTCATGACCAAGGAATTACTCCAGATCAGTCTGTTCGGAGCTTGCGCGGTGTCGTCTACCGAGGCCGGTGGCTTCGTGGTGACAGGCGCAAAGCACCGAGCCTTGTTGGCGCTGCTCGCAACTGCTCCTTTCGGGCGTCGTACGCGCGCGTTCCTTCAGGAGACGCTCTGGGGCGCGACCTGCTATGACACGGGGCGGCAGAGCCTTCGCCGGGCACTTTCCGACCTTCGTCACATCATGGGCGAGACCTATGAGGAGCTGATCGCAGGCAGCAACGCTGATCTCTCCCTGGATCTCTCGCGCATCCGGTTTCTTGGACATGTCTCGTCCGGCCTATTCCTCGAGGGACTCGACATCCGGGAGCCCGGTTTCCTGGCATGGGCGGCCGGCATCCGGCAGAATCCCGGGCAGTTGGCAGGATTGTTCAGAGGCAGCCAGGAACTGTTCTCCCCGCTGCTTCCGGTCGTGGCGGTCCTCCCGTTTCGGTCTCTGGATGGTGAGCATCCGACAGCTGTCCTGGGAGATTGGGTCGCCGAGGAGATCTGCCGCTCGCTCAGCCGCTCTCACCTGCTCGCGGTGATTTCGCACCTGTCCTGTCGGGCCATGGCGTCGGCGCCAGTCGACATTACGGCGGTGCGCAACATCCTGCGGGCGGATTACTGTGTCACCGGGACGTTGCGGCGCTCGGGCAGCGATCTGATTCTGGACAGCGATTTTGTGGATACCCGCTCGGGGCGCATCCTGTGGACGCGCCAACACGCCTACAGGGCCGAGCGCTTTCTCGACACATCGGCGGATGGCGTTGCCGCCATCGTCGCGGCGGTCGGCTCCGCGATTGCTGAGCAGGCGCTCGGCCATATTCGGAGCAAGGTGCCGGCCGCCATCGACGATCATAGCCTCCTGATCGCCGGGATTGCCCTGATGCACCGCGCGGTCCTGCGGGATTTCGCCCGCGCCCGCGAACTCCTTGAGGAGGCCGCGCGTCGGGCGCCCTATACGCCCGAACTCCATGCCTGGCTGGGCAAGTGGTACGTCCTCAGCGTCTTCAACGGCTGGAGCGCGGATGTCGCGCAAGAGACACGCCATGCCCTCGACAGCACGGCGCGGGCGCTGGATCTCGAGCCTGAGAACGCTTTCAGCCTGACGATCGACGGCTTCGCTCAGAACAACCTGCTGCGCCGCCTCGACATCGCCGATGCTCGCTACGCGGCGGCACTCGGGCGGAACCCGAATGCAGGCTTGTCCTGGCTTCTCAAGGGCGCCCTGCATGCCTTCCGCGACGAAGGAGCTTCGGCAGTCAAGGCGACCGAGCGTGCCCATCGGCTCTCGCCGCTCGACCCCTTCGGCTACTTCTACGACTCGTTGAATGCGACTGCGCATCTGGCCATGGGCGATCATCAGCGCGCACTCGACCTGGCTGATCGCTCCCTAAGTCAAAACGATCGGCACCTGTCGACGCTACGCACAAAGATCGTCGCCCTGCATCATCTGGGACGGGGCGAGGAGGCAGCCGTCGCCGGTCAAGAGCTTCTGCGCCGGCAGCCGGATTTCACGGTCGCGGCATACCAGCGCAGCCATCCGGCGGCGGAATACGAATTCGGTCGAAACGCTGCAGCGGCCCTTCGCGCCGCGGGAATTCCGTAAGGGGGCAGAAAACATGTCGATTCTAGGGGGCACCGGTGGGACCGGTGGCACGGGAGGCACCGGGGGAGCGGGCGGGACCGGCGGGACTGGCGGCACAGGAGGAACAAACCTTACCGGCCTGGGCTCGTTCATCGGAGGGACCCCTGTCGATCCTCTGGAGGCTCAAGGCCTCCTCATCAGCAGCCAGGCCATCATGCACGCCGCAGGCAAGGGGCCGGCCGAGACGCCAGCCTCCTTGAAGATGTCGAGCCCGGCCAATCTCATGGGCTTCGAGGGATGGGTGCGCGCATCGCTCTATCTCAGCGAATTTCTGCGCCAGCTCGACTGGCGAACAGACACCCGCAGCGGGGCCGAAGCTGTTTCCTTCTCATGGCGAAAGCCGACCTTCCTCTCGCTGCACAGGCCGCCGATGGCGCTCTTCCTGGAGCAGGTCGCGCTGATGCGGGACTATATGGACCTGCGCGGCGAACGGTCGGCCGAGATCCTGACCCAACTCGGCTATCCGATCGATTATTTCGCGATGATCCTCGGCCTCAATTCCGCACGCAATCGGTTCACATTCGAACTGATCGCCGCCACGCAGGTTCTCACCTCCCATGTCGCGATGATCGCCAAGCATCATCTGGCGTGCCGGCGGCCGGATCGGCTCGGAACGACGGTGATGCCGATGATCTCGACACCTGGCCACGCCACGTTCCCCAGTGCTCATGCTGCCGAAGCCTTCGCGGTAGCGACCGTCATTGAGGGGCTGCTCAAGGCGGTTAAGCCGCTGCATCACTACCCGTCCACCGAAAAACTGGTGAGGCTGGTGTTCAAACAGGCCGAACGGGTCGCGGTGAACCGCACCGTGGCGGGCGTCCATTTTCCGATCGATAGCTGGGCGGGAGCTGCCCTGGGAGAGGCGGTGGGGCAAATCGTTTTGGCACTCTGCGGTGCAAAGTCGGTCAAAGTGACACCGCGAAGCTATGCAGCTCGTAATATCGACTTCGCCGTGAGCGCCTTCCGGCCTGATTTGTGGCCTGGCATCCCGGCGGAACATGCCGATCCGAACGTCACGGGATTCTGCCGCGAGGTCGATGGTCACGCGGTTCCCGTTCGCCGCAGCAGTCTCTTCGACTGGCTGTGGGAGAAAAGCCTGGACGAGTTTCGGCTCTCCTGAAGCGCCTGCGACGCAGACCCGCACGGATTTTCCAATGTCCGACGACCTCACCGAACTGATCGGCCCCTATGAGCGCTGGGCGCACGGAATCGGCGCCGATTATGCGTTTGCCGGGGCCACCATTGGGGACAGCCCGTTCATGGCCGCCACTGCGGAATGGCCCGCGGGAACGCAGCCGCATGTGATCTCCGAGGCGCTGGGAAACGAGGGCTTCCCGGAGGGGAATCCGGCAGTCCTCCTGCCCACGCTTTGGTCAGCTGCCTTCGAAGGCGCTGGGCGGATATTCTGTCCAGTCGTGCTCCGCCTTGGGGAGTTGGCCGGAACCACCGGCGTGGATCGCCAGCGCGATCTCGCGGCTGCCTCCTCGCGGCTGAGAAGCGGCGAAGCGGAGCGGCGCGGGAAGCAGGAAACAGGTGTCCGCTTCAATTCCAGGATTCCGCGCTCGGCCGTCCATCCTGGATTTCTTCCGGGCAATATCGCCGGCCGCTACGCGCGTTGTCCGACCGCGGCCATTCCGCCGGCAGCCATCATGGCTGTGATCGATGACGGCATCGCCTTCGCCCACGGGAACCTGAGGGATGCCGCCGGTGCAACGAGAGTGGAATTCTGCTGGCAACAAGGAGCTGACCGGGAGGTCATCGCGGAGCCGACGGTCCTGTTCGGGCGAGAATATCTGAGCAATGATATCGACAAGCTCATCCAGGCTTATGGGCACGACGAAGATCTACTTTATCGTCACGCTTCAGCCGATCGTGGGGCCTATGCCGGCGCGACAATAGATCGTTCGGCCACGCATGGTGCCCATGTGCTGGATGCCGCTGCAGGTCACCGCCATGGCAGCCAGTCGAACCCAGACCATCCTGTTCCACCAGCGGGCAACCTCGACGCATTGCGAATGATCGTGGTCCAATTGCCGGCTCCGGCTACGATCGAAACAGCCAGTTTCGGCAAGGATGCGTTCATCCTCAGCGCGTTCCATTACATTTTCGACCGTGCGGATCGGATGGCCGAGCGCTATCTCGGAAACGGGCGCGCGCTGCCCCTCATCATCAACTTCAGCTATGGTTTCAATGCAGGCCCCCATCATGGCGGCGAGCGGCTGGAGCGGGCATTGCGGTCCCTGATCCGCCGGCGCGAGGCGCGAGGCGGTGCGACACACCTGATCATGCCGGCGGGCAATGATTTTCTCAGTAGCCTGCACGGGACGATCACGCCGGACCTGCTTACCGGTGACGATTGCGGCTTCGACATCCCCTGGCGCCTGCAGCCGAACGATCGGACGTCGAACTACATCGAGATCTGGTTGCCGGAAAAGGCAACCCCCGACCACGTCTCCGTCAGGATCACCGACCCGCTCGGCCACCCGCTGCATGACGGTCCGTTGAACGGCGCTGGCTCGGGCATTCGGCACGTGGATATCATGCCGCCACGCGCACCCTGCCGGCATCCGATCGGTCAACTGAGTGTCGAACGCTACCGGATCGGGGACGACAAGGTCTTGTGGCGTTTCGTCGTGGCGCTAGCACCGACGCAGCCTGACAATCCGACTTTGCCGTCCACGCCGTCAGGCATCTGGACGGTGAGGCTCGGGCATCTGAACGACGTCGCACGCCACGGCCCGATCACTTGTCGCGTCCAGCGAGACATCAACCCTTACGGTTACGCTCTCGGCGCGCGGCAGAGCTATTTCGACGATCCGGGCGATGAAGCCTACGATGCCGAGGGACACCGGCCGCTCGGGGATAATCCCGCCGGCGTTTTTGTCCGGCGGTTCGGGACCCTCAACGGCCTTGCGACCCATGATGCTGTAACGGTGGTGGGGGGCTTTGTGTCGAACAGTCAGAGCCCTGCCTTGTACAGTGCGGCCGGCCCCCATCCGACACCCCGGTCAGGTTCAGGCCGGGTACATCTGTCGGCTCCTTCCGACGCATCCTCAGCTCTCGAAGGCGTGCTTGCGGCCGGAACCCGCAGCGGTGCCCTGGCCCGAATGTCGGGGACGAGCATGGCCGCGCCACGGGTCGCCCGCGCGGCCGCGATCGCATACCTGACAGGAACAAGGACCGCCCAGAGCGGCGGCTCTTGTGATGCGGGGCGTGAGCTCGTGCGGCTGCTCGAAGGGCATTTGCGACCCGCACCGCAGGACCCGATCAGTCGAGCCAGGCTTGGGGAGGCCCTGCTCGCAAGCGATGGATAAGGTCACTGTCGACGGGCCGATGAGGGGGCTTTTGACATTGCGAAGTTCACGAGGCCTCTTTTGAAGTGGCTTCTACCGGCGCGAGGTTGCGCAATCAGGCAAGCTCCAAGCATTCATTGCAGAGTACGGGGAATGCAGCTCTCATTGAGACGGCCGAACGGACAAGTCTTACCTAATCCCGGCCTTTGCAGGAGCTGCTTTCGGACCTATCGCCTCGAACTCGGCCATCATCGTTCGCTCGGCCCTCTGATCAGACTGCTGCTCGCGATTAGCGTCGTCAGGCTGATCGACGCGGCAAGCATGACATACCATGCCGGTGCAAGGGGGCTTCCAGTCTGAACGATGAGCCAGGTCGTGATGAAGGGCGCGAACCCGCCGAAGATCGTGACCGCCAGGTTGTAGGCTATGGACAAGCCTGTCGAGCGCATCGCTGGCGGATAAAGTTCCGCCATCGCGGCCGGAGCGGGCCCGCTGAAGCCGGCGATCAGCACGGCGAAGATGACCTGCGCGAGGACGAGATTCACGACGTTGGGCTGCTGGGTCAGCCAGAACAGCAGCGGCCAGCAGAGGAGCAGGATCCCGCATGCCGAGGCGAGCATGATCGGACGCCGCCCGATCTTGTCCGACCAGGCGCCGAACACGGGCGCCAGAATGACGATCAGAACAAGGCCGACGCTGTTGGCGAGGAAGCTTGCGCTTTGCGGCACGCCGAGCTGGCGCACGGCATAGGTCGGCATCGTCACGAGGAAGAAATAGGTGCAGACCGTCCAGGCGATGGTGATGCCGAAGCCGGCGATCACTGCGGAACGGTGCTCGCCGAGCGTATCACGCAGCGGCGAGAATGAGGCTTCGGACTGGGTCGCACGCTCACGCAGGATCGCTTTGAAGGCGTCCGTCTCGCTGACGTGGAAACGGATGAAGAGACCGACCGGCGCGATCAGTAGGCCGAGCAGAAACGGGACCCGCCAGCCCCAGGCCTCGACATCGGCCGGAGGCAGGAGGCCGGTCAGCAATGCGCCGGTCAGCGAACCGAGGAGGAGCGCTCCGGCCTGGCTCGCCTGCTGCCAGCTCGCATAGAGCCCGCGACGCGCCGGTGGAGCGTGCTCGACGAGGAAGGCGGTCGCGCCGCCGATCTCGCCGCCGGCGGAGAAGCCCTGGATCAGCCGCGCGAGAACGATGATCGCGGGCGCCCAGGCTCCCGCCGTCGCATAGGTCGGCGCAAGGCCGATCATCGCCGTACCCAGCGCCATCAGGAGAATGGTCAGCGAGAGCGCCACTTTGCGTCCGCGCCGATCAGCGAGCGTCCCCAGGACGAGCGCGCCGATCGGGCGCATGATGAAGCCGACGCCGAAGGTGGCAACGGTGAGGAGCAGCGAGACGGTAGGGTCGCCAGCCGGGAAGAAAAGCTTGGCGAGCGTCAGCGCAAAGAAACCGTAGACTGCAAAATCGTACCACTCCAGCGTGTTGCCGACGATGGCGGCGATCACCGCTCGCCGACCCGAGAGCGTGCTGGAGGCGGATGCGGCATCCGGATCGGGATGAGTGCCGACGAGCTGCGTCATGGTGATCCCCTCTTTAAAGAGCCTTGGCGTCGAGGCCGTGGCTTTCAGAATTGTCGGCGGCTTGCCCACTCCGTGAGGCGGGCGAGGAACGCGTCGGCAGCATCCAGCTGCGAGCGCTCGATCCATTCGTCGGGCTGATGCGCCTGCGCGATCGATCCCGGCCCGCACACCGCCGTGGAGATGCCGGCCGCCTGGAAAAAGCCGGCCTCGGTGCCGAACGGCATAGCAAGAGGGGGGCCGATGCCGCCGATGCCGGCAGCCACGACCAACGCTTGCTCGTTGCTGGCAGGCGACAGCGGCGGAACGTGGACACGCCGCTGTGTCGATTGGCGAACTTCCTGCGGCATGGCACGAGCGAGATAGGCGGCGATCAGCAGCTCTGTCTCTTCGGCGTCCTGCGCCGTCACCGGCCGAAACTCCCAGAGCACCTCACAGGCGGACGGCACGATGTTGATCGCTGAGCCACCCTCGATCCGTCCGATATTGACGGTCGTCCGGTCGATCCCCGCTCCGGCGCGGTGTCCGATGGACTTCAGGAAGCCGATGAAATCGGCCGCGGGGTAGATCGCACTCGCGCCGGCGCTCGGATCGCTCGAATGCGCTGCCTTGCCTTCGAAGCGGGTGCGGAAGCCGAGAAAGCCACGATGGCGATCGCCGAGGCGCATCCCGGTCGGCTCCCCAACGATTGCGAGGTCCGGCTTCTCCTCATGCGCCAGCAGATCGTCGATCAGGCGCGGCACGCCAAGGCAGCCGATTTCCTCATCGTAGGACAGGGCGATGTGGATCGGCCGGGCCAGATCTGCGCTTGTAAAGCCGTCTGCTGCGGCCAGACAGGCGGCGACGAAGCCCTTCATGTCGGCCGCGCCCCGGCCGTAGAGCTTTCCGTCGCGCTCGGTCAGACGGAATGGGTCGGACGACCAGTTCTGGCCGTCGACCGGAACGACATCGGTATGGCCCGACAGCACGATACCGCCGGGCGCCCGTGGGCCGAAGCTGGCGAGGATATTGGCCTTGCCCCGCTCGTCGTCATGGCTCAGGCGGATGCGAGCGCCGGCGCCGTCGAGTCGATCGGCGACCCGCTCCACGAGTGCCAGGTTCGACCGGCTCGACGTCGTGTCGAAACCGACCAGCTCATCGAGAAGGGCGACAGTTGCGCTCATGATCGCTCACGCCGCCAATGCAGCTCGCCCGATGCGGGCCTGCGTGAGGCGAGCCTCCGCCAGCCTGAGCGCTGCCGCGTGCGTCGGGACGCCGTCCGCCTCGGCACTCTGGAGAATGGCAAGCAGCGTGCGTCCGATTCCCTCCACGCCGCGATCGACGAGATCCGAATCGTAGCCATTCCACTCGGAGGCGACGCGGATCATGCCGCCCGCATTGATCACGAAGTCCGGCAGGTAGAGAATGCCGCGCGTGCGCAGGATCTCGCCATGGTCCTCGCTGGCGAGTTGATTGTTGGCCGCGCCGCCAACGATTCCGCAGCGCAGCTGCGTGACTGTGTCGTCGTTGAGCACCGCGCCCATCGCGCAGGGCGCGAAGATTTCGGCGTCGACTGCATAGATCGCCTCGGGAGCGACAGCCTGCGCGGCGAAGGTCGCGACGGCCTTCGCCATACGGCTGCTGTCGACATCGCTGACCGTGAGCGAGGCTCCGGCCTCATGCAGCAGCTGGCAGAGATGCCAGCCGACGTTGCCGAGACCCTGCACGGCGACACGGTGGCCCGTGAGGCTCTCCGCACCCCAGCGATGGCGCGCCGCGGCGGCGAGGCCATGGAAGACGCCTAGTGCCGTGGTCGGGGACGGATCCCCAGTGCCGTCGAGCTCGACGGGCAGGCCGACGACATGGCGCGTCGCCTTTCGGATTTCCGCGAAATCGGCCACTGTCGTGCCGACATCCTCGGCCGTGATGTAGCGCCCGGCCAGTCGGTCGACCGCCCGGCCCATCGCCTGGAGGAGCGCAGGTGTCTTCTGGCTGCGGGGATCGCCGATGATCACCGCCTTGCCGCCGCCGAAGTCGAGCCCGGAGGCCGCGGCCTTGTATGTCATGCCGCGCGACAGGCGCAGTACGTCGTGCAGCGCGGCCTCCTCGTCGGCATAGGGATACATGCGACAGCCGCCAAGGGCCGGGCCGAGTGTCGTGTCATGGATCGCGATGAGGGCTTTCAGCCCGGCCGCCTCATCTGAGACGAACACCACCTGCTCGTGATCGACAAAAGCTTCGTGCGAAAAGACAGTCATGATCTGGATTCTCCGGGTAGGCGCGATGCGGTTGGATGCCCGCCGACGGTGGCGAGGGCGAAGCCACCGAGGATCAGCGCGGCACCGACGAGATGAAACGGCTGCACCGGCTCGCCGAGAAGCAGAAAGGCGAGAGCGGCGGTGAACAGGGCAACGAGATGGAAGGAGGCTCCCGTCACGCTTGGTCCGAGCGCGCTGACGCAGCGGTTCCAGATGATGAAGGCCAGCAGCGAGGCGAAGACGCCGATGTAGAGTACCGCCGCGATCGGACCGGGCGAGATCGGGATCGTCGCGCCTTGCGCCAGTTCCCACACCCAGAACGGCATCAGCACCAGCAATCCCGCCGCCATCGTCGCGGCAAGGAAGGCGAGCGGATCGAGGCCGGCCGGCCGGCGGCGCAGCAGCACCGAATAGACCGCGTAGTTCGCGACCGCGATCAGCACCAGCGGCTCGCCGCCCGAAATGCTCAATCCCGACAGGGTCGACGGCTGGCCGCGCGCGACGATCCACGTCACGCCGACAAAGGAGATCGCGATGCCCGTAAGGGTGCGCCCCGTGACGCGCTCGACGCCAAGCAGGAAGGCGGCGAGCGGCATCATCAATGGCAGGGTCGAGTTGAGGAAGGCGACGCTGGCCGCCGGTGCGCTCTGCAGGGCCAGATAGCCCAGTGCATTGTAGCCGGCGATGCCGAAGGCGCCGCATGCGAAGATGAGGCCGCGCGCGCGAAAGAGCGCCTCTCGCTGCGCGCCGATCGTTCCAATGACGAAGGGAAGAAGGCAGGCGAGGGCGACGACCCAGCGGCCGACCGCAAGCGAGACCGGGGGAAAGGAACCGGCGAGAGCGCGGCCAAGCACGAGATTGCCGGCCCAGAACAGCGGCGGCAGCGGCAGGAGCAGCAATGGCTGCGCCCAGAGGCGCTGAAGGGTCATCATCGCGCGGCCTCACACGATGTCGACGAGGCCAATGCGCAGCCGGCGATTGTGCCGGCCCTTGTTGTCGATCTTCAGGATGCGGATCGGCGGCGAAGCCCCCGTCGAGGCGAGGTGCGTGCCGCCGCAGGCCTGCCGGTCCAGGCCGACGATCTCTACGATGCGCACCTGGCCGTCCGAGGTCGGTGGCGGGGTCACGGAGCGAGAGCGGATCAGACCGGGCTCCGCAAAGGCCGCCGCCTCCGGGATATGGTTTGCGTGCACCGCCAAGTCCCGCCGGATCAGCGCGTTGACCGTCTCCTCGATTGCGCGCAGCCGCTCGTTGTCAGCGTCGGGCAGGTCGAAATCGATGCGCGCGGTGCCGTCCTCGTTCATTTGCACGCCGGTGACGAGCGCGCCGTCGAAATCCTGGAAAACCACGGCATTGACGATATGCAGGTCGGTGTGCAGCGCGCGCATCAAATGCCGGAATGGGCCATCGACCCGTGCCTCAACGGAGGCCGGCGGCAGTTCGACGGGCTCGGCGAGCAGGTGCCAGAGACGGCCGCCCTCGCTTTCGAAGCCCGAGATCGCGACTTCGCCGCCGTTCCAGGCGAGCATACCGCGATCGGACAACTGGCCGCCGCCGCCCGGATAGAACGGGCTTTCCGCAAGCAGGACCCGTCCCGGCCGCGCATCCGTGACCTCAGTTGTCAGCGTCAAGACGTCAGGATGGTCGAGGCAGAAATAGCGGGACATGCAACTCACCTTGCCGACAGCCCTGGCGGGGCTTTTGCGTACAGGCGAGATTGGCGCAGTGCGGGACGCGGCTATTGGCGGAAATTGAGAACGCGGTCAGTCGACTGTCGCGCGCACCCATTGCAGCGGTGTGATCCCGTAGGCGCGCTTGAAATGCCGCGTCAGGGCGCTCTGGTCGTAGAAGCCGGCGTCGAGCGCGGCGGCGGCGATCGTCGCGCCGCGGCCTAGCGCCGCGATCGCGGACTTGAGGCGCAATTGCGTAAGATAGGCATGGGGAGTGAGTCCCGTGCTGCGCTTGAACAGGGCGATCAGCTGGAACGGAGTAAGCCCAACCTCCGCCCCCAATTGCTCCAGCGTGAGTTCCTCGGCATGGCGCTCCCGCATGATCTCGCGGATGCGCGCTGCCTTGGCTTGATCGCGCTTTGGCAGGGCAAGGCTTGGCTCGCCGGCAGCGTGACGCCGGATGAGCGCTCCGAAGCTCCGCACCAGAAGCTCGTGCTCTTCGAGTGGATCGTTCCCGTCATCGAGGATGCGGTGCAAGCCAAGAAAGGCGTGGATCAGATCAGGGTCGTGGAAGCTGTTACGTGTGAAATAGGCCGTGGCATCAAGACCGAGCGCGGTCTTCAGCGTCTCAATCGCTGGCGACGTCAAATAAAGCCCGCGATAGACCCAGCGCTGGCTCCAGCCCATCCGCCCCGAGTGGGGTTCGTCGGGGTTGAATACCAGCAGGGTCGAGGCCTTGGCCTCATCGGTCCGTCCGCGGCTGTTGAACTCCGCGCCGCCAGCCTCGGTGACTGCGACCACGAAAGCTTCGTGGCTATGGGGGGCGTAGTCATGGCTGGTGAAATCAGCGACGAGGCAGCTCAGGCCCGGAATCCGAGGATCGCGCCAGTAGCGGGAGGAGTTGCGGAGATCGATGCGCGCCAAGTTCCAATCCAGAGGTCAGGACGGCCGCGATCGTGCGACGATCGAAGCCAGATCGCAATCGCGAGGCAGGCTGCCGAAAGCGCGATCGAGGAGACCCTCGAGACGTGAGGCGACAAACGCATCCGCCGTGGCGGGGCCCGAGTGGCGCGCGAACCGCGTTGCCTCCATGACCGTGGCGACCTGGGCGGTGATCAGGCGGGCGCGGTGCTTCTGGTCGCGTACATCAGGGCGTTCGACACCCAGAGCGGATGACGGGATCGAGCCGCCGGTTTGTTCCACGCGCCAGGGACAGCTCCGTCGGGAGAGCTGCGACAGTATCCCGCTCAGGCTGCAGGGCGCGTGGTACATCGGGGCAGATCACCTGGCCGGCATCAGTCTGTATTGGCGATAATTGTGTGCCTCATCTGATCCCGAATGTCCGGGGCACGGCAGCTATGTCACTTCTGCTTTGAGTGCGACATAGTCGCGGGCGCTTTGCTTCCACTGGCCGACAAGCTCAAGGGGAAACGGTCGTTAGCGGTGCAGGGATCAGCGCACCACGACCGTCTGCATCCCGCGTTCATACAGCACTTGATTGAACAGACCGTCCAGGGTCAGCGCTTTTGCGAAATCGCCGAGTTCCACCTGATAAGGGAGCAGCGCCTCCGTAGCCCTGCGGATCTGCGACGGATCGTTGACAAAGCTCACGGCCGGCGAGGTGAGCGCTTTCGTGATCGTGGCTTCGGCGACCAGGTCACCGCCGAGCACTGCCAGCACAAGGGGAGCGACCTTGGCCGGCTCCTTGCGAATGCGCTTGGTCGCACGATGGAAAAGCCCAACAAAGCGCTCGGCCGCCTCCGGACGGTTTTTAACGAGACTCCCCGACGCAGCAACGACGACGCCGGGAATGTTGGGGAACATATCCGGTGAGTTGACGATGCGTTTGATCCGCAGATCGCGCTCGGAAACGAGGGTGGCCGAGGGTTCAAGCAGCCTGCCACCGTCGATGGCGCCGGTCAGCATTGCCTGCTGAACGATCTCGATGCCCATATTGGTGATCTCGACATTCGACCGATCGACCTTGCCGACCTTCCATAGCCAGTGGTGAAGCGCGACTGTCGGCACGCCGCCCGGTGGGAGCGTGCCGAGCTTGGCCTTGCGGCCCGTCCCGGCGCGGAATGCCGCAAAGGCTTTGGCGGGATCGTCAGCGTTCTCGGCAAAGGCCTTGGAGAGGGCCGGACCTGCCACGAAAGCCGTGCCGCCAACCGCCGCAGCCGCGATGACGGATGTGTCCAGGCCGCGAGATTGGGCGACCGCAACCGGCGCGACGTCGATGACCACGATATCGATCGTGCCGGAGGCAAAGGCCTGAATGGCCTGTTCCGGCTCGGCGAGGACTTGGTCGATTCCACCATGCGGATGTTGCGCACCGTGCCGAACATCGCCCAGACCCCGCTCTTCACCATCTGGTTCGGCATCGGCGAGGCGCCGAAGGTCGCGCTGATAGCGCTGGCGACCGTCTTCCCGCTCTATCTCAATGTCTATGCCAGCATCCGAAATGTCGACCAGAGCTGGTCGAAGCGGCGCGCGGGCTCGGCCTTTCGCCGATCTCGACCATCGCATTACCGGCGAGGTCCGCGTGCCGTAGCGGCGCGCCGTAGCCCTCGATGCACAGCGCCTGCTGTCGTCCATCGCCTGGGGCGCGTAGGCGTCGAGGTCGCGAGAGCGGCCATGAGGCAACCGGTTGCCGATATCAGCGCGCCCGCCCGCTGCATCCCCGAGCCTCCCGTTTCCGTCACCGCGACGGGAGTTCGACCCAGAGGCTTCTGGCAAACCCTCGGTGATCGAGTTGCTGTACGGTTCCGGTAATCTCGGCCTGCCCTCCGCGGCATCGATAGGCGTAGATGGTGTCGTGCCCGGTCGCGAAGGCGGGAACGTTATCTGCGACGGGGTTGTCGCGGCAGAACGCATCGGCGCCGGTATTCTTCCGCATCGTGTTCATCTTCGCGCAGGGCAGATTGGCGCCAACGAAACAGACCATGACCTTGCCATTCATGCAGCGGTACTGCGCCTGGATTTTCCACGAGGCATCGTCCGGCGCGCCCTGGGCATTGGGAAAGAGTTTCTTGAAGGCTAAGGCGGTTCGCTCACGCAGCGACGGGCGATAATCTCGAAGCTTGTCGTCATTGCCAAGGCGAGCACAAACCGCAGCTAGATCCGCATGCGGTTTTGGCCGTGCCTGCACTGCCAGGTTTGGGCCCGGTGACAATGCGATGGTGAAGGTGAGCGCCAGGACCAATCCGGAAAGAAGCCTTCGCATCAATTGACCCTCTTACAGGTTTATTACCTCTTCTACCGCAGCTACCTGCCGCCTTCGGTCAGCATCGACGAAAGCTCTCGGGCTTCGATGAAGTCCAAGAAAACCCTTCAAGAGCGATGTCGATCTTGTTCGAGCCGTGCCGTCGTATGACGACCTTTCCCGGCTTCGCGGGGCTGCCGCCCTTGTAGCACTGCGCGTCGAAGCTGACGTCCGTCCCGGAGCGGACATATTCTGCCAATTCACAGCCGGTCTCGTAAAAATCGAGACCCGTCGCCGTGATCGTCAACACGTCCACCTCGCCGTTAGCTTGCTCGCATCGCGCCGGGTGGCTTGACCATTGACCCTGCAATTCCGCTGGCACCTCGGCAAAGGCGAGATGCCCCCCTGCCAGCGGGCTGGCGAAGTTAACTGCCAGGGCCAGAGGCCAAGTCCACACGCGCCGCACCGGATCACTCCATGATCTATCGATTGCCTTCGTAACCCGCCGCCGAATACCAGGTTCCAGCAGTAAGCCATGGTGGCGAGCTGGTGTTGTGCCGAAGCCGGCGTGCTCGACAGGCGCGGGCGTTCCACCGGCCCTTGTCCCAGTTGAAAAGCGCGTGTCGTGCGGGTCGGTGCCGGCTGAGCCTCTTGGCGCAAAGCCTCGATAAGCGCCGACCACCAGAAAAACCCTCGGGTATCGCTTATTGGTCAAGCGCATGGCGCGTAGCGATATTGCGCTCGCTCCGAAATTGGTTCAACATTGGCTGAAATTGATCCGCATTGGCTGAGGCGAGGAATGCGACGGGCCATGATCATCGAAGACATCGCGTTCATCCCCTTGCAGGCGCAGCTTCCCGCCGGCCGCAGCTATGGAATGGCGAAATCGCTCGCAAGTGCGCGGGCCACGACCCTGGTTCGCCTGCGGCTGTCGGACGGCACCGAAGGCGTCGGCGAATGCTGGGGCATGCCGGCGGTGAATCTCGCCATGCTGCCGCTGGTCAAGGGGTACCTGCTCGGCAGCCATGTGCTCGATGTCGAGCACGTCTTCTCGCAGATGCTGGCCCGCCACTACCATTTCGGCGTCCAGGGAGCGATGACCTGGTGCATTTCCGGCATCGACATGGCCGCCAAGGACGCGGCGGGCAAGGTGCTCGGGCTGCCTGTCCATCGTCTGATCGGCGGCAAGCAGGCTTCGCAGGTGCCGATCTACGCGTCCGGCGGCTACCTGACCGAAGACAGCGAGCGTGATTTCGCGCCGCAGATCGAGGCGATGGCCAAGGCGGGACATCGCGCGATCAAGATCAAGATCGGCGTCTCCCTGGCCAATGACGAGCAACGGGTGGCTGCGGCGCGCGAGATTCTCGGGCCCGAAGTCGAAATCCTGGTCGACATCAACTCCAACTACACGCTGGACCTCGCCCGCGAGAGCATCGAGCGCCTTGTCCGCTATGGCATCGGCTGGGTCGAGGAGCCGCTCGCGCCGCAAGACTTCTCCGGCTACGAGGCGCTTCATCGCTGGAGCCCGGTTCCGATCGCGACCGGCGAGGCTCTCTACACGGCCTTCGATTTCAAGCGTCTGATCGATCGGCGCGCCGTCGATGTCGTCCAGCCCGACCTCTCGCTCTGCGGCGGTTTCTGGCAGGGGCGGCAGATCGCCCAGCTCGCCATGATGGAGCATCTGCGCCTGTCGCCTCATGTCTGGGGTACGGGGGTCGGGTTGGCGGCCGCCGTGCATTTCGTCGCGTCCCTGCCGGCCTATCCGCATGCCGGCAATGTGCCCCGGTCGACGCTGGTCGAATATGATCTCGGCGACAATCCGCTGCGGGATTCGATCCTGGTCAATCCGCTCGCGCAGAACGATGGCGTCATCGCCGTGCCCGACGCTCCTGGTCTCGGCATCGAGATCGACTGGGACGCGGTGGAACGCCATGTCGTTCGTTGATGCTGCCGAACCCGATGCCGCGGGCGTGACGTCGAAGCCGGGCGATGCCGGCACCGTGCTCGTCGCCGGCGGGCTGGGCTTCGTCGGCTCGCATGTCGTGCGGGCCCTGATCCATGCCGGCTATGCGCCGGTGCTGTTCGGGCCCGCCATGGCCGAAGATCGGCTCGCCGACGTCGCCGGCCGCTATCAGATCTTCGAGGGCTCGATCGGCGATCGCGATGCTCTCGACGCGGCCTTTACCCGATACAAGCCGACGCAGGTGGTGTCCTGCGTGGCGCATAGCGTCGGCAAGCAGGGCCTGATGCGTGCGGGGGAGGCCGAGGCTGACGCGGCCTTCGAGATCAACGTCACCGGCCATGGCCGACTCGTCGAGGCCGCCTGCCGCGCCGGGGTGAAGCGCCTCGTCTGGACCGGGTCCGCCGTGGTGTACGGTCCTGCCTCGGCCTATGCGACCAGCCATGTCGACGAGGACGACGCCGCGGCGCCGACCACCGTCTATGGCGTGACGAAGCAGATGGCGGAGGTGCTTTCCGAGTTCCTGATGCGTCGGCACGGAGTCGAGATCGTCAGCATGCGCCTGCCGCTGATCCTCGGCCCAGGGCTCTGGTATCAGGGCGCGGCCAGCGCGATCTCCGAAATTTTCGCGGCCGCACGTGAAGGCCGCCCGGCGCAGGTGACGTTTCACGACCGGCCGGTCGACCTGATGCATGTCGTCGATGCGGCAGCCGCGATGCTGACGATCCTGCAGCATCGCGGGCCGGTCCGGCCGGCCTATAACATCAAGGGGTTCGAGGCGAGCATCGTCGACATCATCGCGGCGGTCCGGGCTCGGCGGCCACAGGCTGAGATCGAGCTCGAGCGCATCGAGCCGGCGCTGCTGCTGCCGCTGAGCGATGGCGGCCGGTTCGTATCGGATACCGGCTTCGCGCCACGCTACGATCTCGACGGTCTCGTCGACGATTTCCTCACTCCCGCTTCGAGGCAGGCCCATGATTGACAAGCGTCTCGCCGAGCTCGGCATCGAACTGCCGGAAGCCGCATCGCCTTCCTTCAATTATGTGCCGGTGACGCTGCATCGCGGCGTCGCCTATGTCGCGGGCCAGCTCCCCAAAGTCGATGGCGAGGTCAAGGTCAGAGGCAAGGCCGGTGCCGCAGTCTCACTCGAGGCGGCTCGCGGCGAGGCGCGCATCTGCATTCTGCAGGGCCTGGCCTGCCTCAAGCAGGCGCTGGGCAGTCTCGACCGCGTGGAGCGCGTCCTGAAAGTGACGGGTTTCGTCGCTTCGGCTCCGGGCTTCAACGACCAGCCGAAGGTTCTCGACGCGGCCTCCGACCTGCTCGGCGAAATCCTCGGCGAGGCGGGCCGTCACGCGCGCTCTGCCGTTGGCGTCGCCGAACTGCCGCGCGATGCGGCTGTCGAGATCGAGCTGGTGGTGGCCTACCGCGATTGAGGTTTTCGACGATGGGGGACCGGCCAACGGGCGCCCGGCCATCCCAGGGTCGCTGCAGATCCGAACGAAGCCCGGCGAGGGGATAACAACAATGTCGGATTCCAATCTCTTTGGCGGGGTGGACCGCCGCAGCCTGCTGCTGGCATTCGGCGGTTGGGCCGCCGTGACCGCCATTGCCGGGCCGGCGGTCGCGGCCGAGCTTTACGGACCAAAGCCGGCAGGCGCCAAGACCGGCGGGACACTCAATATGGGCCTGCTGGTCGAGCCTCCGGGGCTCGATCCCTTCCATCAGGCTGCCGACGCCCGCATCCGGTTGACGGTGCTGATCTATCAGGGGTTGTTCTACGAAGGCCCCGACGGCATCGCCATGCCGCTGCTCGCGGAGGGCTTCGACCTCTCGGCCGACCAGCTGGTCTATACCGTGCGCCTGCGCAAGGGCGTTAAGTTCCATGACGGCCGGCCGATGACCGCCAAGGACGTCGCCTACAGCTACAACTACATCCGTGACCCCAAGAACGGTTCGCCCGGCGCCGGCGATTTCGCCATGATCACGGCGGTCGAGGCGGTCGATGAAGCGACGGTCAAGATCACCATCTCGGCGCCCAATGCCGCTTTGCCGATGACCATGGGCAACAAGTACGGCGGCGTCGTTCCGGCCGGCTATTTCGACGCGGCCGATGCGAAGACGAAGCTGAACCAGACGAGCGTCGGCACCGGGCCGTTCAAGCTCGCCGAGTTCAAGCCCAACAGCAACGCGACCCTGGTGCGCAATCCAGATTATTGGGAGCCGGGTGTTCCCTATCTCGACCGGATCAATTTCGTCTTCGTTCCGAATGCGGCGAGCCTGCTCGTCGGCCTGCGCAACAAGCGTATCGACATCGCGACGCTAAGCCGCCCTCAGGACGTCAAGCAGGTCGAAGGCGTTGCCGGGCTGGTGGTCGAGCGCAAGCCGTCCTTCAACCAGAAGGCGATCGATCTCGGAGCCGAGCTGAAGCCGCTCGACGACGAGCGCGTCCGTCGCGCCATCGCGCTGGCGGTCGACAAGGACGAGATCATGCGCGCGTCGATCGGCGGCCTCGGTAACGTCATCGGTACCATGGTCGCCGGCATGCAGGAGAGCTGGGGCGCCCCGCTCGACAAGCTGGCGAACCAGAAGGTCGATATCGCCGCCGCCAAGAAGCTGCTCGCCGAGGCAGGGCATCCCGACGGGTTCGAGCTGACCCTGACCTCGATCATCGGCTATGACTGGATGGATGCCGCCAGCGTGATCCTGCGCGAGCAGCTGGCCAAGGTCGGTATCAAGCTGTCGATTCAGCGCGTCGAGCTGGGTGTCTGGGTCAAGAATTTCCAGTCGAAGCAGATGGGCTTCACCTTCAACGACTGGGCGACGGTGCCGGACCCCAACCTGCTGTTCTACCGGCATTTCCACAAGGCGCCCGAAGGCGCGGACTTCCGCAACTGGAAGAACGACGAAGCCAGCAAGCTGCTCGACCAGGGCCGTGCCGAAAGCGATCCGGCCAAGCGCCGCGAGATCTATGTGCGCTTCCAGCAGATCATGGCCGAGAGCGTCCCGACGATCATGCTGTTCTCGGCGGACCATATCGTCGTCCGTGGCGAGAGGGTGCACAACTACGATCAGCACCCGACGGGCTGGTATTACGGCCTGGCACGCGCCTGGATCGGCTGACCTGGTGCGCAAGCGGCGCCTGAGGCGCCGCAGATCCTACCGGTGCGGCGCTGCGGCCCCGCGCCGGCTTCGTTCCTGTCCAGAAAGTCGCGGAGTCCGATGGGCGCTTATCTCGTAAAACGGCTGGCGGCCTCGGTCGTCACGGCGCTGCTCGCCTCGATGGTGGTCTTCCTGATGGTGCGCTCGGTGCCGGGCGACGTGGTCGGCCAGATGCTCGGCCAGACCAGCGATCCGATCGCGACCAAGGCATTGCGCGAGTTCTTCGGCCTCGATCAGCCGGTCTGGCAGCAATATCTCGGCTGGCTCGGGCGTGTCGTCACCGGTGATTTCGGCACGAGCTGGACGCGCGGGCAACCCGTCCTCGGCATGATCGGCTCGGCGCTTGCCGTGACGATCCAGCTTGCCTTCGCGACGCTCATCCTGGCGACGCTGATCGGCGTTCCGCTCGGCATTCTCGCCGCCATCTACGAAGGCCGCGCGTTAGACCGGGCGATTCAGGCCTTCAACCTGCTCGGGCTGGCGGCGCCGGTATTCTGGATCGGCCTGATGCTGCTGGTCGGGATGTCGACCGGATTCGATTGGTCGCCGCCGCTGATGTACGTCTCGCCGACCGAATCCCTGAGCGAAAACCTGTCGATGATCGCGCTGCCGGTGTTGAGCCTGGCGCTGCTGCAGGCGGCCGCCTACAGCCAGTTCGTGCGGCAAAGCATCGTCTCCGCACTCGGGCAGGATTATGTGCGGACCGCGACCGCCAAGGGCGTGCCGACGCGGACCATCTTCTTCACCCATCTGCTGCGCAACATCGGGATTCCGCTGGTGACGTTCATGGGATTGATCCTGATCCAGATCCTGGGCGGCGCGGTCATCATCGAAAGCCTGTTCGCACTGCCGGGACTGGGCCGGTTGCTGCTGTCGTCGATCGAGGCGCGCGACTATCCCGTGCTGCAGGCAGGGCTGCTGGTCGTGGTCGTGCTGGCGATGCTGGTCAATCTGCTCGTCGATCTCTCCTATCGGATCATCGATCCGCGCGTTCGGCTGGGCTAGTCAGACATGAGCATCTCCCCGACCATTCCCGCCGCCCGCTCCCGTCTCTCCCGACTCGTCCTGCGCGCGCGCCTCGAACCGGACCTCACCCTCGGTCTCGTCCTGCTTGCCTTCGTGCTGCTGGTCGTTCTGTTTCCGGGCTTGTTCAGCAGCCATTCGCCGCTGGCGGTCAATGTCGACAAGGCGATGGAGGCCCCGTCGGCGGCACATCCGTTCGGTACGGACGATGTCGGCCGCGATGTGCTGGCTCGCGTGGTTCACGGGGCGCGGATAACCCTGTCGATCTGCGCCTCAGCCCTGGCCGCCGCCGCGCTGATCGGGGGGGCGCTCGGCTTGGTCTCGGGCTTCCTCGGCGGTCGCATCGACATGGTGCTCGGCCGGCTCGTCGACGTGATCCTCAGCTTTCCGCCGATCATCTTCGGCGTGATGGTTACCGGCATCCTGGGGCCGAAGACCCTCAACCTGGTCTTTGCCCTCACGGTCGTCTACGTGCCGCTCTTCTTCCGGATCGCCCGGTCGGGAGCCATGGCGGAGGCTGGCATGACCTATGTCGAGGCTGCCCGTAGCCTCGGCCTGCCGCCGGGCCTGATCCTCCTGCGGCACGTGGCGCGGAATGTCCTGCCGGTCATTCTCGTCCAATGCATGGTGCTGTTTCCGCTGGTGCTGCAGATTCAAGCGGCTCTCGGATTTCTCGGCCTCGGCGTGCAGCCGCCAACACCCGATTGGGGAGCCATCCTGCAGCAGGGCAAGGATTACATCCTCCTGGCGCCGTGGATGTCGGCGTTTCCAGGGCTCGCCATTCTGATCACGGCCCTGGCGCTGATGCTGGTGGGACGCGCCCTGCAACGCCGAATGGACCGGCGCTGAACCGGAATGTCGGTCAGCTCTCGCTGACCGACATCAACGTGCGCAGGAGATAGCCGCTGATGAGTTCGCGCGCCTTGTTCGCGTCGCGATCTCTCAAGGCGTCGATGATCGCGGCGTTGTCGCGCGCCGCAGCTTCCCTTACGGCGCTGATCGGGAGTGGGTGGCCACCTGGGCGCCCCCAACCTGCCTTGCGGCGCGATGAGATGATCCGCTCGAACACCGAGATGAGGAAGCTGTTGCGGGAGGCGCGGACGATGGCGAGATGAAGAGCGTATTTCGCTTCCTTGAACTCGCTCCAGCTCGTCGCGTTGCGCAGTGCTTCGAGATAGGTCGACAGCGCGACGAGATCCTGCTCGGTCGCGCGCTCCGCCACCAGTTCGGCCAAGGCCGGCTCGAACATCAGGCGGGCCTCGAGCAATTCGCCCAGAGTGAAATCCGGCTCAGCATTCGCTTCCGGAACCGCCTTGGACTGGTTCCGGGCCACGAAGGTGCCGCGCCCGACATGGCGGATGATCAGCCCCTCGTCGGCGAGCTGATTCATCGTCTTGCGAACGGTGTTGCGGGCGGCGCCGAAGCGCGAGGCGAGCGCTCTTTCCGTCGGCAGGCGCGCGCCAGTGCGTAGCTGACCCTCGACGATCGAGCTCCGCAGGCTCTGGTAGATGGCTTGACTATCCGAATCGGATTTCAGCCGCGCGCTGGGCTCGTCCGATTGTCCTGCCAGATGCTCGATCATGTTTGGTCTGGTTTGGTCCCGCCAATTCACAAGTACCGATACCTCATTCCTGACAAATGTTCAAAACACACGCGCGATGCGCCAGGAGAGAAAAGTGAGCGGACATTGGTTGCAATTGGGTAGTATTGGTTTAAACCATTCAGCCAGTCGATGCAGGGGAACGTGGCGATGAGCGAGCGAATGGGACGGACGGGCGCGCAGCTTCTGGTGGACGGCCTTGCCTTGCAGGCGGTGGACCGGATCTTCTGCGTGCCCGGCGAGAGCTACATCGCGGTGCTCGACGCGCTGCATGACAAGCGCAACGAGATCGAGCTCATCGTCTGCCGCCAGGAAGGCGGCGCCGCGAACATGGCGGAGGCGCATGGCAAGCTGACCGGCCGCCCGGGCATCTGCTTCGTGACGCGTGGCCCGGGTGCGACGAACGCGTCGATCGGCGTCCATACCGCCTTCCAGGACTCGACGCCGATGATCCTGTTCATCGGTCAGGTCGGGCGCGACTTCATCGACCGCGAAGGTTTCCAGGAGGTCGATTTTCGGGCCATGTTCGCGCCGCTGGCGAAATGGGTCGCACAGATCGACGACCCAGCCCGCATTCCGGAATATCTGCATCGCGCCTTCCAGACGGCGATGGCGGGGCGGCCGGGGCCGGTCGTCCTGGCGCTGCCGGAGGACATGCTCAGCCAGATCGTCGAAGGCGAGATCGATCTGGGGCGCCGCGCAGAGCCGATCCCAGCCGCGCCGCGCCCGGATCAGGTTGCCGATGTGATGGCGATGCTGGCGCAGGCTCGGCGCCCTCTGGTGATCGCCGGCGGGGGCGGCTGGACCACGCAGGCCGGTCGCGATCTGGTCACCTTCGCTGAGCGCAATCGCCTGCCGGTCGCTGTTTCGCTCCGCTGCCAGGATTATCTGCCGAACCGGGAGGAGTGTTTCGTCGGGCATTTCGGGATCGGTGCCGAGCCCAGCCTCGCCAAGCGCTTGGCCGAATCCGATCTCCTGCTCGTGCTCGGCCCGCGCCTCGGCGAGATGACGACCGCCGGCTATACGCTGCTCGCGCCACCGCGGCCGGCGGGCAAGGCGATGATCCATGTACATCCCGACCCCGAAGAGCTCGGCCGGGTCTACCAGGCCGATCTGCCGATCAATGCGGCGGCAAGCGTCACGATCGCAGCACTTGCCGCGCAATCGCCCGTCACGGCGCCGGCCTGGGCCGAATGGGCGCGGGCCTGTCGGGCTGACTATGAGGCCAGTCTGGAACCCACCCCACAGCCTGGGGCGGTGAATCTCGGCGAGGTGATCGCGAAGCTGCGCGACGCCTTTCCCGACGACACCATCATCAGCTCGGGAGCCGGCAACTATACCGGCTGGCTGCACCGCCACTGGCCCTTCTCGACCTATCGCACGCAGCTCGCCCCGACCTCCGGCGCCATGGGCTACGGCGTTCCGGCTGCGGTCGCGGCGAAGCTCGCCTTTCCCGAGCGGGAGGTGATATCGGTCGCCGGCGACGGCTGCTTCCTGATGAACGGGCAGGAGCTGGCGACGGCCGCGCAATATGGGCTGAAGATCCTCTTCATCGTCGTCAACAACGGCATGTACGGAACCATCCGCATGCATCAGGAGCGAAATTACCCGACACGCGAGAGCGGCACGGCATTGACGAATCCGGACTTCGTCACCTTGGCGCGGGCTTACGGCCTGCAGGCCGAGCGCGTGGACAAGACGGAGGGCTTCGACGCGGCGCTACGCCGTGCACGCGATGCCAGTTCGGGTGCACTGATCGAGCTGGTGACCGATCCGGAGGCGCTGTCCGTCCGCTCCACGCTGTCGAAGCTGCGCAGCAGTTCGCTGGAACGGCTGGCACGAACGGCCTGAAGAACCACAACGTCACCGACCGGCAGGGGATGAAGATGTCTTCCGATCAAGCTTTCTGGACCGGCCTCAGCCCTGAGGAACACGAGTTCCAGTATAATCCGCAGGCCGCGTTCCCGAACTTCAAGGACGCTCAGACGGAGCGGGCGCCGGTCAATGCGGATGCGCTAGCGCGGCTGGAACGCCAGGCTGACCTCGCCTATGGCGAGCATCCCCTGCGCAAGGTCGACATCTATCCGGCGCGAGGCGGAGCGGGAGCGAGCCCCGTCCATGTCTTCTACCATGGCGGCTACTGGCGTGCGCAGGACAAGCAGAATTTCGCGTTCGTGGCCGCCCCGCTGGTCGCGGCCGGCATCACCACGGTAATCGCCAATTACGAGCTCTGCCCGGCCTCGACGCTGGACGGCGTGGCGGAATCCGCGATTGCGGCGCTCGCCTGGGTCCGCCGCGAGATCCATCGTTTCGGCGGCAATGCCGGACGCATCGGCCTCTCCGGACATTCGGCGGGCGCTCACCTCGTCGCGGAATGCCTGGCGCATGACTGGGCCGCCGAGGGGCTCGACCCGACCTTCGTCAGCCATGCCGTGCTGATCAGCGGGATCTACGATCCACGGCCGGTGGTGCAAACCAGCGTCAATGCCGAGGTGCAGCTGACCGAGGACATTGCGGCGCGACGCGATGTCGAGCGGCGCAGGGTCCATGTGCAATGTCCGGCGACGATCTTCGTCGGTGGCCTCGAGCCCTGGCACTGGATCGACCAGAGCTATCGCTACTCGCACCACCTCCATCGCAGCGGGATGAATCCCGAAGTGCATACGCTGCCACGCTGGGGCCACTTCGACATCCTGAACGAATTCCGCGAAGCCGGAAGCCCGATCCTGAAAGCTGCCATCGGCCATCCTGCTGATCATTCGCCAAGGCATGGCGAGCAATGCGTTGGGAGATGAGATGGCGCGCCAATACCGACTGACCGCTTACGACATCGGTCCGGCCGCTACCTGCGAGATGGGTAGCGCAGGTCTCGCCTTCCTGCTCGCGCAGAGGGGGGAAGCTCGTATCGGCGATCGTCGCATCGCCGAAAATGACGGGGGCTTCGCTCGTCCGGGCGACCGGGTTGCGAGTTCCGGCTGTGCCTGGCTGTTCGAGCTTGTGCCGGAGGGCTCGACCGTTCGGCAGGGCAATGGGGTGTCGCCGGTTCTATCGCGCATCATCACATTGCCCGAGGGCGAGGTGATGATGCGCGCGGATCGCGTCGAATCCGGCGCCGGAGCGCAAACGCCTGCCCATCGCCACCGTGGCCCAGGCATCCGCAGGTTGCTGAAGGGATTGCTGCAGGCCGAAGTCGGCGAGCAGCTCGATCGCGTCGGGCCGGGGCAGGCCTGGTTCGAAAGCGGTCATGAAACGGTCGTCGGCACGAATATCAGCGGCGCCGACAACGCGTTCGTTCGTGTCATGCTGCTGCCGATCGCGCTCGCCGGCGGTGAAAGCTCCTTCATCGCGGCCAACGCGGAGGAAGCCGCGAAGCCGCGCGCGGTCAAGCTTCATCTGTTCGGCGAGTGCCCATTCGCCTAGATCGCCACCTGTCTCCTGATCGAGGAAGACCGGTGCTTGGATCACAGCTCCCGATAATCCAAGCCGATGTCGAGGATCGGCGCGCTGTGGGTAAGCCAACCGATGGAAATCAGGTCGACGCCGGTCGCGGCGACGGCCGGTGCGGTCGCGGCCGTGATCCGGCCCGATGCCTCGGTGATCGCCCGGCCAGCGACCATGGCGACGGCGCGGCGCAGTTCATCCGGGGTCATGTTGTCGAGCAGTACGGCATCGGGGGCGAGGCCGAGCGCTTCCTCCAGCTGCGCAAGCGTGTCGACTTCGATCTCGATCTTGACGAGATGGCCGACATTGCTGCGCACGCGCTCGATCGCCGGGCGGATGCCGCCGGCCACGGCAATATGGTTGTCCTTGATGAGGACCGCGTCGTCGAGGCCGAAGCGATGATTGGAGCCGCCACCGGCGCGCACGGCGTATTTCTCGACAGCGCGCAGACCGGGAGTGGTTTTGCGCGTGCAGACGATCTTCGCCCGGTGCCCATCGATCGCATCGACGATGGCCCGTGTCGCCGTGGCTATCCCACTTAGCCGGCTTATGAGATTGAGGGCGGTTCGTTCGCCGGTGAGAATCGCCCGAGCCGGGCCGCTCACCGTCGCGACGACATCGCCCGCCACCACGGCGCTACCATCGGCCCGCTGCACCGAGATCGTGACACCCGGATCAAGCAGCCTGAAGGCAAGCGCTGCCAGATCGAGACCGGCGATCACGCCAGGTTGACGTGCCGCCAGGACGGTGGTGGTGCGCTGCTCGTTTGGCACGATCGCATCCGTGGTGAGATCGCCGGCGCGGCCCAGATCTTCCAGAAGGGCAGCCCGAACCAGAGGCTCGAGCATGATGGCGGGAAGCGGGAAGAGATGTTTCATGATCAAAGGCTTTCCAGCACTGGCGCAGGGGTGAGATCTCGTGCCGCAGCCAGGGCGGCGTGGAGGGTGATGTCGGAACGGATGGCAACGGCCTCATGGTGCGGATAGTCCGGCCGGTGATGGGCGCCGCGGCTTTCCCGGCGACGCAGGGCGGCGATCGCGATCATCAATCCGACCGCAGCGGGATCGGAGGCCGGACCGTTGCGCTCCGCGAGCGGCAGCAACGACCGCGCGGCTGCCGACAATCCTTCTTCATCACGCATGACGCCGAGCGCATGCGAGACCGACGCGCGCACGGGAGTGGGATCGGGCGCGGGGCATTCGACTGCCGCGGCAGGCCGGATAGGGCGGGCAGGCGTGCCCGCCAGGTCTTCGGCGACCCAGCGCGCGCAGACGACCGCTTCGGTCAGGGAATTGCTGGCGAGCCTGTTGGCACCATGCAGCCCCGTCGCCGCGACTTCGCCGCAAGCCCAGAGGCCGGAGACCGAGCTGCGGCCGGAGGCGTCCACCGCGACGCCGCCCATATGGTAATGCTGGGCTGGACGGATCGGGATGAGATTGCGCACCGGATCGATGCCGAGCTTGCCGCAAGCTGCCGCGATGCCGGGAAAGCGTCGCGCGAAGTCCGGCCCGGGCCTCGCGCGGGCATCGAGGAAGACGCGGTGACCAAGGGCGAGGTGGTTCCAGACGGCGCGCGCAACGACGTCCCGCGGTGCGAGTTCTGCGCGTTCGATGCCAGCGAGAAAGCGCTGGCCAGTTTCATCGACGAGGATGGCTCCTTCACCCCGAACGGCCTCGCTGATCAGCGCCATCGGGCTGCCCGATCCATCGAGCGCCGTCGGATGGAACTGGACGAACTCGAGATCGGCGAGGATGGCGTCGGCGCGTGCCGCGAGTGCCAGCCCCTGGCCGATGTTGCCGGTCGGGTTGGTCGTGTCGAAGAACAGGCCGCCGATCCCGCCAGTGGCCAGCACGATCCGGCTTGCCCTGAAGAACAGGCGGCCGGTCGGATCGTCCGTCCAAATGCCCTGGATCGCGTTGTCCGCGACGGCCAGCCGGCGTGCTGCCGTGCCTTCCACGACCGTGATCGAGGGGATAGCGCGCACTGCGGCGACGAGCGCGCGCATGATCTCACGGCCGCTGCCGTCGCCATCGGCGTGGACGATGCGCCGCCGGCTATGCGCGGCCTCCAGGCCGAGGCGCAGTTTCCCCTCGGGGCCGCGATCAAAGCGGACGCCATATCTGTCCAATGCTGCGATCGCGCCCGGCGCGGCGTGGAGGATGCGGCTTGCCATGGCTCGGTCGCAGAGGCCGTCGCCGGCGGCGAGGGTGTCAGCCAGGTGCAAGGCCGGATCGTCGTCATCGCCCATGGCGGCGGCGAGGCCGCCTTGCGCCCAGACGCTCGACGCCCCGGTTCCCAGCCGCGCCTGCGACAGCAGAAGTACGGGCTCCGGCGCGAGATGAAGCGCGACCAGCAGCCCGGCGATGCCGCCGCCGACGATGACGGGCCGGTCCTCGCTGTTTCGGATCTCGACGCTCATACGGCGAGCATCCGTTCCACAGCCAACCGGGCCGGCTCAGCGATCTCGGGCGCGACGGTCACGACATGACGGTTCTGCTCGAGCGCGGTGCGGATATTGGCGAGGGTGATCCGTTTCATGTGCGGGCACAGGTTGCAGGGCCTGATGAATTCAACATCGGGATGCTGAAGCGCGACGTTGTCGCTCATCGAGCATTCGGTCATCAGCACCACGCGGGCCGGCTTGTGGTGCTCGACATACCCGGACATGTCGGCGGTCGAGCCGGCGAAATCCGCCTCGGCGACGACCTCGGGCGGGCATTCCGGATGGGCCAGCACCGTCACGCCCGGATGGTTCTCCCGCAACGCGCGGATATCGGCCGCCGAGAAGCGTTCATGCACCTCGCAATGGCCTTTCCAGGCGATGATCTGCACATCGGTCTGGGCCGCGATATTCTGTGCGAGATACTCGTCCGGCAACATCAGTACCCGCGGTACGCCGAGGGATTCCACCACGGCCTTCGCATTGCCGGAGGTGCAGCAGATATCGGACTCGGCCTTCACCTCGGCCGATGTGTTGACATAGGTGACGACGGGAACGCCCGGGTAACGCTGCCGCAGCAGGCGGATATCCGCAGCCGTAATCGAATCCGCCAGCGAGCAGCCCGCTCCGAGGTCGGGGATCAGCACCGTCTTTCGTGGATTCAGCAGCTTCGCCGTCTCGGCCATGAAGTGCACGCCGGCCAGCACGATCACATCGGCTTCGGTCGACATCGCCTTGCGGGCGAGGGCGAGACTGTCGCCGACGATATCGGCGACGCCGTGGAAGATCTCGGGCGTCTGGTAGTTGTGAGCCAGGATGACGGCATTGCGCTGCCGCTTCAGCGCGAGAATCGCCTCGATATCATCGGCGAAGCTCAGCCACTCGGCCGGCGGAATCGCAGTTTTCACGCGCTCGTAGAGTGCGGTCGTAGCGGTGGATGCGTGAAGCATGCGTGACTCCTATTATGCTCTAAATGAGTATAATAAGGGCATATGCTTACTATGAGCATAACGAAAGTCAAGCGCGTGAAAGCGGCAGGCGCGTTCCAGCGACGGTTCGTTCGGCGAGCACGGCCTGTCGGAAGCGGAAGCGCTTGGCCGGCCTGCCGCCGGTATCCGATGTGGTCTCCCCGGTCTCCTCGACCAGATCCTGCTGTTCGATCAGGCGCCGGAAGTTCTGCTTGTGCAGAAGTCGCCCGGCGAGGGCTTCCACCGTCTGCTGCAGCTGCAGCAGCGTGAAGGTCGGCGGCATCAGCTCGAACACGACGGGGCGGTATTTGATCTTGGTGCGGAGCCTGGCGATCCCCGTTGCCAGGATGCGGCGATGATCGGCGTTCATGGGGTTGCCGGGGATGGCACGGGTCCCTTTCGGCGCGGCACGGCCGGCTTCGTTGACCAAGCCGGCCTCGTAGAGCAGCTCGTATCGCTGCAGCACGAGCTCCTCGTTCCAGTCGTGACCCTCCAGCCCGAACGTCAGGGCGACACGCTGCCGGCGTTCCTGCTTCCGAACCGGGCTTTCGGTGTCGTCTGCCCAGGTTTCGAGGCGGGGAAGGATCGTGTCGGCGATGAGGGCCGGTCGTCCCGCTCGATGGTCCTCCCACGGGAAATAGTCATACCAGCTGCGCCAGCCATGGGTGGAGGCGTGCTTGGACCCGTCGGCCAGCGTCAGGCCGAGATAGCTGATCGAAATCTGAACCCGGCCATCGGCGACGCGATCCCGATCGGCGAAGGTGTAGAGCTGCTCGACATAACCGAGAGAAAGCTCGGTCTGCTTTTCCACCCATGCCCGGAGACCGGACTGCAGCGAGCGGTGCGAGAATTCGAACGGGCCGGAGGGCAGCGATCCGCCATGCTCGACGGTCAGGACACGCGGCTCGCGGCCGGCAACGTCGACGACCACTGCGATGAGATCTGCGCCGATCGTCCGGCTCTGATCGATCTCGGTTGCCTGAGTCATGGGGTTCTGCATGGCCTGGTCATAACGATCTGCACGAATCTTTGCATCGAGCTTGGACTGATGTGACGCTTGCTCGCAACGCCGCAATCGGTGGACGACAAAGGCCGCAAGCGCCGGTCGCAAGCGGCCGAATGCCAATAAAAGCATCAACAACCTGCCCAAAGGTCAGATTGCCTAAATAATAATCTGATGGTGACCCGCCGCCCGGGCACCTGCCGGCCGCCCAAGCCGTCCGTGCTCTGGCGAGCCCACTTGGGAAAAGGGCTGATTTACAGGCTTGAACGGGCCTAAGCAGGACGTTGGCACATCGCTTGCGAAGCTTGGCTTGCGGGCCTCGAGGCTCGTCGGTGTCGAGGGGACGCCGCCAACCTGCATTCCTTCGGGAGATGTCCGTGAGCAGCAATCGTCGTGAGTTTCTCGGCACGGCCCTGGCCGGTGCCGCTTTCCTCGGATCGTCCTGGCGGCCGGCGGCGGCGCAGCAGGAGACCATCAAGGTCGGCATTCTTCATTCGCTCTCGGGCACGATGGCGATCTCCGAGACGACGCTGAAGGACGTCATGCTGATGCTCATCGAGGAGCAGAACAAGAAGGGCGGCCTGCTCGGCAAGAAGCTCGAGGCCGTCGTCGTCGATCCCGCTTCGAACTGGCCGCTCTTCGCCGAGAAGGCGCGCGAGCTCATCACCAAGGACAAGGTCGCGGCCACCTTCGGCTGCTGGACCTCGGTGTCGCGCAAATCGGTGCTGCCGGTCTTCAAGGAGCTCAACAACATCCTGTTCTATCCCGTCCAGTACGAGGGCGAGGAGAGCGAGCGCAACGTCTTCTATACCGGCGCCGCGCCGAACCAGCAGGCGATTCCTGCCGTCGACTATCTCGCCAAGGAGGAGAAGGTCGAGCGCTGGGTGCTCGCGGGCACGGACTACGTCTATCCGCGCACGACCAACAAGATCCTCGAGGCCTATCTGAAGTCCAAGGGCGTGAAGCCCGAGGACATCATGATCAACTACACGCCCTTCGGTCATTCCGACTGGCAGACCATTGTCTCCGACATCAAGAAGTTCGGTTCGGCCGGAAAGAAGACGGCGGTGGTCTCGACCATCAACGGTGATGCCAACGTTCCCTTCTACAAGGAGCTCGGCAACCAGGGCATCAAGGCGACCGACATCCCGGTCGTGGCCTTCTCGGTCGGCGAAGAGGAGCTTGCAGGCATCGACACCAAGCCGCTCGTCGGCCATCTCGCCGCCTGGAACTACTTCGAGTCGATCAAGATCCCCGAGAACGAGGCCTTCATCAAGCAGTGGCAGGCCTTCACCAAGAACCCGAAGCGCGTCACCAACGACCCGATGGAAGCCCACTACATCGGCTTCAACATGTGGGTGAAGGCGGTCGAGAAGGCCAAGTCGACCGACCCGGACAAGGTCATCGACGCTCTACCCGGTATCGAGGCCCCGAACCTCACCGGCGGCATCTCGAAGATGCTGCCGAACCACCATATCACCAAGCCGGTCTTCATCGGCGAGATCAAGGAAGACGGCCAGTTCGATGTGGTCTGGAAGACCGCGGGTCTCGTGCCGGGCGACGCGTGGTCGAAGGAGCTCGACGGCTCCAAGGACCTGGTCGGCGACTGGGTCGAGAAGAAGTGCGGCAACTTCAACGTCAAGACCAACAAATGCGGTGGCGGCGCCTGAGATCATGAGGGGGGAGGGCGGCACGGGAAACATCCCGGCCGCCCTTCATTCGCCGCCCTGCGACGCTGCTTTTCCAGGCAAGAACCAGCCGAAATGCGAATTGTGTCGATGTCGATCTTCCACCGCCTGAAGCATGCGGTCGTCATCGTCGTCGCGCTGGTCGCGGCCTCGATCGCCTCCTTCGCACAGACCGCCGACGGAGCCTTCGTGCGGCTCGCTGCCGACAGCTATTCCGATACCGCGCGCGCGATCGAGATCCTCGTTTCGACCGCCCATCCCAATGCCGCGCTGATTGTCGAGGCCCTGAATGACGGCCGCCTGCTCGCGGGATCGGCCGGTGTGGTCGTGAAGACGACCGCAGATGGCTTCGTCGACGCCCGAACCGGTCAGGTGCTGCCGGCCGCGCCGGAGGGCATAAAGCCCGTTCGCCTCAACAACGCCGTGCGCCGCGCCGTGCAGGCCGCGCTCGGCGGCCTCGGCCTGCTCAGTCCGGATCCGGCGAAACGCAGGGCTGCAGCCGAAGCCGTGTTCAAGTCACGCGATGCCGGCCTGCTACCGATCGTCGAGACGGCGCTGAGCAAGGAGAGCGATCCGCGCGCCCTCGCTGCGTTGCGCCAGGCTCAGGCGGCGATCTGGATGATCAAGCCCGATGCGCAGCCGCTCGACCGGCTCGCGGCGATCGAGGTGCTGCATGAGCGCGGGGATCAGGATGCGCTTGCCACGCTGCGCGCGCTGCCGGGCGATGCGACACCAGCCCTCAAGGAGGCACAAGCCAAGGCGATCATCGCGATCGAAGGCCGGCTGAAGCTCTGGGCCGCCGCACAGAACCTCTGGTACGGGCTCTCGCTCGGCTCGGTGCTGCTGCTCGCCGCCATCGGCCTTGCGATCACCTTCGGCGTCATGGGCGTCATCAACATGGCCCATGGCGAGATGGTCATGCTCGGCGCCTACACAACCTTCGTGGTACAGGAGCTGATCCGCACGAATGCGCCCTGGCTGTTCGACTGGTCGCTGGCGATCGCGCTGCCGGCCGCCTTCATCGTCGCTGGTGCGGTCGGCATCGCCATCGAACGCGGCATCATCCGCTTCCTTTACGGCCGCCCGCTGGAGACGCTGCTCGCGACCTGGGGCATCAGCCTGATCCTGCAGCAGGCGGTGCGCACCGCTTTCGGTCCGACCAATCGCGAGGTCGGCGCGCCGTCTTTCATGTCAGGCGCCTTCGAACTGGGCGGCCTGGCGATCACCTATAACCGCCTCTGGATCATCGTCTTTGCGGCTTTGGTTTTCGCCGCGCTGCTCGCCATCCTGAAGCTGACGCCGATGGGCCTGCAGATGCGCGCCGTCACCCAGAACCGCCGAATGGCCTCGGCCATGGGCATCCGTACCGGGCGCATCGACGCGCTGACCTTCGGACTCGGCTCGGGCGTCGCGGGGCTGGCTGGCGTCGCGCTCTCACAGATCGACAATGTCAGCCCCAATCTCGGCCAGAGCTACATCATCGACTCGTTCATGGTCGTGGTCTTCGGCGGCGTCGGCAATCTCTGGGGCACGCTGGTCGGCGCGATGACGCTCGGCATCGCCAACAAGCTGCTCGAACCCTATGCCGGCGCCGTGCTCGGCAAGATCGCGCTGCTCGTCTGCATCATCCTCTTCATCCAGAAGCGCCCGCGCGGCCTGTTCGCGCTGAAGGGCAGGGCGGTGGAAGCATGATCACCCGCTTCCTCCTCCAGAACATGGACCGGCGCGGCGGCATCTTCCTCGCGATCCTGCTGGGCCTGGCCGTGCTGGTGCCGCTCTCGAACCTTTTGCTGCCGGCATCCTCGCCCTTCCATGTCCCGACCTCGACCCTATCGCTCTGGGGCAAATATCTCTGCTACGCGCTGCTCGCGGTCTCGCTCGATCTGGTCTGGGGCTATTGCGGCATCCTGAGCCTCGGCCATGGCGCCTTCTTCGCGCTCGGCGGCTATGCCATGGGCCTTTACCTGATGCGCCAGATCGGCGCGCGCGGCGTCTACGGCAATCCGATCCTGCCTGATTTCATGGTTTTTCTGAACTGGCAGGAACTACCCTGGTACTGGTGGGGCTTCTCCTCCTTCCCCTTCGCCATGCTGATGGTGCTGGCCGTGCCCGGCGTGCTCGCCTTCGTCTTCGGCTGGTTCGCCTTCCGCTCGCGCGTCACCGGCGTCTATCTCTCGATCATCACCCAGGCGCTGACCTATGCGCTGCTGCTCGCCTTCTTCCGCAATGATATGGGCTTCGGCGGCAACAACGGCCTGACCGACTTCAAGGACATCCTGGGCTTCAACATCCAGGCACAGGGCACGCGCGCCGCCCTGTTTTCGATGACCTGCGTGATGCTGGCGGCCGGCTTCCTGATCGCGCGTGGCATCGTCGCCTCGAAGCTCGGCAAGGTCGTCATCGCGATCCGTGATGCCGAGTCCCGCACGCGCTTCCTCGGCTACCGGGTCGACCGTTTCAAGCTCTTCGTCTTCACCGTTTCGGCCTGCATGGCAGGCGTGGCCGGAGCGCTCTACGTCCCGCAGGTCGGGATCATCAATCCGAGCGAATTCGCCCCGGCCAACTCGATCGAAACGGTGATCTGGGTGGCGGTCGGCGGGCGCGGCACGCTGGTCGGTGCGGCGCTCGGTGCCGTTGTCGTCAATTGGGCCAAGACGCTGTTCACCTCCGGCTTCATGGCGCCGTACTGGCTCTTCGCGCTCGGTGGCCTCTTCGTCGTCGTCACGCTCTTCCTGCCCAAGGGCATTCTGGGCACAGCCGAAGCCCTGTGGGCGCGTCGTCGCAAGCCGGATGGCACCCCGGCCGCCGAGCCGGCCCCGGCGGAGTGAAGGCGATGAACGCTCCCGTGCCCGGCGCTCTCACCTCCTCGCTGCTCTACCTCGACGGTGTCAGCGTCTCCTTCGACGGCTTCAAGGCCATTCGCGGCCTGTCTCTGACCATCGAACCGGGGGAGATGCGCGCCATCATCGGCCCCAACGGCGCCGGCAAGACCACGATGATGGATATCATCACCGGCAAGACCAAGCCCGATATCGGCACGGTGATGTTCGGCGGCTCGGTCGACCTGACCAAGCTCGACGAGGCCGCCATCGCCAATCTCGGCATCGGCCGCAAGTTCCAGAAGCCGACCGTCTTCGACAGCCACACGATCGAGGACAACATCCTGCTCGCGCTGAAGTCGAAGCGCACGGTGGCTAAGACGCTGCTCTGGAAGACTGAAAGCCCGCAGCAGAAGCGCATCGACGACATCCTCGGCATCATCCGCCTCGCCGACAGGCGCGACCGGCTCGCCGGTTCGCTCTCGCATGGCCAGAAGCAGTGGCTGGAGATCGGCATGCTGCTGGCGCAGGATCCGAAGCTCCTGCTCGTCGACGAGCCCGCCGCCGGCATGACGGATGGCGAGACGGCGCAGACGGCGGTACTGCTCAAGGAGATCGCCCGGGACCATTCCGTCATCGTCGTCGAGCACGACATGGGCTTCATCCGCGAGCTCGGCGTGAAGGTCACGGTGCTGCACGAAGGCTCGGTGCTGGCGGAAGGCCCGCTCGACCAGGTCAGCGCCAATGAGCGCGTCGTCGAAGTCTATCTGGGGCGGTGAGGGATGATCGTGACACTCGCCTTGCTCCTCCTCCGCTGTCATCCCGGACAAGCCGCGCAGCGGCGCCGATCCGGGATCCATTCCGGAGCGCTTTTGATGAAGGTTCCGGCATGGGTCCCGGGTCTGCGCTTCGCTCCGCCCGGGATGACGCGCGCTTTTTCCTGCGAGGTCAGGGTGGAGGCGACACGATGCTGACCGTCGACGCCATCAACCTGCACTACGGCGCCGCCCAGGCGCTGCGCCGCGTCTCCGTCACGGCCGAGACCGGCAAGGTCACTTGCGTGATGGGCCGCAACGGCGTCGGCAAGACCTCGCTGATGCGCGCCATCGTCGGCCATCAGCCGATTTCCGGGGGGCATATCCGCCTTGACGGAGAGGATATCTCGGCGCTGCGCAGCGAGGATCGCGCGCGGGCCGGCATCGCCTATGTGCCGCAGGGGCGGGAGATCTTCCCGCTGCTGACGGTGAAGGAGAATCTGGAGACCGGCTTTGCGCCGCTGAAGCGCCGCGAGCGCTTCGTCCCGGATGAACTCTTCGACCTCTTCCCCGTGCTGAAGTCGATGCTGGGCCGGCGCGGCGGAGACCTCTCGGGTGGCCAGCAGCAGCAACTCGCGATCGCGCGGGCGCTGGTCACCCGACCCAGGCTGCTGGTGCTGGACGAGCCGACCGAGGGCATTCAGCCCTCGATCATCAAGGATATCGGCCGCGCCATCGACTATCTCCGCCAGAAAGGCGGCATGGCGATCGTGCTGGTCGAGCAGTATTTCGACTTCGCCCGCGATCTCGCCGACACGATGTTTGTCATGGATCGCGGCGAGGTTGTGCTGTCCGGCCCGATGAGCGAGCTCGACGGGGCGCAGGTTCAGCGCTTGATTCAGGTCTAGATGCAGCGTCTTCTGCAAACCTTGCTGCATACGAAGCGGCCCTGACGATGCTGGCGATTGACGATCTCCAGAGAGCGGTTCCGATCCGGATGCAGCGCGCCTATGGGCAGGCGAGCGTGAGCTTCCGCTCGCGCGACGGTCAAACTTGTCTCGATCGGCTGTTTCAGGAGGGCTGCGCGAAGCTGCGTTTCCCGCGCCCGCTTGGAGCGGATGATCCGCAGGCCATCCTTATCAACACGGCAGGCGGGCTGACCGGGGGAGACCGTTTCGGCGCGGAGGTAGCCCTTGAAGCCGGAGCCGCCGCGAGTGTCACCACGCAGGCCTGCGAGCGCATCTATCGCTCGACGGGAGCCGATGCCGTCGTGACCAATCGCTTGCGCCTTGCGCCCGGTGCCCGGCTCGCCTGGCTGCCGCAGGAAACGATCCTGTTCGATGGCGGGCGCCTGTCCCGCGCGCTCGACGTCGATCTCGCTGAGGATGCCGAGCTGGTCGCGGTCGAGGCCGTGCTGTTCGGCCGGCAGGCGATGGGCGAGACGCTGCGCAACGGTCACCTGCACGATCGCTGGCGCATCCGGCGCGACGGCCGCCTGATCTTCGCCGATGATCTGCGCGTCGAAGGCGATATCGCGGCCCGTCTCGCGGCGCAGCCCGCTATGGCCGGTGGCCGTGCCATGACGACGGTGCTGTTCGCGGGCACCGTGCCCGAGCGCTTCCTGGATCAGGCCCGCGCGATCATCGGGCCGAGCGGCGGCGCCAGCGCCTGGAACGGCAAGTTTCTCGCGCGGCTGGTCGAGGAGACCGGCCTTGCGCTCCGGCGGCGGCTGGAGCCGCTCTTGACGCTTCTCCTGGGCGGCCGTCCGCTGCCCAAGGTCTGGCAACTCTAGGAACCGATCGCATGAACCTCACCCCACGCGAGAAAGACAAGCTCCTGATCTCCATGGCTGCCATGGTCGCCCGGCGCCGGCTCGAACGTGGCGTGAAGCTCAATCATCCCGAGGCCATCGCCCTGATCAGCGATTTCGTCGTCGAGGGCGCACGCGACGGTCGCAGCGTCGCCGATCTCATGGAAGCGGGCGCTCATGTCGTTAGCCGCGTGCAGGTCATGGAAGGCGTCGCCGAGATGATCCACGACGTGCAGGTCGAGGCCACTTTCCCGGACGGCACCAAGCTCGTCACCGTCCATGAGCCCATTCGTTGAATTTGCCGATCCGCTGAGAGCGCAAGCCGGAGATTGCCATGAAGAGACTGTCGATCGCCCTGATCCTGAGCGTCGGTGCCGCGAGCCCGGCCTTCGCGCATCTCAATCCGGCTGAGCACGGCTCTTTTGCCGCCGGATTCTCGCATCCGCTTTTTGGCGCGGACCATATCCTGGCGATGGTCGGCGTCGGCCTCTGGGCCTTCCTCGTCGGCGGTCGCGCTGTCTGGGCCATTCCGACCGCCTTCATCGCCACGATGATGCTCGGTTTCGCGGCAGCGCTCGCCGGCATCGGCCTGCCCTTCGTTGAGCCGACCATCGCGGCGTCTGTCGTGGTGCTCGGCCTGCTGGCATTGGTCGCGCTGCAGGTGCCGGTCGTTGCCGGGATGGCCGTGGTCGGCTTCTTCGCGCTGTTCCACGGCTATGCTCATGGCGGCGAGATGGGCGAGGCGACGAGCCTGTCCTTCATGATCGGCTTCGCGCTGGCAACCGCCCTTCTGCACGCGGTCGGCGTCGGCATCGGCTTGGCCGGCAATGCGCTCTCGCATCGCGGCCGGATCGCGGCGCGTATCGCCGGTGGCCTGACCGCGCTCGGCGGCCTCTGGCTCGTTACCGGAGCCTGAGGCGATGATCCCCGGAGAGGTCTTTCCCGCAGCGGGCGATATCATCCTCAACGCGGGCGCCGAACAGGTCACGCTGCTCGTCGCCAATACCGGGGATCGGCCGATCCAGGTCGGCTCGCACTACCATTTCTTCGAAACCAACGACGCCCTCGATTTCGACCGCACGCTGGCGCGCGGCATGCGGCTCGATATCGCCGCTGGCACGGCCGTGCGCTTCGAGCCCGGCCAGCAGCGCGAGGTCCGCCTCGTGCCGCTCGGCGGCGCGCGCGCCGTCTACGGCTTCCAGCAGAAGGTGATGGGGAAACTCTGATGCCGGCCAAGCTCTCCCACGCCGCCTATGCGCAGATGTACGGGCCCACGGTCGGCGACCGTGTCCGCCTCGCCGATACCGACCTGATCATCGAGGTCGAGAAGGATTTCACGGTCTATGGCGAGGAGGTGAAGTTCGGCGGCGGCAAGGTCATCCGCGACGGCATGGGCCAGAGCCAGGCGAGCCGCGCCGAGGGCGCGGTCGACACCGTCATCACCAATGCGCTGATCGTCGATCACTGGGGCATCGTGAAGGCGGATGTCGGCTTGAAGGATGGGCGGATCGTCGCCATCGGCAAGGCCGGCAACCCGGATACGCAGCCCGGCGTCACCATCGTCATCGGCCCGGGAACGGAAGCGATTGCGGGCGAGGGCAAGATCCTCACCGCCGGCGGCGTCGACGCGCATATCCATTTCATCTGCCCGCAGCAGATCGACGAGGCGCTGATGTCCGGCGTCACCACCATGCTCGGCGGCGGCACAGGCCCGGCCCATGGCACGCTGGCGACGACCTGTACGCCGGGCCCCTGGCATCTCGGCCGGATGATCCAGTCCTTCGACGCGGTGCCGATCAATCTCGGCCTCTCCGGCAAGGGCAATGCCTCGAAGCCAGCCGCGCTGATCGAGATGATCGAGGGCGGCGCCTGCGCGTTCAAGCTCCACGAGGACTGGGGCACGACACCGGCCGCGATCGACAACTGCCTCGCCGTCGCCGATGACCATGACGTTCAGGTCATGATCCATACGGATACGTTGAACGAGAGCGGCTTCGTCGAGGACACGGTCGCGGCCTTCAAGGGCCGTACCATCCACGCTTTCCATACGGAAGGCGCCGGCGGCGGCCATGCGCCGGATATCATCAAGGTCTGCGGGCTCAGCAACGTCATCCCGTCCTCGACCAACCCGACGCGGCCTTACACGCAGAACACCATCGCCGAACATCTCGACATGCTGATGGTCTGCCACCACCTGTCGCCCTCGATCCCGGAGGACATCGCCTTCGCCGAGAGCCGCATCCGCAAGGAGACGATCGCGGCCGAGGACATCCTGCACGATATCGGCGCCTTCTCGATCATCTCCTCCGACAGTCAGGCGATGGGCCGCGTCGGCGAGGTGGCGATCCGCACCTGGCAAACCGCTCACAAGATGAAGGTTCAGCGCGGGCGCCTGTCGGATGAGGTCGGCGACAACGACAATCTCCGCGTGCGCCGCTACATCGCGAAATATACGATCAACCCGGCGATCGCGCAGGGGCTGTCGAAGCATGTCGGCTCCGTCGAGGTGGGCAAGCGGGCCGATCTCGTGCTTTGGAGCCCGGCCTTCTTCGGCGTGAAGCCGGAGATGGTGCTGGTCGGCGGCATGATCGCAGCCGCGCCGATGGGTGACCCGAACGCCTCGATCCCGACGCCGCAGCCGATGCATTACCGGCCGATGTTCGGAGCCATGGGCCGTGCTCCGGCCGTCTCGTCGGTCACCTTCGTCAGCCAGGCCGCGATGGCGAATGGCCTGAAGGAGAAGCTCGGCGTCGCCAAGGGCATGCTCGCCGTCGAGAACACGCGCGGCGGCATCTCCAAGGCTTCGATGATCCTCAACGACGCCACGCCGCATATGGAGGTCGATCCCGAGACCTACGAGGTTCGAGCCGATGGCGAACTCCTGACCTGCGAACCTGCGACCGTGCTGCCGATGGCGCAGCGCTATTTCCTGTTCTGAGGTCAAGTCATGCTTCGTGCCATTTCCCGTAGCCACGGTGGCACCGGCCAACCTGCCGGCACGATCCGGCTCGACCATGCAGCGCGCCATCTGCGCCGCAAGCGCATCACCTCGGATCAAGGCGAGGAGGTGCTGGTCGATCTGCCCGAAGCGGTTCTTCTTGCCGATGGCGACCGGCTCGTGCTGGAGGACGGCCGCACCATCGCGGTCCTCGCGGCGGAGGAGGAGCTTTACGAAGTGCTGCCGGGAGTCTGCCCCTTGCGCCATCTCGCCTGGCATCTCGGGAACCGCCACCTGCCGGCGCAGATCGACCAGGATCGGATCCTGATCCGGCGCGACCATGTCATTCGGGCCATGCTGGAGGGCCTTGGCGCGTCGGTCCGGGAGGTCGTCGCGCGTTTCCAACCGGTCCATGGCGCCTATCACGCCCCCGCGCATGATCATGGTCATGGGCACCAGCATGGTCATGGTCACGCGCACGATCACCATCATGACTGACGCGGTCGCGCTCGCTCGGCTGATGACGTGGCTGTCCCCGGCTTTCCCCGTCGGAGCCTTCGCCTATAGCCACGGTCTGGAGCGGGCGATCCATGATGGTTTGATCCGGGACCGTATGAGCCTGAGCGAATGGTTGGAGGTGCTGCTGGAGCGCGGCTCGGCCTGGAACGATGCGGTGCTGCTTGCGGAAGCGTGGCGCAGTACGGTTGCTGGAACCAGCATCGCTCACGTCGCGGAACTCGCGGGCGCGATCGCGGGATCGCGCGAGCGCCATATGGAGACGACGCTGCAGGGAGGCGCCTTTGTCGATGCGATGGCGGCCTGGAGCGGCGAGCGGGCGATGGATGGGGAGGGGTCGGTCGCCTATCCGGTGGCCGTCGGCGCATCGGCCGTACGCCATGGCGTCGCGCTGGAGGATACGCTCGTCGCCTATCTCCACGCCTTTGCGTCCAACCTTGTCCAGGCCTGTGTCCGGCTGGTGCCGCTCGGCCAGCGCGATGGGGTTGCGACGCTCGCTGCGCTGGAGCCGGTCGTCCTGCAAACCGCCCAGCATGGGGCTGTGTCGACGCTCGACGATCTCGGCTCCTGCACCATCCGCGCCGACATCCTGTCGATGAACCACGAAACGCAGTATTCAAGGGTCTTTCGCTCGTGAACTCCCCCAATGGTCCGCTCCGGGTCGGCATCGGCGGCCCGGTCGGCGTCGGGAAGACCACGCTTACCGAGAAGCTCTGCAAGGCGATGCGGGACCGCTATTCGGTCGCCGTCGTCACCAACGACATCTTCACCAAGGAGGACGAGCTGATCCTCAACCGGCTGCAGGCGCTGCCGGAAGAGCGCATCATCGGCGTCGAGACGGGCGGCTGTCCGCATACCGCGATCCGCGAGGATGCCTCGATCAACCTCGCCGCCATCGCCGAGATGCGGCGACGCTTTCCCGATCTCGACGTGGTCTTCATCGAATCCGGTGGCGACAACCTCGCGGCGACCTTCTCGCCCGATCTCGCCGACATCACGCTTTACGTCATCGACGTCGCCGGTGGCGAGAAGATCCCGCGCAAGGGCGGGCCGGGCATCACCCGCTCGGACCTTTTGATCATCAACAAGATCGACCTCGCGCCTTATGTCGGGGCCAATCTCGACGTGATGCGTTCGGACACGGAAAAGCAGCGCGCCGGCCGGCCTTTCGTCTTCAGCGACCTGAACCGGAGCGTGGGTCTCTGCGAGGTCGTGGCCTTTATCGAGCGGGAAGGCGGCCTTGCGGCCGTGTGACGCCGGATCGTGCGAGCAGGTCGGGTCGATCGGAGCGAGCGCTCAGCGCCAGCTCTCATCCGGGGCTTAGCTGGTCTCTCGGACCTTGCGAAAGATGGCGAGGAATTCCTGCGGTTCCGGAAGCGTCTCCATGCGCGCCACTTCCCGATCGCGCGGCTGCCGATTGGCCAAACCTGCAGAGCTCGGGGGGAAGAACTGGATCGCCGGCGTTCCGATGATCCCGTAGCGGGCTGCGAACCGCTTTTCTGGAAGCTTCGCGCCGTCGAAATCCGTGACTTCGCGCGCGCCCAGGATGTTGAGATGGAGGATCGCGAAGTTGTCGCGGATGTAGCTCTCGGTTGCTGGGTCGGCGAGATGGACCTCGTGCATGCGCCGGCAGGCCGGGCAGTTTCGTAGACCCCACAGGATCGCGAAACGCTTGCCGTCGCGGGTGGCGGAGGCGAGGTCGTCGGCAAGCTCGAGGAAGCTCTCCAGATACCAGTCGAGCTGGTAGAGCCCGTCCTCGCCGAGCCGGGCCTTGCTCCGGGCGGGCAGCGCCAGCAATGGCGCGCCGAGGATCGCCGATGCGGCTGCCAGCAGGCTCCGTCGGGTGGTCATCGCGTTGCCTCCGGCATCGGCGTTTCGGCTCTCTGGTATAAACATATGAATACGACTATATTAGGCGGATGATTGCAAGCCGGGGATATTGGGTGCGGAGTGCGGCAGCAGCCCTGTTGCTGTGCGCTTGGTTGCCGGTGCCGGCGTTTGCGGCCGAGCTCGTCATGTACAGGCGGGACGGTTGTCCCTTCTGCCTTCGCTTCGAGCGCGAGGTGGCGCCCGTCTACGGGAAGACGCAGGAGGGGAAGCTGGCCCCACTGCGGCGCGTCGAGGTTCCGGCCGGTGGTGTTCGCGATGCGAGCCTGAAGGAGCCGGTGATTGCCGCGCCGACCTTCGTTCTCGTTGACAAGGGCCAGGAGATCGGCCGGATTACCGGCTATCTCAACGACGACATGTTTTGGGGTTTGCTCGGGTCGCTCGTAGCTGGCATGGACAAGCACGACGCCGACCCGAAGCCTTGAGGTGGAGACAGGATGACTGCGATCGTCTCGAAAGCACTCGAAAACGAGTTGCGCGACGGCGCCGAGTTCTCCCCCGAGCTCGACCAGCTCATGCGCAAGGCGCGCCGGGCCAGCGACTTCCTGAAGGCGCTGTCGCATGAGAACCGCCTGTTGCTGCTGTGCCTGCTCGCCGAGCGGGAGCGGACGGTGACGGAGCTCGAAAACCTTCTGTCGCTGCGGCAGCCGATGGTCTCGCAACAGCTCGCCCGCCTTCGGCTCGACCGATTGGTGACGACGCGGCGGGACGGCAAGGCGATGTATTACAGCCTTGCCAACGACGATGTCCGGCGCGTCATTTCCGTGATCTACGACATCTTCTGCGGCACCGAGCCCTCCGAGCTGAGCCAGTCGTGATCGTTGGCTCGGTCGCTCCGATCCACTTGCCATGACCGAGCTTTCGGCCTGGGGCGCAACGCTGGCGGGCTTGCTGGTCGGAACGGCTTGCGGGTTCACGGTGCGGCGCGCGCGGTTGTGTTCCTTCGGGGCGGTCGAAGACGCGTGGATGGGCGGCGACACGCGCCGCCTGCGGATTTTCGGTCTCGCGCTGGCAATCGCCCTAGCCGGCACGCAGTCGCTGGTCGCTCTCGGCCTGCTCGACCCGTCGAACTCGACCTATGTGCAGCCGGCATTGCCATGGCTGTCGATCGCCGTCGGCAGCACGATGTTCGGGCTCGGCATGGCGCTGGTCGGCACCTGCAGCTTCGGTTCGCTCGTGCGCCTCGGCTCCGGGGATTTGCGCAGCCTGATCGTGATGATGGTTTTCGGTTCGGTCGCCTATGCCACGCTGCGGGGCATGCTGGCGCCTGTCCGGATCGAAGTGCTGGAAAAGGTCGCCTGGCCGGTCCCGGGCGGCTTGAAGGGCGATCTGGATAGCGTGCTCGCCTATCTCGGCGCACCACATTCGCGCCTGGGACTCACGGCGATCGCCGTGGTGGTGCTGGTGGCGGCGGTGGCCGCCGATCCGCGACTGCGCCGGTCGCCGCGTCTGCTGATGGCCGGCGCGACGCTGGGGCTCAGCGTCGTGGCCGGCTGGTGGGTTACCGGGGTGGCCGTCGATGCCTTCGACCATGTTCCGCGGGCGCAGAGCCTGACATTCGTCTCGCCGGTCGGTCGGGCTCTCTATGCTGTCTTGTCGGCACCTGCCGCCCTGCTCGAATTCGGCATCGGGACACTCGTCGGCGTCACGCTCGGCTCCTTCCTGTCGGCGCTCTACGACCGGGAATTCCGCTGGGAAGCTTTTGACGACGACCGTGAGATGCGGCGCCATCTCGTCGGGGCCATGCTGATGGGCGGAGGCGGCGTTCTTGCCGGCGGCTGCACGATCGGCCAGGGGATTTCCGCCGGCTCGATGATGGCGTTGTCCTGGCCACTCGCGATCGCCGGCATGATGCTCGGTGCGCGGATCGGCATCGCCTTCCTGATGGAAGGTTCGCTCAGAGGTCTGTTGCAGCGGCGCTGATGGTCGGGTGCGGCGCGCAGTAAAGCGCGTGCAGCGTTTCGAGCACGGCCTTCGCTTGTGGGCTCTTGAGCGAAAACGTAACCGCGATGCCTTGCCGGCGCGCGGCGATCAGACCGAGACGGCGCAGTTGCGCGAGATGAGCTGCGACGCCGGGAGCGCTCAGACCCGTGATGCGGGCCAGTTCCGGGGCTGAAGCCTCTCCTTCGGCGAGGCGGCACAGAATGGCGAGCCGGCGCGGACCCGCCATCGCGGACAGCAGTGCGGCAGCTTCCTCGATCGGTGGGGCCGAAACAGGTGGGTCGGCCGTCAAGATAGTTGATATATTCAATTTTCCATATATATTGTTTCTGCTAAATATCATGCCTCGTGAGACATAGATGGTCAATATCTGGATATTTGCTCGCCGGCAGGTGCTTCGAGAGGGGTGGTCGTCGTGATCGCACCGAGCTTCACGCCCATCGCCTCCTTCGTCGGCGGCGCGCTTATCGGTGTCGCCGCGGTGATGCTGATGCTGTTTCAGGGGCGGATTGCGGGGATCAGCGGCATCGTCTCGCGGCTGCTTCCGCCTGAGGCAGACGGCCAAATGCTCGGACGTGTCGCGTTCGTTGCCGGGCTGGTGCTGGCTCCGCTGGCCTATCTCGCGATGACGGGCAGCCAGCCAGTGCCGCAGATCGCTGCGTCGCTCCCTGTCCTGATCGGAGGAGGCTTACTCGTCGGTTTCGGTTCGGTCTGGGGCAATGGTTGCACTTCGGGGCATGGCATCTGCGGGCTCTCGCGGCTTTCGCCACGCTCGGCGGTCGCGGTGACGATCTTCATGGTCTCGGCGATCGCGACCGTTTTCGTCGCCCGGCATGTGCTGTGAGGAAGCCGATGTCGATCCTCATCCAGTTCATCGCAGGCCTTGTCTTCGGGCTCGGTCTCATCGTCGCGGGCATGTCGGACCCGACGAAGGTGCTCGGCTTTCTCGATCTTGGCGCCATTCCGCACGGAAATTGGGATCCCAGCCTGATCTTCGTCATGGCCGGCGGCATCGTCGTGACCTTCATCGGATACCGGATGGTGTTCGGATATGGTCGGCCCCTGCTGGCGGAACGCTTCGTCCTCCCGATGGCGAGCAGGCCGGATGGGCAGCTTGCGACCGGCGCCGTGCTGTTCGGCATTGGCTGGGGACTTGTAGGCCTCTGCCCTGGCCCTGCGCTCGTCGCAACGCTGACGGGCGGCGTGCCCGCCGTCGTCTTCATCGTGGCCATGGCCATCGGCATGGCCTTAGCCCGCCGACTGGCGTCGGCCACTGCCAGTCCGGTCCGGCATGGCCAACGCTTCTGAAGCGCACCGCTCCAGAACCCGATCCGAAGGAGTCCGTACATGAACCGTCGAACCGTCCTGACGCTGGCGAGTGCCGCAGCCGTCGGCGCTCTCGCGGCCCGCGCCGATGCACAGCAACCCGCCTCACCCAAATCCGCTTCGCCGGGAGCTGTCCCCAAGCCGAAGCAGACGACGCTCGGCCTCTACATGACGCCGCGCGAGGCGGCCGAGGCGATGGCGAAGGACGGCGCCAGGACCCTGTTCGTCGACGTGCGTACGCGGGCTGAAATGATGTTCACCGGCTGGGCACCGCTGATCGACGGCAACGTGCCCTTCGTCGAGGTCACCGAGTTCTGGGACTGGGACGACAAGGAGAACCGCTACAAGCTCGAGCCGAATGCCACCTTCTCCCAGGATGTCGGCCGACTGCTTGCGGCAAAGGGGCTGTCCAAGACCGACCGAGTCATTCTGATGTGCCGTTCGGGCGACCGCTCGGCACGGGCGGCGGACAAGCTGGCGGAGGCCGGTTACACGCAGGTCTACAGCCAGTATGAGGGCTTCGAAGGCGATCTTTCGGCGGCAGGCCACCGTGACGTCAATGGCTGGCGGAATGCCGGGTTGCCCTGGAGCTTCAAGCCCGACAAGGCGAAGTTCTATCTCGGCATTGGCGGATGATGAGAAGGCAAATTTGCCGGCTGACCGTCCTTCACGATCGGCCGGCGAATTAACCGCCATGGTGAGTCAGGCGCCGACGAAACGATAGGCGGTTCCCTGCCGCTCGACGCGCCCGGCAGCGCCGGGGAGGTGATAGCCGATCACCCGCGTGCCATTCCGGCTCAATTCGTCGAGCAGCCGGCGGCGGGTCGCGACTGCACGCTCGGCATCTTGATCCGAAGCCGGACGCCAGTCGGGATGAGCGAAGGAAATCCGCGGATGGGTGAGCGCATCGCCCAACACCATCACCGGGCTTCCGCCCGGGTTCAGCGCGAAGGAGACATGGCCCGGCGTGTGCCCGGCCGTCTCGACGGCGGCGATGCCCGGCAGCCATTCGCGTTTCGCTTCCACCCGCTCGAGCCGGTCGGCGAGCCCCTTCGCGATGCGTTGCGCACCGGCAGCGAAGGCATGTCGGTCCGCCGGTAGCTGGTCGTACACCTTAGTGCCGGTCCAGAAATCGACCTCGCGCGCCGCGGCGAGCCAGCGTGCGTTCGGGAAGAGCGGGCTGTCAAACTCGTCGAGCGCGCCCCAGAAATGATCGGGGTGAAGGTGGGTGAACAGCACATGCGTCACCGCTTCGGGCTCGATGCCAGCGGTGCGCAGGCTGTCCTGCAACTGGCCGGTGCCGGGCAGGAAATTGGCACCGGCTCCGCAATCGAACAGGATCAACTCCTTGCCGCGCCGCAGGCAGGTGATGTTCAGGGGCGTCCGGAAGGGATCGGTCGGCCCGGCCTGCGCGGCGATCTCGGCAGCCGGCACGTCGCGCGCCAGAGTCGACAGCGGCATCTCGAAGCCGCCGTCGCTCAGGATCGTGATGCGCTCTGCTTCGGAGCCGAAGGTGGTGACCACCTGCGCCCGGGCGGGGACGGCAAGGCTTGCAACCCCGGCGGCGAGCAGGAAACGACGCGTCAGCATGCCCGGCCTATTTGTTGACCGGCGATTCGGGGTCGAACAGATAGGCCATCACGTCCTTGATCTGCTCCTCGGTGAGCACCTTGTTGACGCCGAAGCGCGGCATGTTCGAACAGGGGACGACTGCCATCGAGTCATAGACCTTGGTGTAGGCGTCCTTGATGGTCTCGGGATCATATTTGCGATCCTTGCCGTAGGCCGACAGGCTCGGACCCAGTGTGCCGTAACTCACTTCCTTGGGGTCGAGCTGATGGCAGGCGAAGCAGTTCCCGCCTGAGACGGTCCCGGGCGGGTCGGAGAACTGGCCGCCGCGACCGTTGTTCGCGACCTGGTAACCCTTCTTCCAGTCGCCGAGGAACTTGCCGTCGGCCGGATAGGTCACGCGGCCTGCCTCGCGCTTCAGGATCTCGTCGGACTGCGCCGAGGAGGGGTTGTTGCGCGTCGCGTTGCAGACCGCGAGCGTCTCGTCCGGCTTGATGCGGGCCTGCCATTCGGGCGAGGCCTTGCCGAAGGTCGATTTGATATAGGCGTCGATGACGGCCTGGCTCGGGCGGTCCTGGGCACAGGCCTGGCTGGCTGCGAGGAGGCCGGCAGCGAGGGCGATGGTCAGTCTCAGCATCGTCAGGTCCTCACCGCTTGATCGACGGAACGTTGATCTCGCCACCTTCCGCCCGGGTCTCCAGGAAGACGGTCAGGGCGGTCAGCGCGTCGGAGCCATATTCCGGAACGGGCCAGCGCTGCTGGCGATAGCAGTCCCAGAGCCGGTGCTGCATCGTGCGCAGCGCGCTCTGCGAGACACGATAGGTCGGCCAGGAGGCCATCGTCTCCTGCGCGGCCTTGCCCTTGACCGAGAGGTTGGGGAGGCCCTGCAGGCGGATGCGCTTGCCTTCTTCGGCGTGGCAGGTGGCGCAGGAGAAGTCGTTGACCCCGCCGCGGGTGTAGAACAGCGCTTCACCGACGGCTGCGGCCTCCTTCTCCTTCGGATGGGAGAGCGGCGGCGCGATCTTCAGGCCGTTGGATTTGTTGGCGATGAAGGCGACGAGATCCTCCATGTCGGAGGCCTTGCCCGGGCCGGAGAAGCGGCGGGCAACGACATCCTTGGTGTCGAGGCCTTGCACCTTGTCCATGCACCAGAGGAGCCGCTGTTCGAGGTCCATGACCTTGTCGGTATCGGCGAAATAGCGGGGCAGCTTGGCATAGGCGCCTTCGAGCTTGCCGGGGCCTTCGCCGAGGTCGCAGCCTTCGAGCGAGACGTTCTTCGTGCCCCGCGCTTCGCTCCACAGCGCCTCGCCGCGGTCGACGGCGAGGAAGCCTGGATTCGAGAACGGATCCGACAGCATCTGCCGGTAGCGCTCGATCTCCTTTTCGCTGTCGTCTTGCGGCGATTGCGCGGCCAGCCGGCTGCTTGCCAGGCTCATGGCAGCCATCAGAACGGCTGCCGCAATCAGCGGAATCCTCATCCCTCGCCCTTTCGTTTCCCCATCGGCCGCTTATGCTGCGGTTTGGTGCAAAGCCGCTCCGGGCTTTACATTCAAAAAAAACAATATAACGATACGTGCAAATGATGTGCGGCGATCGGTCGCTTCGTCAAGCTTTAAAAATCGACCAGTTCCAGGGAGGAACACGCATGAACAAAGGCCTTTCAGGGCTGTCGCGCCGCGATGCCGTCAAGGCCGCTGCCTTGGCTTTTGCTGCCGGGGTGATCGCGCCGCGCCTTGCCTTCGCCGACGAGAAGGCCGTTGCGGCCGAGATCAAGAAGCTCTTCGGCGACAAGAAGATGGCCCAGGGCAAGATCAAGCTCGACGTGCCCGAGATCGCCGAGAACGGCCTCGTCGTGCCGGTCAATGTCGAGATCGAGAGCCCGATGACGGACGCCGATTACGTCAAGGCGGTGCATGTCTTCGCCGATGGCAATCCGCAACCCGGCGTCGTCAGTTACCAGTTCACGCCGGCCTGCGGAAAGGCTTCTGCCGCGACCCGCATGCGCCTCGCGCAGACGCAGGACGTGATCTGCATCGCCGAGATGTCGAATGGCGATCTCTATTCGGCCAAGGCCAACGTCAAGGTCACGATCGGCGGCTGCGGCGGCTGATCTGCCGCCTTCCAGCTTGATCAGAAAACCAAGAAGGCGAGGAAACTCATGACCACGAAGCCTACGCCCCGGGTGCGCGTTCCCGCGAAAGCCGCCGCCGGCGAGATGATCGAGATCAAGACCCTGATCTCGCACGAGATGGAATCCGGCCAGCGCAAGGACGCCAAGGGCGAGACCATCCCGCGCAAGATCATCAACAAGTTCACGGCGAGCTTCAACGGCAAGCCCGTCTTCGCCGCCGACTGGAACCCGGCGATCTCGGCCAATCCCTACCAGTCCTTCTTCTTCAAGGCGGCGGAGTCCGGTGAGTTCACCTTCGCCTGGAAGGATGACGACGGCTCGGAATACACCGCCAAGAGCAAGCTGACGGTGGGCTGACGCCCGCCTTTCGCCCGGCGGGCGCGAGGGCGCGGCGCCGGGTCATTGCCTGACAATCCGATCACTTCCCGGGGCGCGGCATGCGCGGGCCCGAAGGATGAGTCATGATCTCGAGACGCGAATTCCTGCAGGCGACCGCTGCCGCTGGGGCATTGACCGTATCCGCCGGGCTCGGGCCGCTCGGGCGCGCCGCGGCCCAGCAGAAGCTCTCGCAGGCCGACATCCTGCGCTTCGACCCGCTCGGCACGGTCACGATCCTCTATCTTGCCGACATCCACGCGCAGCTCATGCCGCTGCATTTTCGCGAGCCCTCGGTCAATCTCGGCGTCGGCGAGGTCAAGGGCCTGCCGCCGCATCTGACCGACGCGGCCTTCCGCGATTACTTCAAGGTCGCGGCCGGCTCGCCCGATGCTTTCGCGCTGACGTCAGATGATTTCGTCCAGCTCGCGCGCAATTACGGCAGGATGGGCGGTCTCGACCGGATCGCCACGCTGGTGAAGGCGATCCGCGCCGAACGCGGCGACGACAAGGTATTGCTGCTCGATGGTGGCGATACCTGGCAGGGTAGCTGGAGCGCGCTGCAGACCAAGGGCCAGGACATGGTCGATGCCATGTCCGCGCTGAAGGTTGATGCGATGACCTCGCATTGGGAGTTCACGCTCGGCGCCGAGCGCGTCAAGGAGATCGTCGAGGCCGCTCCCTTCGCCTTCCTCGCCCAGAACATTCGCGACAAGGAATGGAACGAGCCGGTCTTTCCGCCGCGCAAGGTTTTCGAGAAGGGCGGCGTCAAGGTCGCCGTCATCGGCCAGGCCCTGCCGCGCACGGCGGTCGCCAATCCGCGCTGGATGTTCCCGGAATGGGAGTTCGGCATTCGCGAGGAGGAGCTGCAGAAACAAGTCGAGGAAGCGCGCGCCGAAGGAGCGGGCGTGGTGGTGCTGCTGTCGCATGACGGCTTCGATGTCGACCGCAAGCTCGCCTCGCGGGTGAAGGGCATCGACATCATCCTCACCGCCCACACCCATGATGCCATGCCGGGGCTGGTACGCGTCGGGAATACGGCCCTCGTCGCCACCGGCTCGCATGGCAAGTTCCTGTCGCGGCTCGATATCGCGGTCAAGGACGGCAAGGTGTCCGATATCCGCTTCAAACTGATGCCGGTCTTCGCCGACGCGATCGCGCCCGATGCCGAGATGGCGGCGCTGATCAGGAAGGCGCGCGAGCCCTACGCCGCAGACCTCGCCCGCGAGATAGGCCGCACGGATGCGCTGCTCTACCGGCGCGGCAATTTCAACGGCACCTTCGACGACCTGATCTGCGCCGCGATGATGGAGCAGCGCGATGCCGAGATCACGCTGTCGCCCGGCTTCCGCTGGGGCGGAACGCTCCTGCCAAACGATCCCATCACCTGGGAGGCGATCACCAACGCCACCGCCATCACCTATCCGAACTGCTACCGGATGGAGATGACGGGCCAGCAGCTCAAGGATGTGCTGGAGGATGTCGCCGACAACATCTTCCACCCCGATCCGTATTTCCAGGGCGGCGGCGACATGGTCCGCGTCGGCGGCATGGGCTACGCGATCGACATCGCCCAGTCGATGGGCAGCCGCATCTCGGAGCTCACCCATCTGAAGACGGGTCAGCCGATCGAGGCCGGCAAGCGCTATGTCGTTTCGGGCTGGGCCAGCGTCAATGAAGGCACGCAAGGCCCGCCGATCTGGGATGTCGTGCGCGATCACGTCGCCAAGGCCAAGACCGTTTCCCTCAAGCCGAACACCGCGGTGAAGGTCAGCGGCGCCTGAGCGCTGCCGTGCCGCACCGCCCCCCCGCAATCGGAGGACATGAGACGATGACCTCGCATCGAGACGATCCGGCCCCGAGCCGGCGCCGCTTCCTGGGAGGCGCGGCCCTGGCCGGCGCAGGCCTCGTCACGGCCGGCTCCGCCCGCGCCGAGGCGGGCAAGCCCGATCCCCTGATCACCGACGTCCAGGACTGGAACCGCTATCTCGGCGAAGGGGTCGACAAGCACCCCTATGGCGTGCCCTCGCGCTACGAGAAGAACGTAATCCGGCGCGACGTGCCGTGGCTGACGGCCTCGCCGGAATCCTCCGTGAACTTCACGCCGCTGCACGATCTCGACGGAATCATCACCCCGTCCGGTCTGTGCTTCGAGCGCCATCACGGCGGGGTCGCCGATATCGATCCGGCCAATCACCGCCTGATGATCCACGGCCTCGTCGAGAAGCCGCTCGTCTTCACCATGGAAGACATCAGGCGGATGCCGCGCGAAAACCGCATCTACTTCCTGGAATGCGCGGCGAATTCGGGCATGGAATGGCGGGGCTCGCAGCTCAATGGCTGCCAGTTCACGCACGGCATGGTCCACAATGTCATGTACACCGGCGTGCCGCTGAAGGTGATCCTCGCCGAAGCAGGCCTGAAGCCGAAGGCGAAATGGCTAATGCTGGAGGGCGCCGACTCTTCCGGCATGAACCGCTCGCTGCCGCTGGAGAAGGCGCTCGACGACGTGCTGATCGCCTTCGCCATGAACGGCGAGGCGTTGCGGCCGGAGCAGGGCTATCCGCTGCGCGCGGTCATCCCCGGCTGGGAGGGCAATCTCTGGGTCAAGTGGCTGCGCCGCATCGAGGTCGGCGACATGCCCTGGATGGCGCGCGAGGAGACCTCGAAATACACCGACCTCCTGGCTGACGGGCGCTCGCGCCGCTTCACCTTCTTCATGGATGCCAAGTCGGTCGTCACCAACCCGTCGCCGCAGGCGCCACTGAAACAGAAGGGCCGCAATGTGCTCTCGGGCCTCGCCTGGTCCGGCCGCGGCACGATCAAGCGCGTCGACGTCACGCTCGACGGCGGCAAGAACTGGCAGAGCGCGCGCATCGACGGGCCGGTGCTCGACAAGTCCCTGACCCGCTTCTACGTCGATTTCGACTGGAACGGCGGGGAGTTGCTGGTGCAGTCGCGGGCCATGGACTCCACCGGCTACGTCCAGCCGACGAAGGAGGAGCTGCGCAAGATCCGCGGCGCCAATTCGATCTATCACAACAACGGCATCCAGACCTGGCATGTGAAGCCGAATGGGGAGACCGAGAATGTCGAAATCTCCTAGGATCGCGCTTCTGGCCGGCGCCGCCGGCCTTGCCGTGGCCCTCGCCGGGCCGCTTCTCGCGCAGCCGTCGCACAAGAACCATGGGCCGGCGAAGCATCCCCATGCCGCGCAGGCGCCCGCCCCGGCGGCTCCGGCTGCAGCCGCGAAGCTCGGGCTCGGCCGCGAGGCGCTGCCCGAGGAGATCAAGGCATGGTCCATCGACGTGCGTCCGGACGGGCAGGGCCTGCCTCCCGGCAAGGGTACTGTCCGGCAGGGCGACGAGATCTTCCAGGCGCAATGCGCGACCTGCCACGGCGAGTTCGGGCAGGGCAATGCGCGCTGGCCGGTTTTGGCCGGAGGGCAGGGCTCGCTGAAGGATGACCGGCCGGAGAAGACCATCGGCTCGTTCTGGCCGGATCTGTCCACCGTCTTCGACTACATCCATCGCGCCATGCCTTATGGCAATGCGCAATCGCTGCAGCCGGATGAGGTCTACGCCCTGACGGCCTATCTCCTCTATCTCAACGATATCGTGAAGGACGAGGATTTCGAGCTTTCGGACAAGAACTTCACCTCGATCAAGCTGCCCAATGCCTCGGCCTTCTACGACGACGATCGAGAGACGACCGAGAAGGCGTTCTGGGGCAAGCAGCCCTGCATGAAGGACTGCAAGAGCGAGGTGAAGATTACGGGCCGTGCCACGGTGCTCGACGTGACGCCGGATTCCAAGACGGCGCCGAAGGTGGATTGATGGCTGGGCCGCAAGCCGGATCGGGTTGGATGAGCTTCGCCGCTGTGGCGGCGGGGCTCGCAGCGGCTCCGGCCCATGCGGCGGCCGACCGGGCGCTCGGGGAATATCTCTCGGCCGAATGCGCGACCTGCCATGTGGGCAGCGCGCCGAAGGCGGGCGCCATCCCAGCGCTTGCGGGCATGCCCGCCGACCAGTTCACCGCGCTGATGATGGCGTATCGGCGGGGTGATCGCGACAATGCGGCGATGCGCAATGTCGCCAAGCAACTTTCGGAAGAGGATATCGCGGCTCTGGCCGCCTATTACGAGGGGCTGAAAGCCCCCTGACCGTCGATATGCGGCGGCCAACAGGGAGGAAAAGATGACTGACAATGCAGTGATACCCTCGCGCCGCGGCCTGCTCGCGGCGGCCGCTTCTGGCCTCGCGGTGGCGGCCACCTCTGCCGCGGCAGCTCCGAAGGAGCTCAATCTCGCGGATATCAAGAAGGAGGCCGATGTCGCCTGCGTCTACCATTGCGACTTCGGCGACGTCGCCCGGTTCGACCAGATGCTGACCAATATCGCGAACCATTATTCGGCTTATGGTGCCGATCCTTTCGCGCTGCAGCTCGCTATCGTCGCGCATGGCGCCGGCGTGAAGTTCTTCCTGAAGGACCTCGAGGGGACGAGCTGGGTCGGTGACAGCGCCGCGTTGAAGGCGTTCGACCGGGTTGAGGCGCTCGCGAAGAACGGGCTCAAGATTCACCTCTGCGAGATCACCTTCCAGCGCAACAAGATCGACAAGACCAAGGCGCGGGATGTCCCCTTCGCCAGCTTCGTCCCCTCCGGTGTCGCGGCGGTCGCGGCGCTGCAGGCGAAGGGTTTCGCCTATCTGAAGGTCGGTTGAGCGGTCATGAGGTTTGACCGGCGGACGATGCTGCGTTCGGGGCTGGCAGCCGCGGCAACGCTGGCGGCGCCGGCCGTGCTCGGCCAGGCGAAGCCGCGCGTCGTGGTGATCGGCGGCGGCGCGGGCGGCGCCACGGCCGCGCGCTACCTCGCCAAGGATTCGAATGGCGCGTTGGCCGTGACACTGGTGGAAGAGAACGAGCTCTATCACACCTGCTTCCACTCGAATCTCTACCTCGGCGGCTTCAAATCCTATGACGAGATCACGCATCGCTACGATGCGCTGACGGGTCGATATGGCATCGCGCTCGTCCGAGCCCGTGCCATGCGGATCGACCGGGACAAGCGCGAGATCGTCCTCGCCGACGGGCAGCGCCTGCCTTACGATCGCCTCGTCGTCTCGCCCGGCATCGATCTCAAATATGATTCCGTCCCCGGCTGGTCGAAGGCGGCCGAGGAGATCATGCCGCATGGCTGGAAGCCCGGCCCGCAGACGCAGCTCATCAGGCAGAAGCTCGATGCCGTGCCCAATGGCGGGACGATCGTGATGATCGCGCCCCCCAACCCTTATCGCTGTCCGCCGGGGCCTTACGAGCGTGCCTCGATGTTCGCCCATGCGCTGAAGAGCACCGGGCGCGGCGACGCCCGGATCGTGATCCTCGACCCCAAGGAGAGCTTCTCCAAGCAGGGCGTCTTCCAGGAAGGCTGGGAGAAATACTTCGGCTCGATGATCGAATGGCTCGGGCCCAAGGTGCATGACGGGGTCAAGTCGGTCGACCCCGCCACCAACACCGTCGTCACCGGCTTCGAGACCTATCGGGACTGCGCCTTCGTCAATGTCGTGCCGGCCCAGATGGCCGGCGAGATCGCCCGCAGCGCGGGGCTCGCGCCCGAGGGCGGCTACTGCGCCATCGATCCGGCCACGATGAAATCGACCGCCGATGCGAATATCTATGTCCTCGGAGATGCCTGCATCGCCGGCGACATGCCGAAATCGGCCTTCGCCGCCAACAGCCAGGCCAAGGTCGCGGCGATGACGATCCGGGTGGAGCTGACGGAAGCACGCAGCTTCCCGCCGCGCTACCTCAACACCTGCTGGTCGCTGATCGAGACCGACGATGCGATCAAGGTCGGCGGCCGCTACGAACCGCGTGACGGCCGCATCGCGGCAATCGAAACCTTCGTCTCGCAGAATGACGAGCCCGCCGATCTGCGCCGGCAGAACGAGGCCGAGAACCTCGGCTGGTACGCGGCGATCACGGCCGACATGTTCTCGTGACGATCACTCCGCTCCTTCTCGCAGCCATCCCAGAGGATTTCGCATGAAACTATTGGTTCCCGCCGCCCTTCTGATCGTCCTGTCCGCCTCGCAGGCCGCCAACGCGCAGGACCTGTCGGCCGGTGAGCGCTCCTTCAACAAGTGCAGGGCCTGCCACCAGGTCGGCGAGACTGCGAAGAACGGCGTCGGGCCGGAGTTGAACGGGCTGTTCGGGCGCCACACCGGCGCGGTCGAGGGATACAGCTACTCCGCGGCCAACAAGGGCGCCAACATCACCTGGGACGAGGCGACCTTCGCCGAATACATCAAGGACCCCAAGGGCAAGATCCCCGGGACGAAAATGGTTTTCGCCGGCATCAAGAACGAGAAGGAGGTCGCGGACCTGACCGCGTTCCTGAAGCAGTTCGGCAAGGACGGGAAGAAGATGTAAGACGCCGGGGCCGGCCCGGCGTTTTGCCTGTCAGAGCGTTCGGGTGACCTTGCTCAGATGCGGCGGGCGGTCGGGGTCCAGCCCCCTTGCCGCTGCCAGCCCGGCAATGCCGCCATAGAAGGCGCGCGCCTGGACGAGTGGTGCCAGAACGGCCGGGACATCCGCTGGCATGGGTAGGGCGAGGGTGGACGGCACAGCGAGTGGCCCGGCATAGGCGACATCCGCCCCCAGGCTGGCGACGGTACGTGCGGCAGACTGCGTGCTGTCGCTGCCTTCGTCGGAAGGGTCGAGCGCCAGGACCGGAAAGCCGGGGCGGACCAGCGCCAGTGGGCCGTGAAGGACCTCCGCCGCGCTGAAGGCCTCCGCGTGAAGGCGGCAAGTCTCCTTGAACTTCAGCGCCATCTCCTGAGCGATTCCCAGCCCGAGGCCGCGGCCGATGACATAAAGGCTGCTGGCTTGCTCGAGCCGCTGGAAGAAGGGCGACCAGTCGCAGTTCCCAGCCTGGGTCAGGAAATCGGGTGCGCTTTCCAGCGTTTCCATTAGGGAGGGCTCGCGGCTCCAGGCGACGGCGAGGTGCAGGAACGCGATGCAGGTGGCGAGGAAGCTCTTCGTGGCGGCGACGCTGGTCTCCGGCCCGGCGGAAAGCGGCAGCGTGACGTCGACCAGCTCTGCGAGCGGGGCGGTCGTGTCGTTGATCAGGCCGATCGTCAGCGCGCCACCGCGTTTGGCCGCTTCGGTCAATCGCAGAGCGTCGGGGCTTCGACCGGATTGCGAGATGGCGATGAAGACGGCCCCGGAGAGATCGAGTTCTTCCCGGTAGACCGAGGCGAGGCTGGGCCCCAGCGAAGCGACGGGCAGGCCGAGCGCGCGCTCGATCAGATATTTTCCATAAGTCGCGGCATGGTCGGAGGAGCCGCGTGCGCAGGTTGCGACGAAGGCCGGCCGGCGCCGACGTAACTGCTCGCCGAGCGCGGCCATGGCCGCCGCGTTAGCGGCAATCTGGCGCGCGGCGACATCGGCGGATTCGGCCGCCTCGCGGGCAAGGAGGGCTTCAGGCATCGATGCGGTCTTGGCTGTGCAGCAGGTCTCGGCTCATCGCGTCGACATCGGTACGGTCGAGCCGCGTCCCCGCTCCCCCGACGGAGCGCACGGACAGGGTTCCGCAGGCGATACCTTCCGCCAAGGCCAGCTCCGGCTGATGGCCGGCGAGCCAGGCCGCGAGGAAACCGGCATTGAAAGCGTCACCGGCGCCTGTCGTGTCGAGAACCGGGCCGCCATCCGGTGCTGGCAGGGCGGTGGCCGAGCCACTCCGGAACAGCCGTGCGCCGTCGCCTCCGTCCTTGACGATCACGAGCGGGAAATCGCGAGCCAGCCGGAGCCCGGCCTGATCCAGATCGTCGCATCCGGTGATCGCGCGCGCTTCGGCGGCATTGGGCAGGAAGATATCTGCGCCAGCGGCGCGTGGCAGCAGCTCGGGATCGCGGATCCAGACGTCGTCCCAGCTCGGATCGAGCGAAACGGAGAGGCCGGCGCGCTTGGCCATCCGGATCAGCTCCGGGATCTCGGCCAGAGTCGCGAATTCGGCGATATGGAGATGCCGGGCGGCCGGGTCGGCGAGGGCCGCGTCCAATGTCGCCGGCCGGGCGCAGCCGGCGCGCCGCGACAGAAAGGCGCGCTCGCCATCCTTGATCATCGCGACGGTCGGTTGCGGGCCGGCATCGGCGGAATGTTCGAGCCAGCGCAGATCGACACCGCTATCTGCCAACGCCGGCGCGATGGCGCCGGAGAGCGGATCGGTGCCGATCCGGGCGAGCAGCCCGGTCCGGATGCCGAGCGCGGCGAGATGGGCCGCGGTGATGAAGCCGCCGCCGCCGGGCACGATCGATACCGCCTCGGCAAAGCGTTCCTCGCCGAGCCTCGGCAATGCGTCGATCCCGCGGAAAACGATGTCGCAGTAGAGGCGGCCGATGCTCAGGACGAAGTCGCGTCCGGTGGTCATAGGGCGCGCTCGGTCGCGGTGTCGAACAGGCGCAGGGCGTCGATGGCTGCGCCGAGCCGCACCTCGCTGCCGACGGCGGGCGGAGCCTTGGCCGAAGCCGAGGCGAGGATCAGCGTATCGCCATGCTCGACATGGACGAAGCTCTCCGAACCGAGCGGTTCGACCACTGCGACCTTGCCGGTGAGGACGAGATCGGCGTTTTCGCCGGGGGCAAGCACGCGCAATTCCTGCGGGCGGACGCCGACCAGCACCTCGGGGGGGAGTGGGGCCGGGCAGCTGGGCAGGGCGATAGCGTTGCCGGCCAGTTCCAGCGTCGATTTACCGTTACCGGTGCTCGTCTTGGCCGGGAGAATGTTCATCGTCGGTGAGCCGATGAAGCGAGCGGTGAAGACGTCGGCCGGTTTCTCGTAGAGTTCCATCGGCGCGCCGACCTGGAGGATGCGGCCGTCGCGCATCACCACGATGCGGTCGGCCAGCGTCATCGCTTCGACCTGATCATGGGTGACGAAGACGATGGTGCGGCCGAGCCGCTGGTGCAGGCGCTTGATCTCCAGGCGCATCTGGGCGCGCAATTGCGCGTCGAGATTGGAGAGCGGCTCGTCGAACAGGAAAGCCGAGGGGTCGCGCACCATGGCGCGGCCGATAGCGACGCGCTGCCGTTGGCCGCCGGACAATGCCGACGGCTTACGTTCGAGCAGTGGTTCGAGGCCGAGGATGCGGGCGGTCTCCTCGATCCGGCGGCGTTTCTCCGCCTTGTCGAGCTTCGCCGTATAGAGGCCGAAGCCGATATTCTCGGCGACGCTCATATGCGGGTAGATCGCGTAGTTCTGGAACACCATCGCGATGTTCCGCTCCTTCGGCTCCAGCCGGTTCACGGGCCGATCCGCGATCGTGATGGTGCCGCCGTCGATCTCTTCCAGACCCGCGATCATGCGCAGCGTCGTCGACTTGCCGCAGCCGGAGGGGCCGACGAAGACGACGAATTCGCCATCCTCGATGGCGAGGTCGATGCCGTGGACGACCTGCGTCTTGCCGTAGCGCTTGACCAGCCCCTGAAGCTCGATACCCGCCATCAGGCTGCTCCCATCAGATCCGCGAAGGCGGCGTCGAGTTCATGGCGCGCGGAGGCCTCGCGCGCAGCGGTCGCGGTCGCGGCGAGGCTTGCCGCCACCAGCACGCCGCGATAACCGGCGAAGGCGGCGGCGAGCGCCTGTGGCCCCGGCCCGCCGAAGCGCTCGCGCACCGCGACGAAATGTTCGGGCGAGACGGCCTCGGCGAAGGCGGCCTCGTTCAAGGCCGGCTCGCGGCCGGCATGTTCGCGGAAAGCCTTTTGGAAGGGCGCGTAGCCGTCTCGCGGCAGGTCGCCATCAGCCGCGACCACGGCACGCGCGACATCGGCGGCGATCTCATGGGCGGTGCGGAAGGAGAGGTCTTCCGACCGGACCAGCGTGTCGGCCAGCTCGGTGATGGTGATGCAGGAGCGGCGGATGTTCTCGGCGACGCGACGTCCGTCGACCTGCAACGCCGGCAGCAGCGCGGCGAGCAGGCTCAGCACGCGCTCGCCGGTCGCGAAGGCCTGATAGCCGGCTTCGTTGGTTTCACCCTCGGCGTCGTTCATGTCGGTGAAGGGCGTGTTGTGGACGATGTCCCTGACCATCCGGGCGCGCGCCACGGTCTGCGACGCGAGATGGCGCAGATGCTCGATCGGGACGGGATTGCGCTTCTGCGGCATGATCGAGGAGATCTGCACGAAGGCATTGGGCACATAGAGCTGGCCGACCTCGAAGGCGGTCCAGACCTGCAAATCCTGGATCAGGCGACCGAGATGCAGGAACACGAGCTCGACCGCGCTGTAGGTCGCGGTGAGGTAATCGATCGCGGCGATGCAGCCATAGGAGTTCTGCAGCGGAGCCGAAAAGCCGAGCAGATGCGCGACGCGGGTGCGATCCAGCGGGAAGCCCGAGGTCGTGATCGCGGCCGCGCCCATCGGCGAGAGATCGAGCAAGGCGCGCGCCTGCACCAGTCGCTCGTGGTCGCGCAGCATCACTTCGATCGCGGCGGAGAGGTAATGGCCGAAGGTCGTCGGCTGCGCCGGCTGGCCATGGGTATAGGCGACGATCAGCGTCGCCTTCTCGCGCTCGGCGAGGTCCAGGGTTGCGGTGATCAGGGCGCGCAGCAGGCCGGCCATATGGTCGAGCCGCGGCTTGAGGGCGAGCTTGAACAGCGTGTGGTCGATGTCGTTGCGCGAACGGCCGGTATGCAGGCGCCCGGCATCGTCGGCCGGCAGGCGCTTCTTCAGCTCGGCCTCGATCAGGAAGAAATAATCCTCGACCGAGCCGTCATAGCTCAGCTTGGCTGGGTCGATCTCGGCATCGATTTCGTCGAGCGCGCGGGCAATGCGGCCGGCGGTAGTGCGGGGCAGGATGCCGGTCTCGGCGAGCATGACGAGATGGGCGCGGTCGATGGCGCGGAAGCTCTGGACGTGATGCGTCCTCGCGCCGTCGAAGAGCGGACGTAGCACCGTCTCCTTGTAGACCGGATCGGGAAAGACGGAGGTATCGCTCGCGCGGGGATCGGTTTTCGTCATGGCAATCAGCCCTTGAGACCGGCGAGGACCACGCCGCGCACGATATAGCGCTGGAGCAGCAGGAAGACGGTCAATGTCGGCAAGGTGGCGAGCGCGGCGCCCGTCATGATCAACTCCCACTGGACCTGCGATTCCACCGCGAAGCTCGTGAGGCCGACCGGCAAGGTGTAGAGTTCCTTGGAGGTCGTCACGATCAGCGGCCAGATGAAGGCGGTCCAGTTGCTGAGGAAGGTGAAGATCGCCAGCGCCGAGAGGGCCGGCGTCACCAGTGGCAGGGCGATGCGCCAGAAGATCGCGAATTCGTTGAGGCCGTCGATGCGGGCGGCTTCGAGGAAGTCGTTCGGCACGGTCTCGAAGAACTGTTTCATCAGGAAGGTGCCGAAGGCCGTCATCATGCCCGGGAACATGATGCCCCAGTAACTGTCGAGCCAGCCGAAGTTCTTGGCCATGACATACCAGGGGATGACCAGCATCTCGGTCGGGATCATCAGCGTCGAGAGAATGGCGATGAAGACGAGATAGCGGCCGCGGAACTGGAATTTTGCCAAGGTGTAGCCGACGAGGCTGTCGAAGAAGACGTTCGAGAGCGTGACCGCTGTGGCGATGCCGAAGGAATTGGCGAACCAGCGCAGGAAGCGGCCGTCCGAAAGCACAGTCACGTAGTTGGCGAGCGTCGGGTGGGCCGGGAAGAAGGCGAGATCGTAGATCTCGGAGGAATCCTTCAGCGAGGTCGCGAACATGAAGGCGAGCGGCGTCACCATTAGCAGGCCGCCGCCGAAAAGCAGTAGCCATGCGAGGATGCGGCCGGGCTCGAAACGCAGGGTCATGGGGGAAGCGGCGGCGCTCATCAGCGGTCCCTCAGCAGCCTGAGCTGCAGCAGCGAGACCACCAGCAGCACGAGGAATAGCACGACGGTCTGGGCCGCGGCATAGCCCATGTCGAAGGAGGAGAAGGCCGTCTGGTAGATCATCAGCACGAGCGGCTTGGTGGCGTTCAGCGGGCCGCCCGGGTCGCTGCTCGTCTGGCTGGTCATGTTGTAGACCTGATCGAAGATCCGCAGGAACCCGATCGAGGAGAAGACGACGAGGAAGACGATCGTCGGCTTGAGCAGCGGCAGGGTGATCCGCCGCAGGATCGTTCCGTTCGAGACGCCGTCGATGCGGGCGGCCTCGTAATAGGTCGTCGGGATGGCGCGCAGGCCTGCCATGAAGATCACGACCTGGAAGCCGAGCCCGGCCCAGATCGCGGGCGCGAGCACGGCCGGCAGCGATTGCGTGGTCGAGCGCAGGAAGGGCTGCTGGGCGATGCCGATGCCGGCGAGCAGGTTGTTGAACAGGCCGATCGGCACCGGCTGGTAGAACCAGCGCCAGACCCAGGCCATCGCCGCCGCGGTCGTCAGGAAGGGCAGGAAATACAGCGCCCGGATGAAGCCGTGCAGGAAGCGCACGCGGTCGAGATGATAGGCGATGGTGAAGGCGAGCAGCAGGCTGATCGGCGTGCCAAGCAGCAGGTAGAGCGCGGTATTGCGGAAGACCTGCCAGAAGACCGGATCGGCAACGAGCCGCTTGAAATTGGCGAGCCCGATGAAGGAGGGCTTGGTCAGCAGGTTCCAGTTTGTGGTGGAGATCCAGAAGGCTTCCAGCGTCGGATAGAAGCGCACCACCGCATAGAACAGGATCGGCACCGCCAGGAAGGACCAGGCCCAGAGGACCTGCTTCTGGCGCATGCCGAATCCGGATAGGAGGCGGGCGCCGGAACGGGCGTCGTCGTGAGAGGAAGACGGGTTCATCGCGACAATCCGCTCCGGCGCCCGCTGAGATTCACTTCTTGTAGAAGCGGTCGAGGATCGGCTGCTCGGCGGCCGCGGCTTCCGCCAAGGCGGCCTTGGCATCCTGGTTCTGCAGCAGCACGCGATTGATCATGTCGAGTGAGACCTGGCGCTGAGCCAGTTCGTCGACGAAGACCGTGGCGTGCGAATAGGCGAGCGCTTTGAGGAACGGCCCGTAGATCGGGTGGTTCAGGTTCTTCTCGGTCTCGGCCGCCGCCTTGCGTGCCGGCAGCTCGCCGACGGTTTCGAGCCAGAGCTGCATTGCCTCGGGGGTCGTGACGAAGGCAAGGAACTTCTTGGCCGCTTCCAGTTTCTCGCCCGTAGGCTTGGTGGTGATGGCGTTGACCCAGTAGCTGGCGAAGTTCGCCTTCTTGCCGTCGGCAGAGGCGGGTAGCTCCGCGACGCCCCACTCGAAATTCTTGATGCCGCCGAAGGCGCCGAGACGGAAGGAGCCGTCGATGGTCATCGCCGCACGCCCGGCGCGGAAGGCGGCCTGGCCCTCGTCCATGAAGCCGACCTGGCCGACCTTGTGGACGCGCTGGAGATCGGCATACCAGTTCAGAGACTTGGCGCCGGCCTCGCTGTTGTAGGTCACGGTTTTGTTGTCGTCGCTATAGGGTGCGCCGCCGTTCTGGCGCAGCAGCGTCTCGCGCCACCAATGGTAGTCCTGACCGGGGAAGTCGAGCGTAATGCCGGCGGAGAGCATGTTGCCGGCGCCGTCGCGCTTGGTCGTCTTCTTGGCCATGTCGAGCAGTTCGTCGACGGTCTTCGGCGGCTTGTTCGGGTCGAGCCCGGCCTCCTGGAAGATCTTCTTGTTGTAGAACAGGGCCAGCGAGCGCACCGCCGTCGGCAGGGCATAATATTCGCCGTCGCGCTTCATCGCCGAGACGATCGGATAAAACTCCTTCTCGATCATGGCAGGCGGGAAGGCGTCGCGCGGCAGCGGCTGGATGAACTTGGCGCCGACGAAATTGTCGAGCCAGCCATAGAAGAGCTGCACGACGTCGGGGCCCTGGCCGGCCGGCATCGCGGCGGCGATCTTCGTCTGATAGTCGGCGTAGGGGAAGGTGGTCTGCTTGACCTTGATGTTCGGGTTGGCGGCCTCGAAGCGCTTGATCAGCTCGTTCATCGCCTTGACGCGCGCGTCGAAGACATACTGCCAGTATTCGATCTCGACGGTCTGTGCCTTCGCGCCGGCGATCGCACCGACCGAGACCATCAGACCCAACAGCATCCCGCGAAAACCGCGCATGTTTCTCTCCCCTGTTCTCCCGCCCTCCGCCCCTGCCGGCGACGGCATTCGGGAGGCTCGCCGATATCGTCATCTCGCGGGCCCGCGGCTGTCAATCAATTAATTCACTTGAGTTGGATTAATTGCCGACGCAGGCTGTTTCCCCGTTCCTTCCCCGATCGCCTATGCCGCACCGTCCCGTCCCGCCTTCCCGCAGCGTTGCCGTCGGCACCAATCCCGAGCGGACGCGAAGCCACAACCGCCGCGTGGTGCTGGAAACTGTGCGCCAGCACGGGCAGCTCGGCCGCTCCGACATCGCGGTGCTGACACGGCTGACGGCCCAGGCGGTCTCCAACATCGTTGCCGAGCTGGTCGAGGAAGGATTCCTGATCGAGCTCGGCCGGCGCCGCACCGCGCGCGGCCAGCCGCCTGTGGAGTTCGCGGTCAATCCCGATGGTGGCATGACGGCGGGCATGGAGATCGCCGCGGACCACATCACCACAGTGCTCGTCGACCTCGCCGGCCGGGTCCGGGCGCAGCGCATCGCGCCGCTGGCCGATGCGACGGTCGCCGGCGTGCAACAACTGGCTGCGACGGAGCTGGCCTGGGTGCGGCAAGCGGCCGGCTTGCCGGAGCGATTGCTCGGCTGCGGAGTGGTGATGCCTGGCCCCTTCGAGATCGAAGGCATGAGCTCGGTCGGGACCTCGCCCCTGCCGGGCTGGGCGGGGCAGGATGCGGCGCAGCTTCTCGCCGAGGCCCTGAACACACCGGTTGTCATCGAAAACGATGCCACCGCGGCGGCGGTCGGCGAGCATCTCCACGGTCTCGGGCGCAATCTGCGTCATTTCTGCCAGATCTATTTCGGGGCCGGCCTCGGGCTCGGCGTGATCATCGGAGGGCAGCCCTATCGCGGCGCCTTCGGCAATGCCGGCGAGATCGGCCATATCCCGGTGGTGGCGGGCGGGCGACTCTGCGCCTGCGGCGGGCATGGCTGCCTCGAGCGCTACGCCTCGGTCCACGCCCTGACCGAAACATTGCGGGAGGCCGGGATCGTAGCCGCCGGCCCGGAGGAGATCGTGCAGCTCCATCGGAGCGGGCATCCGGCCCTGACCGGCTGGGTTGCCGAGGCAGCGACCCTGCTGGCGCCGGTCGTAGCGATGCTGGAGAATCTGTTCGATCCCGAGACCGTCATCCTCGGAGGTGAGATGCCGGACGAGGTGGTCGATGCGATGATCGCCGCGATGACGCCGCTGCCGATCTCGGTGGCAAGCCGGAGAGGCCGCTCGATTCCACGGGTCCAGCGGGGGGCGACCGGAAGGCTCACGGCGGCACTCGGCGCAGCGGCACTGCCGCTGCTGGATACGATGACGCCCAAGCTCGATCGCGTCAGCCTGGCCCCCGAGAGTGAGCTTTCGCCGGGCTGAGGCCGGGCGGGCGCTCCAGAACCGTCAGACTGACAGGTATTGCGTCCGGATTGCTTCGTCGGCCTTGAGCGCGTTCATCGTCCCGGTGAAACGAATGGCGCCTTTTTCGATGATGGCGACACGATCCGCGACATTGCCGGCGAAGTGCAGATTCTGTTCGGAGAGCAGGATGCTCAGGCCTTCGCCCTTCAGCGCCAGGATGGCCTTGGCCATCTCCTCGACGATGACCGGCGCCAGTCCTTCCGAAGGCTCGTCCAGCAGCACGAGTCGTGGATTGCCCATCAGCGTGCGGGCGATGGTCAGCATCTGCTGTTCGCCGCCCGACATCGCTCCGCCTGGTCGGTCGCGCATGCGGCCGAGATTGGGGAAGAGCGCGAAGAGCCGGTCCGGCGTCCAGTGCGGCGCGCCTTCCCGTGGCGGGCGCTGGCCGACGGCGAGATTCTCCATCACGGAAAGTTCCGAGAAGATGCGTCGTTCCTCCGGCACATAGCCGATGCCGAGGCGCGCGATCTCGAAGGGCTCGCGCCCGTCGATCCGCTGCCCATCGAAGCGGATCTCGCCCGCCGACGGTGGCACCAGCCCCATCACCGCCTTGATCGTCGTCGACTTGCCGGCGCCGTTGCGGCCCATCAGGGCAAGCACCTCGCCCCGACCCATGTCGAAGCCGACGCCCCGCAGAATATGGGCGCGCCCGTAATAGGCGTCGAGCCCGGAAATCGCGAGAAGGGCCGTCATCAGTGCCCTCCCGAATTCGTGCCGGAGCCGAGATAGACGGCCCGCACCTGCGGGTCCTGTCGCACCGTCTCGGCCGGGCCGTCGGCGATCAGCCGGCCGCGATCCAGCACGATCACTCGGTCGGCATGGGCGAAGACCACATCCATGTCGTGCTCGGTGAACAGCACCGCGATGTTCTCCTCCGTCGCGATCCGGGCTGTCAGGGCCATCAGGTCCAGGCGCTCGCGCGGCGCCATGCCGGCCGTCGGCTCGTCCATCAGCAGGAGCTCCGGCCGGTTGGCGAGCGCCACGGCGAGCTCGACCCGCTTCAGGTCGCCATAAGCGAGCACGCCGCAGGCCCGGTCCGCCTGCTCCAGCATGCCGACTTGCGCCAGCAGTGCCTCGGCCATCGCGACATGGCGCGATCGTGCCGCCTGAAACGGACTCCAGAGGTCGCCTTCCTTCGAGATCAGCGCCATCTGCACGTTTTCGCGCACTGTCATCGAGGTGAAGGTCGCGGTGATCTGGAAGGTGCGGCCGACGCCCCTGCGCCAGATGACGCGTGGCTTCAGCCCTGTGACCGGCTGTCCGGCGAGGACGACCTCGCCGCGGTCCGGCGCGAGCTGTCCGCCCAGCATGTTGAAGCAGGTCGTCTTGCCGGCGCCGTTTGGACCGATCAGCGCCACCATCCGGCCGGCTTCGACCGCAAAGGAGACACCCCGCACAGCGTGGACCCCGCCAAAGGATTTCGCGAGATCGCGCACCACCAGCACCGGCGCGGATGAGCGAGTGGTGACCGCGCTCATCGCGCGCCCTCCGTAGACGCAATTCGCTCGCGCCAGGCCAGGAAGCTGCCGACCAGCCCACGTGGAAACAGCATCACGAGCAGCACGATCGTGAGCCCGAGCGCGAAGCGCCAGTACAGGGTGAATTTGGCAAGCTGGTCGCTGAGGCCCGCATAGGCGAAGGCGCCGACGATCGGTCCGGAGACGGTCTGGACGCCGCCGAGCAGCACCATCAGCAGGGCATCGACCGAGCGCGGGATCGCCAGATAGGTCGGGAAGACCGAGCCCTTGAAGAAGGCGAATAGCCCGCCAGCGATGCCGGCTGCGCAGGCCGCGATCGCGAAGGCGATCCATTGCACGCGCATCGTGTCGATGCCGATCGCCTCGGCGCGGAGCGGATTGTCGCGGGAGGCGCGCAGCGCATAGCCCAATGGTGAGAACACCATGACGCGCAGCAGGAGCACGCAAGCGGCGCAGATACCGAGCGCGAGATAGTAGAACGCTGTCTTCGACACGGCCCAGCTCGAGGGCCAGACGCCCAGAATGCCGTTGTCGCCGCCGGTGAGCTCGACCCATTGGAAGGCGGTCGCCCAGGCTATCTGCGCGAAGGCGAGCGTCAGCATGGCGAGATAAACGCCCGACAGCCGGACGCAGAACCAGCCGAACACCGTCCCCGCGATGCCGGCGAGGAAGGGCGCGAAGAGCAGCGCCGGCTCCATCGGTGTGCCGAGCCATTTCACCGCGAGCGCCGCGCCATAGGCGCCGAGGCCGAAATAGGCGGCGTGGCCGAAGGACGCCATGCCGCCCGGCCCCATCATGAAATGCAGCGAGGCGGCGAAGAGGGTGAAGATCACGAGTTCGGTCAGAGTCAGCAGCAGGTAGTCCGGCGTGACCAGCGGAGCGATGGCGAGCAGCAACAGGGCAAGGAGGCCGGCGAGCCTGGTCGCCCGATCGGCTGGTTTCAGCAGCGGCTCGAGCGCCGGTCCGCGTGCCTGCCCGGTCGGGGGCTTGCCCAGGAGCCCGAAGGGCCTGACCACCAGGACGACGGCCATGACCAGGAAGACGAGGACCAGCGTGATCTTCGGAAAGATCAGGATGCCGAAGGCATGCAGAATGCCGATCAGCACCGCCGCCAGATAGGCGCCGGTGACGCTGCCGAGGCCGCCGACGACCACGACGACGAAGACCTCCGCGATCATCGACAGGTCCATATGCAGCGTCGCGGCCTCGCGCGGCAGCTGAAGCGCACCTCCAAGGCCTGCCAGACCGGCGCCGAAGGCGAAGACCGAGGTGAAGAGCAGGCGCTGGTTGACGCCGAGCGCCCCGACCATTTCGCGGTCCTGCGTCGCGGCCCGGACCAGCGTGCCCCAGCGCGTCTTCTGGAACAGGAACCAGAGCAGCGCCAGCACGGCCGGGCCGATGGCGATCAGCAACAGCTCATAGGTCGGGAAGCGGCTGTCGAACAGGATGACGAAGCTCTTGAAGCCCGGCGCGCGCGGGCCGAGCTTGTCCTCCGGCCCCCAGATCGCCAGCGCGATGTCCTGAATCATCAGCACGACGCCGAAGGTGGCGAGGAGCTGGAAGAGTTCGGGCGCCTGATAGATCCGCCGCAGGATCGCGACCTCGATCAGGACGCCGATGCCGGCGACGAGCAGAGCGGCCAGCACGACTCCGCCCCAGAAGCCGAGGGGGCTCGCCGGTCCGAGCCATTCGACCAGCGTCCAGCCGAGATAGGCGCCCAGCATGTAGAGCGAGCCATGGGCGAAGTTCACGATGCGGGTGACGCCGAAGATGATCGACAGCCCCGATGCAACGAGAAACAGCGACGAAGCGGAAGCGAGCCCGTTCAGCGTCTGCGTGAGGATGAGATCGAGCATTCCGTCTCGTCTGGAGGCAAGGCGCAGCGAGGGTCCCGCGCGCCTGCAGGCTTAACCGGACCGTCGAACGGATCAAGCGGGCGTAGCGGTCTTCGGCCGCGATTGGGTGCGCACTCGGGCTAGCCTGCGGGGCGCAGCGTCTTCACGACCTCGTCGGAGGGGAGGTACTTGGCGCCGTCGGCATAGCGCCAGTCGACCATCACGCCCTTGCCGTCCTTCAGCGCCGTCCTGCCGACGAAGGCACCGAGCGTCGACTGATGGTCGATGGCGCGATACTCGGCCGAGCCGAAGGCCGAGGGGAATTTCAGCCCCTCCATCGCAGCGACGAGCTTCTCGTTGTCGGTCGAACCCGCCTTGGCGAGCGCGGCGGTAATGGAGTTCATCGTATCGAAGCCGACGACCGAGCCGAGCCGTGGATAGTCATTGTACCTAGCCTTGTAGGCGTCGCGGAACTTGATGTGCTCCGGCGTCGCCAGATCGGCATGCGGGTAACCCGTGACGATCCAACCTTCGGGGGCCTCGGCGCCGAGCGCGTCCAGATATTCAGGCTCGCCGGTCAACATTGAGGCGACGTCGCGACCCTCGAACAGGCCGCGCGTATTGCCTTGGCGCACGAAATTGGTCAGGTCGGCGGAGAAGGTGACGTTGAAGATCGCATCGGGCTTCGCGGCCTCGAGCGCCTGAACCGTCGCGCCGGCATCGATGCGGCCCAGCGCCGGATATTGCTCGGCGACGAACTCAACGTCAGGCCTCGCCTTCTTCAGCAGTTCCTTGAACCACTTCACCGCCGATTGGCCGTATTCGTAGTTCGGCGCGACGAGCGCCCATTTCCTGGCCTTGAGCTTCGCAGCCTCCTCGACGAGCATTGCCGCCTGCATGTAGGTCGATGGGCGCAACCGGAAGGTGTAGCGATTGCCCTTCGACCAGACCAGCGCATCGGAGAGAGGCTCGGAGGCCGCGTAGAGCCGCTTGTTCTGCGCCGCGAAGTCGGCGATCGCGAGGCCGACATTCGAGAGATAACCGCCCGACAGCAGATCGACCTTCTCGGCGTTGATGAGGTCGCCGGCGTGGCGCACCGCGTCTTCCGGCTTGCCGGCGTCATCGCGGAAGATGGTCTCGATCTTGCGGCCAAGTACGCCCCCGGCCGCGTTGACCTGCTCCTGCGCCAGCTCCCAACCCTGGCGATAGGGCTTCAGGAAGGCCGGCTGGGCGGTGTAGCTGTTGATCTCGCCAATCCGGATCGCGCTTGTGCTCTGCGCCCGGACCAGGGAAGGTGCGGCGAGTATGGCCGCGCCGCCCGAGGCAGCAGCCAGGAAACGCCTGCGGTCGATCGTCATCGTTCTTGTCCTCGATGGGTGTGGCTGCGCGGCATTCCGTCTCTCCGCCGCAGCGCCAGGCCAGTCTCTTGGCCATTCCACGCCGGTGCTGCAATGACCACCAGCCGTTGGAAAATCGTTGATGTGGCTGCGAATTTGCGAAGGGCGAAAATGCTTGTCAACCGGCGGCCGGCCGGTTTCTGCCCATAGGGCAAGCCGTTGAAGCAGACTGCTGCGGAGCTCATCCGCATTCTCCCCCGCACGCCCGCCGATCTCTCGCAATCGCGAATTCATTGCGCAGCGCAGCGACACCTCTATCGCCTCTCTCTGGGCGTGACGATCCGGAAAATGCGATTCATTTCGCTCGACGAGCATGTGCGCCCTGTCCTGGGCTGGGATCGTCAGCCGGCAATTCGGCCCCGGCGTCGCGCTCCGATCGCTCAGCGCATTGGTCGGGCGGGTGGAAAGTTCTCCCGAAGGCAAGATGCGCGTTCAGAATATTCTGTTCGAATACCTCCAATGAGAAGAAACGATAAGATTTTGATTTCAGCACGGTTTTCTGCTTATCCAGCGTCGCCGGCCGCTGTAGACATCCGCTAAACAGCCGCTGCCCGAGTTGCCAAGGACGACGCGATGAGCAATTTCTACGAGGAACAGGTCCTCAGCGTCCATCATTGGACGGATACGCTGTTCAGCTTCACGACCACGCGCGACACATCGTTCCGCTTCAAGAACGGCCAGTTCACGATGATCGGCCTCAAGGTCGGCGACAGGCCATTGCTGCGGGCCTACAGCGTCGCCAGCACGAATTATGACGACAACCTCGAATTCTTCTCGATCAAGGTGGCCGACGGCCCGCTGACTTCGCGGCTGCAAAATCTCCAGGTCGGCGACGCGATCATCGTCGGCAAGAAGGCGACGGGCACTCTCGTCCTCGACAATCTCAGGGATGGCCGGCGGCTCTTCCTGCTCGGCACGGGCACGGGGCTGGCGCCGTTCCTTTCGCTGATCCGCGATCCCGAGACCTATGAGCGTTACGAGAAGGTCGTGCTCGTCCATGGCTGCCGCCAGGTCGCCGAGCTCGCCTATGGCGAGCGCATCACCCAGCATCTGCCGCAGGACGAGTTCCTCGGCGAGATGATCCGCCAGCAGCTCATCTACTATCCGACGGTGACGCGCGAACCGTTCCGCAACCGTGGCCGCATCACCGATCTGCTGACCTCCGGGCAGCTCTTCGACGATATCGGCCTGCCGGATTTCGATCCCGCAGGCGACCGCTTCATGCTCTGCGGCTCGCCGCAGATGCTGGCCGACCTCAAGACGATCTTCGCCGAGCGCGGCCTTGCCGAAGGCAATCACGGCGAACCCGGCGACTACGTGATCGAGAAGGCCTTCGTCGAGAAGTAAGGCTGCGGCATGCCGGAGCACGCCCCAACCGTCCGCGTTGCGGATATCGCCTATGCGGCATCTGCAACGCGCGCCCCGCGCTTTTAGGCCAGTGTAGCCGCGCTCAGTTTCGACCGCGGTGCTTCGCCATGAATATGCATGTCTCCAAAGCCGGCTCTCCTGCGAGGCAGGCCGGCATCGGCCAGTCGCTTCCGCGCAAGGAGGACGCCGTTCTCGTGCGCGGCGGTGGCCACTACACCGACGACCTGTCGCTGGAAGGGCAGCTCTACGCCGCCTTCGTCCGTAGTCCCTACGCCCATGGCGTCATCCGCGGCATCGACGTGGCGGCGGCCAGGGAGATGAAAGGCGTCGTTGCGGTCTATACGGCGCAGGACCTCGAAGGCCAGGGCTATGGCCCTCTGAAATGCAATGTCGACCTGCCCAACCGCGACGGCACGCCGATGCGGAAGCCGGCGCGGCAGGCGCTGGCGGTCGGCAAGGTCCGCTACGTCGGCGATCCGGTTGCCATGGTCGTGGCGCGCACGGCCATTCAGGCGCGCGACGCTGCCGAGGCGGTGGGCCTCGACGTCGATATCCTGCCCGCCGTGACCTCGACGGAGGAGGCCCTTGCGCCCGGCGCGCCGGAGCTTTTCGACGATGTCCCGGGCAACCTGATCCTCGACTATCATTTCGGCGACGCCGGGAAGGTCGCGGACGCCTTCGCCAAGGCGGCCCATGTCACCAGGCTCCGGATCGTCAACAACCGCATCGTCGTGAACCCGATCGAGCCGCGCGCTGCGATCGGCACTTATGACCGCAAGAGCGGGCGCTATACGCTCCACGCCCCGAGCCAGGGCGCCTTTGGCATGCGCAACAGCCTCGCGGCGGCGATGGGTGTGTCTCACGACCGGATGCGGCTGGTCACGGGCCATGTCGGCGGCTCCTTCGGCATGAAATCGGCGGTGTTCCCGGAATATGTCGTGCTGCTGCATGCGGCCCGCCTGCTGAAGAAGCCGGTGAAATGGACCGACCAGCGGTCCGAGAGCTTCGTCTCCGACCATCACGGCCGCGACATGGTGTTCGAGGCCGAGCTGGCGCTCGATGCGCGCGGCCGCTTCCTGGCGACGCGCTTCACAGGCCTCGGCAATATGGGCGGCTATCTCTCGCCGGTCGGGCCGATGATGGCGACGCTGAACATCGGCAAGAACAGCGTCGGCATGTATCGCACGCCGCTGGTCGAGGTGCAGACGCGCTGCGCCGTCACCAACACCGCGCCGATCGCGGCCTATCGCGGCGCCGGACGCCCCGAGGGCAACTATTTCATGGAGCGGCTGATCGACACCGCCGCCCGCGAGATGGGCATCGACCGGGCGGTCCTGCGGCAGCGCAACCTGATCCCGGCCAAGGCGCTGCCCTGGACCACCCCGATAGGGACGCTTTACGACAGCGGTGATTTCCCGGCGCTGTTCGCCCGCGCGCTGGAGGCGGCCGACTGGAAGGGCTATCCGGTCCGCGAGCGCGCCAGCCGCAAGGCCGGCAAGCTGCGCGGCCGCGGCATCGGCTGCTATCTGGAAGTCACCGCGCCGCCGAGCAACGAGATGGGTGGCATCCATTTCGAAGCGGACGGCTCCGTCACCATCGTCACCGGTACGCTCGATTACGGGCAGGGGCACTGGACGCCCTTCGCCCAGGTGCTGACCAGCCAGCTCGGCGTGCCCTTCGACAAGATCCGCCTGGTGCAGGGCGACAGCGACCGCCTGATCGCCGGCGGCGGGACCGGCGGTTCGAAATCGATCATGGCCAGCGGCTCGGCGATCATCGAGGCAAGCGAGAAGGTCGTCGAGAAGGGCAAGCTTCTCGCGGCGCATTTCCTCGAGGCGAGTGTCGCGGACATCGAATTCGCGGCCGGCCGCTTCAACATCGCCGGCACCGACCGTTCCATTGGCATCATGGAACTCGCGGGGAGGCTGCGGGCCGTTTCGGCCTTACCCGACGACCTGCCGCAGACGCTGGATGTCGACCATGTCTTCAAGGCGGCGCCGTCGGCCTATCCCAATGGCTGCCATATCGCCGAGGTCGAGATCGACCCCGATACGGGGCAGGTCGAGATCGCGAGCTACGTCATGGTCAACGATTTCGGCACGCTGGTGAACCCGATGATCGTCGAGGGACAGCTGCATGGTGGAGTCGTGCAGGGCATCGGCCAGGCGATCTATGAGCTGACCTCCTATGACGAGGAGGGTCAGCTCAGGACGGGCTCCTATATGGATTACGCCATGCCGCGCGCGGCGGATGTGCCGTTCTTCTCCTTCATCAGCCAGGGCGTCCCAACCAGCACCAACCGGGTCGGCGCGAAAGGCTGCGGGGAGGCAGGTTGCGCCGGCTCGCTGCCCTCGGTGATGAACGCGATCGTCGATGCCCTCGCGCCGCACGGAGTGCAGCATCTCGACATGCCGGCGACGCCGCTGGCGATCTGGCGCGCTATCCACGGGCAGGACACCAAGGGCTGAACGGCCCGTCGGGCGGCCGGAAGGGCGCGCATGGCGGGTATGCCATGCGGCCGGCGCACGGTCTTTCATCCGGAAACCGGGGTGGACGCCGGGCCCGAGTCGGGCTCAAGTGCCGGACATGAACGCTCATGCTCCTGCCCGCCGCATCGCCGAATTCGCCTGCGAGAAGAAGCCAGCCACCGGCTCGCGCGGCATGGTCGTCACCAATCACCCGCTCGCCTCGGCGGCGGGCTCGCAAATGCTGCTCGCCGGCGGGAATGCCATCGATGCGGCGGTTGCCGCGCTGTTCGCACTGACGGTGGCCGAGCCGATGATGGTCGGCATCCTCGGCGGAGGCCTGAGCCATATCCGGCTCGCCGATGGCAGCCACCGCATCATCGACAATCTCTCGACCGCGCCCGGCCGCGCTTCGCCGGACATGTATGACTGCCTCTCCGACGAGATCGGTAAGCAGCGCGACACACGCGACCGTGAGAACGTCGTCGGGGCGAAGGCGGTGGCGGTTCCGGGCGCGCTCAAGGGTTGGTGCGAAGCCCTGGAGCGCTTCGGCAGCTTGCCGCTGGCGGATGTGCTGCAGCCGGCGATCGCGCTCGCCGCGCGCGGCTTCACGGTCACGCCCTATCTCTCGAACTGCATCGGCGACAATGCGGTCGATCTTGCGCGCGATGCCGGTCTCGCGGCGATGCTGTTGCCGGGCGGGGCCCCGCTCAAGCCCGGAGCGAAGCTGGTTCAGGGCGATTATGCCGAGAGCTTGCGACTCATCGCGAAAGACGGACCGGAGGCGCTGTACGGCGGAGCGCTTGGGGCGGCGCTGACCGGCTACATGGCGACGCATGGCGGCCTGATCGGGCCGGAGGATCTGGCGAACTACCGAACCGAGACGCGCGAGCCGATCCGTGGTTCCTATCGCGGCTACGAGATCGTCGGGCCGCCGCCGCCGTCTTCGTCGGGCGTGCATATCGCGCAGATGCTCAACATTCTTGAGGGCTACGATCTCGGCGCGCTCGGCTTCGGCTCGACTGACGCAGTGCATCTCCTGGCGGAGGCGCTGAAGATCGCCTTCGCTGACCGCGCCGTGGCGACGGCCGATCCGGCCTTCGTCAAGGTCCCGGTCGAGAGGCTGATCGACAAGGGCTATGCCGCCGAGCGGCGCGCGCTTATCGAGATGAGCCGGGCGAAAAGCTGGAGGGCGGGGCTTTCCGGCGGCGAATCCGCCGATACCACCCATGTCACCGTGGCTGATGCAGACGGCAACGTCGTCAGCGCGACGCAGACGATCAATGGGCTGTTCGGCGCCTGCGTGCAGATCCCCGGCACGGGCATGATCGCCAACAACTACATGTTCAATTTCGACCCGCATCCTGGCCGTGCCCTGTCCATCGCGCCGGGCAAGCGCGTCTTCACCTCGATGGCGCCGATGATGGTGCTGCGGGAACGGCGGATCGCCTACGCGCTCGGGCTGCCCGGAGCACTGCGCATCTTCCCCTCGGCCCTGCAGGCGATCGTCAATCTGCTGGACCACCGCATGAGCTTGCAGGAAGCGGTCGAGGCGCCGCGCGTCTGGACCGAGGGCGGGGTGCTCGAGCTGGAAGAGGCGATCCCCGAGACGGTAGCGCAGGAACTGGTGGCGCGCGGCCACAAGGTCGTGCGCTCGCCGCGCGTGGCGGGTGGCATGAACGCCATTGCCTTCAATGCGGATGGCACCATGACGGGCGCCGCCTGCTGGCGGGCGGACGGTACGCCGGTCGCGATCTCGGGTGGTCTGGCGCGAGCCGGGGCGCGCTTCAGCATCTGAGCCGGTGCAGGCGGCTTCAGTGCAGCCCGCCGACACCGACATAGCGTTCGAGCACCTCGCCATCGACGCGCAGGCCCGCCGAGCTGCCGGACCAGACGATCCGCCCGCGTTCGAGGATGATGACGTCTTCGGCGAAGTCGAGCGCGCTTTCCAGCCGCTGCTCGACGAAGAGGATCGTCATCGCACCGCTCGACGCGAGCTGCGTGAAAGCTTCCATCAACATGTCGCAGATCACGGGGGCGAGGCCCTCAAGCGGCTCGTCGAGCAGCAGGATCGCGGGCTGGCCGAGGATGGTGCGGGCGGTCGCCAGCATCTGCTGCTCGCCGCCTGAAAGCTGAGAGCCGAGATTGCGGCGCCGCTCCTGCAGGCGCGGGAATAGCGCATAGGCCTCCTCGATCGCGGAGCGCGGCCGGCCTTTCAGCCCGACGAAGAGGTTCTCCTCGACGGTGAGGCTCTTGAAGATCTCGCGGGTCTGCGGGACGAGGCCGATGCCGCCTTGCGCCCGTCCGGTGGTGCGCAGGGCCGTCACGTCCTGGCCGCCGACGCTGATGCTCCCGGCATAGCGCCGGGTCAGCCCCATCAGCGTCGCCATCAGCGTGGTCTTGCCCATGCCGTTGCGACCGAGGATCGAGAGGCGCCCGCCGGCCGGAACGGAGAAGGAGACGTTCTCCAGCACATGGGTCTGGCCGTAGCCGGCGCTCAGGTTCTGGACGTCGAGCTCAGCTGCCGGCATGGGCATAGCTCCCGAGATAGGCTTCGCGGACCTTGTCGTCCCTGGCGACGTCGGCCGGCAAACCCTGGAAGATCAGCTCGCCGGCCGCCAACACTACGACGCGCCTGGCGAAGCGGAAGACCAGGTCCATGTCATGCTCGATCATCAGCACGGCGAGGGAGGCGGGGAGCCGCTCCAGAGCCCGCTCGATCAGCGGCGTGTCGGAGGAGGGCACACCGGCGGCCGGTTCGTCGAGCAGCAGCACCTTCGGGCGCTGGGCCATGGCTATGGCGATCTCGAGCAGGCGCTGCTGACCATAAGCGATCTCGACCACCTTGCGGCGAGCGATGTCGGTGAGGCCGAGCGTCGCCAGGATGTCGGCAGCCTCGTCGGCTGCCGCGCTGTTGCCGTGGAAGCGGGCAAGGATGCGCGTCGCGCGGCCCTGCCGCTGCAGGATGGCCATGACAACGTGCTCCTCCGGCGTCATGTCCGGGAAGAGCCGGGTGACCTGGAAGGTTCGGACAAGGCCGCGGCGCACGCGCGCGACGGCGCCCTGACGCGTGATGTCCTCACCCATCAGATGGACCGTGCCGGCGCTCGGCGGGATGCGCCCGGTGACGAGGTTGACGAAGGTGGTCTTGCCCGCGCCGTTGGGGCCGATCAGGGCGAGCCTCTCGCCCTCCGCCATGGCGATGGAGACGTCGTGGTTGACCTTGAGCCCGCCGAAGGACTTCGACAGATGGGCGACTTCGAAGACCGCGCTCATGGCCTCGTCCTCCGCGAGCCGCGCGTCAGGATGCGGGCCGCCTCGTCGAGCGTGCCGGAGAGCCCGCGCGGGGCGAAGAGCACGATGGCGATCAGCAGCGCACCGACCAGCGTCATCCAGTGGAAAGGGTTGATCGCGGCTATGACATGCTCGACCGCCATGAAGGCCACGGTGCCGATCAGCGCGCCGTAGAGATTGCCGAGGCCGCCGAGCACGAGCATGACCAGCGCATTGGCGGACAGCTCGAAGCTGACGCTGTCCAGGCCGACGACCTGGGTCGCGATGGCGCCGAGCGCGCCGCCCATGCCGGCGACTGCGCCGGAAATCACGAACATCCTGAGCAGCACCGGGAAGGCGGAGATGCCGAGCGCGCTCACCCGCAGCGGATCCTCCTTGAGGCCGCGGCAGACCATGCCGAAAGGCGAGCGGACTAGGAGCTTCAGCGCGATGAAGACGATGACCAGCAGGCCGAGCCCGAAGAGATAGGCCGCGCGACCCCAGAGATCGAACTCGAACAGGCCGAAGAGCGGAGCCGGGACCATGCCGGAGAGGCCGTCGCTGCCGCCCGTGATGGAATAGGCCTTGTTGGCGGCCTCATGCAGCAGCTGGACGATGGCGATGGAGAGAACGAGCTGCGGCAGCCCGTGCGCCCGCAGCATGATCGCTCCGCTCAGGAGACCCGTGACGGCGCCAGCCGCGGCCCCGATCAGGATGAGCAGGAAGGGCTCGGTCACGCCATTGAGGCAGGCGATGCCGGCGGCATAGGCGCCGGCCCCGTAGAGCGCGGCCTGCCCGAGCGAGGCGATGCCGCAATAGCCGGTGATGAGGTCGAGCGAAAGCACGAGCAGGGCGACCGAGATCACCCGCGTCAGGAAGGAGAGATTGTCGGGGAAGAGCCAGTAGCCGGCGAGCCCCGCGACGACGATCAGGCCGATGCCGAAAAGGTCGCGGCCGAGGCTGCGCGGGGGCAGAGGAGCCGATGGTGTGGAAGGCTGGGCCATCACTGCGCCCGCCCCATCAGGCCACGGGGAAAGGCGCAGACCACGAGGATCACCGCGAGATAGAAGAAGAAATTGCCGAAATCGGGCATGAGATAGCGACCCGTCACGTCGATCGCCCCCAGGAGCAGGCAGGCGGCGAGCGCGCCGGGGATCGAGCCGGCCCCGCCAACGGAGACGACGACAAGGAAGGTCACCATGTAGCGCAGGGCGTAATAGGGCTCGATCGGCAGGAATTCGGCGCCGACCACGCCGCCAAAGGCCGCGAGCCCGATGGCGAGCGCGAAGCTTGCGGCATAGATCAGCTCGGTACGCACGCCGAGCGCCCGCGACATCGGTGCATTCTCGACGGCGGCCCGCAGATGGATGCCGAAGCCGGTGCGCTCGATCAGGAACCAGAGACCGCCCGCGACGACGAGACCGCTCGCGATCACGAAGAGGCGATGCCCCGCGATGCTGCGGAAGCCGAGATCGACCGGCTGCGCCAGTTCGGCCGGTAGCGGAATCGTCTTCAGCGTCGGGCCGAAGAAGTAGTTGGTGATGCCGATGACGCAGAAGGTGATGCCGATGGTCATCAGTACCTGCGAAAGCTCGCTCCGGTCATAGATGCGGCGGAAGAGCAGGCGCTCGAGCGGGATCGCGATCAGAACCGTGCCGATGACGGCGAGCACGATGCCGAAGGCATAGCCGAGGCCAAGGTCGCGGGCGACATAGGAGGCGATGTAGCCGCCGATCATGGCGAAGGCGCCATGCGCCAGGTTGACCAGCCGCATCAAGCCCATCGTCAACGACAGGCCGATGCAGATGATGAACAGCGCCATGCCATAGGCGAGCGCGTCCAGGGCGATGCTCAGCGCGGTCTGCATCGGTGCCGGCCTCGTCGAACGGGGAAGGGTGGCGAGGGCGCGTATGCGTCCTCGCCGGCTTGCGCATCAGGTCGCCGGGCGGCTCACTTCACCAGCCCGGGGTCCTTCTGCTCGGGGAAGCTCTGGATCTCCTTGTTGATCCAGTTGCGCTTGGCGTCCTTGGCGACCTCGCGCAGATAGATCGTCTGGGTGATGTGACGCGTCTCGGGGTCGATCTTCACCGGCCCGCGGGGGCTTTCCCAGGCGAGGCCCTTCACCGCCTCGACGGCCTTCTCGGCATCCTGTTTGCCGCTTGTGGCGGCGATCATCTTGGCGATGACATGCATGCCGTCATAGGCGCCGACCGCCGGGAAGGAGAGCTGGCCCGGCGTGCCGAGCGCTTTTTCGGCCGCGGCGACGAACGTCCGGTTGACGTCGGAGTCGTGCGAGACGGCGTAGTGGAACGAGGTGATCATACCAGCGGCGGCGTCGCCGAGCGCCGGCAGATCCGATTCCTGGGTCAGGTCGCCTGGCGCGAAGAGCTTGACGCCAGCTTGCTTCAGCCCCGTGTCGCTGAAGGCCTTGACGAAGCCGAGCGTCGGCGGGCCCGAGGGCAGGAAGGCGAAGACGCCTTGCGCGCCGGCGTCGCGGACGCGCTGCATGATCGGGCTGAACTCGGTGGTGTTGAGCGGCATGCGGATCGCCTCGACGACCTGGCCGCCCGCGGCTTCGATCGCCTTCTTGAACGCGGCTTCGGCATCGACGCCCGGCCCGTAGTCGCTGACGACGGAGACGAACTTCTTCACGCCGCGATCAACCGCGGCCTTGCCGAGCGGCGTCGTGGTCTGCGCCGTGGTGAAGGAGGTGCGCACGACCAGCGGCGAGGAGGTCATGATCGCCGAGGTTGCCGCATTGAAGATCACCAGCGGCACATTGCCCTGCTTGAGCAGCGGTGTGATCGCCATCGCGTCCGGGGTGAAATAGACGCCGCCGAGATATTGCACCTTGTCGCGGACGATCAGCTCCTGCGCCAGGGCGCGGGCCTGCTGCGGATTGGCCGTGGGCAGGTCGCGATAGACGATCTCGATGTCATGCCCGGCGACCGACTTGCCGTTCTGCGCCAGCCAGGCCTCGACGCCCGCCTGGAAATTCTTGCCCTGCAGGGCGAAGGGGCCGGAGAACGGCCCGACGATCCCGACCTTGACGGTGTCGGCCGAAGCCGCGCCGCCGAGACCGAGCGTGCCGGCCAATGCCAGCACACTTGCCTGTATCAACCTGCTGAAAAACGTCCTGCTCATCTGTCGTCCTCCCGAAATCGTTCCCGCTCTTCTGGCTTATAGCGCGTCCCCCGAGGGAAATTCGCTGCTTGTCTGCATTATCCCTCGGCTCGTCGGCCTCGGCCGGGCAATGCCTCCTTATCCTGCGTAAGGCAAGCCGACATAGTTCTCGGCCATCGCTGCCGAAGCCGCCGGCGAGCTCACCAGGTAATCGAGTTCGGCGTGCTGCATTCGCTCCTCGAAGGCACTGCGCTCCGGGAAACGGTGCAGCAGCCCGGTCATCCACCAGGAGAAGCGCTCGGCCTTCCAGATACGGGCCAGTGCGCGGGCGGAATAATTGTCGAGCCCGGCATCGGAGCTGTCGCGAAAATGCTCACGCAATGCGTCGAAGAGGTAGCGCACGTCGCTGGCGGCGAGATTGAGCCCCTTGGCGCCGGTCGGCGGAACGATATGGGCGGCATCGCCAGCGAGGAAGAGGCGGCCGAAGCGCATCGGCTCGGCGACGAAGCTGCGTAGCGGCGCGATGCTCTTTTCCAGCGAGGGGCCAGTCTGCAACGTGTCCGCCACCTCGGCAGGAAGCCGGCGGCGCAGTTCGTCGTAGAAGGCTTCGTCCGACCAGTTCTCGACGCGCTCCTCGAGCGGGACCTGGACATAGTAGCGGCTGCGCGTGGCCGAGCGCATCGAGCAGAGCGCGAAGCCGCGCTCGTGCCGGGCATAGACGAGCTCATGCGCGGCCGGCGGCCGATCGACCAGCAGGCCGAGCCAGCCAAAGGGATAGACGCGCTCGAAGCTCGTCAGGGCGCTTTCGGGGATCGAGCGGCGCGAGACGCCGTGATAGCCGTCGCAGCCGGCGATGAAATCGCAGCGCAGCTCCTGGATCTCGCCGTTGGCTCGGAAGCTCACTCTTGGCGCGGCCGTGTCGATGTCGTGCAAGGCGACCTCGTCAGCCTCGTAGATCGTCGGCCGGCCGAGCGCCCGGCGCGCCTCGACGAGATCCTGCGTGACCTCGGTCTGGCCATAGACGGTGACGGCCTTGCCGCCGGTCAGATGTTTCAGGTCGATGCGATGGAGCGTGCCGTCGAAGGCGAGATTGACGCCGTCATGCACCTGCCCCTCGCGCTCGAGGCGTTCGGCGGCGCTTGCCTCATGCAGCATGTCGACCATGCCCTGCTCGAGCACGCCGGCGCGGATGCGGGAGAGCACGTAGCCGAGGCTGCGGCGCTCGAGGATGACATTATCGATCCCGGCGCGCGACAGCAGCTGGCCGAGAAGCAGCCCGGCCGGGCCGGCGCCGATGATGGCGACCTGCGTGCGCATTTCCGCTTCCTCCTGTGGCGACGACGGTTCTGAGCCGACGTTTCGTTTCGCAAGCTATGCGCTCCGGGCAGGCTTGACGGAATGGAAGATTCGCGCAGTGTCTTGGACAAATCGATCATGAGGGGCCATGCCAGCCACTGTTCCAGCCTATTGGCTCTATGCCGAGCGCTTGACGGATCGCTTTCCGGACGCGCTGCATATCGAGCCGATCGTGGCCCGCAGCGCGCTGCATGGCTGGACCATCCAGCCGCATTTCCACCATCAGCTCTTCCAGTTCTTCCTCGTCATCGGCGGGGGTGGCCGGACGCGGATCGACGGGCGTGACCGGATTCTTGCTCCGGGCTCGGCACTGTTGCTACCGCCGGCGACGATCCACGAGTTCCACTTCATCGTCGGCACGGAAGGTTTCGTCGCCAGCGTCGCCGAAACCTCGTTGAAGCGCTTGTTCGATGCCGAGCCCGAGGCGCGGTCCCTGCTGGCGGCGCCGGCGCTCTTGCAGACCGGGCCGGAAGATAGGGAAACGCAGGCGCTCGAGACCGTGATGGGACTCGCGATGGGCGAGTTCGGAGCCAATCGACCGAACCGCGAGTTCGCGCTCGCGGCCTATGCCGACCTGATCGCCTCCTGGTTCTCGCGTGGCGTGCGCGGATTGGGGGCCGGCGGGGGGCCGGCGAAGGATCTGCGCGCGAGTCTGGTCCGGCGCTTCATCGAGCGTGTCGAGATCCGCTTCCAGAGCCATGAGCGGCTGACGGAGCACGCCCGTGCGCTCGGCGTCTCGGTTCCGCATCTGTCGCGCAGCTGCCGCGAGGTGCTGGGCCATTCGGCGGCGCGAGTCATCCAGGACAGGTTGATGATCGAGGCGCGGCGCGATCTCGTCTATACCTCCCTGACGATCGCGCAGATCTCGTTCCGCCTCGGCTTTTCCGATCCGGCCTATTTCTCGCGCTTCTTCGCGAAGCGGGCCGGACTTTCGCCCTCGGACTATCGGGCGAACGCGTAGTTCGCGGAGCCTATCGGCCAGCGTCGCCGAGGAGGGCTTCGACCAGCGCTTCGCTCTCGCCGATATCGCCGCCCAGCGCGGCGGCTGCGAGATTGCGCGCGATGGCGGCTTCGTCGATCTCCAACCCTTCCGCGACCGTCGCCATCGCCTCTGCCGCGCCGGCCGCCAGCAGGAAGAGTTCGGCCAGGGCGGGGCCTTCGGCTTGCCAGCCGCCGAGACCGCGCTCCTCCTCCGCCGGTAGCCCGGCGAGAATGCCGGCGACGAGGCCGGGCGCGCGCAGGGCAGCCGAGAGCGCAACCTGGCAACCGGTCGGGTTGCGCTTATGCGCCATGGCCGAGGAGCCGCCGCGGCCGGGAACGGCCGGCTCGCGTGCTTCACCGACGCTGTTCTGTGCCAGCAGGGAGACGTCGCGGGCCATCTTGCCGAGGCAGCCGATCGCAATCGCCAGTGCGGATGCGATGCCGGCGATGCCGCCGCGACGCGCCTGCCAGGGCGCCGCATTGGGGAGGTCGAGCCCAGCGGCCAGGCGCGCTGCGACCGTGGCACCCTTGCCGGCGAGACCGCTGCGCGTGCCGGCGGCGCCACCGAACTGAAGCACGGCGCCGGCTTCGACTTCGTGGCCAAGCCGTTTCGCCGCATCGGCGACGTTCGCCTGCCATTGTGCGATGCGCAGGCCGAATCCAATCGGCAAAGCATCCTGCAGCAGGGTGCGGCCGATGGCGGGCGTGGCGGCGTGGCGACGCGCCAAGGCGGCAAGGGCCGTTTCGATCCTTGCCAGATCGGCGGCGAGCAGCGCATGGCCCTCGCGGATCTGGCACGCCAGGATCACGTCGGCGATGTCCTGGCTGGTGGCGCCCTTGTGCAGGGCCTTGGCCGCAGCCTCGGGCAGGGCCTTGCGCAGCCGCGCGACGAGCGGGATGGCGAGCGTACCGGCCAGTGCTGCTTCGGCGGCGAGCGCGGCAGGGTCGATGATGATGTCACCGCAAAGGCGGGCGATGGTTTCGGCCTCTGCAGAGCCGATCAACCCTTCGGCGGCCTCGGCGCGGGCCAATTCGGCCTCGAAGGCGAGTGCATGTCGCAGCGTCGCGCCGTCGTCGAAGACGGCGAGCATCCCATCGGTGGTCGCGGGCCGCGTGCGCAGAAGCTGGCTCATTGCGCTTCTCCTGCTCACTCTGTGACAGCGTCGGAGGTGCTGCGCAGGGAGCGGCCGAGTTCCTCGGTGTGGTCGGCGATGTTGTTGCGCGTGTTCGGATCGACGATGGCCAGCGGGGCGGAGACGGCGAGGCCCGCGACGGTGCCGACAGCCGTCGCGGCGCCGGCGGTGACCTGGATCAGCCGGTCGCCGAGTCCGACGCGGGAATCGGTGATCGGCTGGCCTTCGATCAGGCGCGAGCCGATCAACTGCACGACCTCGGGACTTTCTGCGAATTTGCCGTGGTTGAGCCGATCCCCTGTCTGAAGCTTGGTCAAATTCACGACGGTGATGTCGGATTTCAGCAATTCGGTGCGGTAGGGCTCCGTGTCCGGGTCGATGGCGCCGAGCCGAGCCGTGCTGCCCCAGACGCGACGGGAGACGGCGAGCGCGCGATCGTCCTGCGAGACGAATATGGTGAAGCGCGGCCGGCGGCCCGTCATCTCCGCGATCTGCTTGCGGAAGACGTCGATGTCGACATCGGGCGCCGCCAGCATCGCATTGGCGATCTTGGAGGGAATCTGGCCGTTGCGGATCGCCATCTGGCGCAGCGCCTCGAGCGTCACCCAATTGCCCATCGAATGGGCCAGGATCGAGACCTCGCCGACGGCGGGGTCGCGCGCCAGCGTCTGCAGCAGGTTCTCCAGAGCGTCGCGCGAATAGTTGCCGCTCTCGCGGTCGTAGCCATAGGCGAAGATCGAGCCGCGCGAGGGCCAGGTGAACAGCACCGGCACGACATCGGCGCGTGAATCGTGGACGATCTGGGCGAAGCGGTAGACCGCATCCTCGAAGCGGTTGTTGAAGCCGTGGATGAAGACGAGGACGCGCCGCTTCGGCACTTTCTGGACGGCTCTGTGAAACAGCGCTACCGCCTGGGGCCGCTCGAGCTTCTCGACCTTCGCGGTGACGAAGTCGGTCTCCGGATTGCCCGGCAGTCGGCTTGGCCATTGCACCTCGCCGGCCTTGCGGCGTGCATCCGGCGGCATCGAGACGACGATCTCGGCGAAGGACATCTGCCCGCGCTCGCCGGAGAAGAGGACCCCCGGGTTCGCGTCGGCCGCCCGCGTCGTGACGACCAGCATCGAGACCTTGCTGGTATCGGACGGAACCGCAGCGACGGGCGCGAGCGTGCCTTTCACGTCGCCAGCGCAGCCGGCGAGCAGAAGCGTAGCTCCGATGGCGAGAGCCGTAACGGAAAGGCGTCCTGTCATCACCGCTCTCGCCATGAACTATCCTGCCGCCGCCCGCGCAAGCCGGCGGCCGCGCCCTTCTTCGCAGGGCTCGCCCGCACACTCAAGCGCGGATCTTCGCCATGGTCGTCCTTGCCACTCCGATGTCAGGCGCCGTCATGTCGGAATTGACCATGTTGCTGTCGCTCGGCTTCGGCTATGTCCGATGAACCGCCCCAGGGCGTCGCCCATCGGCGAGCGGTCGTTCAAGGGCCCGCTGCTGCCGTTGCAATAAGGATTTGAGCCATGACCATCGAGATTCGTCAGGTATCGCACCCCGAGGCGGTGAAGCGGTTCGACACGGCGGAGCTGCGCCGGCATTTCCTGATCGAGTCCTTGTTCGTCCCCGGCGAGGTGAAGCTGACCTACAGCCATCTCGACCGTGTCATCGTCGGCGGGGCCATGCCGACCGGCAAGGCGATCGCGCTGCCGACGCCGAAGGCCGTCGGCACCGACGCCTTCCTGAAGCGTCGCGAGCTCGGCATCGTCAATGTGGGTGGCCCGGGCAAGGTCTTGGCCGGCGGCAAGGAGCATGCGCTCGCCAAGCGCGACGCGCTCTATGTCGGCAAGGAAGCGGGTGAGGTTTCCTTCGCCAGCGACGACGCCGGCAACCCGGCCAAGTTCTATCTGCTCTCGACGCCGGCCCATGCCGTCCACCCGACGAAGCGGATCACCGAGGCCGATGCCAAGACCATCGCGCTGGGCGAGCAGGCGACCGCGAACAAGCGCGTCATCCGCCAGTACATCATCCCAGGTGTCTGCGACACCTGCCAGCTGGTGATGGGCGTGACGACGCTGGAGGAGGGCAGCATCTGGAACACCATGCCGGCGCATACCCATGATCGGCGCTGCGAGATCTATCTTTATTTCGACCTGGCGGCCGATGCCCGCGTCTTCCACCTGATGGGCGAACCGCAGGAAACCCGCCATCTCGTCGTCGCCAACGAGCAAGCGATCCTCTCGCCCGGCTGGTCGATCCATTCCGGCGTCGGCACGCGGGCCTATTCCTTCATCTGGGGCATGGGCGGCGACAATGTCGACTACACCGACATGGACATGGTCGCGACCGGGGATCTGCGCTGATGGGTTCTCCGTTCGACCTGAGCGGCCGCACGGCCATCGTCACCGGTGCCAATACGGGGCTGGGCCAGGCCATCGCGCTCGCGCTCGCGCAGGCGGGTGCCGGCATCGTCGCGGTCGGTCGTTCGAGCATGGCGGAGACGAAGGCCCTGGTTGCAGAGACGGGGCGGCCCTTTCACGAGATCACGGCTGATCTCGGCACGCTGGAGCCGATCGGGCGGATCGTGGAAGAGGCGGAGGCCGCTGCGAAGGCTGGCGGTTCGCGGCTCGACATCCTCGTCAACAATGCCGGCATCATCCGCCGTGCCGATGCCATCGACTTCACCGAGGCCGACTGGGACGCGGTGATGGACGTCAACCTGAAGTCGACCTTCTTCCTGACGCAGGGCGTGGCGAAGCACATGCTCGCGGATGGCCGGGGCGGCAAGGTGATCAACATCGCTTCGCTGCTCTCCTTCCAGGGGGGCATCCGCATCCCGTCCTACACCGCCTCCAAGAGCGGGCTCGCCGGGCTGACGCGGCTGCTCGCCTGCGAATGGGCGGGGAAGGGCATCAACGTCAACGCGATCGCGCCAGGCTATTTCGTCACCAACAACACGGAGGCCCTGCGGGCCGATCCGGAGCGGAACGCTGCGATCCTGGCGCGGATTCCGGCCGGACATTGGGGAGAGCCGCAGGAGCTCGGCGGAGCTGCGGTGTTCCTCGCCTCGGATGCCGCAACCTACGTCCATGGCGTCGTCCTGCCGGTCGATGGTGGCTGGCTGGCGCGCTGAGCGAAAGCCGCTGGCAAGAGCCTCTGGACAGAGACGAAACTCTAATTGCAGAGTTCGCGCGAATGAGCGCCAACTGGCGCCCAGCAAATCAATAACGAGGGGATCATCGATGAGTCACTTTGCCAAACTGATGGTGGCTTCGGCCTTCGCGGCCTTGGTATCGACGACGAGCGTCGTCGCGCAGACGCCGAAGGACACGGTCGTCATGGCCAAGCAGATCGACGACATCGTTTCGCTCGATCCGGCCGAGGCCTTCGAATTTTCCGGCACGGAGGTGGTCGACAACGTCTATGACAAGCTGATCCGCGTCGACGTTACCCGCAACAATGCCTTGACGCCGGACCTTGCTGAGAGCTGGACCGTCAGCCCCGACAGCCTGACCTATGTCTTCAAGTTGCGCCCCGGCATCAAGTTTCATTCGGGCAATCCGTTCACCGCTGCCGACGTGGTCTATTCGATCCAGCGCGCGGTGACGCTCAACAAGTCGCCCGGCTTCATCCTGCGCCAGTTCGGCTTCGTCGCCGAGAACGTGGCGGAGAAGGTCAAGGCGGTCGATGACCACACCGTGCAGATCACGGTCTCCAAGCCTTTTGCGCCGACCTTCTTCTACAACTGCCTGACGGCTGCGGTCGGCGGCATCGTCGACTCTAAGCTGGCCAAGTCGCATGAGAAGGACGGCGACTGGGGCAATGGCTGGATGAAGCTCAACTCGGCCGGCTCCGGCGCCTACAAGATCCGCAGCTATCGCCCGGCCGAGCAGTACACGCTCGACGCCAATGAAAGCTGGTACCAGGGCACGCCCAAGAACAAGCGCATCGTCGTGCGTCATGTCGCCGAGCCGGCCTCGCAGCGCCTGCTCGTCGAGAAGGGCGACGTCGATATCGCGCGCAACCTGTCCAAGGACCAGCTCGCGGCGCTCAAGGGCAACGACGCGATCAAGATCGTGCAGGGCGACCGCGACCGCGTGATGTATCTCGGCCTCAATCAGAAGAACGCCAACCTCGCCAAGCCGGAGGTACGCGAGGCGCTGAAATGGCTGGTCGACTACGACTCCATCGAGAAGAACATCGTCGACGGCACCTATCGGGGCCATGAATCCTTCCTGCCCAAGGGCTTCCTGGGAGCGATTTCCGACCGGCCCTACAAGTTCGACCTGGCCAAGGCCAAGGAGCTGCTCGCCAAGGCCGGCCTGCCGGACGGCTTCTCGGTGACGATGGATGTCCGCTCCATCTCGCCCTTCACCGATATCGCCCAGGCGCTGCAGGCGAGCTGGGCCCAGGCTGGCATCAAGCTCGAGCTCATCCCGGGCGACGGCAAACAGACCCTGACCAAGTACCGCGCCCGTGCCCACGACATCTATATCGGCGAGTGGGGCGCGGATTATCTCGACCCGCATACCAATGCCGAAACCTTCGCCATCAACGAGAACAATGGCGAGGACGCGAAGTCGAAGACGCTGGCCTGGCGCAACGCCTGGGATATCCCGGAAATGACCAAGGTCACGCAGGCGGCGGTACTCGAGCCGGATGCGGAAAAGCGCAAGGCGACCTATGAGGCGCTGCAGCGCGAGCACCAGAAGGTCTCGCCCTTCGTCATCATGTTCCAGTCGATCGAGGTTTCGGCCGAGCGCAAGAACGTCGACGGCTGGGTGATCGGCTCGACCAACTACTACGCCCCCATCGTCAAGAAGTAGGTCCTTTGCGACGGTTTACCCGCCACGCGGCAGCTCTGCCTGCCGCGTGGCGGATCTGTTCCGGCTTATCCGGGCTCGCATGGCGGGCGGAATTTCCGGAGCAGGACAGACGGATGGGAAAACGGACATGAGCATTGTGACACAAGCCGCCCCGGCGGGAGGCCGCTCGCTACCAGCGAAGCTGCGCCGCTGGGGCCGGGCCCTGTCGCGCGAGTTGACGACGGTGGCCATCACCATGTTTGGCCTGCTGCTCGTGACTTTCCTGATCGCGCGGGTGATGCCGATCGATCCCGTGCTCGCCGTCGTCGGCGATCGTGCTCCGCCGGATGTCTACGAGGCGGCGCGGCTCGACCTGGGGCTCGACAAGCCGCTTTGGCAGCAGTTTGCGATCTATATCGGCAAGGTCTTCACCGGTGACCTGGGCAACTCGGTGCTGACCACGAATCTGGTGACGGACGACATCAAGCGCGTCTTCCCCGCGACGCTCGAGCTCGCCACGCTGGGCACGCTGATCGGCGTGCTGATCGGTGTGCCGCTCGGCGTGTTGGCCGCCGTCAACCAGGGACGCTGGCAGGACCAGATCGCCCGTGTCGTCGGCCTGGTCGGCTATTCGGTTCCGGTCTTCTGGATGGGGCTGATGGCGCTGCTGCTGTTCTACGCCAAGCTCGGCTGGGTTTCGGGGCCGGGTCGCGTCTCGGTCGTCTGGCAGGACATCGTTACGCCCCATACCGGCTTCGTCATGATCGACGCTGCGCTGGATGGCGAATGGGAGGCCGTCCGGGACGCCTTCTCGCATCTCATCCTGCCGGCCCTGGTCCTCGGCCTGCTCTCCGTCGCCTATATCAGCCGCATGACGCGCAGCTTCATGATCGGCGAGCTGCAGCAGCAATATGTAATCGCGGCCCGCGTGAAGGGCGTCTCCGAGATGGCCGTGATCTGGCGCCATGCGTTGCGCAATGCGGCCGTGCCGCTCTTCACCGTGATTGCGCTGTCCTACATGCACCTCCTCGAAGGCTCGGTGCTGACCGAGACGATCTTCGCCTGGCCCGGACTCGGGCGCTATCTCACCAGCGCCCTGCTGAACGCCGACATGAATGCCGTGCTCGGCGGCACGCTGGTGGTCGGCGTCGTCTTCATCGCAGTCAATCTCCTGACCGACATCATCGGCAGGCTGGCCGATCCGCGTGTGCGCTGAGGGGGCAGAGATGAGCGACACCTCCACTGCCGGCCTGCGCGCCTGGCTGATCAGCGACACCCCGGAATCGCGCCGGCAGGCCCGCCTCGGCCAGCTCTACCGGCAGTGGCTCGCCTTCAAGCGCAACCCGATGGCGGTGGCGGGTCTTGCCATCGTCATCCTGCTGCTGCTGGTTGCTGCGCTCGCGCCGGTGATCGCACCCTTCGACCCGATCGCCCAGGCGCTCGACAAGCGGCTGCTGCCGCCTTCCTCGACCAACTGGTTCGGCACCGACGCACTCGGGCGCGACATCTTCAGCCGCATCGTCTACGGCACGCGGATCACGCTGGTCATCGTGCTGCTGGTCGTGGTCACGGTCGGCCCGTTCGGGCTGCTGATCGGGGCGGTGTCGGGTTATTTCGGCGGCTGGGTCGACCGGCTGCTGATGCGGATCACGGACGTCTTCCTCGCCTTCCCGCGCCTCGTGCTGGCGCTCGCCTTCGTCGCCGCGCTCGGGCCGGGCATCGTCAACGCCATCATCGCCATCGCGATCACGACCTGGCCGCCCTACGCCCGCGTCGCGCGCGCCGAAACCATGGTGATCCGCAACCAGGATTACATCGAGGCGATGCGCCTGCAGGGCGCCTCACGCGCCCGCATCATCTGGAAGCATGTCGTGCCGATGTGCATGCCGTCCCTGATCGTGCGCACCACCTTCGACATGGCCGGCATCATCCTCACCGCAGCAGGCCTCGGCTTCCTTGGCCTCGGCGCGCAGCCGCCGATGCCGGAGTGGGGTGCGATGATCTCGGCTGGCCGTGAGCAGATCTTCGACCAGTGGTGGGTCGCGACCTTCCCCGGCCTCGCGATCTGTGTGGTCGCGCTCGGCTTCAACCTGCTGGGCGACGGGCTGCGCGACGTCATGGATGCGAGGTGAGGCGATGCAGACCTCCGCAGGCAATGCCGAGCAGCCCCTTCTCGCAGTCGACAATCTCAAGGTCGATTTCCACACGCCGACCGGCATCGTCCACGCGGTGCGCGGCCTGTCCTTCACGCTTGGGCGCGAGCGGCTCGGCATCGTCGGTGAATCCGGCTCCGGCAAGTCGATGACCGGCCGCGCCATCCTAGACCTGATCCCGCATCCCGGCGTCGTCAGCGCCGATGGCATGCGTTTCCGCGGCCAGGACCTGATGACCATGGACAAGGGCACGCGGCGCAAGCTGCGCGGCCGCCACATCTCCATGGTGATGCAGGATCCGAAGTTCTCGCTCAACCCGGTCCAGACCGTCGGCAGCCAGATCGCGGAAGCCTATCGCATCCACCGCAAGGCAGGCCCGCGGGAGGCGCGCGAGCGCAGTCTCGCCATGCTGGAATCGGTGCAGATCCGCGAGCCGGCGCGCGTCTACGATCTCTATCCGCACGAGGTTTCGGGCGGCATGGGCCAGCGCGTGATGATCGCGATGATGCTGATCGCCGAACCGGAGATTCTGATCGCCGACGAGCCGACCTCGGCACTCGACGTTACGGTCCAGCTCCAGATCCTGAAGATTCTCGATGATCTTGTGACCGAGCGCGGCATGGGGCTGATCTTCATCAGCCACGATTTGCATCTGGTGCAGTCCTTCTGCGACCGCGTCATCGTCATGTATGGCGGCAAGGTGATGGAGACGCTGCCGGCCGCCGAACTCGCGGATGAAACGGCACGTAGCCGGCGCCATCCCTATACGCTCGGCCTGCTCGAATGCCTGCCCGATCTGGACCACCCGCGGGCGAAGCTCGCCACCCTTCACCGCGACCCGGCGTGGCTGGCATGACGAACGCTGCGATCTCCGTCGACAAGCTCAATGTCTCCTTCGGGGACTCCCATGTCGTGAAGGATGTCTCCTTTTCAGTGCGGGAGGGTGAAAGCTACGGCCTCGTCGGCGAATCCGGCTCCGGCAAGTCGACCGTGCTGCGCGTGCTCTCAGGCCTCAATCGCGACTGGAGCGGGAACATCGCCATCGAAGGTGCCGCGCAGCCGAAGGTGCGGGACAAGGCGTTCCATCGCCATGTCCAGATGGTCTTCCAGGACCCTTACGGCTCGTTGCACCCGAAGAAGACGGTCGACGATACGCTGGCCGAGCCGCTCGCCATCCATGGCATCCGCGATGCCGAGGCGCGGATCGGCAAGGTGCTCTCCGACGTCGGCCTGCCGACCTCGTTCCGCTTCCGCTATCCGCACCAGCTTTCGGGCGGCCAGCGCCAGCGCGTCGCCATTGCACGTGCGCTCGTGCTCGAGCCTTCGATCCTGCTGCTCGACGAGCCGACCTCGGCGCTCGATGTCTCGATCCAGGCCGAGGTGCTGAATCTGCTGTCCGCGCTCCGGCAGGAGCGCAAGCTGACCTATATCCTCGTCAGTCACGACCTCGCCGTGGTCGGCCATATGTGCGAGCGGCTGCTCGTCATGCAGCTCGGCCGTGCGGTCGAGGAGATGAGCGTCGAGGCGCTGGCGGAGCGTCGGCCGCAGACGGCCTACGCGCAGCAGTTGCTGGCGGCCAGCGCCGGTTTCCGGCGCGCCGACTGAGCTGGTGGCGTCACAACCGCATGCCGCCGTCCACCGCGATCGTGGCGCCGTTGATGTAGCTCCCCTCTGGTGAGCACAGCAGCAGCGCGGCCCCGGCGCAGTCTTCGGCGCGGCCGAGCCTGCCGAGGGGAATGCGCGCGAGCACCTGCTCCTCCCGCCCGGGCTGAGCCAGGACAGCCCGATTGCGGTCCGTCAGGATCGCGCCTGGCTGGATGATGTTGAACGTGACCTCCGGTGCCCGCGTGGTGCGGGCGAGGTTCAGGATCATATTGGTCTGCGCCGCCTTGGTGGCGGCGTAGTAGAAGTGCGTCGGGTTGGGGCGGGCCTCCTGTACGCTGCCGATCGCGATCACCCGGCCGAAGCCGCGAGCGAGCATGCCCGGCAGGAAGGCCTGCAGCAGCCGCAGCGTCGCATGGAGATTGATTTCCGTCTGGGCGGCCATCGCGGCTTCGGAGACAGCATCCCAGGTCTCGAGCGTTTCGACGGAGGCGCAAAGCACGAGGATGTCGGGTTCGATCCCGCTCGCCTTCAGCTCAGCAGCCATCGCGATTGGGGCGGCGACCTCCGCAAGATCGGCGATCAGGGAGGATGCCGCGAGGTTCTGCGCGCGCAGCTCGGTCGTCGCCGCATCGGCGGCGGCCGCGTCCCGGTCATGAATGATCGCATGCACGCCGGCTGTAGCCAGCCGGGTCGCGATCGCCAGGCCGATACCGCGCGCCGCGCCCGTGACGAGGGCGACGCGCCCCGAAAGCAGGTTCGCCATCAGCCGAGCAGAGGCTTCACGCGGGCCGTCGCATCGTCCATCGCCTGCTGCGCCGGCTTGCGGCCGAGCACGGCGGCCTGCGTTTCCTCGATGAAGATGTCATGGGCGCGGGCCTGCTCGTCGAAGGCCGGCAGATGGATGCGCGAGGCCTTGAGCGCGGCGGCCTCGTCGGCGGCATAGGGCATCGCCGCCTTCAGCTTCTCGTCAGCATAGGTCGAGATGCGGACCGGGCCGTTGCCGTTCAGCGCCATGGCGGTCGTGCCGGCCTTCGAGGAGAGCGCGCGGATGAACTCCCAGCTCAGGGGTTTCTGCTTGGCGTTCTTCGGGATCATCAGCGCCCAGAATTCGGTGGTCGGCGCGAAAGCGACCTTGCCGACGAGATCGGCTGCCATCGGTGGCAGCAGCGATTTGAACTTGCCGCCGTACTTCCCCTTCGAAGAATCGTTGTAGGTGACGAGCCGGGCGAAGGGGTTGATCGTCATCGCCGCGCGGCCCTGCTGCATCCAGGTGGTGATCTCTTCGTTGTTCACCGTGGCGAAGTTCCGCGGCAGCACGCCAGCCTTGTAGAAATCGGCAAGCAAGGTGAGCGTCTTCACCATCGGCGGCTCGGCCGCGACGATCTTGCCGTCGGTCGTCATGTAGTCGCCACCGAGGCAGCGGGCGAGTGTCAGGAAATTCGAGGCAAAGACGGCGGTGAAGGCGAGGCCGTAAACCTGCGTGCCGTCGTCGCGCTTGAAGGTGAGCCTGCGGGCCAGCTCCGTCAGCTCCTCGAATGTCGTCGGCAGCTTGGTGACACCGCGCTCCTCCAGCAGGGCTTCGTTGTAGATCAGGGCATTGGTCGCGTGGCGCACCGGGATGCCGTGCAGGGCATCGCCGACCTTGAGCGGGGCGAGCAGGCCCGGCGCAAAATCATCGAAGGCCTCGATCGGCGCCTGCTTCATCAGCGCGTCCAGCGGCTCGAAGAGCTGGAGATTGCGCGGCACGGCGCGGCCATTGACGAGATAGGCGACATCGATCGAGGTCTCGGACAGCGAAGCCTCGCGCAGCAGCCGCTCATGCACGGCGTTGACGTCGCCGAAGGTCACCCAGTTCACGGTGGCGTCGTTCGCCTTGCGGAAGCTTTCGGTCGCGTCGCCGCCGGGGCCGGTCGTCGCCGCCGTCTGATGGACGCGGTGGCCAAGCGCGGTCAGGGTCTTGGCTTGGGCGAATCCGCTCTGGGGCAGAAGCGCCGCAGCGACCGAGGCGCCGGCGAGCGCGCCGAAGCGGCGGCGCGAGATGCGAAACGTCATCGATGATCCTCCCGAAAATTCCCGGCGCTGTCGCCGCGCCGTCTTCTTCCCGACGATTCAGGCCGGCAACAGCGGCTGCACACGCTTGACCAGCGAAGCCATCGCCTCCTCCGGCGTCTTCATGCCGAGCACGGCGGCCTCAGCCTCCTCCTTGAAGAGGTCACCGGCGCGGGCCGCCTCGTCGAAGGCCGGCAGGGGTACACGCGCGACCTTCAGAACCTTCAGTTCCTCGGCGGCGTAGGGGACGGTCCCGGCGAAGCTCTGATCGGCATAGGTCGAGGCACGCACCGGGCCGTTGCCGTTGAGCGCTGCCTTCAGCGTCGCCTCCTTCGAGGTCATCGCCTTGATGAAGCTCCAGGCGAGGTCCTTGCGCTTGGCATTCTTGGGAATGACCATGCCCCAGAACTCGACCTTCGCAGGGGCGGCCTCGTATTTGCCGGCCAGCGTCTTCGAGGCCGGCACCGCGATCGTCTTGATCTTGCCGGGGAATTTCGACTTCTGCGGATCGTTGTAGATGCGGTTGCGGCCCATGCTCTGCAGGCTCATCGCGGCGCGGCCCTGCTGCATCCAGACATTGACGTCCTCGGGGGAAAGCGTCGCGAAATTGCGCGGGAAGGCATTGGCCTGGAAGAGCTCGCGCAGTGTGCGGACCGCGTTCAGCATCGGCGGTCGGTCGGCGACGCATTTGAAGTCTGGCGTGATGAAGTCGCCGTCCCAGGCGCGGGCGAGGTCGATCACGTTGGGATAGGTCACGCCCGGCGTGCACAACCCGACGACCTGCGTGCCGTCGGCGCGGCGGTAGCTGCAGGCCTTGGCGATCTCGATCATCTCCTCGATCGTCGCAGGCGGCTTGGAGAAGCCCTTCTCGGCCAGGATTTCCTCATTGTAGTGCAGGCCGGAGGAGGCGTGACGGAACGGGACGGCGAGCTGCTTGCCGGCGACCTTCATGCCCTGCATCAGGCCCGGGAAGATGTCGGCGGGGTCTTCGAGCGGGTCTTTCTTCAGATAGTCGTCGAGCGGTTCGAACAGGGTCGCTGCGCGGGGCACGACCTGCGTATTGACGACGAATCCGACATCGACGGAGGTCTCGCCGAGGCTCGCCTCACGAAACAGGCGTTCCTGCAAGGGGCCGGTGTCGAAGGTCGTCCACTGGATGGTGACGCCGTTCTTCTGCGCCCAGTCCTTGGTGATGTCGCCACCTTGCGCGCCGGTCGAGACCGTCTGCATGACGCGATGGGTGAAGACATTGAACGGGCCGTTCTGCGCTTGTGCCGTGCTGCCGAGCCCGGCGAAGCTCAAGCCCAGGATGCCTGCCCCGAACTGCCTACGGTCGAGGGTCGTCCTCTGGCCCATGGTGATCCTCCCTGTGGTTCGCGAGTTCCGCGATGGCGGCTTCGGCCGCTTCGAAATGTTTGTTCATGGCGGCTTCGGCTGCGGCTGGATCGCCTGCGCGGATCGCCTCGACGACGCGGACATGGCGCTCGAAGGTGCGCCGCCAATCCTCGGGGCCGCGCGCCTCGCGCGAGTTGAAGATTTCCATCACCTCGCGGATCACAGGGCGCAGGCCCCGGATCTGGAAATCGAGCAGGCGGTTGCCGGAGGACGCAGCGACGGCCTCGTGGAAATCGAGATCGGCCTCGATCCAGCGCGGCACATTGCCGAGAGAATCCTCCATCCGGGCGAGAATGAGATCGAGCTTCTCGACGTCCTCGACCGTGCGCCGCTCGGCGCTATGGGCAGCGATCGGTGGCTCGAGGATGCGGCGTAGTTCCACCGCCTCGGTCAGGCCATTGGCGCGACCGCGCACGGCGAAACGGTAGAAGCGATCGAGCGGGGCAGCGTCGAGCGCCTGCACGCGCGTCGGCTTGCCCTGCTGGATATGGACGACGCCCATCGCCGCGAGCTGGCGGATGGCCTCGCGCGCGATCGGCTTGCTGACGCCGAAGGAGGCGGCGATGCGCGCCTCGGAGGGCAAGGAGTCGCCCGGCTTCAGGCGGCCCTCATGGATTGCCTGCGTGATGCGCTGGATTACGGCATCGCCGAGCCGCATCGGCACGACATCGCCGCCCGCGAAAGGGTCGTCGGCATCCAGCACGGCACGGGCGAGATCGCTCATCAAATTCCTCCGGTTGCGATCATTGACAGATGCCGCGTTCCTTGGCAACTGTTCAACCTATCAGATAAGTAGACGTCGCTGATCGACGCGCCTCGGGAGGGCCAAGCCGCATGTCGGCCAGCCGCATCGCCAAAGTTCACGTCCACCCGCTGCGGGCAACGCTGCCCAAGGTCCAGCGGACCTCGCAGGGCGATTATCCGGCAATCGAGATTGTCGTCGTCGAGGTCGAGATCGAGGACGGCACGGTCGGCTTCGGCGAAGGGCTCTGCCGGCGTGGTGCAGCGGGTTATGCACGCTTCATCGAGGAGGCGCTGGTGCCGCGCCTGATCGGGCGCGATGCCGCCGACCGACGTGCCCTGTGGAAGGCGATGCGCGCCGCGCTTTCGGGGCGGCCTGGCGGTCAGATCGTCGAGGCCATCGCGGCGGTCGACATCGCGCTTTGGGACATCGCAGGGAAGCAGGCGGGACAACCGATCCACCGGTTGCTGGGCGGCATGGGGCGCAAGGAGGTCGCGGCCTATGCGTCCTCGATCAACTGGCTCGACGATGCCACGGTCGAGGTGGAAGTGGCGGCGGCGCTGAAGGCCGGATTCCGCGAGATCAAGGTCAAGCTCGGCCATCCGCTGCGCGATGCGGTGGCGCGCGCGAAGCTGGTCCGGCGGCTCGCCGGTGACGAGATCGCCCTCTATGTCGATGCGAACTGGGCCTATGACGTCGACGATGCGATGATCGTCGGGCGGGCGCTCGCCGATCTCGGCTATGGCTTCTTCGAGGAGCCGATCGCCCCGCATGACCGCGAGGGCTATCGCCGCCTTGCCCAACATCTGCCGATCCGGCTCGCGGCCGGCGAGAGCGATTTCGTCGCGGGCGAGGCCCTGACCATGCTGCAGGATCGCTCGCTCGGCCTGATCCAGCCGGACGTGACGCGCTCCGGTGGCATCACCGAGACCTGGCGCATCGCCGAGCTCGCCGCAACCTTCAACACGGCCTACGCGCCGCATGTGGGCTGGTCCGGCGCGATCTGCGTCGCCGCCAGCTTGCAACTCGCGGCGGCGGCGGAGAGTTTCCGCACCTTCGAATGCATGGTCTATGAGAATCCGTTGCGCGATGCCTTCACGCGACCCCTGGTGGGGGAGGGCTCGCAGCTCGTGGACGGGAAGCTCGCGATCCCGCAGGGGCCGGGCTTGGGCATCGAGATCGACCGCGAGGCGCTGAAGCGGTTCAGGATCGCCTGATGAACGCGCGCACGCCTATCTCCGCGGTCGCCCTGGTCACGCCGGTCCAGTTGATGATCGGCGGCATCATCTTCCTGCCGGCGATCTACGTATTCTGGCTGAGCCTCAACCAGTCCTCCTTCGGCCAAGCGGCGAGCTTCGTCGGTCTCGCCAACTACGCGAAGGTGCTGGCCGATCCGTATTTCTGGAAGGCACTGCTCAATACGGTGATCGTCGTCGCGGTTGTCGTGCATGTCGAGTTGCTGATCGGGCTCGGCATGGCGCTGTTCTTCGCTTCCGGCGTGCCGTTCCGGCCGCTGCTGCTCGCCATTGTGCTCGCGCCCTATGCGGTCAGCGAGGTTTCGGCGGTGGTGATGTGGCGCTATCTGTTCGAGCCGGATGTCGGAATGATGAGCCGGCTGCTGGCCACCATCGGCCTGCCGCCGATCGAATGGGCGGTGAACCCGAGCCACGGCCTTGCCATGGTCAGCCTGCTCTCGATCTGGCTGCACCTGCCGTTCTCGTTCATCATCCTCTATGCCGCGCGGCTCTCGATCCCCAGCGATCTCTACGAGGCGGCGTCGATCGATGGCGCCTCGGCCTGGACCTCGTTCCGTCGTGTGACGCTGCCGCTCTTGATGCCGGCGCTGCTGATCGCGGCCCTGTTCCGCTACATCTTCGCTTTCAGGCTGTTCTCCGAGGTCTGGCTGATGACCGGCGGTGGACCGGCGCGCTCGACCGAGGTGATGGCGGTCTATCTCTATCTCGAGGCCTTCCGCTACAACGCCTTCGGCTCGGCCGCCGCCACCGGCTGGCTCCTGGTGCTCGCCTCGCTCCTGCTCGCGCTGTTCTATCTGCGCCGGCTCTATCGGGAGATGTTCGCGCGTGCCTAAGCTTCTGCGCCATTTCCTGAAGTTCGTCGGCTTGCTCGCGGTCGTCGCCTGGTCGCTCGTGCCGATCGGCCTGATCGCGATGTCGTCCTTCAAGGCCGATCGCGACATCTTCTCGCCGACGGGCGCCTTCTCCTTCGCACCGACGCTGGCGAACTATCAGGCCCTCTGGAACCGCTGGGGCGATTTCTTCTTCGGCCTGTGGAACAGCTTCCTCGTCACGGTCGGCGCGACCGTGCTCGCGGTCGGCGTCTCCCTGCTCGCCGGCTTCGCCTATTCGCGCTTCGCCTCGCGAGGCCTGCAGGCCTCGGCCTTCTTCCTGATCTTCATCCGCCTGATCCCGCCGATCGTGATCACGCTACCGCTCTTCCCGGTGGCGAACTGGCTCGGCCTCAACGACACGCATTTCATCCTGATCCTGCTCTACGCGACCTTCTTCGTCTCGCTCGGCACGGTGGTAATGCGGACCTTCATCGACCAGATCCCGCGCGAGCTCGACGAAGCAGCGATGGTCGACGGCGCCTCGCAGATGCAGATCATCGCCCGCATCATCCTGCCGATGGCGGCGCAGGGCATGCTCGCGGTGTCGGTCTTCGTCATCGTCTATGCCTGGAACGAGTTCCTTTTCGCCTTCATCTTCACGACCACCAAGGCGAAGACCGCGCCACTGGTGATTTCCGAGATGATCGGCGCTGTCGAAGGCGTCGAATGGGGCGTGCTCTTCGCGGCGTCGACCGTGCAGCTCGTGCCGGTGCTCGCCTTCGTCATCCTCATGCAGAAGCATCTCGTGGCCGGGCTCACTGCCGGCGCGGTGAAGGGATAAGCCATGAACGCATCGGAACTCCGGCTCGACGAGCTGCGCCGCGCCCTCCGCGAGAGCGACCCGCAACTCAGCCGCTTCGACCCGTTGCCGCGCATCATCTGCCTCGACGATTTCGACCGCGGCATGTGCGGCTGGACACAGCTCGTCGGCAATTACGAGGACACGCTCGACGCGATGCTGCCGGGCTATGCCCAGCACAGCCATGCCATGCTCTCGACGCTGCCGAACTGGGATTTCGGCTCGCATGGCGGCGTCGACGGTTCCTATGCGCTGAAGATCGCGACCCGTCCGAAGAAGGGCGCGCAGAATGTCGCGATCAAGCGGCTAACCTTCCGCAAGGCGGGGCCGATCCGGCTGGAAGCCTATTTCACCTTCAAGCCTGAGGCGACGGAGCTTGCGCTGTCGGAGACCGATATCCGCTCCTTCGGTTTCCTCTACGATCTCCAGATCGGCGACACTTCGGGACCGGGCGACCGCGTGATGCCGCACTTACGCTTCCTCAACGCGCAGGACGGACAGCACATCCAGAAATGGCAGTTCAAGCGCAAGACGACGCCGATCAAGCCGATCGGCACCGCCGGCAAGACGATTACACATTACCATCTGGCTCCCAGCGACTGGGAGGACCTGCCCGGCGGTGAGCAGCGGCTCTGCTATAACGAGATTCCGACCAAGGTGAACTGGCACTATCTGCGCTTCGATTTCGACCTCGCAGCGATGCAAGCGACAAGATTTCAGGTCAACGACCGGGTGTTCGCCATGGAGGGCTACGACTGCATCCGTATTCCCGCGATGAAGAACCTGTGGTGCATGCTGAACCTCGGCTTCTTCGCCGAGACCGACACCGACAAGCGCGCCTTTGCCTATCTCGACTCCGTTTGCCTGTCGGGGGATTTCTGATGCTGCCCGAAAACCTGACCGCCGTCGTCGCCCGCAACGAAAGCTGGACGGGTGCAAGCGCGACCGAGCCTTACGAGGCCGGTTGGGCGAAGGAGGCCATCGTGTTCGTCCGAGCGCTGAAGGAGCCCAAGGGGGCGCTGCCGAAGGCGCGGATCGAGATCTCAGCCGATGGAATGCATTGGTGCCCAGAGGGTTCGGAGTTCGCATTGCCGAAGGCAAAGGATGCTGTGACGTTCCAGCGTGTCTCGCACTTCGGCAATTTCCTGCGCGTCGCCGCGACATTGCCGGAGAGTTCCGAGATCACCGTGCTGGTGACGCTTCACCTCAAGGCCTGAGGGGCGCTGAAGCCCTCGGGCCTTCAATGATGGAGATGGGGTTCAGCTCGCGGCGAGCGGCCGATCGGTCATTTCCGCTGCGACGGCCGCATCGATCGGCGTGTCGTAGGTCATCAGGATGTAGCCGAGGACCGAGTAGAAGCCGACCGTCGCGATCAGGTCGAAGACCGCCTCGTGCCCGAGCGCCGCGGCGAGCTCGGCTTCGAGGGCCGGTGACAGGCGCTTGTCATCGAAGAGCCCATCGACCGCCCTCGCGATCAGCCCATCCTCGCCTCTCGGCATCCCGCGCAGTGCGGCGATGCGTGCATCGCTCATGCCGAGCCCCCGCGCCCGGCTGACATGATGCGCCCATTCATAGGGCGAGCCCATGCGATGGGCAGCGCGCAGGATCACGACCTCGGAGCGCACCGGCCCGAGCGCGCTGTCCTTGACGATGTGCTGGCGCAGCGGCGCCCATGCCTGCAGCAGCGCGGGGTGATGCGCCATCGTGCGATAGACATTGAGCGCGCCCGCAAAGCCGTCCTTCATCCCGGCGATGGCCTGAGGCCAGTCGGCATCGCTGATCGGCGGGCAGGGAGAGGTCGTCATCGGATGTCTCACGGTGCTCAGCTGTTGAGGTATTTGGCGTAGAGCGCGGGGGCCCGGTCGGCCCAGATGCCCGTGAAGCTGCGATAGCGCGCGATTTCGGCCAGGTCGATCTTGACCCGCAGCACGTCCTCGCGGTCATGGTCGAGCGCGCCGAGCAGCTTGCCATCCGGCCCGACCGCGCAGGAGCGGCCGAAGAAGCGCTGCCCGCCGCGGCTGCCGCTGCGGTTGCAGCTCAGGAAGAAGACGCCGTTTTCTGTCGCCCGCGTATAGGCCCGGTGGATGAACAGCGCCTCGTCGGTCACCGCTGCGTCCTCGGCGCCGAAGGAGGCCCAGACCGAGGTGACGATGCTGGCGCCCTGCAGGGCAAGGATGCGTGTGATCTCGGGGAAGCGGATATCATAGCAGACCTGCATGCCGAGCCGCGTCCCGAAGACGGGATAGGTATCGATACTGTCACCGCCGGTGAAGAACAGCTTCTCGTTCTGCCATTGGTGGATCTTGGTGTAGTCGCCGATCACGCCCTCCGGGCCGATCAAGAGCGAGGCGTTGCGCATCACGCCGGCGCGCAGCCGGTCGCGCAGGCCGAGCCCGATGACGAGATGCACGCGATGCCGCGCTGCGAGCGCGACCAGCGCCTTGATCTCCTCGCCATCCGGCGCTGCACAGGCCTCGTAGAGCGCGGCGCCAAAATGCGGCACGTCGCTGACCAGTGGACCGCCGGGCACCAGCGGCTCGACATAGCCGGTATTCGACAGTTCCGGGAACAGGATGAGCTGGGCGCCTCGCGCGGCTTCGGCCGCGACGAACTCGTCGATGCGCCGGAAATTCTCGACGGGCGCCAGAGACTGGACGTCGAGCTGGACGAGGCTGGCGGATATCATGCGTCGGCTCCGGCGATACGGCGCCCGGTGGCGAAATCCCAGTCCCGCCCGGGGGCCGCGTTGATCAAGGCACGCGTGTATTCGTGGCGCGGGCTGGCCAGCACCTCGGCCGCGGGACCATCCTCGACCACGCGACCACGCTGCATCACCATCACCTCGTCGCAGATCTGCGCCGCGACGCGCAAGTCATGGGTGATGAACAGCACGGCGAGGTTGCGCCGCTCCTGGATCTCCGCCAGCAGCGCCAGCACCTGTGCCTGCACCGAGACGTCCAGCGCCGAGACGGCCTCGTCCGCGACGATGACCTCTGGCTCCATCATCAGCGCGCGCGCGATCGCGATGCGCTGGCGCTGGCCGCCGGAGAACTGGTGCGGGAAGCGTTCGAGGCTGGCGCGCGGCAGGCCGACGACCTCGAGCAGCTCGCCGGCGCGCTTGAGCGCGGAGACACGATCTTCGCCGAGATTGAGCGGCCCCTCGATCAGGCTCTCGCCGATGCGCAGGCGCGGATTGAGCGAGCGGTTGGGGTCCTGGAACACCATCTGCACGCGCCGCCGCGCTGGCGCCAGCGCCGCCTGACCTTGGAGCGGAGCGATGTCCTGGCCGTTGACCCGGATCTCGCCGCCGGTCGGGTGCTCCAGCCGGAGCAGGCAGCGCGCCACCGTCGACTTGCCCGAGCCGCTTTCGCCGACAATGCCGAGCGTGCGCCCGCGCGCTAGCTTGAAGCTGACATCGTTGACGGCGCGCACGGTGCGGATGTCGCGGCCCGTCAGCTTGCCGAGCAGTGTCCCGAAACTGAAAGTCTTCTCGAGATTCCTGATCTCGACGACGGCCTCGGCCTCTTTCGCCGCAACGCGTGGCGCACGAGGGATCAGCGACGGCACGGCCTGCAGCAGGTCGCGCGTATAGTCCTCGCGCGGCCGGCTCAGCACCTGCTCGATCGGGCCGGTCTCGACGATCTCGCCGCGACGCATCACGCAGACCCGGTCGGCGATGTCGACGACCACGCCCATGTCGTGGGTGATGAACAGGACGGCGGTGTTCTGCTTCTCCTGCAATTCGCGGATCAGGCCGAGAATCTGCTTCTGCGTGGTGACGTCGAGCGCGGTGGTCGGCTCGTCGGCGATCAGCAGCTTCGGCTTGAGCGCCAGCGCCATCGCGATCATCACGCGCTGGCGCTGGCCGCCGGAGAGCTGGTGCGGGTAACTGTCGTAGATCCGCGCCGGATCGGGCAGATGCACCGCCGCGAAGGCAGCGAGCGCGGCTTCCCTACGCTCCCTCGGCCGCATCTGGGTGTGGGCCCAATAGACCTCATCCATCTGCAGGCCGATGGTCAGCACCGGGTTCAGCGCCGTCATCGGCTCCTGGAAGATCATCGCCATTTCGGCGCCGCGCAGCGCCTTGGTGCGCGACGGCGTCGCGGTGAGGATGTCCTCGCCGTTGAGCAATACCACGCCGCCAGTCGCCTGCAATTCGTCGCGCGGCAAGAGGTCCATCGCGACCAGCGAGGTCACTGACTTGCCGGAACCGGATTCGCCGACGAGGCAGAGCGTCTCGCCCGGCTGGATGTCGAAGCTAATGCCTTTCAGGATCTCGGAGGGCTGGCGTCCGCGCGTCGCGACCTTGAGATCGCGGATCGAGAGCACCGGCTGGGGCACGGAGGCTGTGGCAGTCACGGGGCTCTCCCTTGCATCTTCGGGTCGAGCCGGTCGCGTAGCGCGTCGCCGAGCAGGTTGATCGACAGGATGCAGGCCGACAGCACGATCGCCGGCCAGAACACCAGCCAGTGGTTGATCGCGAAATAGAGCCGGCCCTCGGCCATGATGTTGCCCCAGCTCGGGATCTCGGTGCCGATGCCGACGCCGAGGAAGGAGAGGGCAGCCTCGGTCAGGATAGCCGAAGCGTACATATAGGTGCCCTGCACGATCAGCGGGGCGATCGTCGTCGGCAGCAGGTGCTTCCAGATCAGCTTGAGCGGCGGCGTGCCGAGCAGCATCGCCGCGTCGACATAGGTTTCTTCGCGGGCTGCGATGACGCGCGCCCGGACGAGGCGCACCACCTGCGGGATCGCGGGGATCATGATGGCGATGATGACGGTGGCGAGCCCGCCGCGGACCAGCGCGACGATGGCGATGGCGAGCAGGATGCCGGGGATCGCCATCAGCCCGTCCATCATCCGCATCAGCACGCCGTCGATGCCGCGATACCAGCCGGCGAGCAGGCCGAGCGGCAGGCCGATCAGGATCGCGCCCGCCGCGACGCCCGCGCCCACCAGCAGCGAGACCCTCGCACCATAGACCACACGCGAATAGAGGTCGCGGCCGAACGAGTCCGTGCCGAGCCAGTAGGTCTCGGAAGCAGGTTTCAACCGCATCGCCGCATTGAGCTTGGTCGGCTCGAAATTGGCGAGCAGTGGGGCGAAGACCGCCATCGCGACGATGGCGATGAGAACGATGATGGCCAGCACCGTCGTCCAGTGCGGCGGGTTTCGCAGCAGGCGCCGGCGGGGGAGGCCGCTCTGCGCTGGGTTCGATGCGGCGCTCATTGGTAGCGGATCCTCGGGTCGCTCAGCGCATAGGAGAGGTCGATCAGCAGGTTGATCAGCACATAGGCGCCGGCCGTCAGCAGGATGATCGCCTGGATCAACGGGTAGTCGCGGGCGAGCACGCCATCGACGACCAGCCGCCCGAGGCCGGGAATGTTGAAGACCGTCTCGGTGACGACGACGCCGGAAACCATCATCGCGAAGCCGGTGCCGATCACGGTGAGGATCGGGATCGCGGCGTTGCGCAGTGCGTGGCGGAACAGGACGATCCGCTCGCCCAGCCCCTTGGCCCGCGCCGTGCGGACATAATCCTCGCGCAGCACTTCGAGCATTGAGGCGCGTGTCATGCGCGAGACCAATGCGACATAGAAGGAGGAGAGCGCCAGCCCCGGCAGCAGGATGCGATGGAGGAAGGGGCCCAAGCCCTCGGCCAGCGGCTTGTAGCCCTGCACCGGAAACCATTTCAGGTCGACGGCGAAAACGGCGATCAACACATAGCCGATCACGAAGATCGGCACCGAGAAGCCGACGACCGAAAGCGCCATGACGAAGCGGTCGACCATGCCGCCATGGCGCCAGGCGGCGAGCACGCCGAGCGGCAGCGAGATCACCACCGTGAAGATCATCGCCATGACGGCGAGGGCCAGCGTGGGTCCGATGCGCTGGCCGATCATCTCCAGCACCGGCCGCTGCGAGATCAGCGAGTGGCCGAAATCGCCGGCTGCCATCCCGCCCAGCCAGGTGATGAACTGGCCGGCAAGCGGTTTGTCGAGGCCGAGATTCTCGCGGATCGCGACGAGCTGCGCCGGGGTCGCCTGATCACCGGCGATGGCCTGGGCCGGGTCACCCGGCGTCAGGCGCAACAACAGGAAGACGAACAGCGCCACGAAGAACATGACGGGGATCGCCATCGCCAGCCTGCGCAGGAAATAGGAAGCCATGCGGTGCTCCGGGCGCCGAAAACAGTGCCTGCGGGAAGGGCGGCGGCCGCGCCGCCGCCCGGTTGCGTCAGGTTACTTGCTCACGCCCCAGAACAGGGTGAGCGGGCCGGGTTGCAGGTTCTTCAGATTTGCCCGCCAGGCAGCGACGGACTGGAACTCGCCGGCGTTGAAGTAGAAGCCTTCGTCATAGGCGATCTGCTGGATCTCCCTGGCGATCTTCTTCTGCTCGTCGAGCGTCGGCGCTGTGAGATAGGCGGCGCGCAATTCCTCGATGCGGGTGTTTTTCGGCCAGCCCGACCAGGCGGTGTCCTTGCCGGAACCGTCGAGCAGGGCATGCACGGTCGGATTCCAGATGCCGGAGACGCCCCAATAGGTGAAGAGCATGTTCCAGCCGCCCTGTGCCACGGGCTGCGTGCTGTTCTTGCGCGACTGCAGCGTCGCCCAGTCCATTGCGGCGACATCGACCTTGAAACCGGCCTCGCGCAGCCGCTCGGCCGCGACGATCGGCTGGGTGGAGAGGATCGTCAGGTCGGTGGGCTGCATCATCAGCACCGGCGTGCCGTCATAGCCGGAGGCCTTCAGCAGCTCCTTGGCCTTGGCCATCCGCTCCTTGGCACTGCCCTTGAGATATTCGGAGCCGGCATCGGAGGCGAGCGGCACGTCGCAGCCATAGTCGGAAGCGCAGAGCTTGTAATACTGGCTGTCGCCGATGGCGGTCTGCATCAGCTGCTCCTGGTCGAGCGCATACATCGCCGCCTGGCGAACCTTCGGGTTGTCGAAGGGCGGCAGGCGATGGTTGAAGCGGCCGGTGACCTGGCTGCCCAGCGCGTTGATGGCGCCGGTCTTGATCTCGTCATTGGCCTTGAGCAGCGGCAGGAGGTCGATCGTCACCTGCTCGATCAGGTCGACATCGCCGGACTGCAAGGCGTTGATGGAAGTCTGCATGTCGGGCATCGCCTTCCAGACGACCTTGTCGACATTCACGACCTTGCCGCCGGCGGTCCAGCTCATCGGCTCGGAGCGCGGCTTGTAGTCGGTATTCTTGACATAGACGGCCTGGTCGCCGGGCCGGTACTGGGCGGCGACGAACTTGAACGGGCCAGAACCGATCATTTCGGTAACCTGCTGGCCGGCGGGTGTCTCGGCGAGGCGCTTCGGCATCATGAAGGGCGGCACCGGCGAGGGTTTTGCCAGCAGGTCCAGCACCTGCCCGAAGGGCTTTGCCAGCTTGATGACGAGCACCTTGTCGGAGGTCGCCTCGATCGAGGCGACATAGTCCATCATCGTGCGGCCGGCGCCGTCATTGGCCGCCCAGCGTTTGAGCGAGGCAACGCAGTCCTCGGCCTTCACCGGCGTGCCGTCATGCCATTTCAACCCGTCGCGCAGGGTGAAGGTGTAGGTCATCTTGTCGTCCGAGACGGCGTAATCGGCCATCTGCGGCTGCGGGTTGTACTTGGCGTCCATGCCGAGCAGCGTGTCGAACACCATGAAGCCATGGGTGCGCACGATCTGGGCCGTGCTCAGGATCGGGTCGAGCGTCCTGAGCGGCGCCTGCATGACGGCGTTGAGCGTCGTCTCGGCAAAGGCTGGGACTACGTGAAGGGAGCCGGCGAGCAGCGCGGCAACCCCGAATGTCTTGAACCGAAACGTCATTTTCCCCTCGCTTCTGGTTTGGTTGGTTCTTGTCGTCAGGCGGGAGCGTCGCTCCACGGATAGGCTTTGGCCGTGTCGAGCTGCCGGTACGGGATCAGCCGCACGTCGGCGGGGCCGAGATCGGGCGTGTCGACCACCAGGATGCGGTCGGCCAGCGGCTCGTAGAAATCGCGGAAATGCGTCTTCGAGCGCAGCAGGATGACGTCGTAGTCCTCTGGCTTCTCGCCGAAGATGAAGAACGGGTCGCCATCGACCGCGAAGGCGAAGTGCGAGACGACCGATACGCGGATCGCGCCGATCTGAAGCAGCGCCGTGAGGCCCAGGTCGACGAAGGAGCCGCGCTGATAGCGCCCCGAGACGGTGAAGGATTTCGGCCCCGACCAGAGGACACGCGCCACGGCCTCGACCGGGCCGCCGGTCTCTGGAGCCGTTCTGCCGGCGAGTGCGATTGCAATCTCTGCGCCTTCACCCGCTTCATGGGCCTGGGTGGCGGTCTTAGGATCGAGCAGAAACGGAACATTGACCCGACCGACATCGCGGCCGAGCAGCGCCCGCAGCAGATGGGTCGAGTCGTTCATGCGGTCGGCATGTTCGAGCAGTACGATCGGACGGCCGCTTGCCGGCTTGTGGGCGATATCGGCCAGGGCTGCCTCGGCGCTCAGGATCGGGATGGCGCTTGCGATCGCGCGGCGCTTCACGCGCAACTGGTCCGAAAAGGCCTGCGCCTTGGCTTCGGCTGCTTCCTGCCCGTCCCAGTCCAGGCAGATCACCGACATGCCGGTATTGGCGTTGTCGGCATAGGAGAAGCCGGCCATGATCGAGATGTCGCAATCACCAGCCTGCTCGGCGGCGCGCGCCTCGGCGATGATCGAAGCCAGCGGCTCCAGCGCCGTCGCCGACATGATCGAAGGAATGACGACATCCGGCCGCGCCACCGCGAGGCCGGGCCGGTGCCCGTCACGCAGCAGCCGGAGCAGCGCGCGGGCCGCGCGCTCGCCGGTCTCGCCCATGTCGATATGCGGCGAATGGCGGTAGGCGACGGCGATGTCGGCGCCGCGCAGCGTCTCGCGATCGATATTGCCGTGATAATCGAGCGCGACGGCGATCGCCAGCGCCGGGAAGGCCGTGCGCACCGCATCGATGACATGCCGCTCGACATCGGCATAGCCCGGCGCCCAGCAGGCACCGTGCAGGAACAGGATCACGCCGTCGAGCGGGCCGCTCTTGCCAAGGCCCTCGACGATCTCGTTGGTGTAATAGGCGACGGCTTCGTCAGCCGTCGGCCCGAGCGCGCCGAGCAGCGTATGGAACAGCGGCACGAACTCCGCGCCTTCGGCCTCGCAGATCTTCAGGCAGCCGCCCGGCACGGTATTGGTGCCTCGGAAGCGCTCCGTCAGCGCAACCCCGCGTACGCAGACGCGCTCGAACTCGGCCCGCTCCACAATCTGCGGAACGGCCGTGACCGATTCGAGATTGAAGCCGGCGAAGGCGATGCGCGGAGCCATGCAGCCGTCAGCCCTTGACCGCGGCGTCGATCGCCGCGCCGATCCGCTCGACGATCTGGTCGATTTCCCGGGGGCCGATGATGTAGGGCGGCGCCAGCAGGACATGATCGCCCAGCCGTCCGTCGATGGTGCCGCCCATCGGGTAGCTCATCAGGCCGCGGGCCATCGCCTCCTTCTTGATCCGGGCATGCATCTTCAGCATCGGATCGAAGGGCGCCTTGGTTTCCTTGTCCGCGACGATCTCGATGCCACGGAACAGGCCTCGTCCACGGATGTCGCCGACGTGAGGGTGCTGGCCGAGGCGGGCATCGAGCCCGACCTGCAGCCGCTCGCCCATGAGCCGGACATTCTCCAGCATCTCAGGCTGCGAGATCAGCTCGACGACCTTGTTGGCCGCCGCTGCCGCCATCGGGTGGCAGATATAGGTGTGGCCGTGCTGGAAGAGGCCCGAGCCTTCGGCGAAAGCGCGGTAGATCCTGTCGGAGAGCAGCACGGCGCCGATCGGCTGGTAGCCGCCGCCGAGGCCCTTGGCGATGGTGACGAGGTCGGGCGAGATGCCCTCCTGCTCGCAAGCGAATAGCGTGCCCGTGCGGCCCATGCCGCACATCACCTCGTCGAGGATCAATAGCACGCCGTATTTATCGCAGATGCGGCGGGTGCGGGCGAAGTAATCCGCGACCGGCCCGACCGCGCCCAGCGTCGCGCCAACCACCGGCTCGGCGATGAAGGCGATGACCTCTTCCGCGCCAAGTTCGAGGATCTTGGCTTCGAGCTCGTCGGCGAGACGGGCGGCATAGGCTTCCGGCGTCTCGCCGTCCTTCTGGTCGCGATAGGCGTAGCAGGGCGAGACATGGTGGGTCTCGGGCAGGATCGGCTGGAACTGCGCCCGCCGCCAGGCATTGCCGCCCGCGGCGAGCGCGCCCAGCGTATTGCCGTGATAGCTCTGACGGCGCGCGATGAAATGCCGACGCTGCGGCTGGCCGATCTCGACGAAATACTGCCGCGCCATCTTCATCGCAGCCTCGACCGCCTCAGAGCCGCCGGAGACGAGATAGGCGTAATCGAGCCCTTCCGGCGCCAGCGCGACCAGGCGTTCGGCGAGTTCTTCCGCGACATCGGTGGTGAAGAATGAGGTGTGGGCGTAGGCGATGCGGTCCATCTGCGCGCGCATCGCCGCGATGACCTCGGGATGGCCGTGGCCGAGGCAGGAGACGGCGGCGCCGCCGGAGCCGTCGATGTAGCTGCGCCCCTCCTTGTCGGTGATGAAGACGCCCTGTCCGGAGATCGCTTCGGGCAGCCGGCCGCCGATGGAGCGATGAAGAATCCTGGTCATCTCAAGTTTCCCGGATCTGCGCGGGGATGGGCACCGCGGCCGGCTGCTCATTGCCACAGCGTCAAAGTGAATGCAACATTTGTTTTATATGATACATATAGGAAACGATTGAGTCTGATTCTGTTTCAGTGGAACAATTGCGTGAGCTAACGCTCAAGCTGAGGGAAAGCCCAGAAACTGTTTGAAATCTCGCGGTGGCGCGGGAATGGTCACGATGGGACCGCCAGGAAGGGCACGATTCATATGTTGCAGAACGACCCTTTGCGCGAGCGCATCGTCAGCCGCTTCGATGGGATGTCCCCGCAATTGCGGCAGGCTGCCCGCTACATCCTCGAACACCCGCAGGAGGTGGCGCTGGTCTCGATGCGGGAGCTGTCGCGCAATGCCGGCGTGCAGCCCTCGACGATGACGCGGCTCGCCAAGTTCCTCGACCTGCCCGGCTACGACGACATCCGCGCCCATCATGCCGAGGCGCTGCGCTTCCGCGCCGACGGTTTCGCGGCGCGCGCGATGCAGCATAGCGATGACGAACAGGACATGGCGGCGGCGCAGCTCTCGCGCCGCATGCTGCAGGGGCTCGCCGCCCAGATCGCGCGGCTGTCGGAGCCGGCTTCGTTGGAGCGCCTGTCGGCGGCAGCGGAGCGGCTGGCGCAGGCGCGTCGAATCTATGTGCTGGGGCTACGCTCCTGCCATTCGGTCGCCTGGCATTTCCACTATGTCATGGCGCTGCTCGGCGAGAAGACGATCCATCTCGACGGGCCGGCCGACACCGTGGGCGACGGGCTGATCCGGGCCTCGGCGGAGGACGTGCTGCTGGCGATCTCAATCAACCCTTACGCCCTGCACAGCCTGGAGCTGGCGCAGCTCGCCCGCGAGAAGGGGCTGGGCATCGTCGCGATCACCGACAGCGAGGTTTCGCCGCTGGTCGGCATCGCCGACCACGCGATTCTCTGCTCGACCGAGAGCCAGAGCTTCTTCCACACGCTGGCCCCGGCCTTGGCGGTGTCCGAGGTGCTGTGCGGCTTGCTGGCGAATAAGGACCGTGCCGCCGCGCTGGAATCATTGCAGCGCGCGGACCGGCACCTGCTCTCGCTCAACACCTATGCCAGCGCGATTCCGCGGCGTAGGATCTGAGCGCTACGGATTTCGTAATGGCCCGCGAAGGCCGACCCTCTGGCCGGGGCGCAACCCGCGAAGAGCGGCTGGCAGGCTTTAGCCGCCGACGAAGCCCGCTACGGCGAGGATGGTGGCGAGGCTGGCGGTCATGCCGGACAGGCTCGCGGTTTTCTCGACATCGATCCACTCGCCGAGCGAATGGGCCCGGCCGCCGGTGCCGCCCGAACCGATCTTGATCGCCGGGATGCCGAGGCTCATCGGAATGTTGGCGTCGGTCGACGACGCGTGATGCTTGGGCGCGAAGCCATTCGCTCGCAGTGCCGCGGTCGCGTATTGCACGATATCGGCATCGACAGGCGTGTTACCGGCGGGACGGTCGCCCAATGTCCTGATCTCGACCGTGATGGCCCCCTCGCGGGTCGAACGGATGCCGTTCTCCTGCTCGGCCGCGGCGGCTACGATCTCACGCCAGCGCGCGTCCAGCTTCGCCAGCTCCTCGGCCGATTCCGACCGCAGGTCGATATCGACCCAGGCCTCCTCGGGGATGGCATTCACGGAGGTGCCGCCACCGACGATCGAGGCGCAGAAGGTGGTGCGCGGCGACTCCGGAACCTGGATGCGGCCCAGCTCTACGACGGCCCGCGCCATGGGATACATGGGGTTCACGATCCCGAAGGCGCCGAAGCTGTGTCCGCCCGGCCCCTTGAAACGGACGGAATAGCGCTTCGAACCGACACCGCCGACGACGATCTTGTCCACCTGGGGGCTGTCGACGGTAATGAAGGTTTCGATCTTGTCGCGGTATCGGCCCTTGGTGAAAAGATGGCGGATGCCGCGCAGGTCGCCGAGACCCTCCTCGCCGACATCGCCGACGAACAGGATGTCGTTGCGCGTGCGGATGCCGGCGGCGTCCATCGCGCGGATGAAGCCCAGCAACACGGCGAGGCTGCGGGTATCGTCGCCGACGCCCGGCGCATAGAGCCGGGTGCCCTCGCGGCGAACGGTGACGTCGGTGCCCTCGGGGAAGACCGTGTCGAGATGCGCGGCGACTACCATCAGCGCGCCATTGCCGGCGCCACGCCGCAGGCCCATGACATTGCCGACCTCGTCCTGCTCGACCTCCTCAAGACCGTGCGCGCGCAGCATTTCGAGATAGGCGGCGGCGCGCCTGTCCTCCTTGAAAGGCGGGGCGGGGATTTCGGTCAGGGTAACGATGTCTTCGACGATGCGGTCATGGTCGGCATCGAGTTTTTCGACAGCTGCCTTGAAGGATGGATGGCGGATGATCGCCGCGATGTCCGAGGCGTGATCGCGCTGCATGGATATGTCCTTCTCAATCGACCGTGCGCCTGTGTTAGCGGCCACACCATGCTTTTGCGACCCCGCTCGGCGCGGGATCGGCGATGCCGAAATCGCGCGGTCAGTCTGGACGATGGCCGTTCCGGTTCGATCGCAAGAAACGGAGTTCGAGCGAAACGCGGCCCTCATAACTTTCGATCCAGGCCAGCGAGCGGTTTCGGTGGCTGTCAGAGATCGATGAGAGGGCTGTTTCGATGAGCAAGGAAGACGACAACAAGGCCGTGGTGGTGCGCTGGTTCACCGAGTTCTGGGGCAAGGATGTCAATCTCGCGGTCGTCGACGAGATCGCGGCCCCCGATATGTTGCTCCAGTACTCCCTGCACGAGCCGCGCCGGGGGCGTGAAGACATCAAGGCGTTCATGACCGACTTCCGCGCGGCGTTCCCGGATCTCAACTTCTGGGGCACTGCGGACCTGATCGCCGAAGGCGACTATGTCGTCGGTCAGTGGGAAGGCGGCGGCACGCATACCGGCGCCGCCTTCGACGATGTCCTGAGCGGCTACGAGGCGCTTCCGGCAGGCTCCGGCCGCAAGATGCACTTCACCGGCACGACCGTCCTGAAGGTGATCGACGGCAAGATCGTCGAGGAGAAGGGTCTGGATGACGGCCTGACGGCCATGACGCAGCTTGGCCTCGTCAAGGCCGCCTGACCGGTCAGACGGAAATCGGGTGGCGGGCCGGCGTGCCTGTCGGCAAGGTTCGGAGTGTGACGGAGGTCGGTCGCAGGCACGGTCGAACAAGGACAATGCGAGATGACGACACTGACGATCACCACGAGGCCTGCAGCGGGGCCGGCAAGGCCGGCCCCGTCCGTCGCGGACGATCCGCGCTGGGCGCGCATCGTCGCCCGTGACAGGAGTGCCGATGGCCAGTTCTGGTATTCCGTCGCCACCACAGGGGTCTACTGCCGCCCGTCCTGCCCATCGCGCAGGGCCAACCCCAGGAACGTCACGCTCTACGATACGCTGGAGGGCGCCCGGGCATCGGGTTTCCGGCCCTGCCGGCGTTGCAACCCGGACGGTCCTTCGCTTGCCCGCGAGCAGGCGGCCCTGGTCGCCAGGGCCTGTCGAATCATCGAGGCGAGCGAGGAAGAGCCGCGCCTGGAGGAGTTGGCGGGTGCGGTAGGGCGTAGCCCTGGCTATTTCCATCGCATCTTCAAGGCCGCGACCGGGTTGACGCCCAAGGACTACGCGGCTGCCGACCGCACCAGGAAGATCCGCGAGGGCCTCGACGCGCAGGGCAGCATCACCGAAGCGATCTACGATGCCGGCTTCAATTCGAGCGGCCGCTTCTACGAGAAATCGACCGGCATGCTCGGCATGACGCCGACACAATATCGCGGTGGCGGTGCCGATGAGGAGATCAAGTTCGCGGTTGGCCAGACCTCGCTTGGCGCCATCCTCGTTGCTTCGAGCAGGAAAGGCGTCGCGTCGATCCTGCTCGGCAACGATCCCGACGCGCTTGTCCGCGATCTCCAGGACCGATTTCCCAAGGCGCGGCTTGTCGGTGCAGATCGGGACTACGAGGCCTTGATCGCTCGGGTCGTCGGCTTCGTCGAGAACCCGGGTGTCGGGCTGGATCTGCCGCTGGACGTGCGCGGCACGGCGTTTCAGCGGCGTGTCTGGCAGGCGTTGCAGGAGATTCCGGTCGGCGCGCGGGTGTCCTATTCCGAGATCGCGCGCCGTATCGGGGCTCCCGATGCGACGCGCGCCGTCGCCGGAGCTTGTGCGGCGAACAACCTCGCCGTCGCCATCCCTTGCCATCGCGTGGTTCGCCAGGACGGTGCGCTCTCGGGCTATGCCTGGGGCGTCGAGCGCAAGCGCGCCCTGCTCGACCGGGAAGCCAGCATGGCATGAAGAGGCGCTCGTGCCGTGGCCTGCATCCTTGGGGCACGGCATCTGCTGAAAAAGGCATTGCGATCGTGTTTTCGCGCAGCAGGTTCGACGAAAAGACGAACCGGCGCAGCCCGTCCGGAAGCGAGGCGACCGCCGGCGGTTTTGCCACGCTTGCCCGTGACAATCCCGACAAGGCGCTCGTCATGAGCCATATCGGCCAGCTCGTCGCGGATGGTCTTGCCGCCTGGACGGCTCTCGAAAATGGCGAGATCGAAGTTCGCCTGGCCACCGGAGAGATCTATCTGCTCGGGGAAGCGACGATCCTGCGGCTCGCCTGAAGGCGCCGGGAGGAGAGGGGCGGATTCGGCCGGCCGCCCGGCTTTCCGCGCTGCTGCGGTCCATCATCGACTTCGTTCGATTCGACAGCAAGGACCGGAGTTCGGTGGTCCGTCGCCACATCTAGTCTTCGATCATGAGGACTGAGCAAGGAGCGACGACGATGAACCTCATGATTACAGAGACCAGGGCACGGAGCATCCCCAAGCCCATCGATATCCTGTTCTTCGCCACGGCTGATACCGTGCTGGGCAAGGTGTTGGTCGCCCGCAGTGCGAGAGGTGTCTGCGCGATCCTGATCGGGGATAGCGCCGAGGGGCTGGCGGCCGATCTGGCTGGGCGCTTCCCCGAGGCGATGCCGGTCGCCAGCGAAGCCATGATCGAGGACGATCTCGCTAAGGTTCGCAGTTACATCGAGAATCCGGCCGCGGGTCTCGATCTGGCGCTCGACATGCGCGGTACGCCCTTCCAGCGCCGCGTCTGGGAGAAGCTGAGGACGATCCCCGTGGGCCGGACGGTGACCTATCGGGAGCTCGCCCGCTGGATCAGCCCCTTGGCCAATCCGCGCGCCGTTGGCAGCGCCTGCGCGGCCAATCCGATCGCGCTGGCCATTCCCTGCCACCGTGCCGTGCGCAGCGACGGCACTCTCGCCGGCTATCGCTGGGGCATCGAGCGCAAGCGCGCGCTCATCGAGAAGGAAGCCATGGCATGAACACGAAACCGGCCACGCGGTCCCTGGCTTCCGCGGATATCTCCGCCGAGGAGCGGGTCGCCGCCTATGACTGGCAGGCGCTTGCCGGCGAGCTCGATAGTTTCGGCTGCGCCGTGCTGCCGAAGCTGCTGACGGCGGAGGAGTGTCGCGCGGTCGCGGCGCTCTACCCCGACGAGAGCCATTTCCGCAGCCATATCGTCATGGCGCGGCATGGCTTCGGCAGGGGCGAGTACCGCTATTTCAAGTATCCGCTTCCCGTTCTCGTCGACGGCTTGCGGACGGCGCTCTATCCACATCTCGCTGCGGTCGCCAATGCGTGGAACGCCCGCATGGCCATCGAGGAGCGCTATCCCGACGCGCATGCCGCGTTCCTGCAGCAATGCCACGACGCCGGCCAGACGCGCCCGACGCCATTGTTGCTGCAATACGGGCCGGGCGACTTCAACTGCCTGCATCAGGACCTGTATGGCGATCTCGCCTTTCCCATCCAGGTCGCCATCCTGTTGTCCGAGCCGGGCCGCGACTTCACCGGTGGCGAGTTCGCGCTGACCGAGCAGCGGCCGCGCATGCAAAGCCGTGTCGAGGTCGTGCCACTCCGGCAGGGCGATGCGGTCGCTTTCGCGGTCCATAACCGGCCGGTGCAGGGCTCGAAGGGGAATTACCGCGTGAATTTCCGTCATGGCGTCAGCCGGATTCGCACCGGCAGGCGTCACACCGTTGGCATCATCTTCCACGACGCGCGGTGAGAGCAGATCGCGATGCTCGCGGTCCTCGGCAGGGAAGAAGCCCCGGCGGTCGGCCGCCGGGGCTTTCGGAGGGTGAAGGGTTGTGCGGGATTTCAGTGCGCCTGCGATGCCCGCTCGCGTGAGAGCAGCGCCCGCTTGCGCCCAACGCCCCAGCGGTAGCCCGAGATCGAACCGTCCTTCTTGATCACGCGATGGCAGGGAACGATGACCGCGACGGCGTTGTTGGCGATCGCCTGCGTCACGTCGCGTGGATCGCGGCTGCCGAACCGGGTAGCCAGCGCGCCATAGGTCGTGGTCTGGCCCGCGGGGATCTCCCGAAGCATCTGCCAGACCGTCATCTCATAGGGTGTACCGCGCAGATCGAGCGGCAGGTCGCAGCCAATTGCGGGCTCATCGATCAATCCTGCCACGGTCGTCGCAGCCTGGGTCAGCCCGTCCTGATCTCGCTCCACGGCGCTTTCCGGGAAGCGAGCCCGGAGCGCATCCTCCATTGCGTGTTGATTGGAGCTGAACTCGAGGGCGACGATCCCCTTATCGGACATTGCGACGATAAAATCGCCGAGGGAACTGGTCCCCCATGCAAAGCGAATGATGTCGTTCATCGTGGTCGCGCTCCCGAAGTTGATTGTTCGCCGAGCATAGAAATCGACGCGGCGGGTCGCTCTCCGGCCCTTGCTTTCAAATCGAAAATCGCGCCGGGGCCTGCCATGAAAAGCCGGGCGAGGGTATGACCGTCAGGTCGACATCGGCCGACTCTGAGCCCCTGAAGCGGAGCCAGCTCCAGCGCCGCAACTTTTCGTATCGCGTCGGTGAGCTGGTTGAGAAGCCGTGCTGCCAGCCGTGTGCGCCGCCAGTAGAGCGTGACTGTTCGCGCCTAGAGATCCGTGCTCTGCGGCAGGATGACGAGGTCGCGGATGGTCACGTTGCGCGGGCGCGTCAGCATGAAGTGCACCGCCTCCGCCACCTCTTCCGGCTCGATCAACCCGCCACGGGCGCGCTCCGCCTCGAGTTTCTCTTGCGGCCAGTCGGCGATCAGGGCCGTGACGACCGGGCCGGGCAGCACCGCCCCCACGCGCAGGCCATGCGGAATCACCTGCCTGCGCAGCGTATGGACGAAGGCCTGCACCGCATGTTTCGAGGCCGTGTAGACCGGCTCCCATACTACCGGAACCACACCGGCAACCGAGCTGGTGACGAGGATATCGCCGGTCTTGCGTGCGATCATGTGCGGCAGCACGGCATGGATGCTGCGGAAGACTGCGTTGATGTTGAGGTTGAGCATGCGGTCCCAGGCATCGGGATCGCCCTCGCTCACAGGCCCGCCGACATAGGCGCCGGCATTGGCGTGGAAGATGTCGAGCGGACCGGCCTTTTCGAGGATCTGCGGCAGCATGCCGACGACGGAGGCGGGATCCGTCAGGTCGACGACGAGCGGGACGGCTTCGCTGCCGAGCGATTTGCACGCCGTAGCGAGCGCTTCGCCGTCCCGATCGACGAAGACCACGCGCGCCCCGGCGGCCAGCAGCCGCTTGGCGCAGGCCAGCCCGATCCCTGAGGCCGCGCCAGTGATCGCTGCAGTTTTTCCGGTCAGTTCCTGGGTCACGTCGGAGTCTCCGATACGGCTTGAGGTCGGGCCGGGTGCATTAGTTGCCGTGCCTGGCGCGCGGCCACCTGCAGCGTTTCGAAGGCGGCGAGGCGTCGGGCATGCCATTCGGCGATTTCGCCGCTGGCGGGGGTGAAGACTGCAGCCCCCGGCGCCATCGCGGTCATCGCTTCGCCCAGGTCGGGGAAGGCGCCGGCTGCGCTCGCGGCCAGCATGGCCGAGCCGAGAAGCACGGGATCGACGTCGTCGGGGACGAGCACCGGCAGTCCGGAACAGTCCGCCAGCATTTGCCGGATCAGCGGCTGGCGGCCGGCGCCGCCGCTGAGCACGATCGCCTCCAGCGTGGCGCCCTTCGCGCGGCTCGCCTCGACGATCTGGCGTAGCCCGTAGCCGATCCCGGTCAGGCCGGCGATGTAGAGCGCGACGAGATGATCGAGGTCCCGCTCCATGCCGAGCCCGGCGATCATGGCCCGCGCCTGTGGGTCAGCATGGGGAGAGCGGTTGCCGAGGAAGTCGGGCACGACGATGAGATCGCCGGCAAGATGCACTGCGTCCGAAGCTTGTGCGACATGTTGCGCGGCGCGCGCAGCGAGCCAATCAGGCAGTGAAAGGCCCTGCACCGTCGCGCTGCGTTGCGCCTCCGGCGCGGCCGGATGGAAGCCGATCAGCTGGTCGATGGCGGCGCCCGCACCGGACTGGCCGCCCTCGTTGAGCCAGAGGCCGGGCGCCATCGCCGAATAGTAAGGTCCCCAGATGCCCGGAATGAAGGTCGGCTCGCGGCTGCTGGCCATGGTGCAGGCCGATGTGCCGAAGACATAGGCCATACGGGTCAGCGCGGAGCCGTGCGGCGAGCGCACGCCGACCGAGCCGACACCACCGGCATGGGCGTCGATCAACGCCGAGGCGACGGCAGTCCCGGGCTTCAAGCCGAGTTCGGCGGCAGCTTGCTCCGTGAGCCCCTCGCCGAGCGCGGTGCCCCCCGGAACGATCTCGGTGCCGATCCGCTTGAAGTCCTCATCGGCAAGATCGCTCAGGCCGATCTGTCGGAAGTAGTCCTCGTCCCAGCGCCGCTCATGGGCAAGGTACGTCCATTTGCAGGTCACTGTGCAGGTGGAGCGCGCCAGCGAGCCGGTCGCGCGCCAGGTCAGGAAATCCGGCAAGTCGAAGAACTGCCAGGCGGCATCATAGGTCGCAGGCAGGTGCTCCTTGAGCCAGAGCAGTTTAGGCGTTTCCATCTCCGGCGAGATCGTGCCGCCGACATAGGCGAGGACCGGATGTTGCTTCGCGTTGATGCGCTCGGCCTGATCGATGGCGCGATGATCCATCCAGACGATGATGTCGCGGTTCGCATCGCCATGCGGCCCCACCGGCAGTGACGCGCCGTCCGGCCCGAGCACGACCAGCGAGCAGGTCGCATCGAAGCCGATGCCGCCGATATCGCCCGGCGCCAGCCCCGCCTGGGCCATCGCCTCGCGCACGCTGGCGCAGACCGCCTGCCAGATGTTTGCGCTCGACTGCTCGGCGATGTCGGGGCCGTCGCGATAGAGCGCGATGTCGCGCTTCGCCGTCGCGAGCATGCGCCCGGTCCGGTCGAAGATGCCGGCCCGGGCGCTGCCGGTGCCGACGTCGATGCCGATGAAATGTCCGGCCATCTCAGGCAGCGGCGCGGTTGGGCGGCCCGGCGCGGGTGCCGTCGGGATTGCGCAGGTAGACACCGCGTTCGAGCTGCTGGCGGCGCAGTTCCCCGACATCGATATCGGCTGGCGGGCGGTTGCCGCGCACCGAGATCTTAGCGGCGCGGCCGGCAGCTTCGCCCATCGCCATGCAGGTCGCCATGACGCGGATCGCGCCCATCGCCTCATGCGTCGCGGAGATGCTGCGCCCGGCGACGAGCAGGTTGCCGATCTTCTGCGGCACCAGCGAGCGATAGGGGATGTCGTAGCAGTCGCCGCACCAGATCAGCGTGCAGCCATCGTCGGACGGGCGGTGGATATCGATCGGATAGCTCGCCACTGCGATCGCGTCGTCGAAATGCGTGCAGGCGAGCACGTCCTCCTGCGTCATCACATATTGGCCGCGGATGCGGCGCGTCTCGCGGATGCCGAGGAAGGGCGCCGTCTTGGTGAAATAGGCCTTCTCGAAGCCCGGCACGTAATTGACGAGATAGGTGACGATGTCGTCGATCTGGGCGCGGCCCTCGATCTCGCCCTTGGTCAGGCTGCGCGCGTCGGTGCCATCAGTGCCCTTGACGCGGGTCATGTTGATCCAGACCTCGCCCTTCTTCAGGCCGGTGATGATGATGGTGCGCTCGTTCGGGATCTGCAGGCCGCGCTCGGCCTTGGCCTTGGCCATCAATTCGCGCATGCCGACGACGATGAATTGGTGGTTCTGGCCGAAATATTCGGCCGGGATGAAATCGGTGAGATAGGTCCGCGCCGCCGGCGGCGCATTGGCGATCGAGAGGCGCAGCGCATCGGTGTCGACACCGGCGAGGCAGAACATCAGGGTCGGGGGCTGCATGCCGCCATGCTCGTTGCCCTTCTCAGTCGGCACGCCGGCGCTGTAGGCGACGTCGGCATCGCCGCTGCAATCGATCACGACCTTGGCGAGGATCGCGTTGCGGCCACTCTTGCTCTCGGTGATGACGCCGCGGATCGTGTCGTTCTCGACCAGCGCCCCGGCGAAGAAGGTGTAGAACAGCACGTCGACGCCGGCTTCCGTCAGCATCTCCAGCGCGACCGTCTTCACCGCCTCGGGCTCGACCAGCGTGATGCCCATATGGAGCGGGCAGGGGCGGTGCTCGCTTGCGCCCTGGCGCTCCCGGCGCAGTCGCTCGATGAATTTCTGCGGCAGCCCGTCGATGATCTGGTTGCCTTTCTGGCCGAGGAAGCCAAGCACCGGCAGGCCGATCGTCATGTTGCCGCCGACGAAGCTGCGGCTCTCGATCAGCCCGACGCGCAGGCCGTCCTCGGCGGCTGCCAGCGCGGCGGTGAGGCCCGAGGGGCCGCCGCCGACGACGAGCACGTCATATTCGGCAGAGACGGGGATGGAGCGGGCCGGCTCCTCGACGAAACGGGTTGCTGATGTCGACATGGCGGATGTCCTTCAAGATCTGGCGATGTGTCTCACGGCTGTGGAGCCAGGGCGCCGCAGCCGTGTTGAGTGAGGATCAGGCCGGCATCATCGGCTTGACGCGGTCGATGATGGCGGAGACGGCGTCCTTGACCGGCTTGCGGCCGAGCACCGCGAGCTGAACCTCTTCGAGGAAGGTCGCTTGCGCGCGGGCGGCCTCAGGGAAGGGCGGGAAGGCGCCGCGCGCCGTCGTCAGCACCTTGGCTTCGACAGCGGCGAGCGCGTTGCCGGCCTTCAGCTTCTCGTCGGCATAGGTCGAGACCCGCACCGGGCCGTTACCGTTGAGCGCCATGCCGAGCGTCACGCGCTTGCTGGAGACCTCCTTGATGAAGCTCCAGGCCAGCGCCTTGTCCTTGGCGTTCTTCGGGATCGACATCGCCCAGGCCTCGACGACGGAAGCCATCGGCATCTTGCCCTGGATCGCCTTGGAGCCTGGGAAAGGCACGGCCTTGATCTTGCCGGGGAACTTGCTCTGCTCGGCATTGTTGAGCTGCGCCCCACGGGCGAAGGGTAGCACCGTGAAGGCGGCGCGACCCTGCTGCAGCCAGGTGACCTGATCGTCGTTCTTGGTCGTGGCATAGCTGCGCGGCAGGCTGCCGGCCTCGAACATGCCGCGCAGCGCCGCCAATCCCTGCTCCAGCGCCTCGCGGTTCGGTACCAGCTTGAGATCGGGGCTGATGAAGTCGCCGCCATAGGCGCGGGCGAACATCACGGGGAAGACGGCGAGGTCGCTCGCCAGCACCATGCCGGTCACCGGCGTGCCGGCCTTGGAGGTGAAGGTGGTCTTCTTCGCCTGCTCGATCAGCTCTTCCAGCGTCGCCGGCGGGGCGGAGATGCCGGCCTCCTCCAGCAGCGCCTCGTTGTAGAACAACCCTTGCGTGGCATGGCGGACGGGGATGCCGATCAGCTTGCCATCGACGGTCATGCCCTGGACGAGGCCGGGCGCGATATCGCCGAAATCCTCGATCGCGTCCTTGTCCTGATAGGGGCCGAGCGGCTCGAACAGGGCGGCGATCTGCGAGGTCGGCCGGTTATCGATGAGATAGCCGACGCCATACTCGGTCTCCTTCAGGCTGGCCTCGCGGAAGAGGCGGTCCTGCAACGGGTTGGAGTCGAAGGTGGTGAAGGCGATTTCGGCGTCGTTGGCCTTGCGCCAGCCTGCCATCAGGTCGCCGTCGCCGCTGCCGAGCACGGTCTGGTGGACCTTGTGGCTGAGCACGTTCAACGTCTTGCCGGCGGCAAGCGTGGGGCCGATTGCAACTGTGGCGGCCACTCCCGCGGAACCGGCGACGAAGGCGCGGCGGGTGAGCTTGATTTCAGGCTTGTTCGACATGGTCTTCCTCCCTCTTTGCTTTGTGGTTGGCTACCCCTTCGTCGAACCGGCGGTGAGGCCGGCCACGAGGTAGCGGTTCATGAAGACGACGAAGAGAAGGACGGGCACGAGCTGCACCGTCGCGGCGGCGAAGAGGATCCCCCAGTCGACGCCGTCGATGGAGCCGATCATCTCGGAGATCACGAGAGGCGCGGTCTTCGCCCTGGTCGCGGTGAAGATGAAGGCGAAGAGGAACTCGTTCCAGGAGAACACGATCACGAAGACCGCGACGGCGAGCACGCCGGGCATCGCCAGCGGTGCGATGACCTTGCGCAGGATGGTCATGCGGCTCGCCCCGTCCATCGAGGCGGCTTCGTCCAACTCGCGCGGGATCTGGTCCATGAAGGTGCGCATCAGCACGGTGCCGAGCGAGACGAAGAACGTCGCGTAGAGCAGGATCAGCACGAGATGCGTGTCGCTGAGCCCGAGCCAGTTCACGATCGGGAAGAGCGGCAGCGTCACGACGATCGGTGGGATCAGCCTGACGATGATCAGCCCGAGCAGGCTCGCGCCGAGCCAGCGACCGGAATTGCGTGAGTAGACATAGCCGGCGCAGGCGCTGGCGACGATGGCGAGCAGCGTCGCGCCGACCGTGATCAGCAGGCTGTTGAGCAGCCCCTCGAAGAAGACGCCCCAGGAGCGCCAGAGCTCAGCGTAGTGCTTGAAGGTCGGGGTGAACAGCCATTTCGGCGGCACCGCGAAAATGTCCTGGCCAGGTTTCAGCGAGGACATCGCGATGAACAGGATCGGGAACAGCGACCAGAACAGGATCGCCACTACGGCGAGCGCCTTGCCCAGCCCGATCAGAAGCCGCTCAGTGCGCATGGGCCACGCCTCCGCGCCTGAGCAGGAAGACATAGGCGCCGGCAAGCAAGAGCGAGATCACGACCATGATCCAGGCGGTTGCCGCGGCCGAGCCGAACGCGTTGAAGCTAAAGGCTTCCTGATAGAGGTAGATCGCGACCACCTCGGTCGAGCGGGCCGGCCCGCCCTTGGTCAGCAGCCAGGCTTCCGAGAATAGGCGGAAGGCGAAGATGTAGCGGAAGAGCAGGGCGATCAGCATCGCCGGGCCGAGCAGGGGCAGCGTCACGCGGCGAAAAGCCTGCCAGCGCGTCGCGCCGTCGATCCGCGCGGCTTCGTAGAGCTCGGCGGGAATGGCGAGGCGCGCGGCGTAGACAATGACGAAGGTGAAAGGCAGATGCAGCCAGATCGTTAGCAGGCCAATCAGGATCATCGCGTGCGAGGGCTCGAACGACCAGTCGAGCGTCGGCAGGTGCAGCGCCCTGAGTGCGAGCGTGATCGGCCCGGCATCGGGGTCGAACAGGAAGCGCCACATCACCACGGCCGTGACCTCGCTGACCGCATAGGGTGCGAGCACGGCGACGAGCAGGAAACGCCGGAAGGGCAGGCCGCTGGCGAAGAGCAGGGCCATGCCGAGGCCTACCGCCAACTCCAGATGCACGGCCACGACGACGAGGACGACAGTGTTCCAGAGTGCGCCATGGAACGCTGGATCGGTCAGGACGCGCCAGTAGTTCTGCAGGCCGACGAAGCTCGGTGCCTGGCCGAAGCTCGAGGTGTTCAGGCTCAGCCAGACGACATAGAGCGACGGCAGCACGATCACGCTCAGGATGAGCAGATGCACCGGCGCAAGCAGCGGCAATAGTCGTGCCGTTCGTTGAAGCTGCACGCTTTCCTCCAGAACTTCTTTTGCTCCGGGCTCTGCCGGCCCGGTGGTTTGGACGCGGGGCGTCCGCGTTAGGTGTCGATCAGTGCACCGCCTTGGGCGAAGCGATCGGTCTCTCCGGATTCGGAAGCGGGTCGGAATTCGAAGCGTCGCGAGCGGTGGACCCGACCGTGAGATCGCGAACGGAATCGCGCGCTTGCAGACTCGCCTGCAGCACGCACCGCTCGGGGGGCGTCCGGTCCCCGGTCATGCGAGCCCGCAAGCGGCGCCAGGCGGCTTCGGCGATCTCCGCGATCGGCTGGCGGATCGCGGTGAGGCCGGTCTTGCGGGCATTCATCCAGGGGTAGTCGTCGAAGCCGACGACGGAGACCGGATCGGGGATATCGATCCGCAATCGCGCCAGCGCCGAGAGGGTGCTCAGCGTCGTGACGTTGGTGAGCGCGATGACGGCGCTCGGCTGGGGGTTCCGTTCGAGCCAGTGCAGGAACGTCGCGGCGCCACGATCGGCATTCGAGCCGAGCTCGACGACGATGGGTTCCCGGCCAAGCTCGCCCCGGATCAGCTCGCATGCGCCCCGGACGCGCTCGCGGATCGGGGAAATGGCGAGGCTGGAGGCGGCGACGAGGATGTCGCGATGGCCCTTGGAGAGAAGGTGCCGGGCGGCGATCTCGCCCGCCTCACGGTTGTCGATCGCCACCGTATCGACGATCGAGCCCTCGGGTGGCACGCGGTCGGTGAAGACGATCGGCAGCCGGCCGACCTCGTTGCGCAGTGCTTCCGGCACCGCATCGGAGCAGGGCACGGCGATCAGCCCTGACGGGCGCCAGGCCAGCAAGGTGCGCAGCCGCGACTGCTCCAACCCCAGATCGTCACGCGAGCTGGCGACGAGGATGTCGTAGCCGTCCTTCTGGGCGAGGACCTCGAGCTGCGAGACCAGCGAGGTGAAGAAGACGTCGTCGAGATCAGGAACGAGGACGCCGACGACGCGGGCCTGGCCCGAGCGCAATTGCGAGGCCGCCCGATCCACTTGGTAGGACAGCTCTTCCGCCGCCTTCAGCACGCGCTCGCGCAGATCGGCATTCACCGGCTTGTTGCCGCTGAAGACGTTCGAAACGGTGGCGATCGAAACGCCGGCGCGGGCCGCGACCTCCCGGATCGTTATGCGTCTGCCGTTCATGGCATGCCTGTTAAACGTTTTTCAGAAAAACGTTTAACAGGACCGGTCGGCGGCTGCAAGAGGCCGCTTCCGACAAGGCCGGAAGCGGCCGCCCGGTCGCTGGAGCGGGCGTCGTGGAGCCCGACCTTGAAACCAGGCCCGTCAGGCGATCTTGTCGCGACTGACCGCCTGGATCTTCTCCCAGACGCGTTCCGGACCAGGGACATCGAGACCGAAAAGGGTTTCGAAGGTGTCCGCAAGGTGATCCGCGCTGGTGATGCGCTGCTCCCGGACGGAGTTCGGCGTCACGCTGCGCAGGCTGTCGTTCTGCAAGGCGATGTAGCCGTCCGCAGTATGGCGCAGCATCGCCAATGCATTGGTGAACGGCGAGCCGGCATCCTGCATCAGCCAGCCTTGCGTTGCGACCATCGCGTTCTCGTCGCTGTAGTCGGCGCGGAAATCGAAGCTGTGCGCGATGCCCTGCGGGTGATTGTTGAAACGCAGCCAGCCGTCCTGCGTCTGCGTGATCGCGAAATCGAAGCCGCGCTGGCTGATCGGCCCGACCGCAAGCGGCACAGGCTCGATGATCGCATCGGCCACGCCGACTTCGGCGAGATAGGGCCGGTCGAGATCGACGCGCAGGGTCAGGTGGTTGCCGATGGCGATGTCGCCGAGCTTTTCGCGATCGACGCCGCCACAAAGGCGGCTCACGCGAAATCCGTGTGCGCTGAGCGCTGCGCCGAAAAGACCGTTCATCTCGTAGCACCAGCCGCCGCGTCTGCCCTCCACCATCTTGGCGAAGGCGGAAGCCGGCGTGATCGTCGACGGCCAGCCCATGAAGGCGTCCAGTGCTTCCCAGGTGAAGGCCATGAGGTGGGCGCGATGCAGCTTCGACAGGCCGGCAATGTCGAGGGAAACAGGCCGGTCGATCCCAACCCTTGCGAGATAGGCATCGAGCTGACTGGCAGACAGGGGCATTTCGTTTTCGTGGGAGAGTGCATGCGCCATTCTTCGGTCTCCATGAAGTGGACCGTCGTTGCGGTTCCGGATGCTCTGTCTCGGAACGGCTCACGCAGGTTCATGCGGCTACGCGATTTTTGCAGGCAGACGGTCGAGTCGAAGGCTGGCGACGGGAGCGGCCAATCGGGCAAGCCGTGATACTGAAGCCGAAGCGCAGGCAGGCTGAAGTCATAGTGCGCGGCCATGGCTGGAAGAGTCAGGGCACGCATGAGAATTACGCTAGGTCAGCTCAATAATCGGCGCAAGCCGGGAAGCCGCAGGCATTGCCGCTCATCGCGGGGCCATCGTCATGCCGCCATCGGCCATGATGACCGAGCCCGTGATGAAGCTCGCATCGGGGGAGGCAAGAAACGCAACGGCGGCAGCAATCTCATCGGGCGTGCCGAGTCGGCCAATGATCTGGCGCCCCGCCATCGCTGCCATGCGTGCGTCGCGATCCGCGCCGTCACCGGCGAGGCGGGCGATCCAGGGCGTATCGACGGTGCCGGGGCAGAGGCAGTTGACGCGGACCTGCCCGGCCAACTCGACCGCAAGCGCACGGGTCAGCCCGAGCACGGCGGATTTCGAGGCGCAATAGGCAGCGCGCTCGGCAAAGCCGAGCTGGGCTGCGACGGAGGCGAGATTGACGATGCTGGCGCCGGTCGGCATCAGCGGGACGGCCGCCTGGGCCATCAGCATCTGGGCCGTGACATTGACGGCTAAGACGCGATTCCAATGGGCCGTGGTGAGAGCGGCGAGCGCGCCCTCGCCGGGGATGCCGGCATTGTTGACGAGCACGTCACAGCGGTTGCGTCCCGCGAAGAAGGTCGCCACGGCGCCTTCATCCGTAATGTCGAAGCCATGCCAGGACAATTGCCCGGTGTCGCCCGCGCCGGCCGGTGGTTCCAGATCGATCGCGGCGACACGGGCGCCCTCAGCCAGGAACCGCTCAACCACCGCCCGCCCGATGCCGCGGCCGGCGCCGGTGACGACCACTTCACGATCGCGGAAGCGCATGGCGATGCCCTCAGTATTTCGGCTTCTCGGCGAACCAGCCGGGCCGGTCAGGGTCGAGATAGGCTCCGATCACCTTGCTGGAGCGGAAGCGTTCGAGCGCGTCGAGATCGGGCAACACGCCGAGACCGGGCTCCTGCGGAACGTCGAGACGCCCGTCACGGATCACGAAGGCTTCGGTGATGATGTCGACGCTGTGATAGTAATATTCGGTGTCGATCGCGATGTTCATATTCGGGATCGAGGCCGCGAGATGCAGATAGGCCGCCTGCGACAGGCCCAGCTCGCCGCCGGAATGCAGCGTCACGGGAATGCCCGCAGCCTCCGCCACGCCCGCAGCCTTGACGCATTGCCAGATGCCACCCTCCTCATGGGGATCGAGCAGGATCACGTCTGCAGCGGCGGCGCGCACGACATTGCCGACATCGCCGAGCGTATAGGCGCCTTCGTCGATCGCGATCGGCACCGTTTGGGCCTGCCGCAGCTCGGCATGACCGGCGATGTCGTGCAGGACGAGCGGCTGCTCGACATAGGCGAGATCCAGCCCCTTCAGCTTCTCCAGCTGGCGCCGTGCTGTGCCTGGCGACCAGGCACCATTCACGTCGGCTCGCAGCGGCGCGTCGCCGACGACCCGGCGCACGGCTTCCATCAAGGCGATGTCGCTCTTCTCGTCATGGCCGATCTTGACCTTGAAGGTGGTGTAGCCCTCGTCGCGGAAGCGTGCGGCCGTCTCGGCACAGGGTTCGGGATCGGCGACGAAGAGATAGGCTGCGAGTTCGATCTCGCGGCGATAGGTCCCGCCGAGCAGGGCGTGCAGCGGCAGGCGGGCATGTTTGCCGAGCGCATCCCACATCGCCATCTCGACCGCGGCGAGCGCCATCACCGCAGCTCGCTCATGATGATAGTAGCCGGCGCCGAGTACGTGCCGGTGGAGCCGCTCGACATCGGCGACGCTGCGGCCGAGCGCCAGCGGCAGCACGACCTTCTCCAGGACGACCGGGACGAAATCGAGCAGCGCGATCGTCTCGCCATAGCCCTTGATGCCCGAGGCGGTCGTCACCTCCACGACTAGCCGGGTCGAGCCGGTGCGCTTGCCGGAGCCCCAGACGATCGGACTGTCGAAGGGGATGTAGACCAGCCAGTGCCGGGTCGCGATGATGGTGAGCGGGTCGTCGGGGAGTGCCATGGCGGCCTTCAATCCATGTAGAGCCCGCCGTTCACGTTCACCACCTCGCCGGTGATGTAGCTCGAACGCGACGACGATAGGAAAAGCAGAAGATCGGCGATCTCGTCGGTCTCGGCCATGCGGCCGAGCGGCACGAAATCGGTGACGCGTTTGAGCTGCTCGGGCGTCAGCGCCTTGATGAGCTCGGTCGCGACCGGGCCGGGCGCGACGGCATTGACGCGCACGCCGACCCTGGCCGCCTCAATGGCGAGCGCGCGGGTGAAACCGATGACGCCGGCCTTGGAGGTCGAATAGGAGGTGTTGTCGCCGAACAGCGTGCCACGCTTGCCGGCGAAGGAAGCGAGGGAGACGATCGCTCCCCTCCTCTCGGCGAGAGCCGGCATCGCTGCCCGCGACAACAGGTAGACGGCGTCGAGATTGACCGCCAGCACCCGGCGCCAGGATTCTGGGGTGGTCGTGGCGATCGGCGCCGGCTCGCTGATGCCGGCATTGTTGACGAGCACGTCGAGGCGACCGAAGGCGGAGAGTGCCGCGTCCAGCACCCGATCGGCGGCGCCGTCCGCGGTGAGATCGGCTGCGATCATTCGCGAGCCCGGCACGGAAGCCGCCGCCTCGGCCAGCGTGCCGGCGTCGCGATCGGCGAGCATGACCTGCGCACCCTCGGCAGCGAAGCGTTGTGCGCTCGTCAGCCCGATGCCTCTGGCCGCACCGGTTATCAGAGCGACCTTGCCGTTCAATCCGAGATCCATGGACCTTCGCTCCGTGGCTACTTGACCGCGCCCTGCGTCAGGCCTGCGATGAACTGGCGCTGCATGATCAGGAAGGCGATGATGATCGGCACGCTCGACAGGACCGACGCGGCCATCAGCATCCCGTACTCAGGCAGCTGGTCGCCCTTCAGCGTCGCGACGCCGACCGGAAGGGTCAGCATCTCATCGGTGCGCATCATCACCAGCGGCCAGATGTAGCTGTTCCAGGAGGCGATGAAGATCAGCACACCGACTGTGCCGAGCGCCGGGCGCAGCAAGGGCAGCACGACGCTCCAGTAGAGGCGGAATTCGCCGGCGCCGTCGATCCTCCCGGCATCGAGCAGCTCGGTGGGGATCGCGACCGCATATTGCCGCATCAGGAAGATGCCGAAGGCATTGGCGGCGAAGGGCAGGATCAGCACGATATAGGTGTCGAGCAGGCCGAGTTTCGCGAGCCAACCGAAGAGCGGGATCACTGTGGTGAAGGCCGGGATCGAGACCGAGGCGATCACCACCCAGAACATCACCGTCTTGCCGGGGAAATCGAACTTGGCGAAGGCGTAGCCGCCCAGCGAGCAGAACAGCAGCCCGAGCGCCGTGCTGGCGAGCGCCACCACGAGGCTGTTGACCATCCAGCGCAGATAGAAGGTCTTCGCCAGGAGCTCGTCGAAATTCTCCAGCGACCAGCGGCGCGGCCAGACATCTCCGGCGAAGATATCGGCACGCGACTTGAAGGCAGAGAGCACCGCCCACAGCACCGGTGTCAGCACGAGCGCGAGCAGGGCCAATACGACGAGCGTGCCGAGATAGGCGGCAAGGCCCGGCGTGGGCGCGTCGTCTTGGGATGGTCCGCTCATGCGACCTCCCGCCCGGAGAGGAGCTTCTGAACAATCGCGATCGCCACGATCATCAGGGTCAGCACATAGGAGACCGCCGCGGCATAGCCGAGTTCGACGTATTGGAAGCCGGCCTGGTAGAGATAGATCACGATGGTCAGCGTGCTGTCGGCCGGTCCGCCCTTGGTCAGCACCGAAGGTTCGTCGAAGAGTTCGAGGGCCCAGATCGTCGACATGATCACGCCGAAGAGGATGACCGGCTTGAGAAGCGGCAAGGTGACGTAGCGCGTCACCTGCCATGGGCTGCAGCCGTCGAGGCGCGCCGCCTCCTTGACGTCGCTGGGGATGCCCTGGAGGCCGGCGAAATAGATCACGGCGTAGTAGCCGAGCGCCCGCCAGACGCGCAGGATGATGATTGCCCAGATCGCGAAGCGCGGATCGCCGAGCCAGTCGATCTCGCCGAATCCGAGACCCTTCTGCACGATGTTGAGAAGGCCGACGCCCTTGGCGAAAATCATCTCGAAGATCACCGCCGCGACGACCAGGCTGATCGTCACCGGCAGGAAGAAGCCGACCTTGACCGCATTCTTGAAGCGCAGCCATGCGCTGTCGAGGCAGAGCGCCAGCGCCAGGGCCGAGACGTTCAGGATCGTGACATAGGCGAGCCCGTAGAACAGCGTATTCTTCAGCGCTACCCAGAAGCGCGGATCAGCGAACAGCTTGGTGTAGTTGCCGAGGCCGATGAAGCGCGGCGAGGCGAAGCCCCGCCAATCGGTGAAAGAATAGACCAGCGAGGCGATGATCGGCCCGAGCCAGAAGGCGATGAAAGTCAGGAAGAAGGGTGCGAGGAAGAGATAGGGCGTGAGTCCGCGGCGCAGCCGCGGTCCGAAGGCCGCACCTCCCGTTTTCATGGCCGTCGTCGTGCTCATCGGCGGCTCACCGGTCAGCGGCCGAGCTGGCTGGCGAGCTGCTTCTCGATCTCGGCCCAGGCATCCCCCGGCGATTTCTTGCCGCCGAACATCAGGTCGAGCTCGTTGCCGATGATCACCTCGGCCTTGGCCCAGTCGAAATAGTTGAAGCCGTTGAGTGTGCGATTCTTGAGACCGGCCTCGTAGATCGACTGGCCATCGAGATAGGCCTCGCCCTTGAGCAGTTCTGGCGAGCGCAGCGCTGGCGCGAAGGCTGGAACGAGATGGCCCTCCTGCCAGATCTTCACCTGCGTCAGTTCATTGGCGCCGATGAACATCGCCCATTTCAGCGCTGCCTCCTTGTTGCGGGAGGATTTCGGAATGGCGAGAACGTTGCCGCCCCAGGCCCCGGTCGTCGCCGGCTGGTCCTTGCCCCATTTCGGCCAAGGCATGACGCGCCATTTGCCGGCGTGCTCCGGCGCCTCCTTCTGCAGGCGGAAGACGGCCCAGGCCGGCACAGCATAGCCGGCAATCTTGCTGTCCTTGATCGCTTGGAAGAACTCGGGCGCGTTGTTGCGCGACTCGAAGACAATCTTCTCCTTGCGAGCGAGGTCGTAATAGAACTGCAGCGTCTCGCGCGCGAGCTTGTTGTCACGGATCACCTTGCCATCCGCCGTGAAGAGCTGCGCATTGCGCGATTGCAGGTACTGCACGAGGTTGGCGACGCCCGGCACGCCGCTCGGGCTTGAGACATGGCCGATGAAGATGCCCTTGGCGGCGAGAATCCGGCCGGCGGCAACCACGTCTTCCCAGGTCTCGAGCGGGGCCTTGATGCCGTTCGCCTCGAAGATGTCCGCCCGGTAGAAGTAGACGGCCGGGTTCTGGTCGTAGGGGACGGCGAAGGTCTTGCCGCCGTTGCCGAGCGAGGCATAGACGCTGGCCGGAAAGCTGTCCTTGAGCGGTGCCATCGCCGATGTCGTATCGAGTAGCCCGCCCGTCGGCAGATAGCCATCGAAGCGGCGCTGCAGGATCAGGGCGACATCCGGTCCGCCGGTTCCTGCCGCGAGCGCGACCAGGAACTTGTCCTGCAAGTCGAAGGGATTGAGGTTGACGACCTCGACCGTGATGCCGGGGTTCTGCTTCTCGAACTCGCCCTTCACGGCATTGGCGGCTGCAACATGTTCGGTCCAAGCCCAATAGGTGACCTTGGTGCGCACTTGCGCTTCTCCCAGTCCCGGCAGCGCAGCCGCAGCGGTCATGCCCACCAGAACGGCGCGTCGATCGATCATCGTCATTTCGCCCTCCCAACGTTCTACAGTGTAGAACTTGTTTTATAATGTAGAACATCGTAGAGTTGCGGTCCGGAGAGGTCAAGCAAGTGATGATCGAGATTGGCGGAGAGGCAGCGCGGGATGGCGACCCGGCGCGTGGCACGGCTGCCCTGCAGAAGGGGGTCGGCCTGCTCGAGGCGTTGTCGGAGGCTGGCGGCGCCGCGAGCTTCAGCGAGCTCGTTCGCGCCTCCGGGCTCCCGAAAGCGACCGTGCATCGCATCCTTGCGGCGCTGCTGGAACGCGGGCTCATCCGCTTCGAGCGGCGCGACGACCGGTATCGCTTCGGCTGGAAGCTGATCGAGTTCGCCCGCTTCGCCCAGGCCGATCTCGACCTGCCGACGCTGATCGAGCCCGAACTCGTCCGCCTGCAGGTCCAGACGGGCGAGACGGTCTTCGTCGCGCTGCCGCATGGGCCCGATATCGTCTGCTCGAAAGTGCTGGAGACGCGCGCGGTCGGCGGCATCGCCGTCACGGAGGGCAGTATCCTGCCCGGCTATTGCACTGCGGCCGGCAAGGCGATCCTCGCCTTTGCCGAACGGGCGCTGCGGCCGACCATGCTGGCCCGGCTCAAGCTCATCCCGCACACGGCCCGCAGCCTGACCGAGCTGCCTCTGCTCGACGCCCAACTCGATATCGCCAAGGCGCGCCGCTACGCCGTCGAGGACGAGGAATTCGTCATCGGGCAGCGTTCCGTCGCTGCGCCGATCCTCGACCATGGCGGGCGAGCCATCGGTGCGCTCGCGGTCGTTGCACCTGCCTTCCGCCTGACCACCGAAAGGCTGCATGAAATCGGCGCTGACCTGCTGAAGGCGGCGGCGCGCATCACTGGCCAGGCCGCCTTCTCACAACCGGAAACGAGACGTTCTGCCATGACGACGACGCGAGCGCGCTGTGTGGTCGAGACCCAGGCCTTCCTCGGTGAAGGACCGGTCTGGAACGAGGCCGAGAAGCGGCTCGACTGGGTGGATATCCTCGCTCCGGCGCTGCATCGCTCTGACACGGCGAGCGGGGCGGACCGTGTCGTCGAGCTCGGCGAGCTCGTCGGCGCAATCGCTCATTGCTCGACCGGTGGCCTGGTGCTCGCCGCGCAATCGGGCTTCACGCTGTTCGACCCGGAAACGGGTGTGTCCACGCCGCTGGTCGACCCCGAGGCCGACAAGCCGAACAACCGCTTCAACGATGGCAAATGCGACTCGCGCGGGCGCTTCTGGGCCGGCACCATGGATATGGGCGTCGCTCCGGGGGCGGGCAGCCTCTACCGGCTTGATCGCGACGGCTCGGTGCATTGCCTGGAGCGCGGCATCGGCATCTCGAACGGGCTGGGCTGGAGCCCCGACGACCGGCGCATGTACTTCACCGACTCGCTGGCCCGGACGATCTTCGTCTATGATTTCGACGCCGAAAGCGGGACGATCGCGAACCGTCGCGTCTTCGCCCAGACCCTCGATCATATGGGCGTTCCCGATGGCCTGACCGTCGACGCCGAGGGCTATGTCTGGAGCGCGCAATGGGATGGCTGGCAGCTGATCCGCTTCGACCCGGAAGGACGGATCGACCAGACGGTCAGCCTGCCGGTGCCGCGCCCGACGAGTTGCACCTTCGGCGGCCCGAACCGCGAGACGCTCTACGTGACCTCGGCGCGAATCCGCCTCTCTGCCCAGCAACTGGCGGAGGCGCCGCTCTCGGGCGGCGTCTTCGCCATCGACGGTTGCGGCCGCGGACTGGCGGAGCACGCCTATGTCTTCGAGAAGCGGTAGGCGGCGGACGGCCGCGCGAGCGAAGCCTCGTTCTCGCTGCCCATGCGCCGACGCCTCATGATCGCCATTGTCCATGCTACCAGCAGGCGCTTGCAAGCGCAGTCTGGCGCAGGTGCAGAGCGATCTGCTGTTCGTCACGCAGCGTGGCCGTCCGAACCGGGTGCCTCACGCAAGGTCATGCTCGCCTTTCGGCTCTGGGGAGAAAAAGGCACGGAAGCTGGCGATGACCTCCTCGGGGCTGTCCTCCGGTATCAGATGGCCGCCGGCCGTTACCCCGCTGTCGACCTCCTCGGCCCAACCTTGCCAGATCTCGGCCGGGCTCGCGCGCTCGGGAGCCTGCTGCCCGCGCGGCCAGAGCACCAGGACAGGGCAGTCGAGCTTGCGTCCTGCAGCGTGATCCGCCTGATCGCAAACGAGGTCTTCCTCCAGCGCGGCCCGATAATCCTCGCAGATCGCGTGCTGCACGATCGGGTCGCGGACAGCCGCGCGATAGGCTTCCCGTGCAGAGGCCTCGATGACACGGTCGCCAGTAGCGTCCATGCCGGTGAAGGCGTGGTCGAGAAACGCGTCGGGAGCGGCGGCGAGCAGGCGCTCGGGAAGATCCGCCTGCTGCGCCAGCAGAAACCAGTGATAGGCCTTGCGTGCGAAGCGATGCGTGACCGCCTGCATTGCGTCGAGCGTTGGAACAACAGCCAGTGAAGCGAAGCGCGTCACGGTGCCGGGGTGGTCGAGCACGAGGCGATAGCCGGCGCGCGCACCGCGGTCGTGCCCGGCAAGCGCGAAGCGCTCATGGCCCAGCTTCCGCATCAGCGCCACCAGCGCTTGACCGACCCGCCGCTTCGACCAGCGTGGGGTCGTCGCGTCTGGCCTGCTGGCGCCGTAGCCGGGCAGGTCGGGGATGATCAGCGTGTGCTGGCGGGCGAGGGTGGGCGCGACCTTGCGCCAGGCGATATGCGTCTCGGGATAGCCGTGCAGCAGCAGGAGCGGCGGGCCGGAACCGCCGACGACGCCGGCGAAGCGCACGCTGCCCGCCTCGATGTCCAGGGAGCGGAAACCGGGAAAGAACGGCGGCTCCATTTCCTGGTAGGCGATGGGGCTGGTAAGGCTGGCGTCCGAGTCCGCAGCCGTGGTTCGATCCGGTTTCACGGCGGTGCCCTCTTTCCCTGCTTGCGGTGTTTCGGTCGCGTCGATGATCGCGCCATCAATAGGTCGCGCGCCCGCCCGACAGGTCGAAGGTCTGTCCCGTCGTAAAGGAGCATTCCTCGCTTGCGGCCCAGGCGACCGTGGCGGCGATCTCGGGAATCGTCAGGAAGCGGTTCATCGGAATTTTGCCCTTGCTCCAGGCGATGTGTTCGGCCGTCATCTCCTTGAAGAGATCGGTTTCCGTGATCGCCGGGGCGATGCAGTTCGCGATCACGCCGGTCTCGGCCAACTCCTTGGCGATGGCCTTGGTGAAGCCGATGACCCCGGCCTTCGCCGCCGAATAGGCCGAGATCTTGGGATTGCCCTCCTTGCCGGCGATCGAGGAGACATTGACGATCCGGCCATATCCGCGGTCGACCATGTGAGGGATCACTGCGCGGCAGCACAGGAAGATCGCCGTGAGATCCACGGCGATGACCTTGTGCCACATCTCGATCGGGTAGTTCTGGACTTCGACGACCGGGCCGTTGATCCCGGCATTATTGACGAGGATGTCGATCCTCCCGGTTCGGGCGAGAAGTTCTTCCACGCCCTGTCGGATCGAGGCCGGATCGGCCACGTCGATCCGCTGCTGCAGAACGGGTTCGAAACCCGCTGTCGTGCTGTCGAACGGGGTGAAGTCGAGATCCCAGAGAGTGACCTGTGCTCCTTCTCCTGCCAGCCGCTGGGCAATGCCGAGGCCGATGCCGCGTGCGCCACCCGTCACAATCGCGGTACGTCCCGAAAAGCGTGCCGACATGCTCGCGTGTCCTATCTTTATGACGACTTGTCTTGGGGCCTGAGTCGGAGGCCTGCGTAGGATTCAGGAAGCCGCCGGCTCCTGGAGACCTGCGAGGAAGCGCCGGGTTGCCTCCCCGCAGAGGCGAGCCCTTTCGAGAACCGGCCGCGCGGAATGGGCCGCGCATGGCGCTTCCACCGCGACGGGGATGCCTGTCGGCAGACGGGCCATCATCTCCGCCAGTGGCAATTCACCCTCGCCGGGATAGAAGCGACGTCCGCGCCCTTCGGCGCGGAGCGCGTCCGCGGGTGGCGGCGTCAGGGCGGCATCGCAGAGGTGGATATAGGGAAAGAGTGCGGGTTCGAGTGCCTCGATCTCGCTGAAAGCTGTACCCGCCCGGAAGAAATGCAACGCATCGATCAGGAGCCGGGCGTCGTGCGGGCGCACCGTTTCGAGCAATCGTACGGCTTTCGCTATCGTGTTGAGTTCCACATAGGACATCATTTCGAGCGCGACGGTCAGTCGGTGCGCATAGGCTTTCTCGCAGAGCGCTCCGAAACTGTCGCTCAGCCGGCCGAAATCCGGATCATGCCCCACCACGAGCAGATGGCGGGCACCCAGCCGCTCTCCGGTTTCCAGCGCTGCTGCGAGCGTCGCAGGATCGCTCTCCGGCGTCAGCCAGACCGCCTCGACGTCCCAGATCCGGACGCCTGCATCCTGCGACTTGGCAATGATCTCGCGAATGAGGCGATCATTACCGATGACCTCGGTGATCCGGTCCGCCTTCATTGGGGGCACGATCCGCAGGCCCACCGCATCGAAACCGCCTGCGACGGCCGCGTCGATCAGCTCGATCGGCGTGGCCTCGAGCACTGTGAGATGCGCGAGTGACATCGTCATTGCGCTTCCGTCAGGCAATATCTGCTTCCCCGTTGTTGCCTCTGTTTGTCGGTCGGTTCCTCGATGGGTGAGACGATCGACAGAGCTTGGGCGCTGGCCGAAATGTGCCGTATTCGGGACAGGACCATAGGCAGCGATGGTTGGACTGTCTAGGGAATTTTGTTCCTGTATAAAAACTAGTTTTCAATTTGTTGATGAGTGGAAATGAATGGCTTATCAAAGGGCGCCGCATCTGCCAGGCGGTTCCCGGCAGGTCGCTCTCTTTCGTGACGGTCAGACCTGCGGCAATGCTAAACTCGATCGGCGCGGAACGGCCGCGCGTGGGATGCCCGTGGATAGTGAAGTCGTGATGTCAGGAAATCCCACGAAGGCCGTCGAGGCAGAGCGGCGCGAGCAGGCCTCCCATGAGCGTGCCTCGGCCGATCTCGCGGCGGCCAGCGTCAAGTCGGCGACGCGCGTCCTCGACCTCTTCGAGTTCCTGGCCCGTTGGGATTCGGAGAAGACGCATACCGAGATCGCAGAGGAACTTGGCATTCCGAAGAGCAGCCTGACGAAGCTCCTCAAGACGCTGCTGCAGCGCGGCTATCTCTCCTATGAGCCAGCCTCCAAGGGCTACGGGCTTGGGCCGGCCATCGGGAAGCTGGCGCGCAACGAACGGGATAGCGGCGACCTGATCGCGGCCGCAGGGCCGGTGCTGGCCTGGATGGCGAGCGAGACGCAGGAAACCTGCGCACTCAACTTCATCAAGGGCGATCGGTCAGAAGTCGTCGCGAGCGTGGTCGGGCCGCATCGGCTGAATTTCACGATGCGAAGCGGCGACCTCGCGCCGCTTTATGCGACATCGGGCGGGAAGGCGTTGCTGGCCCATCTGCCACAGGCGATGCTCGATGAATACCTCGCCCGGGTGACGTTCGAGCCGGTGACGCCGCAGACGATCGTCTCAGCCGATCGTCTCCTTGCCGAGCTGGATGGCGTCAGGAAGACCGGTTTCGCTTACGTGCAGGAGGAGTTCACCCTCGGCATCATCGGCGTCGGAGCGGCGGTTCTGAGCCGGTCCGGTTATCCGATCGCCTCGCTCAACGTGGCCACGCCGGTTCCCCGTTTCGACGCGGAGAAGAGGCTGCTTTGCGAGGAGACCCTGTCGCGCGCGGTTAGGATGCTTCAGAAGACGCTTGAAAGGGGCGCGGATCGTCGCATCCCAGCCTGACTACCCCAGCTTTCTCGCGTGCCATTTCTTGCGAGCCGCCCGCTCGCGGGCAGCTTTTGGCTGTCCGCATGTCGGCGCGCCTGCCGGGCTTCGACGTTCCGGCAACGAGAGTCGCGGGGTGCATGAAAATTGACATCGTCGTTCAAATAGGAAACTAGTTCATGTAAGAGAAATTATAGATGCATTGGGAAGGCAAGCGACATGGATGCTGGGCGCAAGGATCGGCTCGAAATCCGCGAGCTCGTCGAGAACTGGGCGATGTGGCGGGACGCCTGCGATTGGGAGCGTTTTCGCAGCTGCTGGCATGCCGATGGCCGGATGATGGCGACATGGTTCCAGGGCACGCCCGAGGAGTTCATCGCGGTGAGCAAGGCCGGCTTCGAGAAGGGCGTGCGCATCCTGCACTTCCTCGGAGGCTGTTCTGTCGAGGTTGCCGGCGACCGGGCGATCGCGCAGACGAAGATGACGATCAGCCAGCGTGCCCTGGTCGAGGGCGTCGAGTGCGATGTCGTCTGCACCGGCCGCTTCTATGATTTCATCGAGCGCCGGGATGGCCGCTGGGCGATCTTCCTGCGCCAGCCAATCTACGAGAAGGATAGGCTCGACCCGGTCGATCCGGCCGCGGTACCGCGTCTCGATCGGGACAGGCTGATGAGTTTTCCCGAGGGGTACCGCCATCTTGCCTATCTGCAGGCCGGCATCGGCTATCCCGTCAAGCGCGACATGCCCGGCCTCGTCGGGCAGGAGGTCGAGGCGCTTTACGCGCAAGGGGCGGATTGGCTGCGCGGCCTGCCAGTCTCGCGGCACTGACATTTCGCGCCTTGCCGCGCATCTGCTGGTCGCGGGAGGCGGTTCTTTGGCCGATTGCGTATTTGTGCGAGGCCGCGCCGGCCTCCTTTGAAAACGCTTGAGCTCGGAAAGGTTTGGCCATGCGGGATCTGGACGAACAGAGCATCACCAACGAAGTGCTCGGCGCCGTGTCGAGAACCGCCGATCCGCGGGTGCAGCAGGTCAGCAAGGCGTTGATCCGATATCTCCACGCCTTCATCCGCGAGGTCGAGCCAACGCAGGCGGAGTGGGAGTTCGGCATCGATTTCCTGACGCGTGTCGGCCAGATGTGCAGCGACGTTCGCCAGGAGTTCATCCTGCTTTCGGATACGCTGGGCGTCTCGATGCTGGTCGATGCGATCAACCATCGCAAACCCGAGGGCGCGACCGAGACCACCGTCTTCGGGCCGTTCTTCGTGGAGAACCGACCGGCCCTGCCGCTCGGTGCGAACATGGCGCCCGGAGCACCTGGCACACCGCTCTTCGTCTCCGGCTCCGTCCGTGACGTCAAAGGCATGCCGATCGCCGGAGCGACGATCGATGCCTGGCATTCGGACGAGGAAGGCTTCTACGACGTCCAGCGCGGCGAGGAATTGCAGATGCGCGGGCGCTTCCAGGCCGATGACGACGGTCGGTTCTGGTTCTGGTCGGTGCGACCGAAATATTATCCGATTCCGCATGACGGGCCGGTCGGGCAGATGCTGCAGGCCCAGGGGCGGCATCCGTTCCGCCCGGAGCATGTGCATTTCATGATCGCGGCCGAGGGCTGCGAGACGCTCGTCACCCATCTCTTCATCGACAAGGACCCCTATCTCGACAGCGATGTGGTCTTCGGCGTGAAGAACTCCCTGGTTACGGACTACGCCGAGCGGTCGCCGGGTGTGGCTCCGGACGGGTCGCAGATCGAAGTCCCTTATCTCGTCCTCGACTATGATTTCGTGCTGAGCCGGAAGGCGAAGCGATGAGTCCCGCGGCGTTCGTCTTCCAGGCGCAGCCCAATCGCGTCGTCTTTGGCGCCGGGACCCTGTCGAAGTTGCCTGAGGAGCTAGGCGCGCTCGGTGTCGCACGGGCTCTGGTGCTGGCCACACCGCAACAGGCCGAGCTGGCGCAGAGCGTTGCCGGTCTGCTCGGTGAGATGAGCGCCGGGGTCTGCGCCCGGGCCGCCATGCACACGCCTGTCGAAACGACCGAGCTCGCCATGGACGATCTGCGGGCACGAGGCGCTGACGGCGTGGTCTCCGTCGGGGGTGGATCGACCATCGGTCTCGGCAAGGCGCTCGCCGTCCGGACCGGATTGCCGCATCTGGCGGTGCCGACCACCTATGCCGGCTCGGAGATGACGCCGATCCTTGGTGAGACCGAGAACAGGCTCAAGACGACAAGGCGCGCGCCCGGGATCCTGCCCAGGACAACGATCTACGATGTCGATCTGTCGCTGGGTTTGCCAATCGCTTTGAGCGTGACGAGCGGCATGAATGCCATCGCCCACGCTGTCGAGGCTCTTTACGCGCCGGACGGGAATCCGGTGATCTCGCTGATGGCGGAAGAGGCGATCCGCAGTCTCGGCCAGGCCCTGCCGCAGATCAGGCGCGCTCCCGAGGATCGGGCTGCCCGGTATCAGGCCTTTCTCGGCGCCTGGCTGGCGGGTTCCTGCCTCGGCTCGGTCAGCATGTCGGTGCACCACAAGCTCTGCCACACGCTCGGCGGCTCCTTCGCCCTGCCGCACGCCGAGACGCATACGGTCATGCTGCCCTATGTCATCGATTTTGTGTCCGGCGCGGTCCCGGGCGCCGTGAATGCCATCAGCCGCGCGCTCGGGCGCGGTGGGGATGCGGCAAGCGCGCTGCGCGATCTTGCCCGCGAGCTGGAGGCGCCGCTCTCGCTGGCGGCGATCGGGATGCACCAGAAGGATCTGGACCGGGCTGCGGAGCTCGCCGCGGCCAATCCCTACTGGTCGCCGGTCGCGCTCGACCGGGCCTCGGCGAGAGCCCTGCTTGGTACTGCCTTCGAGGGCAAGGGTTTCAACTAGACACGGCGGCGCCGGGGTTCACCGCACGTTTTCGCACGCCAGCCCGAATTTCTTTCCGGGTCCGCTTCGTCGACAGGAGCGAAATCCAGCAAGGCCGCGGTTCATCAGGGGCCGGCGAGCAGCTTGCGTGGCGTGGCGGTCAGCCGCCTTCCACCCTGCGCTCCGACGACGACCGTTTCGCTGAAACCCAGCCCGGCAGCCGAGACATACATGTGAAACACCATGCCCTCCTCCAGGTGCCAGTCGGCGTTGGGCAGGAACACGTGGGAGAAGTCGCTGGTGCGCGGGGTGCGGCCGTAGAGCCCGAGCGTATACCCGGTGACGTTGTCATAAGCGGGGCGCAAACCTTCGGAGAGGACAGCCTCGCGCAAAATCGCGTCGACATCGCGGGCAAGGGCGCCGGGACGCATTGCGGCGAACTGCCGGTCCTGCAGGGCGACGAGCCGTTCTGCGGTTGCCGAAAGCTCGCGCCGATCCTCGCCGATCAGCACAGGGCGCATCAGCCGGGCGCTGTAGTTGCGCCGCTTCGGGATCAGCTCGACATGCAGGATGTCGCCCGCTGCCAGCGGCTGCGTGGTCATGACGCCATGCAGGAATTCGTGATCCCCGACGCCCGGCACGATCGGACCCGTCTCACCGGTGTCGGCGCCATTCTCCAGGAAGCAGGCGGCTGCGATGGCCGCTGCGGCACGGGGCGACAGCCCTGGACGTGCTTGGACTGCGATCGCCGCCATCGCCTTGTCTGCGATACTGGCGGCCTCGCTGATCAGGGCAATCTCCGAAGGCGATTTCACGGCTCTGAGCCGATCGCTCACCCCTGGCAGATCGATGAAACGTGCGTCCGGCAGCAGCGTCGCAAAGCGGTCCCGCGTGGCAGCGGTGAAGCCGTAGGAGGCGTGGTCCGCGCCGATGCGCGCCTTCGCGAAGCCGCGGCGGCGGATTTCCTCCGCCATCACGACACGGGGCTCGGCCGTGTCCGGAAAGCCGACGATATCGGAGAACCAACAGGCATCGCGGCAGGGGCCAGCGTCGAGTTCTCGCAGCACAAACCAGGGTTCGCCCTCGCGCGGCAGGAAGGCCGCGCGGTACATCGTCTCCGAGACCGTATAGCCGGTCAGCCAGGCCAGGAATTCGGCATGGTCGATCAGCAGCAGCTCCGCGCCGGCTTCCGCCATCGCTGCTCGGGCCTTGGCGACCCGCCCGGCGAATTCCTCGCGCGGAAAGAGTGGGCTCACGCGACCTCGCAGATGTCGAGGATGGTCAGCATGTAGATGCGGACCATGTCGAGGAAGTCGCGGATCTCGACACGCTCGTCGGGCATGGTGTTGTAGCGCCCGCCTGGCCCACAGACGATGCCCTCCATGCCGGCCTCGGCATAGAGATGGCCGGCATCGGTGCCGAAGAAGCCTGGAGGCTTGATGGCGCCCGTCGGCTGCTTCTCGCCGCGCACGGTCTCGTAGGCGGCATTGACGGCCTTTACGATGCGGGCGTCCTTGGCGACCTCGAAGGCCGGCATCGACTGGTGCCCTTCCTTCTTCTCGATACGGATCGACGCCTTCAGCCCCGGGAAGCGCTGCTCCAGCGCGGAGAGCTCGCGCTGCATGTCGGCAAGCGCACCAGCCTCTGTCTGTCCCGGTGCATAGCGGCCGGAGCCCTTGAGCTTGCAATAGTCGGCCACCTGCGGCGCGCGCCACTCATGCAGCTCCTTGCCGAGCGCACCATGAACGACACCGACATGGACGCGGTTGATCGATTCATGCTCGGGCGAGCGGGCGCCGCTGAACGTCATCGCGTTGAGGCGCGGGATCAGGTCGCAGGCAGCCATGATCGCATCGACCGCCTGCTCGCGCTTGGAGAGGTGGCGCGTGTTGCCGACGAGCTCGATGACGAAGGAGAAGGCGCAGGCGTGCATCGTCACGGCCTGCACATCGGTCGGCTCGCTGTTGACGAAGTAGTCGGCGCGGATGCCGTTGCGGATCGCCGCGACGGTGCCGACGCCGCCCTGCAATTCGCCGACGACATAGGTCAGGATCACGTCGCCCTTCAGCTTAACCCCAGCGTCGAGCAGCGTCCTGACCGCGCAATAGGAGGCGGCGTCGCCGGCCTTCATGTTCGAGACGCCGATACCGTAGATGAATTCGTCATCGACCAGGCCGCCCCAAGGATCGACGGTCCAGCCCTCGGTTGCTGGATTGGTGTCGAGATGGCCGTTGAAGAGCAGGCTCTTGCCTCCACCTTTGCCCTTCCAGCGGCCGATGGCGTTGGCGCGGCGGCCCTCGTCGAAGGGCTGTGCTTCCGCCTCGATGCCCATCGCCTTCATCTGGTCGACGACATGATGGACGAGCGCCTTCTCTCCCTCGGTTTCCGAGTAGCTCTTGTGCTTCGCCCAGTCGGAGAGCAGCGAGAGACAGGCTTTCTCGTCGAGCGAATGGATCAGGTCGCGAGGGTTCATGCGTATGGCCTCTGATGTCAGGCGGCGGCCGTGGCCGGAGCGGGCACGGCTTCGAGCAGCGATTGGGTGTAAGGGTGGAGGGGGCCGGTCGAGAGCGCAGCGACATCGACGAGGTCGACGAGGTCGCCGCGATACATCACCGCGATCCGGTGGGCGATCTGGCGCACCAGGTTGAGATCGTGGGTGATGAAGAGATAGGCCGTGCCGAAGCGCTGCTGCAGGTCGACGAGAAGCTCCACCACCGAAGCCTGCACGGAGACGTCGAGCGCCGAGGTGATCTCGTCGCAGATCACCAATTTCGGCTTCGAAGCGAAGGCGCGGGCGATGGCGACGCGCTGCTTCTCGCCGCCTGAGAGCTGGTGCGGATAGCGCTCGGCGTAAGCGGCCGGCAGCCGTACCTGCTCCAGCAACTCACCGATCTTTGAGGTATCCCGGCGGGCGCCCGCCTCGCCATAGAGGGCGAGCGGCCGCGACAGGATTTCGCGGATGCGCTGGCGCGGATTGAGCGAGGAATCCGGGTGCTGGAAGATGATCTGCACGTCGCGGCGATAGGCGCGATCCATATCGGAGAGGCCGGTGATGCGGCGGCCGGCGAAGCGGATCTCGCCCTCGAAGCGATTGAGGCCCGTCATCGCCTTGGCGAGCGTCGATTTGCCCGATCCGGACTCGCCGACAATGCCGAGGATTTCGCCCGGCATCACCGAGAGGCTGACCTCGCGGTTGCCGGTGAACTGCGTATTGGCCCGGCCGAGGAGCCCGCCGAGGAAGGGCTTGCGGCCATAGAGTACGCTGACCTTCTCGACTTCCACCAATGGCGTGCCGGCTTCCGGAGCCTCGGTCTCGACCAGCCGGTGGTCCGGTCGCGGTACGGCGGCGAGCAGCTTCTTCGTATAGGCGTCCTGCGGGCGGGCAAAGACCTCGCCGACGCGGCCCTGCTCGACGATCTTGCCGCGATGGATCACCGCGACCCTGGTCGCGATCTGCGAGACCAGTGCGAGGTCGTGCGAGATGTAGAGCGAAGCGACACCGGTCTCTTCCTGCAGGGCCTTGAACAGGTCGAGGATCTGCCGGGCGGTGATGACGTCGAGCGCGGTCGTCGGCTCGTCGAAGATGATGCATTCCGGCTGGCAGGCGAAGGCGGTGGCGATGACGACTCGCTGCTTCTCGCCGCCGGAGGCCTCATGCGGATAGCGCCGCATCATCTGCCTCGGCACCTTCAGCCCGACATGGGCGAGGCGCTCCTCGCCCTCGGCCCAGGCCTGTTTCCGGGTCAGGCCGCGATGGCGCACCAGCACCTCGGCCAATTGCTCGCCGAGCGGGAGCGTCGGGTTGAGCGAGGTGCTCGGGTCCTGGAAGACCATGCCGATGCGCTTGCCGCGGGTCGCCTCGATCTCGGTCTCGGAAGCTTTCAGCAGCTCCTGCCCGGTCAGTCGGATCGCGCCCGCCTCGCGGGCCGTCGCTGGCAGGTAGCGCATGATCGCCCAGGCGAGCGAGGTCTTGCCCGAGCCGGATTCGCCGACAAGGCCGAGCACCTCGCCCTTGGCGATCTGGAGGCTCACATCGTCGAGGGCACGGGTGAAGCCGGCCGGCGTCGCGTAGTCGAGGCCGTAGCCGGCGATGTCGAGGATCGGTCCGCTCATCGCTCAGGTCCTCGGGTTGAGCGCATCGCGCAAGCCATCGCCGAGCAGGTTGAAGCCGATTGCGACCAGCGCGACGGCGAGGCTCGGCCACAGGATCATCCAGGCGCTCAGATGCATGAAGCGGCGCGCCTCCGAGACCATCAGCCCCCATTCAGAGGCCGGCGGTTGCGCCCCCAGGCCGAGGAAGGAGAGCGTCGCGAACAGCATCACCGCGAAGGCGACGCGGATCGTCATCTCGACGATGATCGGCGCCACCACATTCGGCAGCATCTCGCGCCCGACGATGAAGCCGGCGCTCTCGCCGCGCGCGATGGCGGCATTGACATAGTCCTGCTTGCGCACGGCCAGTGCGACGGAGCGCGTCACCCGCGCCATGCCGGGCGCGAAGGCGAGCGCGATGGCAAGCAGGGCGTTGAGGCTGCTCTTGCCGAGCAGGTTCACGATCAGCAGTGCCAGCAGTAGGCTCGGGATCGACATGATCGCATCGACGGTGCGCATGATCGCCTCGTCGCTGCGCCCGCCGAGGAAGGCCGAGACCGTGCCGATCACGGCGCCGACCAGCGTGCCGAGCGCGGTGGCCAGCACCGCCAGCAGGACGGTGGCGCGGGCACCATGCAGCAGGCGGCTGAGGATATCGCGGCCATACTGGTCGGTGCCGAGCCAGAACTGCGCGCTCGGCGGCTTGTAGCGCATCAGCGGCGCCATCTTCTCGGGATCGTAAGGCGCAAACCAGGGGCCGACGATCACGACGAACAGGATGAGGCCGACGATGACGAGGCCCAGCGCGCCTTGCGGGGAGCGCAGCATGCGCTTGAGGATCTCAATCATACTGGATCCTCCGGTCGAGCCACGCATAGCAGATGTCGGCGAGGAAATTGGCGACGGCATAGGTCGTCGCCATGATGAGCGCGCCCGCCTGGATCGAGGGCAGGTCGCGGGCCTGGATCGCGACGATGAGCTGGCGGCCGATGCCCGGCAGGGCGAAGATCTCCTCGACCACGATGACGCCACCGAGCAGGTAGCCGACATCGAGCGCCACGATGGTGATGGTCGGGAGCAGCGCGTTGCGCAGCGCGTGCTTGAACAGTACCTGTCGCTTCGACAGCCCCTTCAGCCGCGCCGCGCGGATGTAGTCGGAATGCAGTACGTCGACGAGCTCGGAGCGCACCATGCGCGAGACATGGGCGATCAGGATCATCGAGACCGTCAGCACCGGCAGGACAAGATGTTTCAGCCCGCGCAGAGGGTCCTCGGTGAGCGGCACATAGCCCGTGGCCGGCAGCCATTGCAGCCAGTCGGCCAGTACCAGCACCACCAGCGTCGCCGTGACGAATTCCGGCAGCGAGACGCCGATATAGGAGAGGAAGCTGACACCGAGGTCGGCCGCTCTGCCCCGCCTGACGGCCGCGACGATGCCGAGTGGGATCGCGACCGCCAGCATCAGCAGGATCGAGAACAAAGCGAGCAGCAGGGAGCGGCCGAGCGCTTCGATCATCGCCGGTGCGACCGGCTGGCCCGTGCGCATCGAGATGCCGAAATCGCCGCGCACGACCCCGCCGAGCCAATGCAGATACTGCATCCAGATGGGGTCGTTCAGCCCCATCTTCAGGCGCAGCGCCGCCAGCGCGTCCGGTGTCGCGTTCTCGCCCAGCATCATGACGGCGGCATCTGCCGGCAGGATCTGGGTGATCGCGAAGACGACCAGCGACACGACGAGGAGCGTGTAGCCGATCAGCAGGATGCGCTTGAGGATATAGGCTGGCGACACGCCGCTGCCCTCGCCTGCGTTCAGCCGCGCTTCGGCGCGTTGGCGCCGAGCGAGACGTAATCCAGGCGGAAGACCGCGCCACGCGGATGGAGCTGGTAGCCCTCGACCCAGTCGCGTTGCCCGCCGAGCAGGTCGAAGAACGCCGGGATGATCGAGGGCACCTCGTCATACATCAGCTTCTGCGCCTGCGCGTAGAGCTCACGGCGCTTGGCCTCGTCGACCGTGGCCCGGGCCTCGAACACCAGCTTGTCGAAGGCGGCGTTGTTCCACCGCGTCTCGTTCCAGGCGGCGTTGGAGGTGTAGAGCAGCGAGAAGATGGCGTCGGCCGTCGCCTGCATGTTGTAGAAGCCGACATAGAACGAGCCCTTCTTCCAGACCTGGTCGAGATAGGTCGCATGCGGCATGGTCTCGACCTTGATGTCGAAGCCAGCGGGCTTGGCCATTTCGCGGAGGGCGACGGCAAGCTGGGTGCGCTGGCCCGGCCGGTCGGAGGCGATCAGCGTGGCTTCCAGCCCCTTCGGATAACCGGCTTCGGCGAGCAAGGCCTTGGCTTTGGCGATGTCGGCCTTCTTGGCCGGCAGATCGGCATAGAACCGATAGGCCGGGTTGAGCGGCGTATCGTTGCCGGGCGAGCCAAAGCCCTCGGTGACGAAATCGACCATGGCGGTGCGGTCGACCGTCAGCGCGAGGGCCTGACGCACGCGCACGTCGTTGAAGGGCTTCTGATCGCAGCCGAAATTGACGTTGCAGAACTGGCCCGAAGGCACACGCAGCGCCTTGACGCCATTCGCATTCTGCAAGCGGCCGAACTCGGTCGGCGGGGTCGTGCTGATCAGATCCGTATCGCCCGCGATCAGCGCAGAGGCCTCGGCACTGACATCCGGGAAGACGACGACCTCGATCTTGTCGAGATAGGGCCGCGCCTTGTCGAAATAGGCGTCATTGCGGGTGACGACGATCTGCCGCTCGGGCTCGAAGGAGACGAGCTTGAACGGGCCCGTGCCGATCGCCTGGCGGTCGAGCTTCTCCAGCCCGCCCTTGATCACGGCGGCAGGGACGATCTTGGCGTTGGTGTAGGCGAGCGTCACCGGCAGATCGGCGAAAGGCGCCGAGAGGGTGAAGACCACGGTCGTATCGTCCTTTGCGGCGACCTTGGCGATCGGGCCGACATTCTGTCTCGCCGGGGAGGCGGTCTTGGCGTCGAGGATGGCCTCGAAGGTCGCGACCACATCGGCGGCCGTGCAAGGCGAGCCGTCATGGAAGGTCAGGCCCTTGCGCAGCGCGAAGGTCCATTCGGTGAGATCGGCCGAGTTCGTCCAGGATTCGGCGAGGTCGGGCTCGGCGCTCATGTCGACCTTGAGCCGCGTCAGGCCGGAATAGAGCAGTTCGGCGACGAGATATTCCGGGTTTACGCGGGTGACGAGCGGGTTGAGCTTAGACACCGCCTGGTCGACGCTGACCCGCAGCGTGCCACCGCGGCGCGGCGCCTGCGCGAAGGCCGGCACGCCGGAGAGGGCAAGGCCGCTCAGAGCGGCGGAGGCGGCGAGGAAATCGCGACGATGGATGCTCGGCATGGGACGCTCCTTCAGCTCTGGGACGGGGGCAGGTCGGGGTTGATGTCAGGCCTGAAATCGGCGGCGAGATAGGACAACACTGCCTTCGCCAGTGAGACGATGTCGGGCACCGTGGTGTATTCGCCAGGCGAATGGATGTTGCGGTCGGGCCGGCCGAGCCCGCCGAGCAGCACTTCTTGTTGGCCGGTCGCACGTTGGACCCAGCCGAAATCGGAGCAGCTTGCCGCGCCCCATTTGCGGAATTGCTCCGGCGCGTAGCCGAAGCCTTCGCCCATGGCTGCCTGCCAGCGCGGCCAATGCGGTCCGGTTGGATCCGCTGTCGGCATGAGGTGGCCGACCAGCGTTGTCTCGACCGTGAGGCCTGGCACGGCGGCGATGCTGCGGCGGACCACCTCCTCGATCTCGGCCAGCGCATCCTCGAAACGCTCTTCGGGAGCGTAACGCCGGTTGAGCGTCAGCTCGACGAGAGCAGGCACCTGCCCGCCGGCGGTGCCGCCCTGGATTGCAGCAAGATTGAGCTGGGCCGAGAGCGGTGGTTTGCCCGGCGGTGGGGGCAGGGCAGAGACGCGCGTCGCGACCTTTGCCTTCAGCTCCGTCAATGCATTGAGCAGTGGCAGTGCCCCCTCGATCGCATTGAGACCGGAGCCCTTGCGATTGCCCTCGCCGGCATGGACGGCCTGGCCATGGATGCGTACGAGCAGATTGAACAGGCCGAAGCACCCGGCCCAGATTCGCGCCTCGGCGCTACCATTGAAGTTGAGGACGTGGCCCTCGAGTCGTCCTTGCTCGGCGAGATGGCGGATGCCGGGGTATAGGCCCCCTTCCTCGTCCGTGCAGAACAACAGCATCGGATCATAGGCGAGTTCGACCGCGCAGGCCTGCGCCGCGCGCAGCGCCAGGAGTATCGCGGCGATGGAGCCTTTCATGTCGGCGGCGCCCAAGCCGATCAGGCGGTCACCTTCGCGTTTCATCTGCAGCGGGTCGGTTTCCCAACCAGCCGCGGCGGGAACGGTGTCGACGTGGAAATAGAGACCGCAGACCGGGCGACCGCTTGCGCGGCTGGCGACGAGATTGGTTCGCGAGCCTGCAGCGGGACCGTTCGGCGCCTGCCATAGCGCCGCCGGCACCACGACACGTTCGGACGAAAAGCCGAGCGGCGCGACGAGCTCCTCCATCAAACCAGCGAAGTCGTCATAGCCCAGGCCGGGTGGGAAGGAGGTATCGACCGCGATCATCCGGTCGAGTTCGGCGACCGCATCCTCGACATTGGCCTCGATCCAGCCATTGGCGTGCGTGAGCGCAAACATGTCGTGCCGCAAGGGTTTGGCTCCGGACATCGCTCAGCCCAGCGTGGTCGCGCTTGTCCAGCGCTGGCACGATCTGCGATGGAGACCCCGAACCGCCGCAGTTGGCAAAGCCATTTGCGGACCTCCCTCTTTCATATAAACTATATAGAAATAGGATCCGACGGCATGCCCCCTGTCAATGCCAAAAAAACGACGCGTGCTGCCGCCGGAACAGGCAACAGCACCGGGGCATCCGTGCCGATCCTGCCGAATTTCAGCGCCGGCGAGGCCGCACCGCTCTATGAGCGCGTGAAACGGCACATGTCGGAAGCCATTCTTGTCGGCGACTGGCCGCCCGGTATGGTCCTGCCGAATGAGACTGTGCTGGCGCAAGGGTTTGGTGTCGCGGTCGGTACCGTCCGCCGCGCCATGAGCGACCTGGTCGCCGAAGGCCTGCTGACACGACGCCGCAAGACCGGCACGGTCGTGACGGGGCGCACCCCCCATCACAGCCTGCGTTTCTTCTTCCAGTATTTCCGGCTGCACCGCGCCGACGGCAGTCTCGTGCGCTCGACCAGTCAGTTCCTGAACGTCGGGTGCTCACCTGCGACACCGGCGCAGGCCGCAGCGCTGCAGATCCGCACCGGCGGGGTCGTCAAAATCCACCGCATCCGCCATGCCGACGGTCGACCCGTGATGCACGACAAGCTGGTGCTGGCGGAGGAGAGGCTTCCGGGCTGGCCGCGCGACACTGCCGAGTTGCCACCCTTGCTCTATCTCCACTTGCTCGAACGCTATGGCATCCGGATTTCCGCGGTTCGCGAGCAGATTACGGCCGACCTCGCCGATGATGAGGACATCGCGCTGCTCCAGTTGGAGGGACGCGAAGCCGTGCTCACGATCGACGAAGTCGCATATGATCAGGCCGGGATACCCACGATCCTCGGCTGGCACCGCGCGACGACTGGCGCCCACGCCTATGTCAATGAAGTCAGGTAGGTCCGCACCCGCCGCGTCCTTGCTGGGCGCCTCTGACAGATCGGCCGCCCTGATCAAATCTCAACGGTAGATCGGCGGCGATATCGCGCGTCCGAACCATTCGACGAACCCGATGATGTCGAAGACCGGGCGCCCGGTGGCGGCGGCGATCGCTGCCGAATGAGGCGGAAGATTCGTGCATTCGCACAGGATCGCTCCGACGTTCGGATGGCGGTCGACCAAGGCGCGGGCCGCGCTCACGACTTCTTCTTCGAGCTGGGCGACGTCGGATGCGCCGCCGCGATTGCCATAGACTTGGCGAAACAGGCTCTCCGGAGGCAGCCCTTCGATGGGAGTATCGGGGCGCACGCCGACGGCTTCCAGATGACGCGCTGTCAGGGCCTCCGCTGCGAAGGTGAGGATGCCGACCTGCTGGCCGGCGGGCAGCATCGCCTCGATCAACGGCGCCTGCAGAAGGCTGCTCGTCGCGACAGGAACCGGCAGTGCGGCGGAAAGCTCCTTCTGAAGGAGAGCCAGAAAGCCGCAACTGGTGGTGATGCCCCGCACCCCGCAGGCGACGAGATCGAGAGCCGCGGCGATGAAGGGCTCGAGGAACTCCTCCGGGCGGCCATGGACGATGGCTGCGGGGTCGGCGCCGCGCACGACCCGGAATTGCACCGGAAACGGCCAGGTCCGGCCATTGCCGATGTCGCCGGGCAGGCGGCGGAAATGGGTGTCGAGCATCAGCACGCCGATGCCCAGATCGTTCACGACGCCTCCCATCGACTTGAAGTCGGTGCCGGTCATCTTGGCGCTCCCACCGCGATCGGCCGTGCGGCCTCAGCGGCGGCCCCAAAGAACCAGGCGAGGAAACGATTGTCCCGCAGCAGCGCCAGCGGAATGTCCTCCTGGGCCAGCAGGCCCGGTTTGCCGATGAGTCCGAGGCGCAGCAGATCGAGCACGGCCGCAACGTGCGAGGCCGCCGTGCGCCGCATCGCTCCGATGCTGACGCCGTCGATCGTCAGGGGTTCGACCTCCCGCAGGAAATCCGCGCCGTCGCCGCTTGCCGCGCCGCGCGGGGTGGCTGTGATCGAGATCAGCAGCCGGTCATCCGCGATCTCGGGCAAGGCATTGAGGAAGAGGTTGCGCAGCAGATAGACGCGTTCGCGCAGCTTCAGCTCGTCCAGCAGGAACGCCATCTGGTCGGCATGCCCGGGATAGCGGATCGTGTGCGAGGTCAGGTTTCCGATCGTTCCGGCCAGGCGCCGGCGCAGCGTCGCCGGAATGGTGCCGGAGACGAAGACCTCGTAGTCGCGCCCTTCGAGGCTCAGGGGGCTGACCTGCGACAGTGGTGCGAGCTCGGCCTCCCGGCCGTCGATCAAGGCGAGAGAGGCGCGGGTATATTCGCGCAGTGTCGCGTCGACATCCCAGATCAGCCCGTAGCCGAGCCGTCCCGACGGCGCCTGCGGCAGCCCGCCGATGCGCACCTCGATATCCGGCTTGCCCTCGCAACGCGCGGCGAGGTCGAGCACCAGCCCGGAGACCAGCCCCGGCGAGATGCCGCATTGCGCCACGAAGCAGCCGGAGGCTGCATGGGCTTCGTTTCGGACCGCTTCCAGCGCTGCGCCGTCGTCGCCGAGATCGAGATAGTGGCAGCCCCGGCGTCGTGCGGCCGCCGCGACCATCGGCGTCGCCGGGGAGGGGAGGGCCGCGATGACGGCATCCGCTTCCGCCAGAACCCGGTCGAGATCGGCGGCATGAGCCGGGTCGGCCTCGGCGAAGGGCAGGGCGAGTGGCCTGGCCCTCCGGCGCCCGGGTTCCGTGGGATCGGCGAGGAGGAGCTCGAATTCCGGCGCCTCGCGCAGTTGCAGCGCGAGCGCGATGCCGATCCGCCCGGCGCCGACGATGACGACCTTGAACGGCCGGGGCTCGTTTGCGGTTCGCTCAGCCATGGAAGCGCGCGAGGAAGGTCTTGAGACGTTCGTTGTCGGGGTTGTGCAGGATGCGCTCCGGGCTGCCCTGCTCGGCGATGCGGCCGGCTTCCATGAAGACGACGCGGTCCGAGACATCGGCAGCGAAGGAGATCTCATGCGTGACGAGCACCATCGTCATGCCCTGTTCGGCGAGGCCACGCACCACGCCGAGCACCTCCCCGACGAGTTCCGGGTCAAGCGCACTGGTGATCTCGTCGAGCAGCAGCGCATCCGGCTGCATGGCCAGCGCCCGGGCGATGGCGACGCGCTGCTTCTGCCCGCCCGAGAGCTGGTCCGGCCGGGCGTCGCGCTTTTCGGCCAGACCGACCTTGGCGATGTAGTCCATCGCGATGTCGACGGCCTCGGCGCGCGGTTTGCGCTGCACGGTCACCGGCCCCTCGATCACATTCTCCAAGACGCTCATATGCGGAAACAGGTTGAAATGCTGGAACACCATGCCGACATGGCGCCGCAATTCGCCGAGCCCGAGCATGTCGCCCGCGCCGCGGAACTTCGGACCGACACGGCGGCCGCGGAAGCTGACCTCCCCCGCATCCGGCATCTCCAGCATGTTCATGCAGCGGATGAAGGTCGATTTGCCGGAGCCCGAGGGGCCGATGATCGCGACGACTTCGCCGCTCGTCAGCGAGAGGTCGATGCCGTGCAGCACGGTCAGGGCGCCGAATCGCTTGACGATGCCGCGGGCCTCGAGAACGGTTTCGCGCGTGGCCTGTGTGGGGACGGAAGTCATGGAATGGTCCTCGCTCAATGGCTGTTGCGAGTCCGGCTCTCGACGATGTCGGCGAACTTCGTGATCGGGAACAGGATGGCGAAGTAGAGCACCGCGAGCACGGTGTAGGATTCCAGCGGACGGTAGGTCTGTCCGTTGACGATGCTCGCCATGTAGGTGAGTTCCGCCACCGAGATCACCGAGATCAGCGAGGTGTTCTTGAACTGCGTCACCGACTGGTTGATGAAGGCCGGCATCATCCGGCGGATCGCCTGCGGCAGCACGATGCGGCGCATCACCTGCCAATTCGACATGCCGATCGCCGAGCCTGCCTCCGACTGTCCCTTGTCGATCGAGACGATGCCGCCGCGGAAGACCTCGGCATAGAAGGCCGCCGCGTAGAGAGAGAGCGTGATCAGCGCCGCCGCCCAGTTGGCGAGGTCGAAGCCGAGCAGCAAAGGCAGGGCGTAGTAGATCCACAGGAGCTGCACCAGCAGTGGCGTGCAGCGGAACAGCTCCTGGAAGCCCTGCGCCAGCCAGCTCAGCGGCCCGATCCCGGAAAGCCGTGCGAAGCACAGGAGCAGCCCGAGGACCAGCCCGATGGCGATGGAGGCCACCGTGTAGACGATGGTGATCCAGGCGCCCCAGAGGAAAAGATCGCTCGCCTGGAGGATCGGCGCGAAGCTCCACGTGTACATATCATGCCAGCCTTTCGTGAAAGCGGCCCTTGCGGGCCGCCTTTGCTTTAACCGCCGAAGCCGAAGCCTTCGGGCATGTCGTCGAGCGTGATGCCGAAGGGCGCCAGGCTCTTCACGATCCAGGTCTGGTTGTTGCCGATGCGGCGGTTGTATTCCGCCCAGGCCGAGATGAAGGCGCGCGACTTTTCGTCGGCCTTCCAGTTCATGGCGACGACGGAAGGCGTCGACAGCACCGGCGAGGGGACCATCACCTTGCCGATGCCGCTCGCCTTCTTGCTCATGACGAGGCCGTTCAGCATGGTGTTGACGAGGCCGTCGGCCTTGCCGCTGACCACGGCCACGATGGCTTCGTCGCGCGATTTGAAGCGCAGCATCTTGGCTTTGGGCAGGTATTGCTGGGCGATCAGGTCCTGCGAGGAGCCGAGATCGACCGCGAAGGTGTATTTCGGGTCGTTCAGCTCGGCCCAGCTCAGCTTCGAGAGCTCCGCCTTGGGCGAGACGATGATGAAGCTGTTGAAATAGGTCGGAGCCGAGAAGGCGACCGAGAGCGAGCGTTGCGGCGTCGCGGTGACGCCCAGCGCCAGGTCGGCCTTGCCGCTCTGCACGTCGAGAATGGAGTTGGGCCAGCTCGATTCGACGACTTCCAGCTTGACGCCGAGGGTGTTGGCGATGTCGCGGGCCATCTCGATGGCGAAGCCGCGCCACTCGCCGGAGCGCGGATCCTTGTTGAAATAGGGGTCCTCGTTGATGATCCCCGGAATGCGCAGCACGCCGCGCGAGCGAATGGCCTCGATGGTGTCCTCCGCCCGGGCCGAGGCTTGAAGCGCCAGTAATCCCAAGCTGGCGGCGCAGATGGCGCGAATGATCGATTTCATGAGCTTTCCACTCCGTTCCCTTGCCGATGTTGTTCGGTCTTGCGCTGGTGGTCAGGACGCCAAGAGCCTAGGCGACGCACTTGCGCGGACAATGCGAGAGTAGGGCGTCCTCCTACCGGTTTTCTTATATGTTCGCCCGGCTCTCGAAGGATCGCAGGCTTGCTTCCAGCGCCTGCAGATTTTCGGGGCGCAGGGCCGCGAGCGGCGCGCGAAGCTCCGCGCCGATCAGGCCGGTCCGTGCGAGCGCGGTCTTCACCGGCACCGGGTTGCTCTCGATGAAGAGATGGCCGACGACGTCGAAAAGGGCCTCGTGGATGCGACGGGCCTCGCGCGGATCGCCGGCGAACCAGGCCCGGCACAGCGCGACCACCTCAGCCGGCAGCAGGTTCGAGGCGACGCTCGTCACGCCATCGGCGCCGAGGGCAAGGAAAGGCAAAGTCAGGCCGTCATCGCCCGAATGGATCACGAAATCCCGACCGAGCGCCTGCCGCAGCTCCGTGACGCGTTCAGTCTTGCCACCGGCCTCCTTGATGCCGACGATACTGGAGTGAGCCGCGGCCAGCCGCGCGGCCGTCGCCGGCGCGATCTCGACGGCGGTGCGCCCCGGCACGCTGTAGAGCATGATCGGCAGGCTGACGGCCTTGGCGATGGCTGAGAAGTGGTCGAACAGACCGTCCTGCGAGGGCTTGTTGTAATAGGGCGTCACGAGCAGGAGGCCGTCGGCACCGGCAGCCTGGGCGCGTTCGGCCTTGGCGACGGCCAGCCGCGTCGCATTCGAGCCGGCGCCGGCCATGACGAAGGCGCGCCCGGCCGCGGCCTTGACCGTGGTGCGAATGACGTCCTCGGCCTCGTCGTCGCTGAGCGTCGCGGCCTCGCCGGTCGTGCCGACCGGCACGAGCCCGGCGACACCGGCCGCGAGCTGTGCCGCGATCAGCCTTTCGAGCGCCGGCTTGTCCACTGCTCCGCTGCGGAACGGCGTGACCAGAGCGGTGAAGACGCCGGTCAAACGCTGGCGCAGTTTGGGATCGATCATCGGATTGGCTCCTTGCATCGTCAGTCGATGACGACTTTGGTTTCGCTCATTTCGCGCAGGGTCATGTGGATGCCCTCGCGGCCGAGGCCGCTCGACTTGATGCCGCCGAAGGGCACGTTCTCGGCCCGGAAATCCGGACCCTCGTTGATCATCACGCCACCGACGCGCAGCCGGCGCCCGACGCGCTTCACCAGCGCGTGGTCGTTGGTGAAGAGTCCGGCCTGCAGCCCGTAGCTTCCGGCGTTGATCTCGGCGATCACCGCGCCGGGATCGTTGAAACGGCGTATCGCGAGCACCGGCCCGAAGGTCTCGGAGCGGACGAGTTCGGCCTGTGCCGGGACGGCGTCGAGCAGCGTCGGGGCGAATTGCGTACCGTGGCGGCCTCCGCCGATGATGATCCTGGCGCCGTCCGCGACGGCGAGTTTCACACGCCGCTCGACCTCCGCGGCCGCCGGTTCGTCGATGACGGTGCCCATGACCGTTCCGGCATCGGCCGGGTCGCCGGTCGTGACCTTCGCGACCCGCGCAGCGATGCGTTCGATCATCGTCTCGCGGATGGCGTCGTGCAGATAGAGCCGCTTCACCGCGGCACAGCTCTGGCCGGCAATCTCGAAGCGGTGCGTGATCGCGACCTCCGCTGCCCGGTCGAGATCGGCATCCGGCATGACGATGAGCGGGTCGTTGCCGCCGAGCTCCATCAGGCAGCGGACGAGGCCAGACGCATTCTTCAGTGCCAAGCCCGCAGCGGGGCCGCCGGTGAAACTGAGCAGGTCGATATCGCCGCTCGCGATCATCGCCGCGACCTCGGCTCCGCCATGGACAATGCCGAACAGATCTGCCGGGAAGCCCGCCTCTTCGGCAAGTTCCGCCAGGCGCTGCGCGGCGAGAGGCGCCTTCGGCGAGGGTTTCGCGACGACGGCATTGCCGGCGGCGATCGCGGGGCCGAGCTTGTGGCAGAGCAGGTTGAGCGGATAGTTGAACGGCGTGATCGCGCCGACGACCCCGGCCGGCTCATGGGTGATCACCGCCTGCTTGTCCGGCGCGCCCGGCACGATGGCGGTCGGTAGCACCTCGCCGTGCAGCACCGTGACGGCATCGCCGCTCAGCCGCAGCGTGTTACGTGCGCGGCGGACCTCGTTGCGGGCCTCGGTGATCGTCTTGCCGACCTCGGCGCAGATCGTCCGGGCCATCGCTTCAGCCTCGTCCCCGAGGCGGTCGGCGAGGCGATGCAGCAACGCCTTGCGCTCGGACGGCGTGCTGAAACGGAAAGCCGACCATGCCTTGCGGGCCCGACGCAAAGCCTCGGCGACGGCGACTTCGTCGGCCTGTCGGATCTTGCCGACGACGGACCCGTCGAACGGATTGACGACCTCGACCAAAGGGGTGGCAGTCGCCCGGGCGGGCTTGGCGAGAGACATGGTCACGGTGACGTCACTCCGTTTCATCGGCGGTGAGGCGGGCGAGCGCCGCGACCGAAACCGGTCGCAGGGGCCAGCGCGGGGAAGAGGGGGCCGGCAGCGGCCGGCCCCTGAGGGCCGCGATCATCGGGCCGCAGAAGCGCCCCTGGCAGGCGCCGAGACCGAAGCGGCCCATCAGCCGGATCTCGCGGACAGAAGCGTCCTCGGCCAAGGCCTGCAGATCCGCATAGCTGCGCCCTTCGCAGCGGCAGATCAGAGTCTCGGGCGTTGGCCCAGCAGGTTCGCCATGCAAGGCTGTCGCGATCGCCGTCTGGAAGTCGCGTGCCCGCTGCAGGCCACCTTCCTCTGCCGACAGGTTCGTGCCGGCCCGGCCAAGGCGAGCCAGTACCTGCAGCGCGGCGCGTCGGCCGTCGAGCAGCGCGGCGTCGGCACCCAGTGCCTCGCGCCCGTCGCCCGCCAGCAGGATCGGTACGCGCGCGTCCGGAGCAGGCAGCGGAATTCCGGCCCGGTTCGGCTCGATGCCGTCATGGATCAAGAGATGCCGGACGCGCAGGGTTTGCTCGCCCGGGCCGGCGCTGATGCTGACCTTGAAACCGTCGCCATCCGACTCGGCTCGCGTGACGACGGCGCCGCAGCGATAGGGGATGCGATGGACTGCGAGCGTCGCCGCATAGACCGCGGCCTCGCCGATCGGGCCAGCGGAGAAGGCGAGACGAGCCAATGCCCTCGATGCGCGCAAGGGCCGGCCGCGCTCCAGTACCGCGACCGGTGGATTGCCGGCGCGGGCGAGCTGGGCTGCGAGTGCAGGGAGCAAGGGGCCACTGCCGGCAATCAGGATCGGTCCTTCCGGTGGACGGCCGGTCTCCTTCAGCAAGACCTGCGCGCCGCCGACCGTCATGACACCGGGCAATTCCCAGCCGGGAAAGGGGCGGATCGTCTCGACAGCACCGACTGCGATGATCGCTGCCCGTGGACGGTGCGCGAAGACGCGATCGGCGCGGCGATCGTCGAACAGGAACCTGCCTTCGCCATCGACCCCGAGAAAGATGGTCTCGGTCTTCATCTCGATCCGGTCGGCCGAGGCGCGGAGCCGTGCCATCAACGTGACCCAGCTGCGGCGATGCCTTGCGGGTCGCCAGATCGGGTTTTCGGAGCCGGCGGCCGGCTGGCGATGAATGGCGCCGCCGAGCTGGTCGCGCTGTTCGATCAGGCGGACGGGCAGTCCGGACTCCGCAAGCGTCGCTGCTGCGCTTGCGCCCGCCGGGCCGCCGCCGATGACGAGGATGGGCGCCTCAGCCATGGTCGGCTCCGATCGCGGGCAGAGGGCCGAGCCGGAGGCCGTCGCGTGCAGGTGTCAGGCAGGCTTCGACCGGCGCCGCATCCGCGACGGCGACGATGCAACCCTGGCAGGCGCCGATGCCGCAGAAGATGCGTCCACCCGGCGGACCGTCGTCGTGTCGGCCGAGATTGACGATCCCCGCCTTGAGCATCGCCGCGGCGATCGTCTCGCCCGGCTGAAAAGCCACCGGCGTGCCGTTCCAGAAGAAGTGGCCCGTCATGCGTGCGCCTCGGAATGGACGAAGCGTTGCGGCGACAAGGCGGAGAGATCGACCTCGGGTTTCTCGCCGAGCAGAAGGCGAGCGGCGCTGGCGCCCATATAGGGGCCGAGGCAGATGCCGTCGCCTTCGAAGCCGGTGGCGATCACCATTCCCGCGCGCTGCGGATGCGGGCCGACGATCGGCAGCCCGTCGCGAGATGCGGTCCGCACCCCGGCGAAGCTGCGCAGTACGCGGCGATGAGCAAGCGGGGGATAGAGGTCGAGCGCCTCGCGCAGGATCGCCGCAATAGTCACGGCATCGGTCGAGTGGTCGCTGCGGTGATCCTCGCGGCTGCCGCCGATCAGGAACTGGCCCGTCATCAGAGGGTCGATCACCAACCCGATATGACCGTTGCCGCGGACGATGCCGCGCTTGGCCGCGAGGTATGAGGCCGCCATCAGATGGCCGTCTATCGCCGGGCCGGCGCCGCTGGCGCGGTCGGTCACGGCCATCTGCCCCTTGCGTGGGATCAGGATGTCGCCGAGGCCGAGCAGTGGCGCCGAGCCGATGCCGGCTGCGACGAGCACTGCGTCGGCCGAGAGCAAATCGTCCCGAACCGCGACGCCTGCGACGCGCCCGGCCTGCATGACGATCTCGGACGCCGGTGAGCCTCTGCGGATATCGATCCGGCTTCGGCGCAGGAGGCGTTCGGTGATCTCATAGCCCAGTGCGTGCCCGTCATCGGGGATTTCGAGCGCGGCGCGGACACTGGCACCCAGACCCGGGATGCGGGCCAGAAGCGTCGCACGGTCGATCTCGACGACCCGCTCGCCCGCCCTGGCGAGGTCGGCACCGTGCTGGGTGACGAGTTCGGCCTCGACCGGCGTTCGGGCGACGAGGAAGGTCGAGCGCCGATGGAACAGGCCGCGGAACAGTCCATCCTGCTCGCAGCGAGCGTAGAAGGCGCGGGCATGGCGGGCGAGGTCCATCATCGGGCCCGGCCGCTTGCTGGCGACCGAGACAGCCCCATCGGAGGCGCCGGTTGCACCCGCCGCCGGCCCGGAAGCATCGAGTAGCGTCACGCGGGCGCCGGCCGCCGCCAGGAAATGCGCGGCGGCGGCGCCTACGATCCCGGCGCCGATCACGGCGACATGTATGGAGGCAGAGGAAGCCATGCCGAAGCGGTTCGTCCCAGCGAGCGATGGCCCGAACTTCGTCGGCTTCACCTGTCGGGTCGATGCAAATGATCCGTCTCGACTTGCCACATTGTTTGCAAGTGGCGAAAGCCGAGCTGTTGTAGGTAGGAATGACAGGCCGGCCCACGGTAGGGATCATGCGCGAAGCCAATCTGACGCTCATCCAGACGTTCTTCATCGTCGCGCGCGACGGGTCCTACTCGGCTGCGGCGCGCAAGCTCGGCATGAGCTACCAGTCGGCCGCCAACCATGTGCGGCGCCTCGAGCAATTGCTGGCTGAGCGGCTGGTCGTCTCGGAGCAGGGCGCCAAGACGGTGACGCTGACGCCGCGCGGCCGCAGCCTCTACAAGCTGTTACTGCCGGAGCTTGATACCGTGCTGACCCGGCTCGATCGCACGCTCCAGAAGGAGCGGCCGGTGCTGCGCATAGGCCTGCCTCAGGCGATCTTCTTCTATTTGATGCCGCCGATCCTGGCCCGGTTCCGCGAGCTCTTCCCGCAGGTCGAGATCATCGCCTATGAGCGGGACACCGCACTCTCCGAGATGATCAAGGATGGCAGCCTCGACCTGTGCATTACCGAGCGCTATTTCGGCGACCCCAATGTGCCGCAGCATCTGATCTGCACCTATCGGCCGGCGCTGGTGGTACCGCGCGAATGGGGGCGTCCGCCGGCTGGGGCTCTCAGGGAATGGGTACGGGAGAGGCCCTTCATCACCTATGAACCCGGCCAGCTCCTGCGCAATCTCGCCATCGACTATCTCAGCCCCGAAGGTGCCGAGATGGAGATCGCCATCTCGACATCGGGCAGTTCCAGCGTGAAGCGCTGTGTCGAGGCCGGCCTCGGCTATGCGATCATTCCAGCCTGGTGCATGGACGGTACCGAGACCACGATCACCGCGATCGATCTGCCGGAACTGCCCGAAATTCCGATCTATTTTGGCGAAGCCAGCTTTCTGGCGCGCAACCCTTACGTTGTTGCGCTTCGGCAGCTTTGCGTGGGCTTCACGTCCGCGGTGGGATGAAAATTCGCATCGGCACGAGGCGGGACGATCCGATCCGTCTCGCCGAACCGATATTCCGAGTTTTCGACTGTCGGCACGACCGACATCTTCCTTCGGAAGTGGCAGCATGCCCTCGGGATTGTAGTGCACCCGCCGACGGAACGGCGGCCATTCGGCTCGCGAAATCGATCTGAATACGCGCGGTCGTCAGGGCTCGCGCGCCGCGCGGAAGCCGTTGGTGTAGAAGCGCACGTCGGCCTCGTATTTGAAGCGGGCGGCTGAGCGCAGATAGCGTGGATCGTTGTTGAAGGAGCCGCCGCGCAGCACGCGCTCGCGGCAACCGGGCACCACATAGGCACTGCCGTCGCGCGGTGCGGATCGGTATGTCTCGCTCCAGCAATCCGTGACCCATTCGGCCGCGTTGCCGGCCATGTCGTAAAGGCCGAAGGCGTTGGGCGGGTACTGGCCCGACGCAACGGCGCTGCGGCGCGGCGGGTCGTTGCAGCCTATGCAATTCGCGCGGTCCTTCTCCATGGTCTGCCCCCAAGGATAGACCGTCGTCGTGCCGGCGCGCGCGGCATATTCCCATTCGCTCTCGCTGGGGAGTCGGTAGCGCTTTCCCGTCTTGGCCGAGAGCCAGGCGAGGTAGGCGTTGGCGTCGTTCCAGTGAACATCCGTGACGGGGCGCTTTCCGCGTCCGAGCCCGCGGTCGTCGGGCCGGTAGTTGCAGCCGCCCTCGCTTACACAGCGGTCCCATTCCTCGAAGCTCACCTCCCGCGTGCCGAGATAGAAACCGCGTATGGCAACAGGGTGAACGGGCTTCTCGAACTCGTAAAGATCGTTCGAACCCATCTGGAAGGAGCCGGGCGGAATCGCAATCAGCTCGGGGCAGTCGCTGCAATCGCGGACGGGGCCCGTTTTTGACGGCGATACGGCGGCAGGAGGCGGAGCAACCGAAGCAACGGTTGCGGCCGTCCCGGGCTTGCCGCGGTAGAGCTGTTCGCGGGCACGCGCGAGCGCTGAGAAACGACCATTCGGATAGGCATCGAGATAGGCGCGATATTCGCTGGCATTCTCGCTGTTGCGAATCGATTCCCAAAAGGCGAGCTCGAAGGCTTCCGGCGTGGCCTTGGAGCTGCTCGGGGGCAGGATGACGGCGCGGTTCGCCGCGGCGATTGCGACGGGGCGGCCGACCGGCGTCACCACGAGCCCCTTTGGCGGTTCGGATGAGAGCCAGATTTGCTGACTGCGCCGGCTCGTCCGCGCGACGGCCTCACGTAGGCGGGCGAGGGCGGTCACCATGTCGAGGCCGGGCGTACGGATCACCTTCAGCCATTCGTCGATGGCTTGATTGCCGCGAGAGCCGGAGTCCGCGACGGTTTTTCCCGGCGCGGCGGTGAACATCACCGCAACGGTCTCGAGCGGCTCGGTCGCGCGCAGGCCTTTCCCGCGTGCCTGCCAGGGATTGTCGCGGCTTGCGTCGATCAGCACGAGGGCGCTCGACGGCTTGGCGATGATCAGCGGGTCGATGATCTCGTCGAGGTCGACTGCGTCCTGCACCGGGTGCGACGACGTCGGCACGAGAAAATTGCGGTCGCGTTGCTGCACGGCATGGCCGGAATAGAAGACGATGGCCTGCGCGCCGAGGCGCAATTTGCCGGCAAACTCCGCGATGGCCCGTCGCATTTCTGCGCGACCGCCGTTTTCGAGCGCGATTACCTCGAAGCCGCCTTCGCGCAGAGCCTCCGCGACGGCGCGTCCCTGTGCCGGTGAGCGGACAATGGCCGCATCGGGATAGCTGCCATTGGCGATCACCAGCGCAATGCGGGGGCTCGGCGCAGCCTCTTGCGGCAGGGCAGGCGTTGCAGCAAGCGCGACGAGCGCGACTGCGAGGAAGAAGGAGCGCAACCAGTCCATGCTAGCGACCATTCGTCATCTGCGGCGTCTCGGGGCGCGGCCCGCTGCCGTCTCAGCGCACATAGATCGTGATCTTCTTCGACATCACGGGCGGATCATGCGGCGTATGAGTATGATCTCCGACCAATAACTGCAGGGTATGTGTCCCCTTCGGCAAGGTGACGACAACCTCCGTTTGACCGTTGCCAAGATGGATATTGTTGTAATCGGACGGGATCGGCTGGTCGGGCGGCCCTGGATCGGTGTCGATCAGCAGATGGTGATGACCGGTCGCCGCATGTTCCACGCCTGCCGGTGCGACGCCCATATTCCGCAGGCCGACCCGAACGGTGAAGCGCTCCGGCACGTGCAGCCCGTCGAGGGGATAATGGAAATAGACCTGCGCGCCGGGCGGTGCCTTCTGTCGCCTCGAAGCCTGCGCCAGCACCTCGGTCGGCCAGAGCAGGGGCAGGGCGGCGAGCGAACATGCCACCAGGAGGGCGACTACGATGCGGCGCGAGGTTCTCATCGACGCCTCGTCGGTTTGCCACCACCCGGCATCACCATGACGGTGATACGCTCCGACATGACGGGCGGATCGTGCGGCACATGGTTCTCGTCGGCGAGCAGCAGCTGCAGCGTATGCTTGCCGGGCGAGAGGGTGATGCGCCGTTCTGTCTGGCCGCCGCCGAGATGGATGTGGTTGAGATCCGACGGGATCGGCTCGTCGAGCGCCGGGGTCGGCACATCGACCAGCAGGTGGTGGTGGCCCGTGTTCGGCTTGGCGACGCCCGCCGGCGCGACGCCCATGTTGCGCAAGCCGAAACGGATCGTCGAGCTCGGGAAGATCGTCTCCCCATCCTTCGGATAGATGAAGTAGACGGCGGCATCGTTGGGCGAAGCTGTCCGCGGGCGCCCTGCCCCTGCCACCGGAGCTGCGGGCGCCGCGGGACCGGCCCGCTCCGTGTCGACGACACGCACCCGGATCCGCTCGGACATCACCGGAGGATCATGCGGAACATGTTCGTGGTCGCCCAGGAGGAGCTGCAGCGTATGCTCGCCCGGCGGGAGCGAGAGTTCGACCTCGGTCTGGCCGCGTCCGAAATGCAGATGGTTGAAATCGCTTGGGATCTCGCGGTCGAGCGCGGGCACTTCGGTGTCGACCAGCAGATGATGGTGACCGCCATTTGGGTTCGCCGTGCCGGCGGGCGTGATGGCAATACCCTCGCTGCCGAAGCGAATCTTCGCACGGGTCGGGATCGTCGCTCCGTCCTTGAGATCGATGAAGAAGACGCGGGCACCCGGAGCGGCGGCGGAGCGCGGCTTCTCGGTAGGATCGGCCGCGACTTCGACAGTGATCCGTTCGGACACCAGCGGAGGGTCATGTGGCACGTGGTTATGGTCGGCGAAGAGAAGCTGGAGCGTATGTCGCCCGGGCGTCAGTGCGATCTCGGCCTCGGTCTGCCCACCACCGAAATGGATGTGGTTGAAATCGCTCGGGATAGGCTGGTCGAGCGGCGGCAGATCGGTGTCGATCAGCAGATGATGGTGGCCGGAATTGCGTCTGGTCTGCCCGGCGGGAGCGACCTCCATGCCGCTGATTGCGAAGCGAACGATGAACTTGCCGGGGACGCGGTCATTATTGGCGAGGCCGATGAAGCTGAGCTTGGCGGTTGCCGGGGCCGGGCTGCGCTGCATCGCGCGCGCCTGGGCCGCTGCCTCGCCGGCCGGAAGAGCCATGGCAAAGGCACAAGCCAGGGCCGCCGGTACCAGGACGGGGACGAGGCAAGGCATCCTCAACGGCATCGACGTCTCCCATCCACGAGACGAATACAGAGAGGCTACCAGCGTGTCCTCGCTCCTTCAAGCGGAACACTTGGCATTGACGTAGCTGGAGTGGCTTTGTTCTGGAGTTCGGCCAAGTCATGCGCTAGCCTGATGCGAGGAAGGGGATCATGATCCTCATCGCCAGACTCTGCGGGCTGATCATGCTGATGCTGACGGGTCTGGCCCTGGCCGCGCCGGCTCCGGAGCGTCGTGTCGCGCTCGTCATCGGCAATTCCAGCTACCGCAATGCGCCCGTTTTACCGAATACGGTCAACGATGCCGGCGATATGGCCGCGGCGCTCCGCAAAGTCGGCTTCGAGGTGATCGACGGGATCGATCTCGACAAGCGTGGCATGGACGCGCTGCTGACGCGCTTCGCCCGTCTGGCGCAGGATGCCGATTCCGCGATGTTCTACTTCGCCGGGCACGGCTTCCAGTTCAACGGCGAAAACTACTTGGTGCCGATCGAAGCCAAGATCGAGGACGAGGTCGGCGTCCAGTACGAGACCATGCGCCTGAACGACGTCGTCACGGCCCTGAACTATGCCAAGGGCGTCAAGATCATGGTGCTGGACGCCTGCCGCAACAATCCTTTCGTCAACCAGCTCGCCAGGCGGCAGGCGACGCGGGGCTTCTCGGTGAGCTCCGGCCTCGCCCCGGTGGCGCGGGCACAGGGAATGGTCATCGCCTATGCGACGCAGGCCAACGACGTCGCTGCCGATGGAGCCGGCCGCAACAGCCCGTTCACGGCGGCTCTGGTGCGCGAGATCGACCAGCCGGGGCTGGAGGTGGCGACCCTGTTCCGCCGTGTCCAGAAGAGCGTCTATGATGCGACTTCCGGCCGCCAGACTCCCGAGCTCTCGCTTTCGCTGCTCGGCGATTTCTACCTCAACCGCGAAGAGACCGATGCCGATGTCTGGCAGCGTATCCGCGCCAGCGACGAGCCAGGGGCGCTGCGCGACTTCATCCAGCGCTATCCGGCGAGCTTCTTCGCCGTCGATGCGCGCACGCGTCTCGACTTGATCGAGCGCCGCTCGCTCGCCACGAGCGAACGTGACAGGCTGGTGCGCGAGTTCGCGGAGCGTGAACACGCACTGCTCGAACGTCTCGAACGGGCCGAACAGGGGCGCCAGCAGGCGGCGACCGATCTCGCACGGCAGGAACGCAACCAGGCGAGCGCCCTGCCGCCCGCGGCCGGAGATATCCCGCGGGTGAAGCCGGCTCCGAGTCCGCCCAAGCCACCGGCCGAGGACACGGCCGAGCGCTCCCGTCTCGCCGACGAACTGGCGCGGCGTGAGAAGGAGCTGGCCGGGCTCGAAGCCGAGAAGCAGCGCTTGGCCGAGGAGCGCCGCAATGTCGAGCAGGCACTGGCGGCACGGCTCGGTACGCTGGTGCCCTCTTCGCCGGATCGCTCGGCTCAGCCCCAAGCCATGCCGGCGAGCGCGCCGCGCCCGATCGAGCGCCGCGCCGACACTCCGGCCGCCGGGGCGCCAGGCAAGGCGAATTGCAGCGAGCTTCTGCTACGCGCCCAACTCGGCGACCTGACGCCCCTGGCGCGCGAGCAGCTTCAGCAATGCCGCTGAGTGATGTCGAATGGGGTGAAGTGAAAGTCCGGCATGGGGAGGAATGAAGATGTCGACCGTCACGCGCCTCGCCTGGATTCTGCCCTTGCCGGCGTTTCTGGCAAGTGCCGCCCCTGCCTGGGCGCAATCGCCGCCGCCCACGCCGGTGCCTTTCCAGCAGGCGCTGCAGAAGGCGGCCGACGATCTCTTCGGCAAGGCCTCGCTCACCGACCGGCAAATCGACCTCGTCATCGATCCGCTGATCGACGCAGCCTCCGGCTCGCAGTCGACAGCCACCCGCTCGATGCAGCAGACCCTGATCGAGATCGCCCGCAAATCCTATCCGCGCTTCGCCATCCGTGCCTTCGACAGCGAGACGCTCGCGCGCAAGCCGGTCGTGCTGGTCGGAACCTTCACGGCGGTGAACAACAGCGGCGTGGCCGATGGCCCGAAGGATGCCTACCGGATTTGCCTGACGCTGGCCGATCTGAAGTCGAACAGCGTCGTCTCGAAGGGCGTGGCGCGCGCTCAGATCGAGGGCGTCGACGTGACGCCGACCCCATTCTATCGCGAGTCGCCGCTCTGGGCGCAGGACCCCGCCACCAGCGCCTATGTCAAAACCTGTCAGGGCACGAAGCTCGGCGAGGCGATCGATCCGGCCTATGTCGAACGGTTGACGGCCAATGCCTTGGTCAATGACGGCATCCTTGCCTATGAGTCACAGCATTTCCGCGAGGCTCTGGCCTATTATCGCGCCGCGCGCAAACTGCCGGGCGGTGAGCAGCATCGGGTCAGGATCGGGACCTATCTCGCCGCCAGCAAGCTAGCCCGGCGCGACGACATGGTCGATGCCTTCGGCGATCTCGTCGATTACGGCCTCGGCACCAACCAGTTGATGGTGAAGCTGCTGTTCAAGCCGGGCACCACCCAGTTCATCGACGATCCACGGATCACCGAGCCCTATCCGATGTGGCTGAGCCAGATCGCCACGCACGCCCGCCAGAAGGGCGCCTGCCTGGAGGTTGTCGGCCACACATCGCACACCGGGCTGCCGCAGGTGAACGAGCGTCTGTCGACACTGCGCGCCCAGTTCGTCATGGACCTGTTACTGACCGGTGCCCCCGAGAATCGCAGCCGCATCATCGCGACCGGGCGCGGCTTCAAGGAAAATCTCATCGGAACCGGCAAGGACGACAGCAGCGACGCGCTCGATCGGCGAGTGGAGTTCAAAGTAATCGGCTGCTGACGATGCCAAGCATTCGCGCTGCGGGGCAGGACGGTCAAAGGTCGAAGACCGCTTGCCGTTCAGGCATCTGAAGGGGATTTGGCAGGAAGAAAATGGCGCGCCCGAAAGGATTCGAACCTCTGACCCTCAGATTCGTAGTCTGATGCTCTATCCAGCTGAGCTACGGGCGCGTCTCAGAGCGTCAAGACGCATGTGCGTCTGGCCTGATGTGGGGGGAATAGCCGCTCGCTTTCGTCTTGGCAACCGGAAAATGACGAGCCCGTGCAAACGGCCTTCGCTGTGGATAGCGGTGGCATGGCGACCACGCGTTCTTCGGCATGGCGACCACGCGTTCTTCGGCATGGCGACCACGCGTTCTTCGGAGTCAGCGGGCCGATGTGCCGACGGTCAGTTTTCCCGGCTGCCGGACTTTGGGGCGAGTAGGGACGGGGGCTTTCGGGATTTTCTCGGCGATTCCGTAGAGCTGCTCGCGGCGGTCGAGCTCGTTCCAGACGTCTTCCGGCTCGATGCCCATCGCGCTCCAGAGGGCGACGAGATTGTAGATCAGATCGGCGCTTTCCAGGATCGTCTCATGCCTCTGGCCTTGCAGGGCTGCGATGCCGGTCTCGACGGCCTCCTCCGCCACCTTCTTCGCCATTTTGGGCAGGCCGCCGCCGAAGAGCTTGGCGGTGCGCGACCGGGACGGGTCGTTCCCGCGGGCCTGCGCGATGGCGGCGTGAAGTCTCTGGACCGAATCAGTCATGGTCCGAGCGTCGAGCGCGCAAATGAGAGTTTAATGACAGTGCCGTCACGGGGCGAGGTACGACTATCCGGCACGGCTCGACGTGCCGCGGGCCAACTCTCCGGAAGATCATAGCCGGAAAGTCATGTCCCGCCGCCAGAGAGCGGCGCGGCCAGCCGGTCGATAGCAAGCCGCGCTGTTCTGGCGGAAGGAGATCGGAGCTTCGGTCAGCGCGTGGCGCGGCGCGTGGCGCGCACGACGCTCGGACCACTGACGGCACCGGCCGCTCCGCCGACGACGGCGCCGACCGGTCCGGCTACGACGGCACCCGTGCCGGCGCCGACAGCGGCACCGCCGATGCGCTGCTCGACGGTGTTGCCGCAGGCCGCGAGCATCAGTGTGGCGGCCAAGGCCGAGGCGAGAAGGGGCAGGCGCATGTGAGGTTCTCCGTGTGAGCGAGGATCGAAACGCGGTGACGTCGTCCCGGTTCCCCGACAGGAAAGCGGATTTCCTGCGGGTTGGGCAGCGATCCCACTTGCGATCCACGGAAAAATCCGTATACAGCCGGCATCGCAACAGTCGCACCATTGTCATGGGCGATGAGGGCCGCGAGGCTCGCTTCGCAGACTGTCCGTTTTCGACCGGCGCGTCCGCAAGGATGAGCCGATGGAGTTGGTACGATGAAGATCCGCAATTCGCTGAAGTCGCTGCGCGCGCGCCATCGCGACAACCAGCTGGTGCGCCGCAAGGGCCGCATCTACATCATCAACAAGGTCCAGAAGCGCTTCAAGGCGCGCCAGGGCTGAGCTTTCTCGCGGCCGTGAGGCCGCGCGACGAGCCGGGACTTTGCAAAGCGGGACGCCGTATGGCGTGCCCGCTTTTTGCGTTGCCTCGCCGGGGCGTGATTTGACGTCCGGGGCAGGCGGACTACATTCCATTCCATGAGCGCATTCCGCATCGGCTCCGTTTTCCTGGCTCTGGCGCTGACGTCCGCGGGGGCGATGGCGCAGGCCACGCCGCCGCAGCGGCCGGGCGCGCTCGCGCCCTCGGACAAGATGGAGAATCCGTCGGAGCCGCCAGCGCCTGCCGCACGCACGCCTGCCGCGACGCTCGATCGGCTGTTCCAGCGGCTGCATGATGCGAAGTCGCCGGAGGAAGCGAAGGGCGTCGCCAGCCTGATCCAACGGCGCTGGGCACGCTCGGGCTCCGATACGGCCGATCTGCTGATGACGCGGGCGCAAGAGGCGCTCAAGGCCAAGCAGACGGAGCTGGCGATCGAGCTGCTCGATCGCGTCGTCAGCCTGCAGCCCGACTGGGCCGAGGCCTGGAACCAGCGGGCCAACGCGCTCTACATCGCCGGCGATCCGATCCGCTCGATGGTCGATATCGGCGAGGCGCTGAAGCGCGAGCCCCGCCATTACGGTGCGATGATGGGCCTGGGGATCATCCTGCGCCAGCAGGGCGACGACAAGGCGGCGATGGTCGCCTTCCGCAAGGCGCTCGAGGTCTACCCCGAGTTCGAGGCGGTGAAGAAGGCCGTCGATTCCCTGCGATACGAAGTCGACGGGCGCGATACCTGAGGCGTGCCGGCGTCGTCTGCCGGCAGCGCCTGGACGCCTCTGTAAGCCAGCAACCCGTCGCCGGGTGAAAGCCCTCAGGCTTTCGCGACGTGCTCCTGCGCGACGAAGGCGATGCGGACCATATTGGTCGCGCCCGGCGTGCCGAAGGGGACACCGGCGACGACGATGACGCGATCGCCGAGCTTGGCATAGTGCTCGCGCACCGCGAACTTGCAGGCCCGGAACGCCATGTCGTCGGCGTCGCTCGCATCCTTGGTGACGATGGCGTGGACGCCCCAGACCAGCGTGAGCCGGCGCGCCGTGGCGCGGTTCGGGGTGAGCGCGATCACCGTCGAATTCGGCCGCTCGCGGGCGATGCGGAAGGCGGTCGAGCCAGACGAGGTCCAGGCGCAGATCGCCTTGACGTTGAGCGCCTCGGAGATCTCGTGGGCCGCCTTGGCGATGGCGTCGGCGCCTGTGGCTTCCGGCTCCGCCTGCTGCGCTTCGAGGATCGAGCGATAGACGGTGTCGCCCTCCACCTCCTCGGCGATGCGGTTCATCATCGCCACCGCCTCGACGGGATATTGGCCGGCTGCGCTTTCGGCCGAGAGCATCACGGCATCGGCGCCCTCGAAAACCGCAGTGGCGACATCGGAAACCTCGGCCCGGGTCGGCACCGGGCTCGTGATCATGCTTTCGAGCATCTGCGTCGCGACCACGACGGGCTTGCCCTTGAGCCGGGCCAGGCGGGTGATGCGCTTCTGCGTCCCAGGCACCTTCTCGATCGGCATCTCGACGCCGAGATCGCCGCGCGCGACCATCAGGGCATCGGAAGCGTCGATGATTTCCTCCAGTCGGGCGACTGCCTGCGGCTTCTCAATCTTGGCCAGCACCAGCGCCCGGCCACGCACGATCTTGCGCAGCTCCGCCATGTCCTCGGGCCGCTGCACGAAGGAGAGCGCAATCCAGTCGACGCCGACCTCGGCCGCGACCTCGGCATCGGCGCGGTCCTTCTCCGTCATGGCCGAGACGGCGATGGTGGTGTCGGGCAGGCTCACGCCCTTGCGCGAGGACAGCCGGCCGCCGACCAGCACCTTGGTCACGGCCTGCTTCGGCGTCGCCGTCTCGACGACAAGGCGCAGCTTGCCGTCATCGAGAATGAGATGGTGGCCAGGCTCGAGCGCACTCAGGATCTCGGGGTGGGGCAGGTGGACGCGCTTGGCGTCGCCCGGAGCCGGGTCTGAATCGAGGATGAAGCGCGCGCCCTTCTCCAGCAGCGCGCCGCCGTCACCACCGAACTGGCCGACGCGCAGCTTCGGTCCCTGGAGGTCGGCGAGGATGCCGACCGGCCGGCGGAACTTCGTTTCCAGCCCGCGCAGCATCGCGATCTTCTCACTGAGCGTTTCGCGCTGGGTATGGCTCATATTGATGCGGAAGACGTCGACGCCGGCCTCGAACAGCTTGGCGCACATCTCCTCGGTCGCGGAGGCGGGCCCCAGCGTGGCAATGATCTTGATCCGGCGTTCGCGCTTCATCGTTTTCCCCTGCGGCGGGCTCGTGCCTGCCGCCATTCTCTCGTTCTTGTCCGCTTCAGCCTGGCCTCAGGGCCGGGGCGGAGGCGGAGGTCCGCCAGTGGTATCGGTGAGCTGGATGGTCCAGCTCTTCTGTTCGCCGGTGTCGACCTCGAAGAAGCCGGCGCGGTCATAGCCGCGCGCCAGGCAATCCTCGATGCCGCGAATCGTGAATTCCTTGTTGCGCACGCACATGACGGATTTTCCCGTCCATTCGCCACCTTTGTCATAGTCGACGGCATGCACATAGTAATACCGCGCTGCGAGCGTGCCGCGTAGCAGCGTCTCACAGCCGCGCGGGCTGATGTTCCACCAGCCCTCGGTCGTCCAGCCCTGCGCGTCGCGATAGCCGATGGCGACCCCGACACGGCTGGAGGTGGTGTTGCACATGCGCAGATCCGCCTTCGCCGGCAGCGCCCCCAGAAGCAGGAAGGCGCCACAGGCGGCGATCAGACAGGCGGCCGTTCGAGGATATCCCGGCATTCTCACGGTTCGATCAGGATGACACGGCAGTCGTTGACATTGGTCAGGGTCGGTCCCGGCTGCAGCAAATCGCCGAGCGCCTCGAAGAAGCCGGTCGAATCGTTGTCGGCGAGGGATCGGGCAGGATCAAGGCCGATCGCGGCGGCTCGCGTCAAGCTCTGGGGATCGACGATGGCGCCGGCAGGGTCGGTCGCCTCGCCGCCGCCGCCATCTGTCCCGTCGGTGTCGCCGGCGAGCGCAACGATGCCGGGCTCGCCGGCGAGCGCGATGGCGAGGGCCAGAGCATATTCCTGGCTGGGGCCACCGCGGCCGGAGCCGCGCAAGGTCACGGTGAGTTCGCCGCCGGACAAGATGGCGGCGCGGCGGCCTTCCGCCTTCAGGCGCTTCGCCATCTGCGCATGGGCTGCGGCGACCTCGCGCGCCTCGCCTTCGAGATCGGGGCCGAGGTCAATCACCTCGTAGCCGGCCTTCTGCGCCGTGGCGCGGGCGGTGGCGAGCGCATCGGCCGGGCGGGCGATGATGCGGTATTCGCTGTTGGCGAAGGCCGGGTGGCCAGGTTTCGGCGTCTCGCTGGCGTCGTCGTCGAGCAGGGCGCGAGCGGCCGGCGGCAGGTCGAGCTTGTAACGGGCGACGATGGCGCGGGCATCGGCCATCGTGCTCGGATCGGGAATGGTCGGGCCAGAAGCGATCGCGGCCGGGTCGTCGCCGGGCACGTCCGAGATGGCGAGCGTGAGCAGCCTCGCCGGTGACGCGGCCAGCGCGAGCCGGCCGCCCTTGATGCGCGAGAGCCGCTTGCGGACGATGTTCATCTCGCCGATCGGCGCGCCGGAGCGCAGCAGCGCCTTGGTCACGGCCTGCTTCTCGGCGAGCGTGAGCTCTCCGGCGGGCGCGACCCAGTTGGCCGAGCCGCCGCCGGAAAGCAGGACGAGAACGAGGTCGTCGACGGTGGCGGAGGCGGCGAGCTCGAGCGCACGGCGAGCGCTGTCGACGCTGCCCTGATCCGGAACAGGGTGGCCGGCTGCGATCATCGGGATCTGCCGGGTCGGAGCGGTGTATCCGTGGCGGGCGACGGCGTGGCCGACGAGCCGGTCGGGCGGCAGGCTGCCGTCGAGATAATGCGCTTCGGCCAGGGCGGTCATGCTGCCCGCGGCCTTGCCGGCGGCCAGCAGAATGAGGCGGCCACGCGTGGGGGCGGGCGGCAAATGCGGCACCAGGCAGCCGGCGGGATGAGCCCGCGCCACGGCGGCGTCATAGATCGCCCGCGCGGTGGCGCGCAGCCCGGAAATGTCGCTGGATGATTGCCGCACGCCGCGCTTCGCCCCTTGCCACCGGTAAAGGCTCGCCGCCGATGAAGCGGCTGTTTCAGCCGAGTCTTAGGCCGGGTGTCGGCCGGCGTCATCTGCCTTTTGGCGATTTAGTCATACTTTTCGAGAGAGCTGCGGCATCGCAACTGTTGAGGACGCGCGCGTTGCGGCTTGACGCGCAGGCCTCATCCGCGCGAACGCTGCCGGCCGAATTTTCAGTTCCCGGAAGGATATGAGATGGACGATCCGGTTCAGGGCGATCAGCTCAAGAGCATCGTCGAGCGCATCGAGCGGCTCGAGGAAGAGAAGAAGACGATCGCCGACGACATCAAGGAAGTCTATGCCGAGGCCAAGGGCAACGGCTACGACGTCAAGGTGCTGCGCAAGGTCGTGGCACTGCGCAAGCGCGACCTCGACGAGCGCAAGGAGGAGGAGGCGATCCTCGACCTCTACCTGCAGGCGGTCGGCGAGACGGCCTGAGCGCGTCGGATCAGACGAACAAAAAAGCCCTGCACCAGTGAGCGGTGCAGGGCTTTTTCTTTGTCCGAAGGTTTGCGTCAGGCGACGGCGGCGAGTTCCGCATTGGCGTTGCGGATCGCTTCCTCGCGAGCCTCGGGGCCGAAAGCGAGCTTCTCGGCACGAACGAAGGTGACGTCGGTGATGCCGACGAAGCCGAGCATCGTCCGCAGATGCGGCTCCTGCGAGTCCATGACCTGCGCCGGCCCGCTGCTGTAGAGGCCGCCGCGGCTCTCGACCACGATGGCGCGCTTGCCCTTGAGCAGGCCCTCGGGGCCGGCTTCGCTGTAGCTGAAGGTGACGCCAGCGCGCAGCACGTAGTCGAACCAGCTCTTCAGCGTCGAGGGAATGCCGAAATTGTACATCGGCGCGCCGATGACGATGGTGTCGGCCGCCTTCAGCTCCTCGACCAGAGCGTTGGAGAGGGCGAGGGCCTCGCGCTGGGCGGGAGTCTCATTGATGCCGGCACGCACGGCAGCCGTGGTCTCCGCGTTCAGATGCGGGACGGGGGTGGCGTCGAGGTCGCGCTCGACGACATGGAGGCCCGGATTCTGGCGGCGCAGGTGGTCGACAGTGCTCTGGACCAGCTGCCTGGACACCGAAGAGGAACCGGAGGCGCTGCTGTTGAGGACGAGGACAGTGGCCATTGATGATGTTTCCCGAAAAGGAGTGATCTCGATGGCGGGCAACATAGTGGTTCACGAATTGAGCCAGAACCCTCATAATGGGCACCAGACTGTTGCATCCAAAGGAACGCTTCATGGCTGAGCTGGACGATATCCGCAGCTTCATCGCCGTGACCGAGACGGGTGGTTTCGGCCGCGCGGCCCAGATCCTCGGCTTGTCGAAATCCATCGTCAGCCGCCGGGTCAGCAAGCTGGAGGAGGAGCTAGGAGCCCGGCTGCTCAGCCGGACGACGCGTGGAGTGAGTCCGACCGAGGCCGGCATCGAGTTCAAGGCGCGCAGCGAGCGCATCCTGGCGGAGCTGGAGGAAGCGCGCGAGGCGGTTGCGCAGCAGGCGGGCGGCGTCGCCGGTCGTCTGCGGATCGCGATGCCGCTGACCTTCGGCAACCGCCATGTCGCGCCGCTGCTGCGGGAGCTGGCGCTCCGCTACCCGCGGCTCGAGCTCGACGTGCATGCCAGCGACCAGTACGTGGATTTGATCGGCGAGCGCTTTGATGTGGCGATCCGGATCGGGACGTTGAAGGATTCGAGCCTGATCGCCCGGCGCATCGCCCCGGTCCATGCCACCGTCCTCGGCAGCCCCGCCTATTTCGCCCGCAAGGGGCGCCCCGAGACGCCGCAGGACCTCGTCCAGCATGATTGCCTGCTCCATACGGGGGCATCCGAGCAGGAATGGACGTTTCGCAGCGGCAAACGCTGGGTCCCGGTTCGCCCGCCGGGCCGATTGCGTTCGGACAGCGGAGAGACCTTGCTCGAATGGGCCGTGGCGGGCCTTGGTCTGGTTGTCTTGCCCAATTTCCTGGCCTCGGATGCGATCCGCGCCGAGCAGCTTCAGCACGTGCTGCTGGATTACCCGATGCCGACACGTGGCCTCTATGTCGTGCGCCCGCCCGGTGCCTTCGTCCCGGGGAAGGTCCGCGTGCTGACCGACCTCCTGGTCGAGCGCTTCGGCGGCACGCCCTATTGGGATCCGTGCCAGATCGCGATGCAGGAACGAGGGCTCTCTCTGGAGGCGCCCTGGGACAAGCCGGGCGAAACCAGCGCAGCCGAGGAACTTCCGGAGCATCAGCCGGCGTGATCCGCGACATCACGCGATTTCGCGTGGCTTTCCTGGCTGTATCCGGCAGGCTCTCGTCATCTCACGGGAGGATCATCGGATGCTGCTGGTCGGAATGCTCGACAGCCCCTATGTGCGCCGCGCCGCCATCACAGGGACGCTGCTGGACGTCGCCTTCGAGCACCGCTCGGTTTCGGTGTTCAGGCACATGGATGCCTTCCGGGCGATCAACCCGCTGATCAAGGCGCCGAGCCTCGTCACTGACGACGGCATCGTCATCAGCGAATCCCTGCTGATCATCCAGCATTTCGAGGATCTTGCCGGCCGTTCACTCCGGCCGGTCGAGCGAGTCTCGCGCGAGCGCGATCTGTCGCTGACCGGCATCGGCATCGTCGCTGCCGACAAGGCGGTGGCGGTCGAATACGAGCGCAAGCGCCCGGAGGCGCAGCGCTACGCCCCCTGGCAGGAGCGCATCGTCGCCCAGCTCCACACGGCGCTCGATCTGCTCGACGCCGCGGCTGCCGAAGGTGCGTTGACGGCCGGGCCGGAACTGCTGCCGAGCGACATCGCGGCCGCGATCGCCTGGGGCTTCTGCCGCTTCGTGATCCCGGAATTCGCACCGGAGGAGCGTTGGCCGTCGCTGGCGGCGCAGGCGCGGGCCTGCGAGGCGCTCGACGCCTTCAAGGCCTGGCCGATCGACAAGGAGTAGAGCGCGCCGGGAGGCGCTCAGTTCTGGACGTAGTTCGTCGGGAGCGGGCGCACGGCGGGGCCGGTGAAGGCGCCGGGCTTGGCGTCGACGGGCTCGGCGTGGCTGAACCCGAGGGCCGCGGCCGGGCTCGGGCCGGCGATCGGCGCGGCCGAGGGCGTGGCCGTCCGGGCGCGGGCCGTGGCCACGGTGACCGGCTTGCCCGGGCTGCGCACTGGCCGGGCGGCCGTCGCGAACAACGCCTCGAGGCCGTTGCGGTCCATGCCGACGGGCTCGGCTACCTCATCCGGTTCCGTCGCAGCAACCGGGATCGAACGCTGCGTCGCGGTGGTGAAGCTGGCGCCGGCCTCGCGCGGCCGGATCGGCGGCAGGCTCGCCGTGACGAGGGTGCCTTCGGTCGGCTGGGAGGCGATGCCGGTCCCGTCGGTCGGCCTGAGGGCGGCGAGCGCCGCATCGGCCAGGGCAGTCGGTCGGATGGGGGGCAGTGGCGCGCTCGTCGGCGTTCCGGCGACGACGAGGCTTTCCGGGGCTTCCATCGCGTCGGGCCGGCGCGGCGGCAACGAAGCGAGGACGAGCCTCTGGTCGGTGCCGGCTCCGGTCTGGGCAAAGGCGAGCGGCCCGGCGGCGCCGGGCAGCGCGGCGACCTGCACCGCGCCGTCTTCGCCCGGCAGGCTCAGGCCGCGCGGGCGGGCGAGCGGCAAGGGCGCGTCAATCAATTGCGGGCGGCTTTCGGCCGGGTTCGGCTGCGGTGGTGGCGCGGCGGCCGCGGCGACGGGGGGCGGTGCGGCAGCCGGCTGCGGCTGCGGAGCGACCGGTTGCGCGGCGAGGCGCTCCGAGCGCTCGCGGGCAATGGCCTGCACGGTCGGGTTCGGCGCGACGGCAACGGCGAAGCGACCGCCGTCGCTGGCGTTGCCGTCGAGATAGCCGGAATTGGCATAGGCCATAACGGTTGGCTGCTGGCGCGGAGCACCGCGGCGGCCGCGGGCCGGCCGGGCATCGACCTCTTCATCGTCGCCGCCGAAGAGTGAGGCCCACAGGCTCTTGCCGCCGGTCGCCTGGACAGCGCCCTCATCGGCATCGGCGACCGCATAGCCGGCGACTGCGCCGCCACCGGACAAAATCTCGGCCTTGGCGAGTTCATAGCCCGCCAGCGGATGGCCGTCGGCAGGGATGTGCACGGTCTTCTGGTCCGGGAACAGCCGCACCAGCTGGTCGCGGGTCATGCGCGGCCAGGAGCGAACCGAGCCGACATCGAGATGCACGAAGGGGGTGTGGGCGTTCGGGTAGAAGCCGACGCCGCCGCGCTGCAGCCGCATGCCGATCTCGCGGATGCGGGCAGTCGGCACGTCGGGGAGATAGAAATCCATCGCCTTGCCCAGCATGTGCTGGCTGTGCTTGGCGACCGCGCGGGACCGGCGGCGCAGCATGGCGTTGGTGTTGGGAGAACGATAGGCGGAAACGACGTGGAAGGGCTGCTCGGAGCCGAGCTGGCGCTGCACCTCCCAGACGACGTCGAACAGGCGCGGGTCCATGCGGATCGGCTCGTCGCTGCGCCAGTCACGCAGCGCCCAGTTCAGCTTCTCCAGCGCCGAGGAGACATAGCGACCATCCTGCTTGAAGGTGACGGTCGTCTCCTCCTTGGTATGCATATGCATGATGGTGATGGTGCGGGTGTCGCCATTGGCGACGGCATTCTGCGTGCCGCGGATGCCGAGCAGGAAGGCGGCCACCGCGAGGCCGAGCGTCGCGACGCGATGGCGGGCTGGCTTCGAGCCGAGACGCAACCAACCCGGAATCGTGGCGTTTATCCTGCCCAATCTGCCTGACCCGTCTCGGTGCCCCCGCCGAAGCGGCGCGTTAACGTGAACGAACAGTTGCGGAGAAGCGTTAACGACTCGTTAGCAAGCCGCAAATCGCCGCGCCAGGAAACTCTGGAATGCGTTGGCTAAGGAGGAATCGTGGCAAAAAGGTGCCCGAACCCATGCTGGTGCCTTATTTCAACAGCCCGTTTCCGCATTCGGCGACCTCGACCCGTCGTTCCGGCGGCCGAATTGGCCTTGAAGGATCAAGGTTCCGACGGTCGAGCAGGGCCTTCAGCCCTGCTGTTCCAGCGCCTGCCGCACGAGGCGGTGGAAGCCGTAGACGTCGTCGAAGCGGGTGATGTGACCGTCGGCGCCGACGACGATGGTGTTGTAGACAAGATGGATCGGCAGCGGCTGCGGCAGGTTGATGCGACGCTCGCCCTTGCCGATCAGCTTCTTCAGCCGCTCGCTCGTCCAGTCCGGTCCGAGAACCTGGTCCGCCAGCGCGAAGGGGTTCTCGACGCGCACGCAGCCATGGCTGAAGGCACGCTTGTCGGCCGCGAAGAGCCGGCGGCTCGGCGTGTCGTGCAGGTAGACCGCATGCTCGTTCGGGAACATGAACTTGATCCAGCCGAGCGCGTTGCGCTCCCCCGGCGGCTGGCGCACCGAGATGCCGCCGCCCTTGGTGCGGGTGACGATGTAGCCGCGCTTGGCCGCATAGTCCGGATCGGCGGCGAGGCCGGGCAGGAATTCCTTCTTCAGGATCGAGGGCGGCACGTACCAGGACGGGTTGACGATGACGTGGTCCATCTTGTGCGAGAAGATGGGGGTCGCCGAGTCTGGCTTGCCGATGACCGCACGGGCTTCATGGATCACCTGGCCGTTGCGGATCACGCGCACGCGCATCTCCGGCACGTTGACCATGATGTGCTTGGCGCCGAGGTCCGGCGGCAGCCAGCGCCAGCGCTCCATCTGGGCGATGATGTCTTCTTCGCCGCGGGCCGTCGCCGGCTTCCCGAGCGCGGCAATGGTGCGCTCGCTGAGGATACCGTTGGCGGGCAGGCCCGCCTTCTTCTGGAAATCGGCCAGGGCGAGCGAGGTCGAGCGGTCGAAGACCGAATCGTCGCTGGGGCCGAGGCCGAGGCGGGCCCGCACCAGCGGCACGCGCTCGTCGCGCATGCCGAGCTTGAGCGTCGGCCCGGCCGGGATGCGCACCAGCGGCGTGTCGTCGAGATGCTCGCGCAATTCGGCGAGCTTGGCCTTGAGGCGTCGGTATTGTTCGTGCGGCGGGTTGTAGGCGGCGAGTACCTTGCCTGCGTCGGTGGCGCCGGCGAGCTCGGAGAGCACTTCCGTGGCCGAGGGCAGATAGAGCGTCGGCGTGATCAGCTTGGAAAGCCGGCGCGGATCGAGCCGGCCGCCGCGTGCGTCGCGGGCATAGAGCACGGCGAGCGCCGAGAGCCGGACGTCGGCTGCCGCGAGCTTGGCCTTGTCGCTCAGCTCGAAGACGGGAAGGGTGTAGTCGCCGGGGCGCAGCCCGTCATCGGCGGCGCGCTCGAGCTGCGCGACGATGTGCTTGCCGGCGGCGGTCCAGCCCTTGGCGTCGATCCAGAAGGGGCGGTTCTCATTGGCCTGATAGGCGGCAATGATCTCGTTGCGCTCGCGCTCGCCGAGGCGACGGACGGCGACGGCCTCGCCTGCCTGCGCGGCGATGTCGGCAGCGAATTCGAGGCCGGGCGGAACCGTGATCACCACCTTCGGCATCTCAGGCGGCGGCACCAGCGATTCGATCGCCTGCAGCGGGCCGGGCGCGGCCTCGGCCGGGGGCGTCGTCACCGAGGCCGGCACGACCGTTTCCGGGGCCGGCTGGGCCGGAGCAGCCTGGACGGGGGCCGTTTCGGCAGGGGTGGGCGCCGGTTCCGAGGATTTCGAGGCAGGGACCAGTGCGGGATCCAGCGCCGGCATGTCCACCGGCGGGATGTCGAGCGCGACTGGCTCTTCTTCCTTCTCGATGGGGGCGGTGGCGTCGATTTCGGCGGTGCCGCGAAGCTTAGCGCTGCTTGCGACGGTGCCGGTCACGATCTCGCGTTCGGGGGCCGGGTCGGCGGTCGCTGTCGGCTGGCCGGTCGGGGCCGGCTTCTCGCTGTCAAGCAGCTTGAGCTGCGGCGTCTCGGGCAGCGGCACGCCGGTCGTCGGATCGGTAGCGAGAGGGCCTTCGGCAAGCACCGGAGCGCAGCTCAGCATGATGGCCAGGGCAGATGCCGAGGTCAGGTTCGCCCAGTGGCGACGAGGCATAGTCGCGTTCCCGATAAATGCCGGATCACGCCCATTCCTGCGTGACTCGGTTGGCTTCGACAAGATGCGGCGGCGCAACAGGCCGCCGCTTTCGATTGGTCGCGGCTCAGGCCGCGTCGGTTTCCTCAGGGGGGCTCTCGCTCTCGATCAGCCCGTAATCCTTGAGCTTTCGGTAGAGGGTCGAGCGGCCGATGCCGAGCTTGCGCGAGACCTCGGACATGTGCCCGCGGTAATGCGCCAGCGCGAAGGTGATGATCTCGCGCTCCAGCTCGTCGAGCTTGCGCATGTCGGAGCCGGAGACGAGCTCGAGCGAGTTCGGATCGCGCACCGGCATGTGGATGATGCGTGGCGGAGCCTCGGCCCGCGCCTCGGCCGGACCGAGCTGGGCCGGCGCTGCCGGAATGCGGACGTCGTAGCCTTCCATCTGCGCCGCGACCTGCGGGAATTCGGCGATGCCGAGCTCGGGGCCGTCCGCCAGGACCACGGCGCGGAACATCGCGTTCTCGAGTTGGCGGACATTGCCCGGCCAGTCATAGCTCGCGACCAGCGTCATCGCCTCGTCGGTGATGCCACCGAGCTTCTTGCCTTCCTCGGCGGCGAAGCGGGCGAGGAAGCCACGGGCGAGGTCGGGGATATCCTCGCGGCGCTGGCGCAGCGGCGGCAGCGTGATCGGGAAGACGTTGAGGCGGTAATACAGGTCCTCGCGGAACTCGCCGCGCTTCACTTGGTCGAGCAGGCTCTTGTTGGTGGCCGAGATGACGCGGATGTCGACTCGCACCGATTTCTTGCCGCCGACAGGATCGACTTCGCTCTCCTGGATGGCGCGCAGCAGCTTGACCTGCGCATCGAGCGGCAGTTCTCCGACTTCGTCGAGGAAGAGCGTGCCGCCATTGGCCTCGACGAACTTGCCGAGGTGGCGCTCGGTCGCGCCGGTGAAGGCGCCTTTTTCATGGCCGAAGAGGATGGATTCGACGAGGTTGTGCGGGATCGCGCCGCAATTGACCGTGACGAAGGGTTTGCCCTTGCGGTCGCTGGAACCCTGGATCGCGCGGGCCAGAACCTCCTTGCCGACGCCGGATTCGCCTTCGATCAGGATCGGGATGTTCGATTTCGCCGCGCGTTCGGCGAGGCGCACGACGCGGCCCATGTCGGGGCTCTTGGTCGCGAGGTCGCGGAAGCCGAGCGTGTTCGAGGCGCGGCGCTTGATGTGGCGCAGCTCGTGTTCGAGGGCGCCGAGCTTCAGCGCGTTCTTAAGCGAGACCTGGAGGCGCTCGGCACCGACGGGCTTGACTACGAAATCGACCGCACCGGCGCGCATCGCCGCAACCACCGTCTCGATGGAGCCGTTGGCCGTCTGCACGATGACGGGTTTGCCGATCTCGCGCTCGCGCAATGCGGCGAGCACGCCCATGCCGTCGAGCCCCGGCATGTTGAGGTCGAGCACGATGGCGTCGATCGCGTCACCCTCCGGCCCGGTCAACAAGGTGACGGCCGCCTGGCCGTCCTCGACCACCGCGACGCCATAGCCGAAGCGCTTGAGCATCGCGTCGAGCAGGCGGCGCTGGACGGGATCATCATCGACGACGAGGACGGTGGCGGTCATGACACCTCGAAAGACGGCGCAATAGGAAAGAAAGGCTTGGCTCCAGAGGAATCGCCTGTTCCGTTCTGGGGCATCGTCGGCCAGAAGGGTTAAGCGGGGTTTAAACCCGTCGCGCGGGGGCGGCCATCGGGCGGTGCGACCGAATGCCCGAGATTGATCCCCGGACCGCCGCCGGCCTAAGTGATAGCAAACCCGATGCGGCGAGACGGAGAGAGCATGCTGTTCCAGATGATGCGAGTCCAGACGATTCACGGCCAGGCTGCGGCGCAGAGCGGTGGTGCGGCCACCGATAAGGCGCTTGGCGATCTGCCGGAATGGAATCTGGACGATCTCTACCCAGGCATCGAATCCGCCGCCTTCCGAGGCGATCTCGAGCGAGCCTTCACCGAGGCGCAGGCACTGGCCGGGCGCTATCGCGGCAAGCTCGCGGAATTGGCGGGGCAGCCCGATGGCAGCGCCCGGCTCGCCGAGGCGGTGAAGGCCTATGAGAGCCTGAGCGACCTGCTCGGGCGGATCGGCGCCTATGCCGGGCTGGTCTATTCGGGAGATACCACCGATCCGCAGCGCGCCAAGTTCTACGGCGACACGCAGGACAAGCTCAACGCCGCCATCACCGAACTGCTGTTCTTCGAGCTCGAGTTGAACCGGATCGAGCCCGAGCTCATGGCGAAGGTCGCGGCCGAGGCGCCGCTCTCGCATTGGAAGCCCTGGCTCGACGATCTCTCCAAGGACAAGCCGCACCAGCTCGACGACCGGCTGGAAGCGCTCTTCCACGAGAAGTCGATGACGGGCGCGGCCGCCTGGAACCGCCTGTTCGACGAAACCATCGCCGCGCTGCGCTTCGATATGGACGGCGAGGAGCTGACGCTGGAGCTGACGCTCAACAAATTGCAGGACGCCGATGGCGAGGTGCGCCGCAAGGCAGCCGAGGCGCTGAGCAAGGTCTTCCGCAAGGAGCTGCGTACCTTCGCGCTGATCACCAATACGCTTGCCAAGGACAAGGAGATCTCGGATCGCTGGCGCAAATTCGAGGATGTCGCGGATTCGCGCCATCTGGCGAACAGGGTCGAGCGCGAGGTCGTGGATGCCCTTGTTTCCGCGGTGCGCGAGGCCTATCCGCGCCTGTCACATCGCTATTATCGCCTGAAGGCCAAGTGGTTCGGCCGCGACGCGCTCGACTTCTGGGATCGCAATGCGCCGTTGCCGGAGGTCGCGCAGCGCACCATTCCCTGGAACGAGGCGCGCGACACCGTGCTCTCGGCCTATGGCGCCTTCTCGCCGAAGATGGCGGAGATCGCCAAGCGCTTCTTCGACGATCGCTGGATCGACGCGCCGCCGCGTCCGGGCAAGGCACCGGGCGCCTTCGCGCATCCCACCGTGCCGTCGGCACATCCCTATGTGCTGCTGAACTACCAGGGCAAGCCGCGCGACGTAATGACCTTGGCGCATGAGCTCGGCCATGGCGTGCATCAGGTCCTGGCCGCACCGAACGGGGCGCTGATGGCGCCGACGCCGCTGACGCTGGCCGAGACGGCGAGCGTCTTCGGCGAGATGCTGACCTTCCGCCGCCTGCTCGACGGCACGACCGACCCGAAGCAGCGTAAGGCGATGCTGGCGGCCAAGGTCGAGGACATGATCAATACGGTCGTGCGCCAGATCGCCTTCTACTCCTTCGAGCGCAAGGTGCATGAGGCGCGCCGGCAGGGCGAGCTGACGGCCGAGGCGCTGTGCGATCTCTGGATGGGCGTGCAGGCGGAAAGCCTCGGGCCGGCGATCCGGCTGTCGAGCGGGTACGAGCCGTTCTGGTGCTACATCCCGCACTTCATCCACTCGCCCTTCTATGTCTACGCCTACGCCTTCGGCGATTGCCTGGTGAACTCGCTCTATGGCGTCTATCAGAGCGCGGCCGAGGGCTTCCAGGACCGCTATTTCGCCTTGCTCTCGGCCGGGGGCAGCAAGCCCTATTCGGAGCTGCTGAAGCCGTTCGGGCTCGATGCGAAGGATCCCGGCTTCTGGCAGATCGGCCTGAAGATGATCGAGGGGATGATCATCGAGCTGGAAGGGATGGAGTGAGGCGCGAGGAGCCCTCTCCTGGACGGAGAGGGCTCCTGCCTGGATCGCCTCAGAACTGCACCCTCAAGCCCACCTGCGAAACATTCGCGGTGTAGTCCGAGCCTGGCGCCGTCGAATTCAGCCGCTCATGGGTGAAGCTCGCGCGGATCGCGAAGGTGCGGGTCAGCTTGTATTCGAGCCGTGCGCCGACATTCATGAAGTCCTCGCGCAGGCCCTGGCCCTCATATTCCGTGCGGCTGAAATTGGTGAAGCCGGTGACGGTGAGGTTGCGGCGCAGCGCATGCGCGACCTCGAGCGTGGCGCGGCGAACCGTGGTTCCGGACGAGCCGGCGATGGTGGTGTCGCCGAGCTCGGCGGTGCCGCGCAGCGTCACCGTGGTCAGCGGCGTCGGTGACCACAGGATCGAGGCGTCGCCGACGAAGCCGCGCAGATCCTTCAGCCGTGTATCCTCGTAGCGGCGGTTCTGGTAGCCGCCGGAAAGTTCGCCCGTGAGCTGCCGGCTGATCTCGAAGGTCGAGCCGAGCTTGGCGGTGATGCCGTCCGATGAGCGCATATAGCCGCTCGCATCGGTCTTCTCGTCAAAATCGCGCCGGTCGATCTCGGCCTGGACGAAAGGCCGGATGCCGGGCGTGATCTCATAGGCCGCGCGCAGGCGCAGGCCGTAATCGGTCATATTCCTGTCCTTCTGGGACAGGATCGCGCCGTTGCTGAGCCTGGCGTCTTCGTAATCGCTACGGTCGACCGAGCCGCGCAAGGTGAGCTGCAGCCGGTTGAAATCATGGGTGACGCCGGCCGAGCCGCCATATTGCCAGACCTGCGGGCGACCCCGGACATTCGCGTTGAGATCGGGCGAGCCGGGACGCTGCGTGTCGAGATTGAGCCGCGATTCGAGCAGGATGCGGGTGTCGCGCGTCGCATCGAGCCTGAGGTCGAGATTGCCCTGGGCATCGGGGCGGGAAGCCTCGGGATTGCGGAAGAAGTCGCTGTAGCCACCGCGAAGCCGGCCGGTGAGCTCGTGCACGTTCCAGTCGGACTGGACCTCGAGCTCGCCCTCGTAGCGGCCGAAGGCCGAGCCCTTGGCGCCGGCCGCCGCGCTGCGCTGCGGATTGGTGTCGAAGCCGATGGAGCTGGTGATGGACGGTTTCAGCGTGATCGAGCCGACCCGGACGCCGAGTGCGGCCCAGGGATCTTCCTCGGCGGCCGAGCGGCGGCGCGGCGGGGGAGTCGCGGGCGGGGTCGGCGGCGGCAGGGTCGCGACAGTCGGTGGCGGCGGTCGGAACTGGCGCTGCGTGACGCCGCGCAGCGCTGGCGCCTGCACCGGCCCGCTGGCGCGCGGCGGCTGGCGCGACGAGACGGCGGAGCTCTGGCCCTGGATGAGCGAGGCCGGGTCGCGGATCGCCTGCGGATCGGCCGAGGCCGGGGCGAGCGCGGGATCGGGCGCCGCCGGTGTCTGGGCGATGTAGCTCGGCGTTCCGGTCCTGAGGCCGTTGCGTGGCGCCTGCTGCGCGTTTGCCGGCAGGCAGCCGAGCGCCAGCCCCGCCAGCGCGGAGCCGGACATCAGCAGGATCTTCGCGCGGCCGGACACGGGCTTCGCAGGGCTCCAGGATCGCAAACGGGCGTCAATGACGGGGCATGCGCCCGCGGAAGGGCGCATGGTTAATGGAGTTAGAACGAACAGGGTTAAGGAGCCGTCAACGCGTAGCTCACAACAGTTGCGATGGTGGAAATCCCGCGAGGCTCCGTGCTAAAGCGCGCGCCATGACCGACGATATCCGCGCCTCGGCGCTTCGCACCATCGCCACGGAACGAGCCGGGCTCGACGTGCTCCACAGCGCACTCGACGATGCGCTCGGCCGGCCCTTCGCCGAGGCGGTGGCGATGATCCGGGGCGCGAGCGGGCGCGTGATCGTTTCCGGCATGGGCAAGTCCGGCCATGTCGGGCGCAAGCTCGCTGCGACGCTGGCCTCGACGGGCACACCCGCTCATTTCGTCCATCCGGCCGAGGCGAGCCATGGCGACCTCGGCATGGTGCAGCCCGAGGATGTGGTGATCGCATTGTCCTGGTCGGGCGAGGCGGCGGAACTTGCCGCGCTCGTCGGTTATACGCGCCGCTTTCGCGTCGGGCTGATCGCCATCACCGCCAATGCCGAGAGTACGCTGGGCAAGGAGGCGGATATCGCATTGGTGCTGCCCAAGGCGGCGGAGGCTTGCCCGAATGGGCTCGCGCCCACCACCTCGACGACGATGCAGATCGCGCTCGGCGATGCGCTGGCCGTGGCATTGCTGGAAGCGCGCGGCTTCTCGCGGCAGGATTTCTTCGTCTACCACCCAGGCGGCAAGCTTGGCGCGCAGCTCAAGACCGTCGAGAGCATCATGCATCGTGGCGCCGAATTGCCGCTGATCGGGCTCGATACGGCGCTGCCGGACGTGATCGCGATGATCTCGCAGAAGAGCTTCGGTTGCGCGATCGTGATGGATATCGACGGCAGGCTCGCCGGGGTTGTCACCGATGGCGACCTGCGCCGCAAGGCGACGATGGCGGGCGGTGCCGCGCTCAGGGCGCGCGACATCATGACCGCCGATCCACGCCGCGTGCGCCCCGACGCGCTTGCCGTCGAGGCGCTCGAACTGGTCAATCGCAGCCGGATCACGGCCTTGATCGTTGCCGATTCGGATGAGCGCCCGGTTGGACTCGTCCATGTCCACGACCTGCTGGCGATGGGCGTCGCCTGACCGGGCTTGCGCCCAGAACAGCCGCAACTATCTAAAGCTCCAGAAGCTATAGCTTTGGAGGTTGCGATGGCCGTGGCGGAGAGACTGGAACGCGTGATGCCGATTGGCGCGCTGGCGGAGCGGACCGGCGTCAAGATCGAGACCATCCGCTATTACGAGCAGGTCGGGCTTTTGCCGCCGCCGGAGCGTTCCGAAGGCAACCAGCGTCGCTATGGCCGGCGCCATGCCGAGCGGCTCGCCTTCATCAAGCACGCGCGCGATCTCGGCTTCGCCGTCGACAATATCCGCACGCTGCTCAAGCTCTCGGACACGCCTGGCATGGCCTGTGACGAGGCGCATGCGATCTCTGCCACTCATCTCGAAGAGGTGCGGGACAAGATCGCCAAGCTGCGGTCGCTCGAGAAGGAGCTGGAGCGCATCGCCACCACCTGTTCGGGCGGTGTCGCCGCTTGCGACTGCGCCATCATCGAGGCGCTGGCCGATCACGGCCAATGCAACCATGCCCATCATTGAGACGGGACAAGGCCAGAAAATCTGGGCGGCCTCTCGTTTCCGCGTCGAAAAGCCTTAAATAGGGGAGCACCGGACGGCTTCGCTCCGTGCGGTTTTCGGATTGGCAAGAGGGCGGGCGATGCCGGTATTGCGTGTGTCGACGGGCTTCCGGTCCGGCGAGGGGAACAAACCCCGATTCTGCCTGAGTCAGCGATTCGGCCTCGCTTCGTTCCAGACTCGTTCTCGCCGCGCCCGTTCCTGATTCCTGTTCACGCTCCCGCCCGGTCAGCCGAGGCTCCAGCGGAGTCCCTGGCGGCCGGACGGGCGAGATGATCGGCTTTCTGCTTTGCAGCTCTTTCGTTCGTTGCCTCCCGCCGCTCGCGCCAATGGCGTCACCGCGGTGCTCGGCCCCACCAATACAGGCAAGACCCATCTCGCCATCGAACGCATGGTCGCCCATCCGACGGGCATGATCGGCCTGCCGCTGCGCCTGCTCGCACGTGAGGTCTATCAGCGCGTCGTCGACAAGGTCGGGCCGGAGGCTGTCGCCCTCGTCACCGGCGAGGAGAAGATCAAGCCGGAGCGGCCGCGCTTCTGGGTCTGCACGGTCGAGGCGATGCCGCGCGATCTCGCGGTTGATTTCGTCGCCATCGACGAGATCCAGCTGGCGGCCGATCTCGACCGCGGCCACGTCTTCACCGATCGCCTGCTGAACCGGCGCGGCCGGGCCGAGACCATGCTGATAGGCGCAGGGACGATGAAGCCGCTGATCGAACAGCTCATGCCCGGCGTCAACATCGTCACGCGCCCGCGCCTGTCGCAGCTCACCTTTGCCGGCGACCGCAAGATCACCCGGCTCTCGCCGCGCTCGGCCATCGTCGCCTTCTCGGTCGAGGAGGTCTATGCCATCGCCGAATTGATCCGCCGCCAGAAGGGCGGGGCTGCGGTGGTGCTTGGGGCGCTCTCGCCGCGGACTCGCAACGCCCAGGTCGAGATCTACCAGTCCGGCGATGTCGACTATCTCGTCGCCACCGATGCCATCGGCATGGGGCTCAATCTCGACGTCAACCACATCGCCTTCGCCGCGGACAAGAAGTTCGACGGGCACCATTACCGCAAGCTCAACCCGGGCGAATTCGGCCAGATCGCCGGGCGGGCCGGGCGGCATCTGCGCGACGGCACCTTCGGCACCAGCGGCCGCTGCCCGCCCTTCGATGCGGAGCTAGTCGAGGCGATCGAGAATCACCGCTTCGAGCCGATCCGCCAGATGCAGTGGCGCAATTCCGATCTCGACCTGCGCTCGATCTCAGGCCTGCTCGATACGCTGAACCTGCAGCCTTCCGAACAGGGATTGACGCGGGCGTTGATCGCCGAGGACATGACCACGCTGGAGGTGCTGGCACGGGATCCGGACGTCGCCGCGCTGGCTAAAGGGCGGCCGGCGGTGGAGCGGCTCTGGGAGGTCTGCGGCCTGCCCGACTACCGCAAGATCTCGCCGATGCAGCATGCCGATCTGGCGACCACGCTCTATCTCAGACTGATGCGCCACGGTCGGCTCGATGCCGACTGGTATGCGGCGCAACTGGCCTCGCTCGACCGCACCGATGGCGAGATCGACACGCTCTCCGCCCGGATCGCACAGGTGAGGACCTGGACCTACGTCGCCAACAGACCTGACTGGTTGCCTGATCCTGAGCATTGGCAGGGCATGGCTCGTCTTGTAGAGGACAAGCTGTCGGACGCTCTGCACGAGCGGCTGACCCACCGATTTGTCGATCGGCGCACCAGTGTGTTGATGCGCCGCTTGCGGGAGAATGCGATGTTGGAGGCTGAGGTCACCGCGACGGGCGACGTGCTCGTCGAGGGCCAGCATGTGGGAATGCTGCAGGGCTTCCGCTTCACAGCGGACCCGAAGGCGGGCGGCTCTGAGGTCAAGGCCCTCAACCTGGCGGCAATGAAGGCGCTCGGCTCCGAGATCGAAGCGCGGGCTGCGCGCGTCGTGCTGGCGGGTGACGATGCCTTCGTGCTCTCGCATGACGGGCTGGTGCGCTGGACCGGCGAGCCGGTTGCGCGCCTGACGGCCGGAGAGAAGGTGCTGGAGCCGCGGCTGCGCCTTCTGGTGGAAGAGCATCTCACCGGTGCCGCGCGCGAGCAGGTCGAGGCCCGGCTCAATCTCTGGCTGAAGAATCACATTACCCGTCTGCTGGGCGCGATCCAGATCCTGGAAGCGGCCGAGAGCGTCACCGGCATCGCCCGTGGCATCGCCTATCAGGCGGCCGAGGCGCTCGGCGTGCTGGAGCGCGCCAAGGTCGGCGAGGAGATGAAGGCGCTCGACCAGGAGGGACGCGCGGCGTTGCGCCAGCTCGGCATCCGCTTCGGCGCCTTCCACATCTATATGCCGGCGCTGCTGAAGCCGGCGCCACGCGCGCTCGCCGCCCAGCTCTGGGCGCTGAAGCATGGTGGGCCGGAGACGGCCGGGCTCGACGACATCGCGCATCTGGCGGCTTCGGGCCGCACCTCCTTCCCGGTCGACAAGGCCGTGCCGAAGGGGCTCTACCGTGCTGCCGGCTATCGCGTCTGCGGCGAACGGGCAGTGCGTGTCGACATCCTCGAGCGTCTGGCCGACCTGATTCGTCCGGCTATCGCCTATCGCCCGGGCGTCACGCAGGGAACGCCGCCCGCCGGCGCCGCCGATCAGGATGGCTTCGTCGCCACTGGCGCGATGACCTCGCTCGTCGGCTGCGCGGGCGAGGATTTCGCCTCGATCCTGCGTTCGCTCGGCTATGTTTCCGTCAAGCGTCCAGGCCCGGCGATCACCGTGCCGCTGGCGCCGCCGCCGGCCGCGACCGAGCCGGCCAAGCCGGTTGAGACGGAACCGGCAAGCGCCGACGCTGCGACCTCCGAAGCGACTGGCGAGGCTGCCGCCGACGAGGCGATTCAGGCAGATGCGGCGGTCGAAGCTGCTGCGGAAGCCCCTGCGGTCGTGGAACCGGCCGAAGCCTTGAACGAGGCGGCATTGCCGGAAGGCGAGACGCCGGTCGTCGAGGCTCCCGCCGTCGAGACGGCGGATACTCCGGTTCTCACCGAAGCCGAGCTCGACCAGGCGCGCGAGCCCGTGCCGGCCGATGCCCTGTCGGCCCTGCCGGCTGCGGCGGCTACTGAAGCTGCGGACGCGGTTGCCGCGGATGCTGCAGCCGCTCCCGCGGAGCCGGAGCTCATCGAGGTCTGGCGACCGCATCGCCATCAGGGCGGACGCCGGCCCGAGCATGGCCAGCGCGGCCGGCATGACGGCAACCGTCGCGAAGGAGAGCGTCGCGAGGGCGAGCGCCGTGGCGGGGACCGTCCGCAGCGCGATGGCCGCCCCGGCGGTCCGCGCCGCGACAACCGCCCGGCTGCTGCGGCCGGGGAGGGGGCTGCTGTGCAGCGCCAGGAGCGTCCGCGCCGCGAGGATCAGCCCCGTCAGGGCCGGCCCGAAGGTGGGCGGAACCAGCGCCCGGACTTCAAGCGCGATGGCCGCCCGGGCGGACCGCGTCGCGAGGACCGCGGTGGGGCGGAGCGCTTCCAGCAGCCGCAGCGTCCGCGCCCGGCCAATCGCGAGCCGGACCCGGATTCGCCCTTCGCCAAGCTTGCGGCGCTCAAGGCGCAACTCGAGGGCAGCAAGAACTGACGCCTGAAGGAGGCGCGGGCCGTTGCAGGAGCATCGTCAACGCCTCGATAAATGGCTCTGGTTCGCGCGTTTCGCCCGCACGCGACCATTGGCCGTGCGTCTGGTGGAGGACGGTCATGTCCGCATCGCAGGGCGGCGCGCCGAGAATCCGGCCCAGGGGTTGAAGCTCGGCGACGTGCTGACGCTCGCGTTGCCGCACGCCACTGTCGTGGTGCGAATCCTGGCTTTCGCCGAGCGTCGGGGGCCTTTCGCGACGGCGCGATTGCTCTATGAGCGGCTGGACGAGGGGGGCGACGATCCGTCGCTTGCCGAGGATGAGGGGGGGCACTAAACCCGGCCGTCGTCGCCCTCGAAGCCGGTATGCGGCCGTGCGGCGAAGAATTTTCCCTCATCGGATGCCGGAAGGGCAAAGTCTTCTGCCGTGCCCGGCGAAAACGGCCTTGAAACCTGCGCGCGTCGGGGGTTTATGAGGTCGTTTAGAAGCATTGGAAGGGCCGGCCCATGACCTATGTGGTCACCGAGAACTGCATCAAGTGCAAGTACATGGACTGCGTCGAGGTTTGCCCGGTCGACTGCTTCTATGAAGGCGAGAACATGCTCGTCATCCATCCCGACGAGTGTATCGACTGCGGCGTCTGCGAACCGGAATGCCCGGCCGAGGCGATCAAGCCCGACACCGAGCCGGGGCTGGAAAGCTGGCTGCAGCTCAACACCAAATATGCTGCGAGCTGGCCGAACATCACGCAGAAGAAGGAGCCGCCGGCCGACGCGAAGGAGTTCGACGGCGTCCCTGGCAAGCTCGCCATGCTGTCGCCGGAGCCCGGTGAAGGCGACTGAATTTCGCCGCCATTCAGGTCCAAGCCCTGCGTTAACCACGACCGTGCCCCGCGCGCGGCAGCGGACGGCTGCCCGCGCCAACCTTTGATTCGGCGTGTTTTTTGTGCTATACACAAGCTCAGTCGAATTCGTTCCGCATGCCCCCTGCGAGGTTCCCACAAACGGGGCGTCCCCAAAGATGACGAACAACACGAGACCCGGCGGCCATTTCGTCGGGGGGCGTTGTTCGCGTTCGTGGGCGAGATGAACCAATCGACTGAGGGAGCGTGAAGCGCCGCGTCAATGCGTCGCGTCAGGCAGTGTCTCCGGCCATCCGGACGGGGACGGATCATCGCGCGCCCGCTACGGCGGGCCGGTCAGGAGTCGTAACGGCATGTCCACTGTGAAGAAAGCTGCTGTGCGCCAGGGTTTCAAGACGGGCGAGTACGTCGTCTATCCGTCCCATGGCGTCGGACAGATCACGGCGATCGAGGAGCAGGAAGTCGCGGGCTTCAAACTCGAACTGTTCGTGGTCTCTTTCTCCAAGGACAAGATGACGCTTCGCGTCCCCACCGCCAAGGCCGCCAGCGTCGGGCTGCGCAAGCTCGCCGATGCCGAGGCCGTCACCAAGGCGCTGACCACGCTCACCGGCCGCGCCCGCATCAAGCGCACCATGTGGTCGCGCCGCGCGCAGGAATACGAAGCCAAGATCAATTCGGGCGATCTCGTCGCCATCGCCGAGGTGGTGCGCGATCTCTACCGCTCCGAGGCCCAGCCCGAGCAGTCCTATTCCGAGCGCCAGCTCTATGAGGCGGCTCTCGACCGCATGGTCCGCGAGATTGCCGTCGTCGACGACGAGACCGAGATCGAGGCGCTCAAGAAGATCGAAGGGCAGCTCGCCAAGTCGCCGCGCCGCGCCGGCAAGGCCGAAGCGGCCGATGCCGATGCTGATCTCGAAAGCGACAACGACGATCTGCAGGAAGAGGCGGCCTGAGGCCTCCCTCCTTCCACGAGGAATCAAGAACCCGGCGGGCGACCGCCGGGTTTTTTGTTGGTTTGGAAGCTGGCCAGTTGCTGGCGGTGACGGTCTTGTCGGCCAGGGCTACTCGCCGACGACCTTGTAGCGCTGGCCGGGCGCGAGGGCGGCGCCGCGGTCCAGTCCGTTCAGGAGCTGGAAGAGTTCGGCCGGCCGGTCCTGTTCGGGCATCCGCTCGGCCATGCTGGTCACGGTGTCGCCGGCCGCTGCGCTGACGATGCGGATGCGCAGGGGCTTGGCCGCCTGCGCCTCGGCCGGCGTCAGCACCCTGAAGCTGTCGACGATGCTGCGCATCTGCCGCTCGGGGTCGTTGGCGCCGCGCGCGGCCAGGATGAAGCGATAGACCCGGTCGCCGAACTGCACGGCCGCCAGCCGGAAGATCCAGTCCGAACCCTTGCCATGGGCGGTGACTGAAGGCTGCCCACCGATTTCGGCCTTCTCGATGCCGGTCGTCTCGATGCCCTCGATCCAGCCGGCCGCGACATAGGATTCGAGCGTCTGGTCGGCTTTCAGCTTCACCGAGTCGAAGCGCAGAGCCTGCGCACCATTGGCGCTGACGCCGATGACCATGTCCTGCGCCGCTTCGAGGCTGAAGCCATCGGGCGCTGTGAAGGCGATGCGCAACGAGGTGTTCACATAGCGCCGTCCGCGCACGACGCCGTCGCGCGGGTCGTCGCCATAGGCGAGGCCGTCGATGGCGCCGAGCCAGCGCCCGGCATCGTGCTCGCCGAGGCCTGGTGCTGCGATCTGGCGGGCAGCGGCTGTGACGGCGGCGATGCGCTCCGGCGTCTGCGGGTGGGTGGCGAGCATGTCGAGGCGCTTGTCCTCGGCGCTTTGCTGCCCGCTGCTGCGGAACGCGGTGTTGCGGCCGAGTGTCGCCAGGAAGCGGCTGGCGCCATAGGGGTCGTAACCGGCCCGCGCCAGGCTGGTGACGCTGATGCGGTCGGCCTCGAGCTCCTGCTGGCGCGAGAAGCGGGCGAGCGAGAGCTTCGAGCCGGCCATCACGGCGGCGCCCTGGGTCGGGTCCTTCAGCACCTGGGACGCAACCTGGCTGACCAGGGCCGATTCAGCCTCCTTCTCGGCGCGCTGCACCGCATGCTGGGCGGTGACGTGGCCGATTTCATGGGCGAGGACGGAGGCGATCTCGGAGGTGTCGTTAGCCAGCGCCAGCAGCCCGCGCGTAACGTAGAGCCGGCCGTTCGGCAGGGCGAAGGCGTTGACCGCCGGCGAGTTCAGGATGGTGATCTCGTAGCTGCCGATCTGGCCTTCGCTCGCTTTGGCCAGGCGCTGCACGATGTCGTCGAGCGCGGCGCGGGTCTGGGGCGCACGATACTCGCCCCCGAAGGCCGCGAGCAGCCGCTGATGCTCCTGGTCGGAGGCACGCTGCACGGTACTGATGCGCGGGGCGATCTCGCCGCTCCTGGCGGCCTCGCCCGGCAGCACCGCCGTCTGGTCGCCCAGGCAGCCGGCAAGCAGCAGCGCCGGCAGAGCCAACGCGGCCAGCCGCCTCCCTTGTCGCGCGATCCGTGTAGGCCTGGCTTCCCGCATCCGTCAGTCGATCAGTTCCAGAGCGGCGCGTGAGGTGACCTCGAGCAGCAGGCCGTTGCGGCCCCCGAGCACGCCGTAGGCGCGCAAGCGTTTACCGCTCAGCCCGGCTGCGGTCCAGCCCGCATCCTTCAGTTCTCGCCAGAGCTTGCTCGACACGACGATGGAAGCCGCCTCCGCCGGCCGGCGCGAAAAGTTCAGATAGGTCCGCTGCGAGCGCTCGCCGACGGATGCGATCCGGCCTTCCAGCATGACGTATCGCCCCTCCTGCCCCTTCACGGCGGCGAGATCATGGCCGTCAACCGCCGAGGTGGGCAAAAGTTGCGGGGTCAAGGTGAACTTTGCCTGAACGGCGGGCGCATCGGAGCCGCATGCCGTCGCCTCGGGCATGGGCAGGGCGGCTCCGCTCGCCTGCAGCAACGCTGCGACATCCTGGTCGGCGCCGGCTGGCGCGGCCGCGTCGAAGAGACGGGCGGGCCAGCGCCCCCAGCGGTCCTTCTCGCCGGCAGGGGCGATCAGGAGATCGCGGCCCACGAAGGTCGTGAGGCCCGCCCGGAAGCGCGCTTCCTCGGCTGCATCCTGCCGGGGTGCCAGACCGACCAGCCGCAGAACGCGACCGTCGGTCAGAAGCGGATCTCCCGCGGCATCGAAGCCGGAGAGCCGGACGGCAATCGGCTCTGGCGCCTCGTCGCGGCACGGCTCCGCCGCGCGTGCCGCCGGCAACGGCATGACCAGAACCGACAGGGCGAGAAGAAGAGGCTTCACCGTCATCGCGATTATGCTACAGGAAGTGCCGCGCGTCCCGGTAGCTCAGCCGGATAGAGCAACGGTTTCCTAAACCGTAGGTCAGGGGTTCGAATCCCTTCCGGGACGCCATTCTCCCAGTTTCAGTCCCGCGAGCCTCCGTGGAAACGTGACGGCCCATGCTAGGCGTCGCGCAACCGGCAAGCTATGCAGGGACATGGATATCGGAACGCCTCAAGAGCTTTTCGGCCATGTCCGCATCGTCATGGGCATGGTGGTCGGCCTCGGGATCACGCGCACCCTTACGGGCGTGGCGAGTTTCATCCAGCATCCCGGCCGGTATCGCGTCTCGCTGCTGCACATGCTCTGGGTCAGTTCGATCCTGCTTGAGCTGGTGCTGTTCTGGTGGTGGGAATTCGCACTGTCGCGGATGCCGGTCTGGAGCTTCGAGGTCTTTCTCTTCCTGATCGGCTACGCGGTCGTGCTCTATCTGCTCGCGGCGCTGCTGTTCCCGGACAACATCTCGGAATATGCCGGCTACGAGGATTTTTTCATCAAGCGGCGGCGCTGGTTCTTCGGCCTGCTCGCCATCGCCTTCGTACTCGACGTCGTCGATACGTTGATCAAAGGCGCGGAGCACTGGGACCGGCTCAGCGGCGACTACCTCCTGCAGGTGCCGCTCGGGCTCGCCTTCTGCCTGATCGGCAGCATCTGGGCGGATCGCCGGCTGCAGATCGGGATCGCGCTCGGTCACATCGCCTATCAGTTCTACTGGGTGGCGCGCATCCTCGCGGCGATGCATGGCGGATAGGAGCGGGGCGGCTTTCAGTTCCCGGTCTCGTCCAGTGCCATCTGCCAGAAGGCGGCTTCCAGCCGGGAAGCCTTGGCGAAGAGGGCGGTAAGCTCGGTGAAGCGGCGTTCAGTCATCGCGCGGGCGGCGAGGTCGTCGAGATGGCGACGGGCATCGGCGGCGACCTGCTGATAGGCCTCGCCGGCATATTCGCCGATCCAGTCGCGATAGGGATGGGCGGTCAGCGCATCGACGCCGTTCGGCGCCAGATTGCGGCCGATCTCGGCATAGCCGATAACGCACGGTGCGAGGGCGACATGCAGGTCGAGCAGGTCGCCCGCCATCCCGCAGTCCAGGACGAAACGGGTATAGGCGACCGTCGCCTGATGCTCCGGCGCGCTTTCGATCGCTTGGGGCGGCAGGCCCCAGCGGCCGCAGAGGCGGACGTGCAGGTCCATTTCGAGGTCGAGAATGGCGGAAAGCCCGGCCTTGGCCGCGCGCATGTCTGCGAGGCTGCGACCCTTGTAGATCGCCAGAGCATAGGCGCGGGCGAACTGGATCAGGAAGAGGTAGTCCTGCACGAGGTAATAGCGGAAGGCGTCCTGCGGCAGGGTGCCGGTGCCCATGCGGCGGACGAAATCGTGGTCGACGTAGGATTGCCAGTCGCTGCTGGCAGCCGCCTTCAACCGTGCGAAGAGATCCATCTCAGTCCTCATAGGCGGAATCGAAGAAGGCGCGCTCCAGCGTGACGGCGCGCAGGAAGAAATCGCGGCTCAAGGCCTCTTCCGCCGGACCGACGCGGTCGAGTTCGGCGCGTAGGAAGGCGACGAAGTCACGGAAATCCGGATTGTCGTGCAAGGTGATCCATTCGGCGTGGACGAAGCTCCGTGGCAGCGGCGCCGCAGCCTTCATCGCCCAGTCGAGGTAAAGCCATTCCGCTACGTTGAGGACGGCGAGCGTCGCAGCATAGGAACGGGTCGCAGCGGCCTCCCGCATGATCGCCTTGAAGCCGGCGGTGGCCTGCGTGTCCGGGCGCTGCTCGCGCTCGGCCGGCGTCACGCCGAGCGCCTCGAAGGCGCGCAGGAAATAGGTGTTCTCCTCGCCTGAGACCATGCCGATGAAGCGGCCGAGGCGCAGGCGGGCCTCAAAGCTGTCGGCCGTGGCGACGGCCGCGCCGAGCAGGGTCAGGAAGGCATCGAGGAAGCGGTGGTCCTGAATCAGGTAACGCGCCATCGCGGCGTCCGGAACCGTACCGGCGAGAAGCTCCCGGACGAAGCGATGGCCTGTCGCCTGCGACCAGACAGGCTCGCTCGCCTGCCGCAGAAGCTCGGTGAAACGCTCGCTCATCATCTCGTCTCCGGAAGGGGCGCGATGCCGAGGCACGCCCGAATCCGCGGCAATCTAGGCTTGCCGGCGATCACGCTCAACCCTTTGCCCTGTCTAGGAAATTGGAACAATTCGAGGGTTGCGGCATGGCGCGAGCCTGTGCCCGCCTTTGCCGATCAGGCCTTCGCGAAGGGGGCGAAACGGCGGGCGACCTCGTAGTAGACGCCCTGCTTGAACGGGATGATCAGTTTGGGCGTCTCGGCGAGCGGCGCCCAGCGCCAGGCGTCGAACTCGGCCTTGTGGCCGCCGGCGGGGGTGAGGATGTCGATCTCCGCCTCCGTGCCGGTGAAGCGGAAGGCGAACCAGCGCTGCGCCTGTCCGCGCCAGCGACCCTTCCAGGCTTCCTGGCCGATGTCGCGTGGCAGATCGTAGGTCAGCCAGCCCGGCGCCTCGGCCAACAGCTCGATGGAAGTGATGTTGGTCTCTTCCTGCAATTCGCGCCGGGCGGCTTCGAGCGGCGTTTCGCCCTTGTCGATACCGCCCTGCGGCATCTGCCAGGCGTGTCCGGGAGCGACGTGCTCGCGCTTGGTCTTGTCGGCGCGGCGGCCGACGAAGACCAGACCTTCGGCATTGAACAGGGCAAGCCCCACGCAGGGGCGATAGCCTTCCGGGGCAGTGTCGGTCATCGCAAGGATCCGGTGGAGAGCGATCCGGTCGTTTTCGGATTGCGGAAGCCGCGTGCGGCGCTGACGGGCACGATCGCGATCTTCTTGGCTTCCAGCGACTGCGCCCATTTGGAAATCCGCTCGATCGAGACCGGCAGGGCGGTCGCCGCGGCGACGACGATGCCCTGGTCGCGCGCCATCGCCTCGAGCCCGGCGAGTTCCTTATCGATCGCGTCCGGGCGAGTCACCGTATCGATGGTCCGGTCGACCTTGAGTGCCGGAATCTGGGCGCGGTTGGCCGCTGTCGCGAGCTGGCTGCGGGCGGAGGAGCCATCGTCGACGACCATCAGCCCGCGGCCGGCGAGATCGCGCAGGATCGGTGACAGCGCGCCTTCATCCGCAGTCAGGCGGCCGCCGAGAAAGTTGACGATGCCGACATACCCAGTGAAGCGGCCGAGCGACCAATGCAGTCGGTCGATGTTGTCGGATCCCTTGGGACCGGTCAGCAGCGTGTGCGGGCCGGGGTCGTTGTCGGGATAGTCGAAGGGCTCCATCGGGAGCTGCAGGAAAACTTCGTGACCCTCGCCGCGGGCGCGCTGGACCGTGCGTTCCAGCTCGGTGCCATAGGGTGCGAAGGCGAGGGAAACCTGGGGCGGCAGCTTGGCGATCGCGTCGGAGGTGCCGCTCTGGCTGATGCCGAGGCCCCCGACGATCAGGGCGATGCGCCCCGCCGGCTTGGTCGTGGGCTCAGGACCGAGGGGGCGGGCGTAGATCCGGGCCGGGGTGGCGCCGTCAGGCCCGGTCTTCGGCAGCAGCCCGTAACGGGTGCGTTCGACGAGGCGGTTGTCGGGCGCGGATGCGAGCTTGATCGCGCCGGCCTCGTCGGGAACGGTGATGACGATGGCGCCCGGCGCGTCCGAATCCGGCCGATAGACGACGACGCCCGCATCGCTCTCGAGCTGCGCGGCGCTGGCGGGGCCGTGCGGCTTCGCCTCAGGGCCGCTGGAGACGGCGACGGGCGGGGCAGCGCGTTTCTCGATCGTAGCCACGGCCATGGGTTCGCCGCCGTCGGGAGCACGATGCAGGGCCGCAATGAGTCCGAGACCGAGGATGACGAGGCCGACGCCGCCGGCGGTGGCGGTCGCGAGCCAGCGGCCCCACGGCTTGTCCGCAGGCGCAGGCTTGTCCCGACCGAGCGGTCGGTCGAGATCCGTGAGCGGCGTTCCGGCCAAAGGTCAGCCGTCCTCGAAGGTTGCGACGCGGGCCCGAATCAGCGGCCCGCGCGCTAGTCTTGTCGTGTAAGCCGCCCGCCGTCGAGCCCCGAGGCTGGCTCGGGGCTGCCGATCAGGGCTTGGGTGCCTCGGGCGCGGCCGGCGTCGCGGGGGCGACCGGAGCCGGAGCGGGCGCTTCGGCCGGCTTTTCCGCCGGCTTCGCAGCGGCGGCATCCTTCTTCACGCCGTGGAGCAGGTCGATCGCGGCAATGAGCTGCGTGTCCTTCTTCGGGTCGTTCGGGACATAGGAGCTCGAGCCGGACTGCTCCTCGCCTTCACCGGCCTTGAGATGGCCCTTCAGCGCGGCTTCGCCCTTGTTGTCGACGATCTTGTCCTTGAGCTCCTGCGGGATGTCCTGCACGACCTCGATGTCCGGCGTGATGCCCTTGGCCTGGATCGAGTTGCCCGACGGGGTGTAGTAGCGCGCCGTGGTCAGCCGCAGGCCGCCGTTGGAGCCCAGCGGGATCACGGTCTGCACCGAGCCCTTGCCGAAGGAGCGCGTGCCGATGATGGTCGCGCGCTTGTGGTCCTGCAGGGCGCCGGAGACGATCTCGGCGGCCGATGCGGTGGAGCCGTTGATCAGCACGACGACCGGCTTGCCCTTGGTGAGGTCACCCGACTTGGCGTTGAAGACCTGCGTCTCCTCGGCGTTGCGGCCGCGGGTCGAGACAATCTTGCCGCGCTCCAGGAAGGCGTCGGAGACCAGCACCGACTGGTCGAGGCGTCCGCCGCGGTTATTGCGCAGGTCGATGATGTAGCCCTTGAGCTTGTCGGCGCCGATCTCGCTCGTGGTCTTCTCGATCGCCTTGCGCAGGCCGTCATAGGTCTGCTCGGAGAAGGTGCCGATACGGATATAACCGATATCGCCCTCGACGCGATCCTCGACCGCCGGCACGACGATGGTCTGGCGAGTCAGGGTGAAGTCCAGCGGCTCCGGCTTGCCGGGGCGCTCGACCTTCAGCGTCACCTGGGTATTGATCAGGCCGCGCATCTTGTCGACCGCCTGGGTGAGGGAGAGGCCCTTGACCTCCTGCCCGTCGATCTGGCGGATGATGTCGTTGGCGAGGATGCCGGCCTTGGAGGCGGGCGTGTCCTTGATCGGCTTGGCGACCTTGAGGACGCCGTCCTCCATCGTCACCTCGATGCCGAGCCCGCCGAACTGGCCGCGCATGTCGGTGTCCATCTCGCGGAAGGACTTCGCGTCGAGATAGGAGGAGTGCGGGTCGAGCGAGGAGACCATGCCGTTGATGGCGGCCTCGATCAGCTTCTGCTCGTCCGGCTTGTCGACGTAATCGGTGCGGATCTTCTCGAAGATGTCACCGAACAGGTTCAGGCTGCGATACACCTCGGCCGAGGCGGCGACGGCGCTGGTCGAGCTCAGGAGCTGTGTCTGGGTAGCCAGTCCGGTCAGGCCTGCGCCCATGATGGCGCCGGCGAGAACGAGAGAAACCTTGCGCATCATCCGCGAACCTTTTCGCCTTGCGATTTCGTCCACCACGGTGTCGGGTCGACCGAGGTGCCGTCTTTCCTGAATTCTATATACAGAACCGGCTGCCCGGTTCCCACTCCTACTGTCGTCGCGGCAGCTTCCGATGTTTCGCCCATCACCGCAACCGGCTCGCCGGCAAGGACGAACTGGTTGAGGGCGACATCGATCCGCTGCATTCCGGCCAGCAACATGTAGTATCCGCCGCCGGCATTCAGGATCAAGAGTTGCCCGAAGGAGCGGAACGGACCCGCATACACCACCCAACCGTCAGAAGGCGCCGAAACTAGGGCGCCAGGGCGGGTTTCCAGTGAAATTCCGCGGGTGGTGCCGCCGGCGCCGTCAGGATCGCCGAAACCACGCAATCGTGAACCGGCGACAGGCAGCGAGAGCAGCCCCTTGGCGTCGGCGAAGGCGATCTTGGGAGCGAGCCGCGCCGGGTCCTTGAAGGCCAGCGCCGTCATGCGATCGCGCTGCTCGCGCGTCTCCTGCTCGATCGCCTTGCGGGCGGCATCCGCCGCCTTGTTGGCGACCGAGATCTCCTTCTCGATCTTTTCGACGAAGTCGCGCATCGAGCGGGCCTGGCCGGCAAGCTGGTCGCCGAGCGTCTTCTGCGCCTCGACGTCCTTGGCGGCGGCGGCTTCGCGCTCCCGCCTTGCCTCGACCAGCGAGGCGAGGCGCTGGCGCTCGGCCGCGAGCTGCTCCATCTCGGCGCCGATATTGGTCTGTTCGGTCGCGATCCCGTTCCGCAGCCGGACCAGCTCGGCAAGGTCGGTGCCGAGAATCTCGACCTCCTGCCGCAGATCCGGCACGACCGCGCCGAGCAGCATCGAGGCACGGATGGCTTCGAGAATATCCTCCGGCCTGACCAGTACGGCGGGCGGCGGGCGCCGGCCGATGCGCTGCAGCGCCGCCAGCACTTCCGCGATCAGGCCGCGCCGGCTGTCGAGCGAACGACGGATCGCCGCTTCGCTCGATTGCAGCAGCGAGAGGCGTTTTTCGAGGTCGCCGAGCTTCTGCTCGCCGGCCTGGGTGCGGGCGGTCGTCTCCAGCAGCGCCTTGTTGAGGGCCGCACGGTCGGCGCGGATCGCGGCGATCTCGCCCTCGAGTTTCTCACGCACATCCTTGTTGCCGGCCAGCCGCTGCTCGATCGCCTTCAGCTCGGCCTCGCGCGCCTGCTTCTCGACCAGCTTCTGCATCGCCTCCCGCTGGAGGGCCTCGGGATCCGGCGGATTCGTCTGGGCGAGCGAAGGCTGCACCGTGCCGAGAAGCAAGGCGGCAGCGAGGCCCAGACCAGAGAGCGCGGTGCGAATCATCGGCAGAGCGCGATTCATACCCGATGATAGGGGTGGCCGGCGACGATCGTCATCGCCCGGTAGATCTGCTCCAGCACGAGCGCGCGCACAATCTGGTGCGGCAATGTCAGCGCACCGAAAGCGAGCGTGATATCGGCACGATCGCGCACCGCTTCGCTCAGGCCATCCGCCCCACCGATCAAGAAATTCGCATGGGCGGTGCCGGCGTCACGCGCTGCGGCGAGGCGTTGGGCGAAGGCCTCGCTGCCGAGATTCCTGCCGCGCTCGTCGAGCGCGACGATCAGCCCGGGTTGGACCTTGCCGAGGATCGCTTCGGCCTCGTCACGCTTGCGCTCCTCAGGGCGACGGCCCCGGCTCTCCGGCAATTCGGCGATCTCGGGGCCGCTGAAGCCGATCGCGCGGCCGAGCGCGAGGGCGCGCTCGCGATAGCGCTCGCAGAGCTCGCGTTCCGGCCCGTCCTTGAGCCGGCCGACAGCGATGACCGCGAGCCGCACGCCTCGTCAGCCGACGAGGCGCTCGTTCGGCCGGTCGGCGCCCCACATCTTCTCGAGATTGTAGAAGTCGCGCACTTCCGGCCGGAAGATATGGACGATGATGTCGCCCGTATCGATCAGCACCCAGTCGCAAGCCGGCATCCCCTCGACCTTTGGCGTGGGCTGCCCGGCGTCCTTCAGGGCTTCGATCAGGGTTTCGGCAATCGAGGCGACGTGGCGGTTGACGCGACCCGAGGCGATGATCATCGCATCGGCCAGCGAGGTCTTGCCCACGAGGTCGATCACCGTGACATCCTCGGCCTTCATGTCGTCCAGGACACGCAGCGCGAGGGCGATGCTATCGGCAGAGGGATTGTCCGCGATAGCAGCCTGGGGAAGCGGCTTCGGCTCGGCTTCACCAAGGATTTGACGGTTCAGTGACGTATCCTCTCGATGCGACGCGCTTTCAGCGCGACGCAGTTAAAATAAGCCGGAAAGGCCCGGAATTCAATCGCGCCCAGCCTGCTCGCGCAGCATTGTCGAGGATAAGGCCGAGCGCCGGCCATGCAGGAAAACCCAGGCGGGCGGCTCGGTCCGGGCGAGCGTCGCGGCCTGGCTTTCGGGAATACGCCAGCGCGAAAGCCAGTTGGCGGCGGGGGAGGCCATGGCGCTGTGGGTCGAGCCCGGCCGGTCGATGATCGCGATCGGCATCATCCGGGCGATGGCGCGCCATTCGTTCCAGCGGTGGAAGCTCGCAAGATTGTCCGAGCCCATGATCCAGACGAAGCGGACGCCGGGGCAGCGGCGTTTCAGCGCCCGCAGCGTATCGGCGGTGTAGCGGGTGCGCAGCCGGGCCTCGATGCCGGTGACATGGATGCGGGCCGAGTTGGCGACGCTGCGAGCCTGGCGGATGCGCTCGGGCAGCGGCGGCAGTCTCGTGTTGTCCTTGAGCGGATTGCCCGGCGTGACCAGCCACCACACCTTGTCGAGCTGGAGCCGGCGCAGTGCCGTGAGGCTCGCCAGGCGGTGTCCGTCATGGGCCGGGTTGAAGCTGCCGCCGAACAGGCCGATGCACAGGCCGGGCGCATGGGGCGGCAGCCGCAGATGCTCGTTCGCCATGGTTCGGGATTCGCTCAGGGCCAGGATCCGCTCAGGGTCTTGTCTGGCCGCTGCCGTGGACACGGTATTTGAAGGAGCAGAGCTGCTCGACGCCGACAGGGCCGCGCGCATGCATCCGCCCGGTGGCGATGCCGATCTCGGCGCCGAAGCCGAATTCGCCGCCATCGGCGAACTGGGTTGAGGCATTGTGGATGACGATGGCGGAATCGACCTCTGCCAGGAAGCGGGCGGCGGCTTCCTCGTTCGCCGTGACGATGGCGTCCGTATGGTGCGAGCCATAGCGCTCGATATGGTCGATCGCGGCGCCCAGACCGGGCACGGTCTTCACCGCGATGATGCGGTCGAGATACTCGGTGGCCCAGTCCTGCTCCGTCGCGGCGGTCACGCGGCCGTCGACAGCTTGCGCGGCCTCGTCGCCGCGCACGGCGCAGCCGGCCTCGAGCAGGGCGGTAACGAGCGATGCGAGATGCGTCTCGGCGGCACCATCGTCGACCAGCAGGGTCTCGGCCGCCCCGCAGACGCCGGTGCGGCGCAGCTTGGCGTTGAGCAGGATGTCGCGGGCCATGGCGGGATCGGCGGCGCGATCGACGTAGACGTGGCAGTTGCCGTCGAGATGGGCGAAGACCGGCACGCGCGCCTCGCTCTGGACGCGGGCGACGAGGCTTTTGCCGCCGCGCGGCACCACGACATCGATGTTGCCGCCAAGCCCGGCGAGGATTTCGCCGACGGCGGCGCGGTCGCGCGTCGGTACGAGCTGGATCGCGTCGGCGGGCAGGCCAGCGGCTTCCAGCCCCTCGCGCATGGCGGCGGCGATCTCGGTCGAGGAGCGGAAGGAATCGGAGCCGGCGCGCAGGATCGCGGCATTGCCGCTCTTGAGGCAAAGCGCCCCCGCATCGGCGGTGACGTTCGGGCGGCTCTCGAAAATCACGGCGATGACGCCCAGCGGCGTCGCGACGCGCTCGAAGCGCAGCCCGTTCGGCCGAGTCCACTCCGCCAGCACGCGGCCGAGCGGATCGGCGAGCTCCGCGACTTCGGCAACGGCGTCGGCGATGGCGGCGAGGCGCTTTTCGTCGAGAGCGAGGCGGTCGATGAAGGAAGCACTCAAGCCCGCGGCCTTGCCGTCGGCGAGGTCCTGGGCATTGGCGGCAAGGATGCGGGAGTTGCGGGCGCGCAAGGCGTCGGCCATGGCGCGGAGTGCGGCGTTGCGCTGCTCGGCTGGGGCGAGCGCGACCTTGCGGGCGGCGGCGCGGGCGCGCTTGCCGAGTTCCAGCATGACGGCGCCGACATCTCGTTCGGCTCCGTTCGTTGCGATGATGCGCAGCGCGCTGTCGCTCGTCATCCTGTCCCGTCCAAAATCCGCGTTCGGCCCTGAACCTAGCTCAGACCGAGCGCCATGTCGTCCCGGTGGATCATCTCGGCTCGGCCCGGATAGCCGAGCACCGCCTCGATGTCGCGCGACGCCTTGCCGAGCACCAGCGCCGCTTCCGATGCGTCATAAGCGACGAGGCCGCGGCCGAGCACATGTCCGTCGGGATCGCGGATCAGCACGGCATCGCCGCGCGAGAACTCGCCCTCGATGCGGGCAACGCCGACCGGCAGCAGGCTTGCGCCGCCCCGCAGCGCCCGGGCCGCGCCGGCATCGACATGCAGCGTGCCGCGCGGTTCCAGCGAGCCGGCGATCCAGGTCTTGCGGGCGGTCGCGGGCGTCGAGGCGGTGAGGAACCAGGTGCAGCGCCCGCCCTGGGCGATGGTCGCAAGCGGGTTCTTGGCTCGCCCGTCGGCGATCAGCATATGGGTGCCGCCGGCGATGGCGATCTTGCCGGCCTCGATCTTGGTGCGCATGCCGCCGCGCGAAAGTTCCGAGGCCGCGCCGCCAGCCATCGCATCGATCTCCGGGGTTATGCGCTCGACCACCGGGATGTGCCGTGCGGCCGGATCCTTCGCGGGCGGGGCGGTGTAGAGCCCGTCGATGTCGGAGAAGAGCACGAGCAGGTCGGCGCCGGCCATGGTCGCGACGCGGGCGGCGAGGCGGTCGTTGTCGCCATAGCGGATTTCGGTGGTGGCGACGGTGTCGTTCTCGTTGATGACGGGGATGGCGCGCAGATCGAGCAGGCGCCCCAGCGTCGCGCGCGCGTTGAGATAACGGCGGCGCTGCTCGGTGTCGGCGAGCGTCAGCAGAATCTGACCGGCGGTCAGCCCATGGGCGCCGAGGGCCTCGGCCCAGTTGCGGGCGAGCGCGATCTGGCCGACGGCGGCCGCGGCCTGGCTTTCCTCCAGGCGCAACGGGCCGGAGGGCAGGCCGAGCACGGTGCGCCCGAGCGCGATCGCGCCCGAGGAGACGACGAGGATGTCGGCGCCGCGCTGGTGCAATTCGGCCAGATCCTCGGCGAGCGCGGCAAGCCAGGCATGGCGCAGCCGCCCGCGGGCCCGATCGACCAGCAGGCTGGAGCCGACCTTTACGACGATGCGGCGGAACTGGGAGAGCGTGGGCGTGTTCACGAGAGGTGGAACCGGTTGCGGCGACGTCTTTGCCTGTTGGGGAAAACCGCGCGCTTGTAAAGCGCGGCGCCGCGATGACGGCTCCGTGATGGGCGCATCGAAGCCGGCTCAGATTGACAGGGCGGGGCGGGATACCCATATCCGGGGTCGTTCCGGTCGCACCCGCTGCGTTTTCGCGCGCCCTGCGACTTTTCCGTCACTCCGGACCGCTCCGTGCCCGCCGCCTCCCGCGGTGTTGCCGCGCGTTCCCTTTGGGTCAGGAGGCCGCCATGCAAGTTCTCGTCAGAGACAACAATGTCGATCAAGCGCTGCGCGTGCTGAAGAAAAAGATGCAGCGCGAAGGGGTTATGCGCGAACTGAAGCGCCGCAGGGCCTATGAGAAGCCCTCCGAGCGCCGCGCTCGCGAACGCGCCGATGCCGTGCGCCGCGCGCGGAAGGCTGCGCTCAAGCAGGCGCGACGTGAAGGTCTGGTCGCCGCGCCGCGCCCGAAAACACGCCCGTCGCGCGCTGGAAGCACAGCGCCTGCGCGTTGATTTCGATACCAATTCGCCGCGATCTGGATTATTTCGCCCGCGCAGGCTGCGAAATGGCCTGTAACAACATGAGAGATGACCACCCTTGAAGAACCCGAACGACCGCAGCTTCACCGACCGTCAGGCCAACTCCGCCAAAGCCAAACAGGCGCTCCTCGAGCGTTTCCAGGCACGGCCAAAGGCCGATGACCCGGTCATGGTGCAGCGACGCGCGGAGCGGGAAGCCATCGCGCAGGCCCGTGCCGAGCGCGAGGCGGAAAAGGCCAAGATCCGCGCCGAAAAGGAGCGGCTGGAGGCGATCGAGCGTGAGCGTATCGCTGAAGAGAAGCGCCAGGAAGAGCTCGCTCGCGAGGCTGCCCGCAAGGCGGAGCAGGCCAAGCGCGATGCGGAGCGCCCCCGTAAGGTGCTTCTGGAAGCGGTACAATACATGCAGCTACGATCGGCCGGCAAACGCCGCTGATGATTTGGGGCGCCGCGGCGCCCCTTTTCGTTTCTGCCTTCCTCTTTTCGAAGACCACTTCCGGTCTGTCGGCAATCATGGCCGAAACGTGACCGAATTCATTCCGCATGCTATCGGCAAAACCGGCCATGCAGATTAATCTGCCGGCCGTTTGAACCTTTCCCCTGCTCGCCGCGACGAATGGGTGCGAGCCGGGATGCCTGGCCTTCGAGGGGCAATGCATACGGAATCGGACGAGGATCTCGTCAAGCGGATCGCCTCGGGTGACCGGCTCGCGATGAAGGTGCTGTTTTCGCGGCATCAAGTGCGGGTCTACCGTTTCGTGCTGCGGCTCGTCCGCGACGAGACGCTTGCCGAGGATGTGATCAGTGACGTGTTCATGGATCTGTGGCGACAGGCCGATCGCTTCGAGGCTCGCGCCTCGGTCGCGACCTGGCTGCTCGCCATCGCCAGGAACAAGGCGTGGTCGCTCATGCGCAAGCGCCGCGATGCCGAGCTGGACGAGGATTACGCCTCGAGCATCGAGGATGAGTCCGACGGCCCCGAAGTCGTGCTGCAGAAGCAGGACAAGGGTCTCGCCATCCGCGCCTGTCTCGGGCGGCTCTCGGCCGAGCACCGCGAGGTCATCGACCTCGTCTACTATCACGAGACTTCCGTCGAGGAGGTCGCGCGGATCGTCGGGATCCCCGAGAACACAGTCAAGACCAGGCTGTTCCATGCCCGCAAGAAGCTGGGCGAGATGCTCAAGGCCGCCGGCATCGACCGGGGCTGGCCGTGAAACGAAGCAATCGATGAAGCGCGGCCTGGCCGCTGCAGGAGTGGCGTCATGACCGACAGCGTCGCAAGCGATCCGAAGCGCCGCGAGCTCGAGGAGCTCCTGCCCTTCTATGCGAATGGCCGCATCGCCGCGGCGGACAGGAAGCGCGTCGAGGCCGCCCTGGCCTCTGACGCCGATCTCGCTGCCCGGCTCGAGATCATCCGCGACGACATGGCCGAGACGGTGCTGCTCAACGAGCATCTCGGCGCGCCGTCGCCGCGGGCTCTCGACAAGCTGATGGCCGGCATCGAGGCCGAGCAGCGGCCGGCGCCGCTCCTGTCCCGCGCCACGGATGGCCTGAGTAAGGGCTTTCTGGGCTGGCTCGGCGGGCTGCTGGCGGCGCAGCCGCCGCGCCGCCTTGCCTATGCCGGCGCTTTCGCCGTCGCGTTGATCGCGCTGCAGGGCGTCGCGATCACGGGGCTGGCGCTGCGCGATGCCGGCGGCGGATACCAGACCGCCTCGGCGCCGGGCGCGCACTCCTCGGAGCGCTATGTGTTGCTGAGCTTCGCCCCCGAAGCTCGGGCTGGCGAGATCGCCTCCTTCTTCAAGCGCTTCGACGCCTCGGTGGTCGACGGGCCGCGTGCCAACGGTTTCTTCAAGGTCCGCGTCGGCGATGCCTCGCTCTCCGCCGCCCAGGTCGATGCGATCGCAGCGCGGATGAAAGCCGAGAGCGGCATCGTCAGTTTCGTCGCGGCCGCGCCGTGACGGTCGGTTCTGGTGCTGTGGCCGCGCGCTGTGGCATGATCGGTTGAGGCAGGAGGATCAGGTCATGCTCCCGGCTCTTCCCAGGCATCGCTTCCCTCGCCTGCGACGCGTCGCAGGCGTTGGCCTTTTCGCCCTCGGTCTCGTTCTGGCGCCCGGGCCGGCCTCGGCACAGCCCGCTCCCGGTCCGCAGGGCGAGACGACGCGCCGCGTCGCCGCGCCCACCGGCCAGCAGCCGCCCGCCGGCGGCCTCAATCGCTCGATGCGCGTGCCGCCCGGCGCCTGGATGCAGCCGCGTCAGGCGCGCAGCCTCGTTCCGGCGCCCGAGGAGACCCGTTTCGTGCCGGATGAGGTGTTGTTCGAGCTGGCGCCCAATGCCGATGCCGACACGGTACTGCGCCGCTATGGCGCGACGGTGATCGCCCGGCAACGCTTCGAGCTCGCCAATGTCACGATCATCCGCGCCAAGCTCGAGGCCGGTCGCGATCTGCGCGCCGTGCTGACACAGATGGGCGACGACGACAGCATCGCCGGTGCCCAGCCGAATTTCCTGTTCGACCTGCAGGAGGACGGGTCCAAGCCGGTCTCCGGCGTATCGACGGGGCCGAGCACGGCCTCTTCCGATGCGCGCAGCCAGTCGACCCTGCCGACGCTGCGACTCTCCGACCCGACGCCGGTCGCCCGCGCGCCGGCGACGACGCGCCGCGTGCTGCCGCCGCAATATGTGGTCGGCAAGCTGCACCTCACCGAGGCGCATAAGCTGGCGCAAGGCCGTGGCGTGCGGGTTGCGCTGATCGATTCCGGCGTCGACATGGAGCATCCCGAGCTGCGCGGCTCGGTCGTCGGTTACCTCGACGCCATCGACGGGCAGGCGACGCCGCATGCCCACGGCACTTCGATGGCCACCGCCATCGCCGCCCATGGCGAGCTGGAGGGCATGGCGCCGGCGGCGCGGCTTCTGGTCGGCCGGGCCTTCGGCGGCACGCAGGCGACCTCCGCCAACGGCAAGTCGTTCCAGATCATGACGGCGCTCGACTGGGTGGTGCAGCAGCGGGCCAAGATCATCAATCTCAGCTTCGCCGGCCCGCAGGACCGCCTGCTGTCCAAGGCGCTGGTCGGCGCCAAGGAACGCGGGCTGATCGTGGTGGCGGCGGCCGGCAACAACGGGCCGAAATCGGGCCCGCTCTATCCTGGCGCCGATCCGAACGTCATCGCGGTCACTGCGACCGATGCCGACGACAAGCTGTTTCCGGACGCCAATCGCGGCGGCTACATCGCCGTGGCCGCTCCGGGCGTCGACGTGCTGACGGCGGAGCCCGAAGGGCGCTACGCCTTCACCTCGGGCACGTCGATCGCGGCCGCACATGTCACCGGCCTGGTCGCCATGCTCGTCGAGAAGGAACCCGATCTCGACCTCGCGGGTGCGCGCAAGATCTTGGCGGAGAGCGCCGTCGATCTCGGCCCGAAGGGGCGCGACCCGCTCTTCGGCGCCGGCCGCGTTGATGCACAGGCGGCCTTGGCGCGGGTCCTGCCGGTCGCAACCGCGCAGCCGTGATCGGCGCGCGCACTTGACCTTCGCCGTCGCATCGGCCTGATGGCGCCATGCCGCGCCCGAAACTGCTGTTCGTCGCCACCGAGGACTGGTTCTTCGCTTCGCATTTCCTGCCGATGGCGCGGGCTGCGCGCGAGATGGGGCTCGACGTCGCCGTCATCGCCCGCGAGCGCAACCATCGCCGCGTCATCGAGGCGACCGGCGCGCGGCTGATCGCGCTCGAAGCCGAGCGGCGCAGCCTCGATCCGCGTGCCTTGTTCAAGCAGGTTGCGGCACTGAAGCGGATCATCGCGGCCGAGAAGCCCGACGTCTTGCATTGCATCGCGCTGAAGCCGATCGCGCTGGCGGGCCTTGCCGGCAAGCTCGCCGGCGTCGAGCGGCGCGTCTATGCGCTGACCGGGCTCGGCTTCCTCGGAGCGAAGCAGGGAGGGCTCGCGGCGCTGGCACGCTTCGCGGCAGTGACCTGGCTGCGCGGCGCGATCGATGGGAGGCAGGTGCGGTTCCTGTTCGAGAATCCCGACGATCCCGTCACGCTCGGGCTCGATCCGCAGGATGCCGGCAAGGTCGCGATCGTCGGTGGTGCCGGCGTCGATCCGCTGATCCTGATGCCGGCGCCGATGCCGTCGGCGCCGCCTCTCAAGGTCGCGATCGTGGCGCGGATGTTGTGGTCGAAGGGCGTCGACCTCGCCGTCGAGGCGGTCAGGCTGGCGCGGGCCGAAGGTGCCAAGGTCACGCTGACGATCCATGGCGCGCCTGATCCGTCCAATCCCAAGGCCATTCCCGAGGCTACCTTGAAGGAATGGGCCGCGCGACCGGGCATCAGCTGGGCCGGGCCGACGCGCGACATCGAGGCCGTCTGGAAGGCGCATCACCTGTGCATCCTGCCGTCGCGCGGCGGCGAGGGGCTGCCGCGTACCATCCTGGAAGCCGCCGCCTGCGGCCGGCCGATCCTGACGACCGATGTGCCGGGCTGTCGCAGTTTCGTACGCGAGGGGCACGACGGCATGGTCGTGCCCTCCGACGATGCCGCTGCGCTGGCCAAGGCGCTGCTGGTCTTCGCGCGGGCGCCGGGGCTGACCGAGCGGATGGGCGCGAACGCACGCGCACGGCTGCTCGACGGCCATACCGAACGCGATGTGATGAACGCGGTGAAGGCCCTCTATCGCAGCCTGCTGGATGAGCCTGCGACGGATGTGACGGCATGAGCGCGCTGGCGAACGAGCCGGATCGCGTCGCTTTCATCAGGGAGCATACCCGGCTGCTGCCGGTGCCGCATGCCCCCGAGATCGCTCTGCATGTCGCGGAAGAGGCGACGGAACTCTGGCAGAAAACCGAGGATGAGCTCGCCGTCATCGGTCTGCCACCGCCCTTCTGGGCCTTTGCCTGGGCTGGCGGGCAGGCGCTGGCTCGCTACCTGCTGGACAATCCCCAGATCGTCGCGGGCCGGCGCGTGCTCGATTTCGCCTCGGGCTCCGGGCTTGTCGCGATCGCGGCGATGAAGGCGGGTGCAGCTTCGGTCGAAGCCTGCGATATCGACGCCTTCGCCACGGCCGCCATCGGCCTCAATGCGGAAGCGAACGGCGTCGCGGTGACGGCGCGGCTCGACGATCTGGTCGGCCGCGATGAGGGCTGGGAAGTGATCTGCGCTGGCGACGTCTGTTACGAGCGCGCCATGGCCGAGGCCGTGATCGGCTGGCTCGGCGGGTTGAGCCGGCGCGGGGCGACGGTTTTGATCGGCGATCCCGGCCGTAGCTACCTGCCGAAGGACAAGCTCACGGCCGTCGCGACCTATGAGGTGCCGGTGACACGCGCTCTGGAAGATGCCGAGATCAAGCGCAGCTCGGTCTGGCGGCTCGCGGGTTAGGCGCGCCGCCAGGGCCTGGGCTCACGCCGCGCGGCGCCGGATCGCCGTGCCGGCTGCGTGCTCGGTACGGAAGGCGGCGACCAGGTGGTTGAGCTGCTCGATCTGGTCGAGCAGCGTGCGGGCCGAAGCCGCGCTTTCCTCGGCGAGCGCCGCGTTCTGCTGCGTCATCTCGTCCATGTGGCTGACGGTCTGGCTCATCTCGTCGATGCCGTTGGCCTGTTCGCCGGAAGCGGAGGCGATCTCCTCGACCGTGCTCGAGACCTTGGCGGAGGCGGCGACGATCCGGTCCAGCGTCTCGCCGGCCTGGCGGACGAGCTTCACGCCTTCCGCCACCTCGGTATCGGAAGAGGCGATCAGCCCGGTGATGTCCTTGGCGGCATCGGCCGAGCGCTGGGCCAGGGCACGCACCTCGGCGGCGACGACGGCGAAACCGCGCCCCGCCTCGCCGGCCCGGGCTGCTTCGACGGCAGCATTGAGGGCGAGCAGGTTGGTCTGGAAGGCGATGCCGTCGATGACGTCGGTGATCTCCGAGATCTTCTTCGAGGCGCCCTCGATGCGGGCCATGGCTTCGACCGCATCCTTGACGATATCGCCGCCGGTGCGCGCGACGTGGGCGGCCTCGTCGGCCAGGGCGACGGAATCGCGCGAGGCCTGCGAGGAGGTCTTGACCGAGGCCGCGAGCTGCTCCGTCGTGGCAGCGCTCTCTTCCAGCGCCGAAGCCTGCTGCTCCGTGCGCATGGAGAGGTCCTGCGCGCCGCTGCTGATCTCCTGCGAGGAGGCGGCGATCGCGGTGGAAGTGCCCTTGATGGTCGAAACCATCTCCTGGAGCCGATCCATGGCGGCGTTGAAATGGTCGCGAATCTGGCCGTATTCGGCCGGGATCTCGGGGCTCATGCGATGGGTCAGGTCGCCTTCGGCCAGTGCTGCCATGCTCTCGCTGACGCAGGCGATGGCCTTGTCGCGTTCGGCCGCCTGGGTCTGCTCGATGGCGCGGGCCTCGGCCTGCGCCTTCAACCGGGCCTCCTCCGAAGCTTCCAGATAGACCGTGATCGCATAATCCATGTCGAGCATCGCGGCCTTGACGATGGCGCCGATCTCGGCCGAGCGCTCGGCGACGCCGGACATGCGCTTGCCGAGCGCATTCTTCGGCCAGCGCGCTTCCAGCACACCGGCGAGCAGCTTTTCGAGGATCAGGGCATATCCGCCGATATACCAGCGCGGCTCGAGCCCGATGCGCGCATGGATCTTCCCGACCTGGGTGACGGCGCCGATATAGTGCTCGTCGAACTGCCCGGTCGCGATGCCGCTCCAGTGCTTGCCCTGACGCTGCTTGGCGCTTTCGATGTGCTGCTCGTTGCTGAAGAACGCCTTCGTCTCCGGAAAGGCGCGCAGCTGCGCATAGAAGGCATCGAGCGCGCCCGGAACGGAGGCGCCCAGCGCGTCACCGACGTCGCGGATACGCGCCTGCGCGTCCGGATCGAGCTGCATGAAGGCAAGCCGTCTGGCAAGATGATCCAATTCCGACATCGATAGGCCCCCAAGCCTCGGCAGAAACCATTTCTGCCGTTCCTCGAGTATGGCGGAACTGGGTTAACAACCTATGAGAGCATGTCTTGATCTGGGTCAATTTCTACAGGAGAGCGGCGTGCTATGATTGCAATCAACCTCGGCGTCGCAGGGGATCGCCCTGTAAAAGCAGGGCTGGCACAGGCGCGCGCGCCTAGCCTGCCTCATGCCGCGCGAGGAAGTCCTCGACGGAGAGGTGGCGGAAATCGTCGAGAGCGGCGCGCAGCTTCGTATGTTCCCAGTCCCACCAGCCGAGCTTCTGCAACCTATCCGCGATATCGTCCGGAAAGCGCTGGCGGATCGGCCGGGCCGGATTGCCGGCGACGATGGTGTAGGGCGCAACGTCCTTTGTGACGACTGCGCCACCGGCAACCACCGCGCCGGTGCCGATGCTGCGGCCGGCGAGGACGATCGCGCCGTGGCCGATCCAGACATCGTGCCCGATGGTCACGGCATGGGCGCGGCGCCAGTCGAAGAAGGCGGCATCGTCCTCGGCGTCATCGAAATAAGCCGAGGAGCGATAGCTGAAATGCGACTGGCTTGCCCGCTGCATCGGATGGTTGCCGGGGTTGATCCGCGTCATCGCCGCGATCGAGCAGAATTTGCCGATCGTCGTGTAAATGACATTCGCGTCGTTCACGACATAGGAGTAGTCGCCTAATGTCGACTCGACGAAGGCGGTGCGGGCGCCGATCTCGGTGTAGCGTCCGAGCGTGGCCTTGCTGACCTTCGCCGTCGGGTCGATCACCGGTTCCAGTCCGAGCTTCTTTCCAGCCATGTCCTTGCACTCTCCTGATCTCGCGGTCCCGGCTTCAGCAGCGGGCGCGCTCGTCCTCGTGGTCGGGCCGTCCGGGGCGGGGAAGGACACCTTGATGGATGCAGGGCGCGCCGGGCTTGCCGGCGATGCGCGCTTTCGCTTCGCGCGCCGCCTGATCACCCGCCCGGCCATGGCTGGCGCGGAGGATCACGATTCCTGCGACGAGGCCACTTTCCGTGAGGCCGAAGCGAAGGGCGCGCTCGCGCTGAGCTGGCGCGCGCATGGGCTGAGCTACGGGATTCCGGCGGCGGAGCTTGCGGGCATCGCCGAGAGCGCGGTGGTGATCGTCAACATCTCGCGGGCGGTCATCGCGGCGGCCGAGCGGCTGGCGGAGCGCGTGGTCGTGCTCAACATCACCGCTCCGGTCCCGGTTCTGGCGCAGCGGCTTGCGGCGCGCGGGCGCGAGAGCGAGGCCGATATCGCGGCCCGCCTCAAGCGTGAGGCGCCGCTGACGGCCGAGCGTGCCGAGATCGTCACCATCATGAACGATCGCAGTGTCGCCGAGGCCGCCGACGAACTGCTTGCCGTCCTGCGTGCGCTCGCGCGGCATGGCTCCTAGCCGAACGGATAGGAGTCGAGCAGCCGGAAGCGGCCGGCGCGCTCGGCCTGCTTGAACAGAGCGAAGCGATCCAGTCTGACCGGGCCCGCCGGCAGCGCCGCGGCAGAGGCGGCTTCGAGCGCCTGCTTGACTGGCTCGACCTGCCCGCTCGGCAGGGAGCCCGTCAGTGTCATGTGGAAGCGGAAGGCATCGCCCACATAAGGGTAGCCATAGGCTTCCAGATAAGCGTGCTGCGCCGGGGTCAGAGGGCTCTTCAGGCGTCGTGCGCGATCGGCTTCCGCCAGCGGTGCGCGGAAGGGCTCGAAGCCCTGCACGAGCGTGAAGGCGAAGCGCTGCAGGGCGTCGCTCGGCTCGGATGGGGTCAGCGCGACGAAGGAACCCAGCGCCGTCACGCTCAAGCCCGCCAGCGTCACGCCTTCCAGCCCCGCGGCATAGTTGCGGGCAAAGGCGCGCAGCTGCTCTTCGCTGCGCCCGTCGGCGAGCTCGAACGGGGCCTTCAGCGTCGCATGGAAGCCGTAGCGGCGCGGCTCCTCGGTCAGAGCGGGCCAGGTCGCCGGTGCGCATCCGGGCGGGACAGCGAAGGTGGCATCCTCGCCCGTCAACGCGTCATAGCCCAGCACCGCCGAACCGAAGCGCCAGAGGGCGCTGTCGGCGGCGGGTGCATAATAGACGGCGTAGCGCGGCTTGCTCAAAATGCGCGCTCGCCCTTCGACCAGACGGCGCCGAGCACGGGCGTGCTGCCAAGCACCTTGAAGCGCACGAGGTCGGCCCTGAGCCCGGTCTTGAGATGGCCGCGATCCTTCAGGCCGAGGATGTCGGCGACCTTCCAGGTCACCATGCCCATGGCCTCCGGCAGCGCGATGCCATGGCTGGCATTGAGCTTGACGACCGCCTGGAGCAGGCTCGCGGGAACATAGTCGGAGGAGAGGCCGTCGAGCAGGCCTTTCTCCGCAAGCTCGGAGACCGAGACGCCGCCGGAATGCGAGCCGCCGCGCACGACGTTCGGCGCGCCGGCGACGGTGGCAAGGCCGTGCTTCTTGGCGGCCTCGGCCGCTTCGAAGGTCGTCGGGAATTCGGAGATCACTGCGCCCGAGGCGATGCCCTCCTCGACATGCTCGGGAATCGTGTCGTCATGGGTTGCGAGCGGGATGCCGCGCGTGCGGAAGATGTCCACGACGGTCGACCAGTTCCTGGCGACGTTGGCTGCACCTTCGCGCTGGCGCACCTCGACGTCCTCCTCGAATTCGGCCTGCGTCTTGCCGTTGCCCATGGCATAGGTGCGCAGATGCTCGATGTTGCGCCACTGGCGCTGGCCGGGCGTGTGGTCCATCAGCGAGACCAGCTGGACGAGCTCGTCGTCCTGATAAGGCTCGATGTCCCTGAGCAGGTCCGGGCTCGTCAATTCGCAGCGCATGTGGATGCGGTGGTCGATGCGGAAGACGTTCTCGCGCTTGCCCTCGGCCAGCGCCTTCATCACGTCGGCGAAGATGTCCTTGCGGTAGTCCTTGGCCGAGAAGGGCGTGCCGGCACAGACGGCGTCGTAGACGGTGGTGACGCCCGCGGCGGCCATCTGCGCGTCATGGACCAGCGCCGCGGCGAGCCCGTTCGGCCAGAAGACCTTCGGGCGCGGCATGAAATGCTTTTCCATGTTGTCGGTGTGCATCTCGACGAGGCCGGGGGCGACATAGTCGCCGCCGGCGTCGATCGCGCCGGGCAGCGAGGATTGGCCCTGGTCGACAGCGGTGATGCCAGTTTCGTCGAAGGCGATGGTGCCGGTGACGACCTCGTTCTCGAGGATCAGCCTAGCGTTGGTGAGTACGGTCTGCATCATGCGGCCTTCCGGAAAGCGGTGATGTCGAGATAGCGCGTCGCGACGCGTTCGCGAACCGCCTCGTCGTGGAAGATGCCGACGATGGCGGAACCAGCGGCGCGCGCCTCCGAGATGAGTTCGACGACGACGTCACGGTTTGCAGCGTCGAGCGAGGCGGTCGGCTCGTCGATCAGCATGATCGCGGAGGGATCGACGAAGGAGCGGGCGATGTTGACGCGCTGCTGCTCGCCGCCGGAGAAGGTGGCGGGCGCGAGGTTCCAGAGCCGCTCCGGCAGGTTGAGCCGGGCGAGCATGGCCTTGGCTTTCTCGGTCGCGACGTCGGGCGCGGCGCCGCGGGCGAGCAGCGGGTCGCGCACGATGTCGAGCGTCGAGACGCGCGGAATGACGCGCAGGAACTGCGAGACGAAGCCGAGCGTGCGGCGGCGGATGTCGAGCACGGTGCGCGGCACGGCCGCGACGATGTCGACGGGGCGGCCGGCATGGGTGATGCGGATCGCGCCGCTCGTGGGCTTGTAGTTGCCGTAGAGGATGCGCAGCAGGCTCGACTTGCCGGCGCCCGAGGCGCCGGCAAGCACCAGCGCCTCGCCGGCTTCGACGCTGAAATTGACGTTGTCGAAAACGGGCAGACGCGCTCCACCCTGGTTGTGCAGGGTGAAGGTCTTGGCGACGTTCTCGACCTGAATCATCGTGGTCATGGGGTCAGTGCCTTGCCGATTCGCGGTGACGAGGGTGTGACGGGGCCGTCACACGCTCAGCACCGCCGAGGTCAGGAGTTGCGTATAGGCATGGTGCGGATCGTCGAGGACCTGGTCGGTCAGGCCCTGCTCGACGACGCGGCCATCCTTCATCACCATCAGCCGGTCGGTCAGGAGCCGTGCGACCGCGAGGTCGTGGGTGACGATGATCGCGGCGAGGCCGAGATCGCGCACCAGCACGCGCAGCAGGTCGAGCAGGCGAGCCTGCACGGAGACGTCGAGGCCACCGGTCGGCTCGTCCATGAAGACGAGGCGCGGTTCGGAAACCAGCACCCGGGCGATCTGCAGGCGCTGCTGCATGCCGCCGGAGAACTGACGTGGCCGATCGTCGATGCGGGTGCCGACGATCTCGACGCGCTGCAGCCAGTCGAGTGCGCGCTCGCGGATCTGGCCGTAATGGCGGTCGCCGCGATCCATCAGGCGCTCGCCGACATTGCCGCCGGCGGTGACGTCCATGCGCAACCCGTCGCGCGGGTTCTGATGGACGATGCCCCAGGCCGTGCGCATCAGGCGGCGGCGCTCCTGCTCGGAGACCGAGTAGATATCGAGCGGCTCCGTGCCGCCCCTGAACAGCACTTCGCCCTCGTCGGGTTTGTCGATGCCGGCGAGGCAGCGCAGCAGGGTTGACTTGCCCGAGCCGGATTCGCCGACGATGCCGAGCACCTCGCCCGGCCAGAGGTCGAAGGAGACATCGGCGCAGCCGATGCGCTCGCCATAGAAGCGGCTGACGCCGTCGATGGAGAGCAGGGGGGCGGGTTCGAGCGCGAGCTCGGCCGCTGCGACATGCAAGGTCATGGGGTGGTCTCCTCGACCAGGCCGCTCGCGGCCGCGTCGCCCAGCATCGTGCCGCGATGGCCTTCCGCCCGGCGGGTCTCGCAATAATGGCTGTCGGAGCAGACGAACATGCGTCCGCCCTGGTCGTCGATCACGACCTCGTCGAGATAGCTGTCGCCCGCGCCGCAGAGCCCGCAGGGCTGGGTCCAGCTCTGGATGCGGAAGGGATGATCCTCGAAATCGAGGCTCTTCACGCTGGTATAGGGCGGCAATGCGTAGATGCGCTTCTCGCGGCCGGCGCCGAAGAGCTGGAGCGCTGGCGACATGTGCATCTTCGGGTTGTCGAATTTCGGGATGGGCGAGGGCGCCATCACATAGCGGTCGTTAACCATGACCGGGTAGTCATAGGTCTTGGTGATCTCGCCATAGCGGGCGATGTCCTCATAGAGCTTGACCTGCATCAGCCCGTATTCGGCCCAGGCGTGCATCTTGCGGGTCTCGGCCTCGCGCGGCTCCAGCCGGCGCAGCGGCTCGGGCATCGGGACCTGATAGACCATGACCTGCCCGCTCTTCAGCGGCGCCTCCGGGATGCGGTGGCGGGTCTGGATGATCGTGGCCTCCTCCGTCGCCTCGCTGGTGCGGGCGTCGGCCGTGCGCTCGAAGAACTTGCGGATCGAGACGGCATTGGTGGTGTCGTCGGCGCCCTGGTCGATCACCTTCAGCGTATCGGACGGGCCGATGATCGCGGCGGTGATCTGGATGCCGCCAGTACCCCAGCCGCGGGCCAAGGGCATCTCGCGCGAGCCGAACGGCACCTGATAACCCGGCACCGCGACGGCCTTGAGCAAGGCGCGGCGGATCATCCGCTTGGTCTGTTCGTCGAGATAGGCGTAGTTGTAAGCCGGCTTCGTATTTTCCGCCGGCATCTGATGGATGGTCATTCGGCAGCCTCCGGCAGGGTGTCCTGTTCGCGCGCCAGCCGCTCCTCGCGCTCCTTACGGATGCGGCGGATCAGTTCGAGCTCGCCCTGGAAATCGACATAGTGCGGCAGCTTGAGATGCTCGACGAAGCCGGCCGCCTCGACATTATCGGCGTGGTAGAGGACGAACTCGTCCTGCTGCGCCGGGTAGTTCGTCGCCTCGCCGAAATCGCGCGCCTTCAAGGCGCGGTCGACCAGCGACATCGACATCGCCTTGCGCTCGCTATGGCCGAAGACGAGGCCGTAGCCGCGGGTGAATTGCGGCGGCACCTCTTTCGAGCCCTGGAACTGGTTGACCATCTGGCATTCGGTCAGGGTGACGTCGCCGAGATCGACCGCGAAGCCGAGTTCTTCCGGCACGAACTCGACCGCAACCTCGCCGACGCGGACTTCGCCGACGAAGGGATGCGTCCCGCCGAAGCCGCGCTGCACGGAATAGCCGAGGCCGAGCAGGAAGCCCTCGTCGCCGCGCGCCATCGATTGCAGGCGGATATCGCGATCGGCCGGGAAGGAGACGGGATCGCGTGTCAGATCGAAGGGCCGCGGATCGCCTTCCGGCGGTTCTTCCGCTTCCATCAAGCCCTCGGCACCGAGGATATCGGGCACGCGCGGCATGGTGGCGTCGAGCGGAGCCTGAGCCTTGCGGGGTGTGGCCTCGGACGCCTCGTCCATCAGGGCGAAGTCGAACAGACGATGCGTGTAGTCATAGGTCGGGCCGAGCACCTGTCCACCGGGCAGATCCTTGTAGGTCGCGGAGACACGGCGGCGGATCGCCATCTGGGCCGTGTCGAGCGGTTCAGAGGAGCCGAAGCGCGGCAGCGTCGTGCGATAGGCCCGCATCAGGAAGGCGGACTCGATCACGTCGCCCTGCGACTGCTTCAGCGCGAGCGCGGCGAGGTCCTGGTCGTAGAGCGAGCCCTCGTTCATCACGCGGGCGCAGGCCAATGCCTGCTGCTCGCGGATCTGGGCGACGCTGATCTCCGGCACGGCCGGATCGCCCCGGCGCGCCTCGGCGACGAGATCATGCGTGGCGAGGATCGCGGCCTCGCCGCCCTTGACGGCGACATACATCAGCGAGCCTCCTTGATCTGCGTCGAACGCGGCAGGCCGATCAGGCCCGCGCCATGCGCGAGCACGACGTCGACGCCGAGCGGATAGAGTGCGCCGTTCTCGCGCAGCTCGTCGGTGAAGCCGGGACGCAGGCCCTGAGCGGCGATGGTGCGTTCGCCGGGAATGCCGGGGCCCGAGAGCGTCAAGGCGGCGCCGCCTTCCAGGCCTGCAACCTGCACGATCACGGTGGTGGAGCGATCCGGGAACTGGTCGGTGCCGAGGTTGAAATCAGACAGTTTCGGCTCGTCGGTCGCGCCGTCGAGCACCGCGAAGGCGGCCTTGATCGGCTCGTCGACCAGCGCCACGCCGCAGTGGAAGCGCAGCCAGGCAGCGGCGGGGCCGTTACGCAGCGCCTCGGGCAGCCAGACTGGTGTCTCGTAATCGGCCAGCGCCAGCAAGGCGGTCGCCGTGGCGGTGGCAAGGCCTTCCGGCGGGGTGATGTCGTCTGTGACGCATTGCAGCGTGCCGGGCTCCGAGAGCGCGGCGAGCAGGGCGCGGAAGGCGGCCTGCGACTGGAAGACCGGATCGGAGAAGCCGGGGGAGATCATGTCCTGCGCCGTCATCACTCGCCCCTGACCAACGTGAAGAAATCGACCTTGGTCGCCGCCGCCTTGCGCGAAGCGAGGTCGCGGGCCGTGGCCTGTTGCGCAGTCAGCGTCGCGACGCCCTGCGAGAGTTCGCCGCCGGCCGCCTCGTCCTGGAGGCGGGCGTCGAGCAGGGCCGCGAGCCGCGCCTTGCGGTGGTCGCGGCCGAGCGCATAGGAGAAGCCCATGCGGCCGTTGGGCAGGCGCACGACGCAGCGCGTCACGGTCGCCTCGCCAAGGTTGAAGCGCCGTCCGGCCCCGCCGGCCCGGCCTTCCACCATCACGGTGCCGGTCTCGGGCGCCTTCAGCACCTCATGTTCGGGGAGGGCGCCGAGAAGGGTCGCGATCTCGTCGCGGGAGGCGCGCGCCAAGGTCGCCATCCATTGTTGTCGGGGTGTTTTCGAGGTCATCCGCCGGCTCGCTGGTCAGCTTCAAATGTCTAGACTATAATGTCTCTGACGATGATGAATGTCTATACTTTTTGGATGAATTTTTGATGACGCAAGAGACGGCGCAAGCCCCGGTCCTCAATGGCGAAGGCGGTACGGTCTGGCGGCGCATCGCCGACGAGCTGGCGGCCGCGATCGAGCGCGAGGAGTACCGGCCAGGCGACACGCTGCCGGCCTCGGTCGCGCTGGCGGAGCGCTATGGCGTGCATCGCCATACGGTGCGGCAGGCCTTCCGGCACCTCGCCGATCTCGGCCTGGTGACGGTGTCGCGCGGCCGCGGCACGCAGGTGACGGCGCCCCGCCTGCCTTATCCGATCGGTCGGCGCGTCAGCATGCGCACCAATATGGGCAAGCTCGGCATCACCGGCACGAGCCGCATGCTCTCGGCCGAGACGGCCGTGGGCGAGGCGCCTGCCTGCACGGCGCTCGGCCTGAAGACCGGGACACCGCTCTGGTGCGTGCGGGGCGTGAGCCTGGCCGACGGCGTGCCGATGGGCACCGGCACGCACTGGCTCTCGGTGGAGCGCTTCCCGGATTTCGACAGGGCCTATCGCGAGGCCGCCGGGTCGATCACCGCCGCCTTCAAGACCTATGGCATCGCGGATTACGTGCGCCTGTCGACGCGCCTCACCGCGCGGCTGGCCGACGAGGCGGAGGCCGAACTGCTGCAGATCGCGCCGGAGTCGGCGGTGATGATCTCGACGGCCATCGACGCGCTGCCGGACCTGACGCCGATCCACCTCGTCGCGAGCGTCTTCGCCGGCGAGCGTATGGAAATGGTGATCGAGCCGTTCGGGGAGTGACGGCGCGCTCGCCGGGTCGGGCTTTCAGACCGCGCGCTTGCCGATGATGGCGAAGCGCAGCTTGCTCGACAGGAAATCGATGGCGGAGACGGCGGCGAGGATCAGCAGAATCAGAAACGAGACCTGCTGCCATTCCAGCGTGCGGATGGTTTCGGCGAGGTAGAGGCCGATGCCGCCGGCGCCGACGATGCCGATGATGGTCGAGGAGCGGGTGTTCGACTCGATGAAGTAGAGCACCTGGCTCGCGATCACCGGCAGCACCTGCGGCAGCAGGCCGAAGCGGATCTGGTGCGCTTTGCCGCCGCCGACCGAGGAAACGCCCTCGACCGCCTTGCGGTCGGCCGCTTCGATCGCTTCGGAATAGAGCTTGCCGAAGGCACCGAAATCGCTGGTCATGATGGCGAGCATGCCGGCGAAGGGGCCCAGGCCCACGACGTTGATCCAGATCAGCGCCCAGATCAGCGCGTCGACGCCACGCACGGTATCGAGCGAGCGGCGGGCGAGGAAATGGATGATGCGGTTGGCGACGACGTTGCGCGCCGCAAGGAAGCCGAAGGGCAAGGCCAGGAAGGCCGCCAGCACGGTGCCCAGGAAAGCGATGGCGATCGTCTCGAACAGGGCCTTCACGAAGATGATGGCACGGGCCCAGGAACCGGGATCGGGCGGCAGCATCAGCACGACGAAGGTGCCGAGATTGCCGAAGCCCGCGAGCACGCGCCAGAGCGTCGTCTCCAGCGTACTCAGCCCGTAGACGAACAGGCCGAGCAGGGCGGCGATAGTGCCGACGGTCGCGAGTTTCGTCCGGAGCGAGCCGCGAATGGCGGCGGCGTGGCGCTGCAGGATGTCGCTGCGTTCGGTGGCGGAGATGGCGATGCTCACGAGCGGCTCTCCAGGCTGAGGAGCGCGTGACGCAGCCGCTCCGTGCCGAGATCGATCAGCATCACGGCCAGGATGATCAGGAGCATGATGGCGCTGACGTCGGTGTAGTAGAACTTGCGGATGGCCTCGATCAGATCCTGGCCGATGCCGCCGGCGCCGACGAAGCCCATGATCGAGGCGCCGCGCACGTTGATCTCGAAGCGCAGCAGCGCATAGCTCGCGAAATTGGAGAGCACCTGCGGCACGACCGCGAAGCGTACGACCTGCCACCAGTTGCCGCCGGTGGCGGCGATGCCGTCGACGGGTTTGAGGTCGATGTTCTCCACCACTTCGGAGAAGAGCTTGCCGAGCGCGCCCATGGTATGGATCGCGATGGCGAGCACGCCGGGCAGCGGGCCGAGGCCGAAGGCGATGACGAAGATCAGCGCGAAGACGATCTCGGGAACGGTGCGGCAGAATTCGAGGAAGCGGCGGACGCCGAAGCGCAGCCAGGGCGTACGGCCGAGATTGGCGGCGGCGGCGAAGCAGAGCAGGAAGGCACCGGCCGCACCCAGGATGGTGCCGACATACGCGATCAGCACGGTCTGCCAGAGCAGCCTCAGCCAGCGCGCCAGGCCCCAGTACCATTCGGCGAGGTCGGCGCCGAGCGTGGCGAGATGCAAGGTGGGCAGGGTCTGCCAGATATAGTTCGGGAAACGGCCGATGTTCTCGATCAGCTTGCCGAGGTCGACCTCGGCACCGATGGCTGAGAGCCAGATGCAGGCGAGGAAAACGGCGATGCCGATCAGTGTCTGGCGGCGCTTGCCGGCCGCGGCCTGCCGGTAGCTTTCGGCATGGGCCCTGATGGCGGGGTCGTTGCGGTCGATCGCAAGGGTCATGGACGCTGCCCGTCAGAGGGAGAGGCGTCATTCCCGGGCCGCGCCGAGCGCGGACCCGAGAAGCTCTTTGAAGAGATGCCCGGGGGAGGCCCGGGCATGACGGGCTGGATTACGACGACTTCTTCTTGCGCAGCGAGTCGACGAAGGTGATCAGCTCGATGACCGGGTCGTAAGCCTTGTTGTCGACCGCGACGAGCGGGCCCTGCTTGCCTTCATAGATCTTGTCGAAGGCGGCCTTGTCCTTGGTGGCGAGGTTGAGGACGGCGTCGCGGATCTTGGCCTTGAGGTCGTCCGGCAGGTCGGAGAGGTAGGCCATCGGCGAGTTCACGATCTGCTCGGACTTGTAGATGATCCGGAAGTCGTCGGCCTTCGCCATCTTCTTGCGGTCCATGCGGAGCAGGTTCGACTCGGTCTCGTCGTTCCACCAGTTGGCGGCGACGTCGACCGTGCCCTGCTGCAGGGCGATGATCGCGTTCTCATGGCTGCCGGTGTAGACGACCTTGGAGAAGAAGGTCTCCGGATCGATCTTCATCTTGTCGAGGACGAAGCGCGGCACGTTGTTGCCCGAGGTCGAGTTCGGGTCGACGAGGCCGAGGTTCTTGCCCTTCAGGTCCTCGATCTTCTGGTAGGGCGAGTCCTTCTTCACGTAGAAGACGGAGTGATAACCCTTGGTGCCGTCGAGGTTGGTCTCGATCGCGAAGGCGTCGACCTTGACGCCGGTGACGCGGGCGCGGGCGAAGGACGCCGGGCCGTACATGCCGATATGGATGTTGCCGGCGCGCTGGCCCTCGATGATCGCGGCGTAGTCGTTGGCGATGCGCAGCGTGACCTTGGTGCCGAGCTCCTTCTGGAGATAGTTCACGAAGGGGGTGTAGCGCTCGACGACGCCCGAGGCGTTCTCGGAGGGGATGATGCCGAAGACGAGCTCGGGATACTTCGCCTTCCAGTCCTGGGCAAAGGCGGGAGCCGCGGCGGCGGCGAGGCCGGCGGCGGCCAGCTTCAGGGTATGACGACGGGTCAGCATTGAGGTTGCTCCTTTGGGTAGCTCGTCCAGGGGGTAGGCTCGTCCGGCGCGGCGCTCGGCGCCGCTCAGGCGATCTTCTGCTTGGCGCGCTTGGCCGCCTCGGAGGCGGCGATGGCGTCGAGCGCGTCCAGGGCTTCGGCGCCGGCATCCTTGGCCTCGATGCCGTAAAGGTCGGCTGCGACCTCGCGGGTCAGCGCCTGCGGCACGTCGTCGAAGACGACCTTGCCGGCCGCCATGCCGATCAGCCGGTCGCAATATTTCGCCGCGATATCGAGGTCGTGGAGATTGCAGACCACGGTGATGCCGTGCTCGCGATTGATGCGGAACAGCGCGTCCATCACGACCTGGGTGTTGCGCGGGTCGAGCGAGGCGATCGGCTCGTCGGCAAGGATGATACGCGGCTCCTGGACCAGGGCGCGGGCGATGGCGACGCGCTGCTGCTGGCCGCCGGAAAGGGTTTCGGCGCGCTGGGCGAGGAGGTGGCCCATGTCGAGCCGCTCGAGCGCAGCGATGGCGCGGATCTTGTCCTCCTCGGCGAAGCTCTTCACCAGCGTCAGCGCGGCTGAGCGGTGATTGAGCCGGCCGAGCAGCACGTTGGTGAGCACGTCGAGGCGGCCGACAAGGTTGAACTGCTGGAAGATCATCGCGGTGTCGCGGCGCCAGCGCCGGAGCGCGGTGCCCTTCAGCGCGGTGATGTCGCGGTCCTCGCAGAGGATGCGGCCGCTGCTCGGCTCGGCCAGGCGATTCAGCATGCGCAGCAGCGTCGATTTGCCGGCTCCGGATCGACCGATGACGCCGACCATTTCGCCGTTAGGGATCGACAGCGAGACATTGTCGACGGCGTTCTTGTCGCCGAAACGCTTGGTCAGGCCTTCGATGCGCAACATAAAGGGTTCCCGGATGAGGCTGGGCGCGGCGCGCGCTTCCGGGATCACGATCCGGGTGCGGCCGCCTCTCTAGTGGCGCGAGAGCTATGCGGTGGAGATGACAGCCGCGTGACGGCGCGCGACGGTTCTCGGGCCGTGGCCTCCGCCGCGGCTCGCTCGCGCCGGTCAACGTTTTCGTGAGGTCGCTAAAATGCGCTTGGACGATCCGCGGCGAGCCGGCAGGATGATGCTGGATGCCTAGGCGCGGTGGAGCAGGGGGCCGGGGGAACGGCGCGGTGCTCCGGCAAGCATCTTGCATTGGCGCCTATGGAGCCGGATCGGTGTCTCGGTGGTCCAAAAACGTCTATTTTTGGGCCGCTGTGGCGTGTCGGCATCTTAGCAACGCCTTTCGTTCCATTTAAGACCAAACGGCGGCAACGGAGCCCCCAGCCAGATGAAGCGGTTTATTCTCCTTCTCCTCGTCGCCGGCCTGGCAGGCGGCGGGTATTATGGCTACCGGACGTATCTGGCCGGCGGCGAAGCCGCGCGCGCCAACGTGAATCCGGCCGTGCGCCCTGCCGTGCCGGTCGAGGTCGCCGCCGTCGAGGTCATGGCGGTCAGCGAGGAGGTCGAGGCGCTCGGCACGCTTGCCGCGGACGAGTCCGTCGTGATCGCGCCCGAGATTGCCGGCCGCGTCGTCGCGCTCGGCTTCAAAGAAGGCGAGCCGGTCAAGGCCGGGCAGGCGCTGGTCAATCTCGACACCGCGATCCTCGACGCCGAACTCAAGCAGGCCCAGGCCGATCTGGGTCTGGCGCGCGACACTTATGAACGGCTGCGCTCGCTGGTTCAGCGCGGCTCGGGCACGCAGGTCGCGCTCGACGAGGCCGCCGCGAAGCTTGCCTCCAGCGAGGCGCGCGTGCAGCTCGCCAAGGCCAAGCTCGCGCAGTCGACGATCATGGCGCCGTTCAACGGCGTGGTCGGCCTGCGCTCGGTCGGCGTCGGCGACTATGTCCCGGTCGGCAAGCAGCTGATCACGCTGACCAACATCGACCCGATCAAGATCGATTTCCGCGTGCCCGAGATCTATCTCAGCCGTCTCAAGGTCGGCCAGCCGGTGCAGATGCGGGTCGATGCCGTTCCGGACCGGAAGTTCACCGGCCAGATCTTCGCGATCGACCCGGTGGTCGACGTCAACGGCCGCGCGATCAGGCTGCGCGCCAGCATCCCGAATGCCGATCTCGCGCTCAAGCCCGGCCTCTTCGCCCGCCTCGCCATCACCGTCGACCAGCGCCAGAACGCGATCGTGGTGCCGGAGATGGCGGTGGTGCCGGATGCCGTCGGCAAGATGGTCTACGTCGTCGACAACGGCAAGGCGCGGCGCGTCAGCGTCGAGCTCGGCAAGCGCCTGCCGGGCAAGGTCGAGATCGTCAGCGGCCTGAAGCCCGACATGCAGATCATCACCGCCGGCCAGATGCGCCTGCGCGATGGCAGCGCCATCGCGATCAAGGACAAGATCGTCCAGACGAGCCAGCTCTAGGACAGACCCCGATGAGCCTGTTCGAACTCTTCGTCCGCCGGCCCGTCCTCTCGACGGTGCTGAGCTTGCTGGTGATCCTGATCGGCATCGTCTCCTATGGCCGCCTGACGATCCGCGAATATCCGAACATCGACGAGCCCATCGTCTCGGTCCGTACCGATTATCGCGGCGCCTCGGCCGAGATCATCGAGACCCAGGTCACGCAGATCCTGGAGAACTCGATCGCCGGCATCGAAGGCATCGAGATCATCTCCTCGACCAGCCGCCAGGAGCGCAGCTTCATCCAGGTCCGCTTCCGGCCGGACGTCGACCCGGACGTCGCGGCTTCCGACGTGCGCGACCGTGTGAGCCGCGTGCGCAGCCGCATGCCGGACGAGATTGACGAGCCGGTCATCGCCAAGGTCGAGGCCGATGCGCAGCCGATCCTTTATCTCTCGCTGACCAGTTCGCGGCACGGGCCGCTCGAGCTCACCGACTTCGCGGACCGCTTCATCTCCGATCGCGTCCAGAACGTCACCGGCGTTGCCGAGGTGCGCATCCTCGGCCAGCGGCAATACGCCATGCGCATCTGGCTCGATCGTGCCCGGATGTCCGCCTACAACATCAGCGTGCAGGAGGTGGAGGCCGCGGTCCGGGCGCAGAACATCGAGATCCCGTCGGGCCGTATCGAGAGCAACGATCGCGAATTCACCGTGCTCTCGCAGACCGGCATGACCGCGCCGGCGGAGTTCCGCGAGATCGTCGTCAAGGACGCCAACGGCTTCCCGATCAAGCTGAAGGACATCGCCAAGGTCGAGCTCGGCGCGCGCGAAGAGCGCAACGCCGCCTGGTTCGGGGGCACGCCCTCGGTGACGATCGGCATCGTCAAGCAGGCGACGGCCAATCCGCTCGACGTCTCGGCCGGCATCGAGGAGGCTCTGCCCGGCATCATCGAGGACCTGCCCCAGGGCATGTCGATCGCCAAATCCTACGACACCTCGGTCTTCATCGATCGCTCGATCAAGGCGGTCTACCAGACGATCCTCGAGGCGATCGTGCTGGTCGTGCTGATCATCTTCGTCTTCCTGCGCTCGTTGCGCGCGACGCTGATCCCGCTGGTGACGATCCCGGTCTCGCTGATCGGCTCCTTCGCTCTGATGTATGCGCTCGGCTTCACGGTGAACACGCTGACGCTGCTCTCGATGGTGCTCGCCATCGGCCTCGTCGTCGACGACGCCATCGTGGTGCTGGAGAACGTGCACCGCCATATCGAGGACGGCATGCAGCCGACCAAGGCGGCGATCCGCGGCATCAACGAGATCGCTTTCGCCGTCGTCGCGATGACGCTGACGCTGGTCGCGGTCTATGCGCCGATGGCCTTCTCGACCGGCCGCACTGGCAAGCTCTTCATCGAGTTCGCGCTGACGCTCGCCGGCGCAGTCTTGGTCTCGGGCTTCGTCGCGCTGACGCTGACGCCGATGATGTGTGCCAAGCTGCTGCGCCACCATGATTCGCATAGCTGGCTGTTCAACGTGCTGGAGCGCGGCTTCGACGCGCTCTCGCGCGGCTACAAGGCCTCTCTGCGCTTCGCTCTGAGCGTGCGTCCGCTCATCGTCCTGCTCGCGATCGGTGTCGCCGGCAGCGGCTATTACTTCTTCACCCATCTGCGCTCCGAGCTGGCGCCGGTTGAGGATCGCGGCACGATCACGGCCGTCGGCGTGGCGCCGGAGGGCGCGACGCTGTCCTTCACCGCCGACTATGCCCGGCAGGTCGAGAACTACTTCAAGAACATCCAGGAGGTCGAAACCTACCTCGTCATCGTCGGCTTCCCCGACGTGACGCGCGCGATCGGCTTCGCCCGCCTCAAGCCCTGGGAGCAGCGCGAGCGCAAGCAGCAGGACATCGTCGCCGAGATCAACAAGGGGCTGTCGCAAATCCCCGGCATCCGCATGTTCGCGACCAACCCGCCCTCGCTCGGGCAGGGCAATGCCAACAGCAAGCCGGTCGAGTTCGTGCTGCGCTCCTCGGAGCCCTATGCGCAGATCAAGGGCTATGTCGACCGCCTGATGGCCGAGGTCGCCAATTCGCCGGCCCTGACCAATGTCGAGACCAACCTCATTCTCGATAAGCCGCAGATCAAGGTCTCGATCGACCGGCAGCGCGCCGCCGATCTCGGCGTCGGCGTCGACATCGTCGGCCGCACCATGGAGACACTGCTCGGCGGCCGGCAGGTGACGCGCTTCAATATGAACAGCAAGCAGTACGACGTCGTGCTGCAGGTCGAGGGCACGGAGCGCAACACCCCGCAGGCGCTGCAGTCGATCTACCTGATGGGGCGCGGCGGCGCGGTGGTGCAGCTCTCCAGCCTGGTCAAGATCGAGGAGAACGTCGCGCCGAAGGAGCTGGTGCGCTTCAACCAGCTGCGCTCGGCGACGATCACCGCGATCCCGGCCCCGGGCTATTCGCTCGGCGACGCGCTCAAGGTGCTGGAGGACGGTGCGGCGCGTGTGCTGCCCTCCTCGGTGCAGGTCGACTATTCCGGCCAGAGCCGCGAGTTCAAGCAGTCGGGCGCGAGCATCTTCATCGTCTTCCTGCTGGCGCTGGGCTTCATCTACCTGGTGCTGGCGGCGCAGTTCGAGAGCTTCGTCGATCCGGTGGTGATCATGGTCTCGGTGCCGCTCTCGCTGACGGGTGCGCTGGCGGCGCTATATTTCTCCGGCGGCACGATGAACGTCTACAGCCAGATCGGCCTGATCACGCTGGTGGGCCTCATCACCAAGCACGGCATCCTGATCCTGGAGTTCACCAATCAGCTGCGTGAGGAGGGCAAGGAGATGATCGACGCCCTCGTCGAGGCGGCGGAGCTGCGCCTGCGGCCGATCCTGATGACGACCGGCGCGATGGTGCTCGGCGCCGTACCCCTCGCCATCGCCCATGGCGCTGGCGCCGAGAGCCGCTCGCAGATCGGCTGGGTCATCGTCGGCGGCATGACCTTCGGCACGCTGCTCACGCTCTTCGTGGTGCCGGTCGCCTACAGCTATCTGGCGCGCAAGGTCCATGGCTCGCGCCATGGCGCGCATGAGGAGGCGCCACACGGCGCGCATCCGCAGCCGGCGGAATAAGGCTCGGCCTCTTCTTCCCTTCTAGGGAAGGAGAGGCGAGGCAAACTTATCCCGTGGCTTCGGCCCGGACTTATTCTCCGTGTGTCCCATCCGACAGAGGGGGCTTCGCGAGGCATCGTGGGCCGGTTGGGATTGCGGGCTTCGTGTCCCGAGCCGTTGCGGGCTCGTCAGGCACGGAGGTGTCGACTTCGTCCGGGCCCAACAGGCAGGCCCGCTCCTTCGCCGGAACCCAGAACGAAGCGGAACCCCAGATACCCGTGCGCGGAGCCGAACGGCGCGAGGTCGTCGCTGTTCGAAACTTCGACATCGACTCGACATCGGCACGCAGCCGTCGACTGCGAACGCCGCGGCATCGGACCGAAAAGTGGAATCCACTTTTCGGAGAAATCCGATGCCATCCTAGAACAGATCATCGTTCTCGCGTCCGAAGGACGCGCGATGATCTGGGCCCCGTGCATCCCCTCGGATGTGAACAGCCCGAAAACCCCGCAGGCCAAGCCTGGACGGGGCTTTCGGCGCGTCGCGTGTCTTCGGCTATTGCAACCTGACCGAGACACTCTCGCTGGCGCCGGTGCCATCGACCACGGAGATGCGCATGAAGCCCTTGCCCGGCGGCTGCCAGGCGGCCTCGCGCCGGCGCAGCGGGCCGGTTACCGGCGCGCCGTCGACCAGCCAGGTGAAGGGGGGTGAGCCGCCCGCCGCCTTCAGATTGAGCTGGCCCTGGCCGTCGAGGCTGTCGGCCGCAAGGTCGATGCGGGCGCCGTCGGGCGGGAAGGCGAGCTTGAGGGCGGGCGTCGCGATGGCGGCGACCGTCTTGGGCACGTCCTGCCGCAGATGCCGCAATGGCGGGGGCAGGTGGTTGGTGCTCGCCACGATCGCGTCGGCCGGCTGCGGGAAGGGGCGGGGATCGATGCCGAGCCGGGCGAAGGCGTCGAACAGGATGGGCGCGGCGACGGCGCGCCCGACGAGGCCGGGAACGGCACCGTTATCGGCCCGGCCGACCCAGACGCCGATGGTGTGCTTGCGGTCGAAGCCGACCGCCCAGGCATCGCGATAGCCATAGGACGTGCCGGTCTTGTAGGCGATGCGGCCCGGTACGGCATTGAGCGGCGGCGGGGCGCCGAGCAGCGTATCGGTGACGTACCAGGCGGCGACCGACTCGACGAGATGGATCGGCGGCATATCGCCGGCCGGTGCCTCTTCGCGGAAGCGCAGCGGAAGCATCTCGCCGCCGCGCGCCAGCCCGACATAGGCGCGGGTCAGATCCTGCAAGGTGATGCCGAGCCCGCCGAGGCCGACTGCGAGGCCGGGCGCGCCGCCCTCCTTGGGCATGGCGATGCTGACGCCGGCATCGCGCAGCCGCGAGAGGAAGCGTTGCGGCCCGAGTGCCGACAGCAGCTCCACCGCCGGCACGTTGAGCGAGAGCTGCAGTGCCTTGCGGGCGCTGACCATGCCCTGGAAGGTCATGTCGAAATTTTCCGGCACATAGGCGCCGTAGCGGGCCGGCCGGTCCTCCAGCATCGTCTCGGGATGGGCGATGCCGTTGTCGAAGGCGAGTGCGTAGATGAAGGGCTTCAGCGCCGAGCCCGGCGAGCGCAGGGCGCGCGTCAGATCGAGCGAGCCGGCGCGCTCGGCGGCGAAGTAGTCGACGCCGCCGACCGAGGCACGGACCGTTCCGGTCTCGTTGTCGACGGCGAGGATCGCGATCGAAACCTGGGGCGCGAGGCCGAGGCTGCGCTCGCGGGCGAGGCCTTCCAGGCTTTTCTGCAGGCGCGCATCGAGGCTGAGCCGATGCACGCGCTGTTCCGGGGCCTCCGCCACGACCTGTTCCGCGACGTGCGGGCTGAGGTTCGGGAAGGGGCGGCGCTCGGTCGGAATCTCCTCCTCGCGCGCGGCGGCTACCTCGCTGGCGGTCGCGATCCCGGCCCGCTCGACGCGGGCGAGCACGCGGGCGCGGGCCTTTCGCGCCGCTTCCGCGAAGCGGTCGGGCCGGCGCGTCTCGGGCGATTGCGGTAGCGCGACGAGCAGGGCGGCCTCGGCGGTGGAGAGCCGCTTCGGCTCCTTGCCGAAATAGGCGAAGCTCGCGGCGCGCACGCCTTCGAGATTGCCGCCGAAGGGGGCGAGGTTGAGATAGAGATCGAGGATCTCATTCTTGCCGAAGCGCCGCTCCAGATCGACGGCGCGCACCGCCTGCCGGAGCTTGGCGGTGAACGTGCGTTCGTCGCGGGGCTCGAGCAGGCGGGCGACCTGCATGGTCAAGGTCGAGCCACCCGAGACGACGCGGCCATGCCGCAGCATCTGGCCAGCAGCGCGCAGCATCCCGAGCGGATCGATGCCAGAATGCGCGTCGAAGCGCTTGTCCTCATAGGCCTTGAGCATTGCGAGGTAGCGCGGGTCGACATCGTCGTTGGTGACGGGGAGCTTCCAGCGACCGTCCGTGGTGAGGAAGGGGCGCAGCAGCTTGCCTTCACGGTCGAGCACCACGGTCGAGCGATCGCTGGCCGCCGAGAGATCGAGCGGCGGCAGGGACCGGACGTAGAGGGCAAGGGCCGCGGTACCGGCAAGGGCAGCGGCGGCGAAAGCGCCGGCCGCGATCTTCAATTTGCGAAAGCGTCGCGATGCCCTCTCCCCGGACGGGAGAGGGCGGTCTGTTTCGCTTCCGGTTTCGGGCTGCGTGTTCACGGGCATCACCGCGCCGCGCTGATCTCCACCGCGCCGAAGCCGGTGCGGCCGAAGCGGTCGGGGCGGTACATGTCCTCGATCACGGCGGCCGGCGCGACATAGCGGCCGGGCGAGACGGCCCGGGCGATATAGGCGACGGTGTAGGCGAGCTTGTCGTTCTTCGAGCCAGAACGCTCGAAGGCCGCGACGAAGCGGTCGTCGCGCGCCTCGGTATGCACGGCTGCGACCTCCTGCTTCAGCCAGTCGAGGCCGGCGGTCGAGGCGCCCTCGGTCAGGTTGGCGTTCTCGATCTCCAGCCCGGCGGGCACCGGATCGACCAGCAGCAGTCGGCCGAAGCGCGGCGCGCCTTCCGACACGGTGAGCGTGACGACATAGCGCTCGTTCTGGCGCAGGCGCGCGGGATCGGCCCGCTCGCCCTTCATCGTGTAGATGACCCGTTCCAGGCCAAAACCCTGGTTCAGGGCCGGCTCCGGCGTTGTGGGAATGCCGGCAACGGTGATGACCGCCTGGGCATTGGCCGCGCCGGGATTGGCGATGGTCAGCGGCTTGGCGTCCAGCGCCTCGGCCGAGACGGTGCGGTAGAAGGCACCCTTGCGGGCCGTGCCATCGACGGTGAGCGACATGCCTTCGGCTTCCTTCGACATCGCCTGCGCCGCCAGCACCATCCACATCTGCTCCTGTGTCGAGGTGTAGCTATAGCGGGCGCTGTTGCGGGTCGCGTCGAGGATCGAGACGGCGCGGCTGACATCGGCGCGCTCGCCATTCGACTCCGCGATCAGCGCGAGCACGCCGGCGCCGTCGCGCAGACGCGAGCCGTAATCGGGGCGCGAGAGCCCGTCGTCGCTCGCCTGTTGGAGCAGGCCGAGCGCGCTGCCGAAGGCGGTGCGGCCGCGGGTGCGGTCGCCCAGCGCCGAAAGTGCCGCGCCGATCTGGGCGCGGGCGAGCGGGGTGGCGAAGTCGCCGAGCTTGTTGTCGGCGAGATAGCGCAGATCACCCATCACCGGCCGGCCGTTGCGGGCAAGCACATAGAGCGCATAGGCGATGCCGGCGGCCTCCTCCTTGTTGATGTCGCCGGTGTTGACGACCTGGTTGCGCAGGCGGTCCAGCGCCATGTTGAAGGCGACCTGCGGCACGTCGAACTTGCGCTCGCGCGCCCGCGTCAGGAAGTCGGTGACGAAGGCGTCGAGCCAGAGATCCTCGCCGCCGACGCTCCACAGGCCGAAGGAGCCGTTGCCGCCCTGGCGGGCGAGTACGCGCTCGATCGCCTTCTGCACGCGCTCATCGGCATTGTCGTCGAGCGCGAGGTTCTCCATCGAGGCGAGCTGGTTGACCGCGAGCAGCGGCAGGGCGCGCGAGACGGTCTGCTCGGTGCAGCCATAGGGATAGCGGTCGAGCGCCTTGAGCAGGGCCGGCACGTCGAGCGAGCCGAAGGGCGAGACCGAGACCGAGACCTGTCCCGAGCCCGGCACCAGATCGGCCGTGAGATCGGAGGAGACGGTGATCGAGCCGCCATTGCCGGGAATGGCCCTGACGATGCGGCGTGCGAGCGTCGCGGCCGAGGGCTGCACCTTGACGGCGAGGTTCTGCACCGTGCCGATGCCGTTCGGCCCGGAGACGCGCACGTCGAATTCGGCGCGGCCGAGGCCGGCGGCGGTGACGGGGATCGTCATCTGCGTCTTGGCGCCGGCTGCGAGCTGCACCGTGCGATGCGTCGCATCGGCAGCGACGAGGACCGGGCCCTTCACGTCGAGATCGACGGTATAGGCGCCGGCCGGCCCCTCGACATTGTCGACCTGGAGATGGAAGCGCGACTGGTCGCCGATGGCGAGGAAGCGCGGCAGCGTCGCCTGCGCCACGATCTGGTCGCGCACGATCACGTCGGCACTGGCCTGGCCGGTGCGGCCGGCCGACCAGGCGACGCCCATGACGCGCACCGTGCCGTTGAACGCCGGCAGATCGAAATCGATCTTCGCCGTGCCGTCGGCCCCGACCTTGACCACGCCGGAATAGCGGGCAAGCGGCTCCTGCGTCGGCTTCTCGCCGTCCATCTGCGGCGCGGCGTCGCCACCGCTGCGGATTGTGCCGCGGGTGCCCTGCATGCCGTCGATCAGGTAGCCGTAGAGATCGCGCAGGTCGTGGCCGAGCTGGCGCTGGCCGAAGAAGAACTTGCTGGGGTCGGGGCTCTCGTAGCGGGTGAGGTTGAGGATGCCGACATCGACGGCCGCGACCGTGACGAAGGCCTTGTCGCCTGCCTTCAGACCGGCGAGCTTGACGGGCAGCGAAAGCGTCGAGAGGGGGCGCACCAGCTTGGGTGCGCCGAGATCGACGGCGAGGGTGCGCTCGTCCTTGCCGATCTGGAACCAGGCGAGGCCGATGGCACGGCCGGGCAGGCGCTTGGCGGCGGTGTCCATCGGGCGATGGGCGAGGACGACGAGATAGGCGCTCGCGCCCCATTCCGATTTCACGGGGATACTGGCGGTGGTGCCGCCCTCGGCGATGTCGATGGTGCGGATATCGGCGAGCTTGTCGCTGATGACCGCGAGCGTCGCCTTGCCGGAGAAGCGCGGCGAGAGGCGGAGCTGCAGGTTCTCGCCATTGGCGTAGGAGGCCTTGTCGAGCGCGACGTCGAGCACGTCCGGCGTATCGGCCGTCTTGTCGCTCTCATAGCCGACGCTGAAGGAGACTGCGGTCGCGGCTTCCTCGGCGCCGTCGGAGGTCACGTCGAGGCGGTAATTGCCCCACTGGACCGGCGCCGCGATCTTGGCCGGCTCCGTCGCGGAGACCGCGACCTCTCCGTCCGAGACGCGCCGCGTGGTGGTGACGCCCTCATAGTTCCAGCGGCCGTCCTTGAAGAACCACTGGTAGTTGCGGCGCACCTTCGAGAGCACCCATTTCACGTTCGGCCGCGCGATGCGCTTGCCGTCACCGGTCGCCATGATGACGTCGAAGGTCGCGGTCTGGTTGTTGCCGAGCTCGCCGTCCTTGAAGGTCTGCTTGACGCCGATGGCCGCGCCCTTGGGCACGATCGGCACGGTGACGGAGCGGGCGATGGCGCGCCCGCCCGGCTCGCCGACGCGCACCGTCATCTCGACTTCGAGCGGCCGGTTGGTCTCGGCCTGCTGGACGGGGTTCGAGATCGTCGCCTTGCCGGCGGTGTCGGTCGTGGTGCTCTCCTCGAACTCGGTCTGGACCGGCTCGAAGGCCTCGTCGGTGAGGCCGACCTGATAATCCTGGAAGCCGGGGATGGCGCTGGCGCCGGCGGCACGCAGCGTCATCGAGCCGGTGACGTCGAGCGCGGAGCCCGGCGCGCCGTAGAGATAGCGCGCATTGACGTCGAGCTCGGCCGGTTGCCCAGCCTGAAGGACAGGCGCCTTGGGCGACAGGGTGAGCTCGAGACGCTCGGGAACATAGTCTTCGACGAGGAAGGAGGTCTCGCCGATGGGCTGCCCCTTCGGGTCGGCATAGGCGAGGATGCGCCAGGTGCCGGTGGCGGCGCCAGAAATGAGCTGGATCGAATGGGCGCGGCCGCCCGCGCCCTGGTCCTCGACCTGGCGGCGGCGATACTCGACGCCGTCGGGGCGCTTGACGACGATGGTCAGCGGCAGGCCGGTGACGGCAGCGCTCTTGGCGTCGCGCAGGAGCGAGGTGAGATAGACCGTCTCGCCCGAGCGGTAGACGCCGCGCTCGGTGTAGAGATAGGCGTCGAGCCCCGCGGGGGCGACGCGGCCCTTCACGCCGCGGTCGGAGAGGTCGAAGGCCGTCAGCTTCAGGTCGAGGAAACCGTAGTCTTCGCCGAGCGCTGCGGTGACGAGGCCCGGCGAATTGCCGCCCTCGCCCTTGGCCAGGCCGGCGTCGAAGCGGGCATAGCCGTTGGCGTCGGTCTTGGCCGTGCCGAGCACCTCGTTGTTGCGGGCGATCAGGCGCAGTTCGGCGTTCGGGATCGGCTTGGCGTCGGCGAGCGAGCGGGCGAGTACATGTACGCCGTCCGGTCCTGAGAAGGAGGTCAGGCCGAGATCGGAGACGACGAACCATTGCGTCGCGCGGGTGGTGCCGTCGTCATAAGAATCGCTGCTGTCGTCGTTTGCCGCCGGTGCGGCACCGCCCGAGGGCTTGGCGAACATGACGTAGACGCCGGGCTTCAGCGTGCCGACCGCCTCGACCACGGGGAAGGCGGTGACCACGTCCTTGTTGAGCTCGGGCTTCACGTCCATCGTGCCGGTCCAGACGCTCTGGCCCTTGTCGCTGGAGATTTGCTTGGCGGAATAGGAGCCGAGCTGGCTGAGGAAGTCCTCGGAATGGACCGAGTTGATCAGGTTGCGGTCGCCGATCCGCATCACCTCGAGATCGAGCTTATTGGTGTTGACCGAGACGACCGGAATGCCCTGCTGGCCGGTGCGCGGTAGCACGTAGTTCTTGCCGGTGAAGCGCACGGAGGGGGTGCGGTCGCGGACATAGATCTCGTAATCGGCGGATTTCAGCAGCGTCTCGTCGGGGATGGCCGAAGGCACGCCCTGGCGGATCACGATGGCGTAGCGCTCGCCATGGCGCAGGCCGTCGACGCAGATCTGGCGCTCCTCGCCGCTGACGGCGAAATCGCCCGAGCCGCCCGAGATCGCAACGTAAGGGGCGAAATCGACATTGCCGCGGGCGAGCGGCTCGGAGAATTCGAAGCAGGCGCGTGGGCTGGCGGCGTCGGAATCGACCTGATTGGCAAGCAGGCGGAAGCCGCGCTTCTCGCGCAGGCTTTCATAAGCGCTTTGCAGCGAGGCGTTGGCGGCAAGGTCGAGGCTGAGGCGATAGGTCGTCAGCGCCGGGCGCCAGAGCTCGTATTTCTCGAAGGTTTGGGCCAGCACGCCGAGGGAGGAGGCCTCGTCGGTGCGGTTGGCGGCGCGCTGGTAGGCGAGATAGGCGGCCGTGATGGCGCGCTCGCGCAACTCCCAGCGCTCGCGATAATCGCGCGGTTCGATGCCGATGGTGGCGCGCGCCATCAGGCGCCAGGCGGCCGCATTGCTCGAATCGGCGACGACGGCGGCATTGGCCAGCGGCAGGGCGCCGCGCGCATCGCCGCGCCCGAGCACGATGTCGCCGGCCCGGACGAGATCGACGACCGAGCGGTTGCCGGCCGTGACCTCGCGCTTCAGCCGCTCCTCCAGCCTCTGCCCGTCGGCCGCGAGATCGTTGCGGACATAGGCCTTCTGGGCGAAGGCCGGTGCCGCCGCGAAGGTCAGGCAGAGCGCGAGCAGGAGGCGGGAAAGCAGGCTCATCGTCGATCCTCTTCGTCGGCCGGAGGCCCCAGCATGGCTGGCGAAGGCTTCGGACCGATGACGGTGCTGAACGGCGGGCAGGCTACCACCGCGGGAATCGGGTGCAAGTCATGCGAGTGAAGGGTGCGCCGGTCCCTGCTGCCGGCCTATGCGTTCCGGTCCGATTTCCTTTGCCGCTTTCGATTGCCGCCTCACGGTTGCAGGGCGGCGCGTTCTGACGCTCAATGCCGCTGCTGTGCCTGCTCGAGAGGACGAGATCATGCTGCCTGCCCGAGGAACCCGACTGCGAATCAAGCCTGCCGGCGCGGCCGCGCTCGGGCTGATGCTGCTGGCGGCTTCGCTTTCGGGAGCGGGGGCGCAGGCGCCGAATCCGCAGATGGTGGCAGCGCAGGCGCGCTTCGAGGCCCTGCCCGAGCCCGAGCGCAAGGCGATACAGACCGATCTGATCTGGACGGGCCAGTTCAACGGCGCGGTCAGCGGCTCGTTCGGCCCGCTGACCTTCAAGGCGATCAATGCGCTGAAGGGCGGGCGCGGGCCGGCCGACGGCATCCTCGCCCCGACCGACCGGGCCGCGCTGGCGAAGGCCGCTCAGGCGGCGCGCGATGCGGCCGGCTTCCGGCTGATCGACGACGACAAGACCGGCGTGCGCATCGGAATTCCCGGCAAGCTCCTGCCGAAGCGCGACGTGACGCCGTCCGGTGGAAGCCGTTGGCAGAGCGTCGACGAGAAGGTGACGCTCGACACCTCCGCCTCGCCGCCAGGCGACGATCTCGCGGCGCTGTTCGAAAAGGCGACCGCCGTCAATCCGAACAGCGCGCGCAAGATCACCTACAAGCTGCTGCGCCCGGATTTCTTCGTCGTCACCGGCGAGACGCCGACCGGACGATTCTATCGCCGGCTTTCGGCTGGGCCGCAGGGCCTGCGCGGCTTCTCGATCGGCTACGACAAGGCATTGGCGCCGACCGTCGACAAGCTCGTCATCGCGATTGCCGCGAGCTTCGAGCCCTTCCCGACGGGGCCGGCTCCGGTGACCGGGGCACCCGTGGCGAGCGCGGCCGGGCCGGCTTCCGCTCCGCCGCTGACGCAGCCCGCGGCGCGCAGCAACGAACGCTACGGTGTCGCGATCCTGCTTTCCGACAAGGTCGCGCTCAGCGCCGCCGCCGCCGTGGATGGTTGCCGTACCCTGCGAGCTGGCAATCGGACAGCCAGGCCGCGGGCCAAGGATGCGAGCGGGCTCATCCTGCTCGACCTCGATGGGGCAGGGGCGGCCAAGCTCCCTGCCCTGGCCGGGCAGGCGCCGGGCGCCGGCGATGCGCTGGTGCTGGTTGCGTTTGGGGACGATGCCGGCAAGCGCGCCGCCCTCGCCTTGCCGGGACAGCTTGCGCGCCCGGCTTCCGGCGCCACGGTCACGGCGCCGCTGCAGCCCGGCCAGGCCGGTAGCCCGGCCTTCGACCGGCAGGGTCGGCTCGTCGGGCTGGTCACCGCCAATCCGTCCGACAAGCAGCTCGTCGCCGGCATTGCGCCGCAGCGTGCCTATGCGCTGGCGGATGTGGCCGCGATCCAGGGCGTGCTGAGCCAGGCTGGGCTGTCGCTGCCGCCTGCTGCGGCCGGGGCCGAACTGAGCACCGGCGCCGTGGTGGAGAAGGCCTCGGGCGCGGTGCTGCCCCTCGTCTGCGGCATCTAACCTCCGCCGAAATGAGCGGTTGTCATGGGTCGTCCGATCGGCTGAGATGACCGCGTTACTGAAGAGCGCCCCGCCACGGGTGAGGAGCGCTCATTTCCTAAAACGATTTAGCGGAGGAACATTGGATATGACGGGCATCGACAGACGTAGTGTGCTCAAAGGCGCTGCGGTGGGGGCCGCCGGCCTGATCGCCGCGCCTGCCATCGCGCAAGCGAACTATCCCTCGCGGCCGCTGACCATGATCTGCCCCTGGGGCGCGGGCGGAGGCACCGATGCGACGGCCCGCATCGTCGCGCAGCTTCTCGAAAAGGACCTCGGCCAGCCGGTCAATGTCGTGAACCGCACTGGCGGCTCGGGCGTCGTCGGCCATTCGGCGATCGCGACTGCGGCGCCGGACGGCTACAATATCGGCATGCTGACGGTCGAGATCGCCATGATGCACCATCAGGGCCTGACCGAGCTGACGCCAGCGAGCTATCTGCCGCTCGCGCTGATGAACGAAGATCCTCCGGGCGTGCAGGTCTCAACCTCCGGTCCCTACAAGGACATCAAGGCGCTGGCCGAAGCGATCAAGGCGGCTCCTCCCGGCAAGCTCAAGGCCTCGGGTACCGGTCAGGGCGGCATCTGGCATCTTGCGCTGATCGGCTGGCTCGTCGCCATGGGGCTGAAGCCCGACCATGTCGCCTGGGTGCCGTCGAACGGCGCGGCTCCGGGCATGCAGGATCTGGCCGCGGGCGGCATCGACATCGTCACCTGCTCGGTGCCGGAAGCGCGCGCGATGATCGACGCCGGCAAGGCGAAGTCGCTGGCGATCATGGCGAGCGAGCGCAACCCGCAGTTCAAGGACGTGCCGACGCTGAACGAGACGCTTGGCATCAACTACTCGATCGGCGCCTGGCGCGGCATCGGCGCGCCCAAGAACCTGCCGCCCGAGATCGCGGCCAAGCTGACTGCAGCGCTGAAGAAGGCGTTCGATTCGAAGGACTACAAGGACTTCATGAACTCGCGCGGCTTCGGCATGAAGTTCGCGGATGGGCCGGGCTTCGCGTCCTTCATGGCCGAGAGCGACAAGTCGATGGCCAGTGCGATGAAAGCCGCCGGGCTGGCCAAGGGCTGACGGCATCCGATCGCGACGCCGGGAGCGAAAGCTCCCGGCGTTTTCGTCTCGACGCTCACCGAACATCCAGGGAGGTTGCCCCGTGCAACTGTCCGACCGCATTTCCGGCTCCGTCATTGCCGCATTGGGAGCCACTGCCTTCATCTATGGCTCGAAGCTGCCGCCGGTTCCCGGCCAGCAGGTCGGGCCCTCCGCCTTTCCGATGGTCATCGGCGCCGGTCTGGTGATCTGCGGCGCAGCGATCATCTTCGGCATCGGGCGCCATTTCGAGGAGGTCGCCGAGGCTGACGTCGTCACTCATTCGGCGCCCGAGACGCTCGAGCCGGTGGCGCCTTGGCGCAACTGGCTCGCCCTGCTGCCGCCGGCCCTGCTCGCCTTCTACGCGCTCGTCTCCGAGACGCTCGGCTTCCTGCCGACGGCGGCGATCATGGTGCTGATCTGCAGCCTCGCCTTCGGCGCCAGGCCGAAGCTCGCCGTGCCGCTGGCGATCATCGCGCCCTTCGCGATCAACCTGATCTTCCTGAAGCTGCTGCGCGTGCCTCTGCCGGGCGGCATCCTGCCGTTCCCGTGGTGAGGGCTCGACCATGCTGAACACGGTCATCCACGCTTTCGGGCTGGTTTTCCAATTCGATGTGATGGTCGCCATTGTCGCGTCCGCCTTCTACGGGCTGACGGTCGGCGCGCTGCCGGGCCTCTCGGCCACGATGGCGACGGCGCTGCTCGTGCCGGTCACCTTTTACCTCTCGCCGATCGCGGCGATCGCGACGATCATCACGGCCTCGGCGATGGCGATCTTCTCCGGCGACATTCCAGGCTGCCTGCTGCGCATCCCTGGCACGCCGGCCTCGGCTGCCTATACGGATGAAGCCTATGCGATGACGCGCAAGGGCCAGGCGGAGACGGCGCTCGGCATCTGCCTCTGGTTCTCGGCGCTCGGCGGCATCGCCGGCACGCTCTCGCTGATGCTGATTGCGCCATTGCTCGCCGAGATGGCGCTGTCCTTCTCGACCTATGAGAATTTCTGGCTCGCCATGCTCGGCCTGATGTGCTCGACGCTGGTGGCGCGCTCCTCGCCGATCAAGGCGATCGCGGCGATGCTGCTCGGCCTGCTGATCACCTGCATCGGCATCGACAATCCCGGTGGCGTGCCGCGCTTCACCTTTGGCTCGACCGATCTGCTCGGCGGCATCGAGGTGATTCCGGCGCTGGTCGGCGTCTTCGCGCTGGCCGAGGTGATGCGCTCGTTGACCGAGCGCGACCCGCCGAAGATCGAGAACCGGCGCCTCGGCTCGATCCTCAAGGGCCAGTGGCAGCTCACCAAGGAATATCCGAAGCAGCAGACGCGCGGGAACATCGTCGGCATCATCATCGGCGTGTTGCCCGGCGCCGGCGCCGATATGGCGGCCTGGGTCAGCTACGCCATGGCCAAGCGCTTCTCGAAGACGCCGGAGAAGTTCGGCACCGGTCATCCGGAAGGGCTGATCGAGGCCGGCGCGTCCAACAACGCCTCGCTCGCCTCGGGCTGGGTGCCAGCGCTGCTCTTCGGCATTCCCGGCGATACGATCACGGCCATCGCCATCGGCGTGCTCTACATGAAGGGACTGAATCCCGGGCCGACGCTGTTCACCACGCAGGCTGAGAGCATGTACGCGCTCTACATCATCTTCATCCTCGGCAATATCATCATGATCCCCTTCGGCATCATCATGATCCGGCTGGCGAGCCGTGTCGTCGGGGCGCCGCGCGCGGCGGTGATGCCGGTGATCATGATCTTCTGCGCAGTGGGGGCCTTCGCCACGGCAGGTAACAACCTGTTCGCGGTCTGGTGCGTCGCGATCTTCGGCCTGATCGGCTTTGTGATGGAGAAGAACGGCTATCCGGTCGCGGCGATGGTGCTCGGCATCGTCATGGGCACGATGGTGGAGCAGAACTTCGTGACGTCGCTGATCAAGTCGGACGGCTCGGTGCTGCCCTTCTTCGAGCGTCCCGTGTCCTCGGTACTGGCGGCGATGACCTTCGCGGCGCTGCTCTGGCCGGTGTTCTCCTGGACGCGCGACTGGCTCAGGGGCCGCAGGGCGGTGGCGGCCTGAGGGTCGCCACTACTTCTTGAGGAAGGCCGCGAAGGCGGCCATGGCCTCGGCCGAGCGCAGGCGCTGGCCGAAATGGTCGGCCTCGATGGCGATGGTCTCGGCCACCGCCTCGGCGGTGCCGCGCTTCAGCAGCATCTTGGTCAAGGCGACGGATTGCGGCGGCAGGGCCGCCAGCGCCTTCGCCTTGGCGAGCGCGTGCTCCAGCGCCGTGCCTTCCGTCACCACGGCGTTGAGAAGTCCGGCCCGAGCCGCCGTCGCGGCGTCGAAGACCTCGCCCAGCATCAGCAGCTCCGCCGCCCTCTTGCCTCCGGCGACGAGCGGCAGGAGATAGCTGGAGCCGCCTTCGGGCGAGAGGCCGAGCGCGACGAAGGGCAGGCGGAAGCTCGCGGTTGCGCCCGCGAAGGCGAGGTCGCAATGCAGCAGCATCGTCGTACCGATCCCGACGGCGAAACCCTCGACGGCCGCGACGATCGGCTTCTTCGCCGTCGAGATCGCGTTCAGGAAATCGATGGCGACGCGCGCGCCTTCGCCGGTCGCGGCCGCGGCGGCGAAATCCTTGATGTCGTTGCCGCTGGTGAAACAGCCGCCGGCTCCGGTCAGCAGGATCGCGCGGATGCTGTCGTCGGCCTCCGCTCCGGCGATGGCCTCGATCAGCCCGGTATAGCTCGCGCGGTCGAGCGCGTTCTTGCGATCCGGCCGGTTCATCGTGATCTGCACGACGCCCGCCGCGACGATCTCGCTCAACACGCTTTCGCTCATCTCGGTCCGCCCTTTCGGAAACTGGCCTGTGGGGATGGCATGCGGTTTCGCCGAGGGTCAAGCGAGGGCGGATTCGCCTTTCGTCAGGCCGCGCTTCCAAGGCAGGTCAATGTCATATGGGTAAACGCCTGGCTTGAGAGATTGCGTGGTGCGCGCGAGCTCTTATCTTGCCGACGGCGCAACCAGAGGAGAATGGCTTGGCATCCGGTCTGTTCGCACTGCTCGACGATGTCGCCGGCATCGCCAAGGTCGCGGCCTCTTCCGTCGATGACGTGGTGGCGCAGGCGACGAAGGCCGGTGCTAAGGCAGCGGGTGTCGTCATCGACGACGCCGCGGTGACGCCACGCTACGCTGTTGGCTTCGCTGCGGCGCGGGAGCTGCCGATCATCTGGCGGATCGCGCTGGGCTCGCTGCGCAACAAGCTCCTTTTCCTGTTGCCGGGCGCCCTCGTGCTGGCGCTGGTTGCGCCTTGGGCAATCACGCCGCTGCTGATGGCTGGTGGCGTTTTCCTCTGCTTCGAGGGCGCCGAGAAGGTGCTGGAACTGGTGCTGCCGCACGGATCGCACGGCGACGCCAAGGCGGGCGGCGCGGCGGGCGATCCGACGGCGCTCGAACAGCAGAAGATCGCGGGTGCGATCAAGACGGATTTCATCCTCTCGGCCGAGATCATGGCGATCACACTGGCCGGCGTATCCGATCAGAGCTTCTGGATGCAGGCGGTGGTGTTGGCGCTGGTCGGCATCGGTATCACCATCGCGGTCTATGGTGTCGTCGCGCTGATCGTGAAGGCGGATGATGTCGGCGTCGCGCTCGCGGCCAATCAGCGCCCTGCGGCGAGCCTGCTGGGCCTGCGCAGCCTGCCAGCCGGCGAGGCGGGTGGGCTAGACCGCGCGCTGCGATGGCTGACGCGACCGCTCGGGCGGGGCCTCGTGCTCGGGATGCCGCTATTCCTCGATCTGCTCGGCATCGTCGGCACAGCTGCGATGCTCTGGGTCGGCGGCGGCATCATCATCCACGGTCTCGAAGGCTATGGACTCGCCGTGCTCGGCCACGGCATCCACGATCTAGCGGCGGCGGCCGGGCGGTTCCTGCCGGCTGCGGTCGAGGCGACTGGCGAATGGCTTGCCGGGGCGGCGCTGTCGGCAGTGTTCGGGCTCGTCATCGGCGGCATCGCCATCGTCGCGATGCACTGGGTGGTGAGCCCGAGCCTGAAGCTGTTCCGCAAGGACGAGCGCAAGGTACCGCTCGGCGGATAGCCTCTGCTGATCAATCCAGCCAGGTGGTGAAGGTCTCGACCGGCTCGCGTTCGGGCACGAGGCGGTTGGCTGGCGCCGCGGGATCGGCCTTGCCTATGGCGATGCCGCAGACCACGATTTCGTTTTCGGGGATGGCGAGCTCGCTCCGCACGATGGTGTGGAACTGGGCGAAGATCGCCTGAGGGCAGGAATCGAGACCGTGGCCCTGGGCCGCGATCAGCAGATTCTCGATGAACATGCCAAGATCGAGCCAGGAGCCGATCTCCAGATCACGGTCGATGGTCAGCATCAGCGCGACCGGCGCATCGAAGAAGCGCAGATTGGCGGCGACCTGGCGCATCATGCCCTCATAGTCGCCCCTGACGACACCGAGCAGGCCGTAGAGATCCCAGCCCAGCTTGCGGCGGCGGGAGAGGTAGGGCTCGCGGAACTGCTCGGGATAATAGCGATATTCCTCGAGGCCGGGGCGCTCGCCGGCCTCGAGCGCGGCTGCGAGGGCCGCCTCGAGCCGCGCCCGCGATCGCGGACCGATCACACGCAGCTTCCAGGGCTGCATGTTGGTGCCGGATGGCGCCCGCGCTGCCAGCTCGATCAGGCGGCGCAGCAGGGCCGGATCGACGGGATCGGGCAGGAAGGCCCGAACCGAGCGGCGCTTCAGGATCGCCTGTTCGACGGCCTCGGCTCCGGTCATCCTGCGCTATCCCGCCTTGCGCTTCTCAAGGAAGGCGGCGTGCTCGCGGACGAGGTCGCCGGCCAGCGCCTTGGCGATCAGGGCACGCGTATTGGGCAGGCCGTAGATCGCGGCGAAGGAGCCGAAGCGTGGGCCCTGGTCCTCGCCGAACATCACTTGATAGATCGCCTTCCACCAGTCGCCCGAGACGCCGGGACGCTCCGGCGTCGCGTTCTTGGCATTGAGGTTCTGGTAGCGCGGGATCGCGCGGGCGACGTCCAGTGCCGTGTCCTGCACCATCTCGGGCGTGGGGTCGGCCGGCAAGGCGGCCAGGGCGGCGTCGAGCTTGGCGAAGGCGTCGCGCTCGACCTCGTCGGCCGGGCGATAGCTCTTCGCCGGCTTCACAAAGTCGCGGAAATAGGCGATCGCGTAGCCGACCAACGCGTCGAGGCGCGGATGCGTCGCGGGCGACATGCCGGGCGCGTAGCGCTGCAGGAAGCCCCAGAGCACGGACTTGTCCTCGGAATTCGCCACGGCGACGAGGTTCATCAGCAGGCCGAAGGTAACCTGCGTCTTCACCGCATTGTCGCCTTCGCCCGAGGCGATGACCTCCGGCGCCGGCGGGTTTCCGGCGTGGATGTGCCAGACCGGGTTGCCGAGGCGGTTCTTCCAGTCCTGCCGCTCATAGCCGTTGAGGAACTGGAGGTATTCGTCGATCGCGCGCGGGATCACGTCGAAATGCAGCTTCTTGGCCTCGCGCGGGCGCTGGAACATGTAGAGGGCCAGGCTCTCCGGCGGGCCGTAGGTCAGCCATTCCTCGATGGTCAGGCCGTTGCCCTTCGACTTCGAGATCTTCTGGCCCTGCTCGTCGAGGAAGAGCTCGTAGTTGAAGCCCTCCGGCGGCGTGCCGTCGAGCGCACGGGCGATCTGCGAGGAGACCTTGACCGAGTCGATCAGGTCCTTGCCGGCCATCTCGTAATCGACGCCGAGCGCGACCCAGCGCATCGCCCAGTCCGGCTTCCACTGCAGCTTCACATGGCCGCCGGTGACCGGGGAGACGAAGCGTTCCTTCGTTTCGGGGTCGGTCCAGGCGACGGTGCCGGCCTCGACATCGACCTCGTCGATCGGCACCTGCATGACGACGCGCGTCTTTGGGTGGATCGGCAGGAAGGGGGAATAGGTCGCGGCCCGCTCCTCGCGTAGCGTCGGCAGCATGATCTTCATCACCGCGTCGTAGCGGGCGAGCATCTTGAGCAGCGTCGCGTCGAACTCGCCGGCCCGATACGAGTCGGTCGAGGACTTGAACTCGTAGTCGAAACCGAAGCCGTCGAGGAAGGCGCGCAGGCGGGCATTGTTGTGCCGGCCGAACGAGTCATGCGTGCCGAAGGGATCCGGCACTTCGGTGAGCGGCTTGCCGAGATTGGCGGCGAGCAGCTCCTTGTTCGGCACGTTGTCCGGTACCTTGCGCAGGCCGTCCATGTCGTCCGAGAAGGCGACGAGCCGGGTCGGGATGGTGTTGCCGGTCAGCACGCGGAAGGCATGGCGGACCATGGAGGTGCGCGCGACCTCGCCGAAGGTGCCGATATGCGGCAGGCCCGAGGGGCCATAGCCGGTCTCGAAGATCACCGTTTTCTTGCCGGATTTCTCGATGCGGGCCACCAGTTTGCGCGCCTCCTCGAACGGCCAGGCGGCCGAACGCTGGGCGGCGTCAACAAGGGCTGCGTCGAAGGCGGGCATAGGGGCTGGTGTCCTCTCCTGGGTGGCAGGGCGCTATCGCAAAAGCGAAGAAGGGGCTTTCGCAGATTGCGAAGGGCGCCGTCAATGCGCGCGTGGGGCCGGAATGCGGCAAATGGGGGTGCGGCCCCCGCCGGAACGCCTTGCCGGCTCGCTGCGGCCGTATAGGCTCGGGCCGCCCCTTTTTCGAATTCGATCATGCCTTGAAAGGATGCCGCCTTGGACCGCGACCTGCTCGACAAGCTGACCGCCTGGCGACGACATCTCCACGCTCATCCGGAACTCGGACGCCAGGAGAAGATGACGAGCGCCTTCGTGCAGGAGAAGCTGACAGAGCTCGGCATTCCTTTTACGGCCAATGTCGGCGGCTATGGCGTGGTGGCGACGCTGAAGCGGGGCTCGTCGGAGCGCACCGTGGGCCTGCGCGCCGACATGGACGCGCTGCCGATCCAGGAAGCCAACGACCTTCCCTACAAGTCGAAGACGCCCAATGTGATGCATGCCTGCGGCCATGACGGGCATACCACCTCGCTTCTGGGTGCCGCGGCGCTGCTCAAGGCCGATGAGGGCTGGAGCGGCACGGTGCAGTTCATCTTCCAGCCGGCGGAAGAGGGGACCGGCGGCGCGCTCGCAATGCTCGAAGACGGCGTGCTGGAGCGCTTCCCGATGGAGCGCGTCTTCGCACTGCATAACTGGCCGGGGCTGGAAGCGGGTACCGTCGCGGTGCATCGCGGACCGGTGATGTCCGAGCCCGGGCGGTTCAAGATCACGCTGACCGGCAAGGCAGGCCATGCCGCGCTGCCTGAGCAGACCCATGACCCGATCGTCGCGATGGGCCACCTCATCGTCGCGCTGCAGACGATCGTCTCGCGCAATGTCGACCCGATGGAGTCGGCCGTGGTTTCGATCGGCCAGGTGCATGGCGGGCTCGCCTCCAACCAGATCCCGACGAACGTGTATATCGAGGGCACCTTCCGCACTTTCGTGCCGGCGGTGCGCGACCGGCTGCTGGCGCGTCTCAACGGCATCGCGCAGAACATCGCCGCGACCTTCGAGATGACCGCCGAGGTCGAGACGACGCGCGGCGTCGCCACGATCAACACGGCGCCGGAAGAGGACATGGCGGCCGCTGCCGGCGAGGCCGCGGGCCTTCCGGTCCGGCGCGACATGAAGGCCAGCACGACCGGCGAGGATTTCGCCTATTTCCTGGAGAAGCGGCCCGGCTGCTACATCTGGATGGGCAACGGCCCTTCGGTGAACGGCGGCGACCTGCACAACGACCGCTACAACTTCAACGACGCGATCCTGCCTGCCGCATCCGGCTGGCTCGCGGCCGTGGCGAAGCAGGCGCTGACCAGCAACGCGCCCTGAGCCTCAGAACGGACTGACCGGGAAGAAGCGCAGATAGAGACGGCTGTAGCTGCCGTCGTCCCAAAGGCCTTGGAGTGCGTAGTCGATGGCGCGCTTCAGGGCCGGATCGTCCTTGCGCAGCAGGAAGGCGACGCCCTCCCCGAAATAGCGGCTTTCGAGATAGGGCCCGCCGGAGAAGGCGAGCTCGCCGCCGCTCGCGGAAATCAGCAGCGCGAGGGCGGTGCCGTCACCGAAGATATATTCGGCATCGCCGCTGCGCAGGGCCGCGACCGCGGCGTTCAGATTGCTCGCCTCGCGGCGCTGCACGAAGGGCATCAGCCGCTCGAGGAAGGCCTGGTGCGCCGTGCCGGAGACGACAGCGACGCGGCGGCCCTGCAGGCTTTCGCCGTCGAGCTCGGCCCGGACATTGCCGCGCGTGGTGACGAAGCGGGCCGGCACGCGGAAATAGAGGTGGCTCGCCGCGAAGCGCTCGCGGATCGCCGGCGTCAGGTTCATCGCCGCGGCCAGCACATCGCCGCGGCCCTCGCCGAGTGAATCCAGCAAGGTGTCGAAGCGGCGTGGCTGGATCGTGCAGGTCCAGCCGAGCTTGTCGCAGATGGCGCGGGCGAGCTCGACCGAGAAGCCGGTCAGCGCCCCGTCCGGCCCGGCGAAATGGAAGGGCGGATAGTCGTCATCGGTGAGGAAACGCACCACGCGTGGCGGGCCGGGCTCGGGCCGGTCAAGCCGGATGCGCGGGTCCCAGAAATTCGGGATGGCGACGCGCGGCGCCTCCTGCGCCGCGGCAGTGGCGGCAATGAGGAGTGTGAAGGCGAGGGCGGTGAGCGCGCGAAGCATCGCGCGCATCTGGCGCCGGATGGGGCGCGGGATCAAGGGGTTGCGTCAGGCTCGGGACGTCGTCGCGCAGCGCCCGAGCCGAAGCCGGGTTTCAGCCCAGGCTCGCCGCCGTCGCTTTGGCGCCCTTGTCGAACAGTGCGGCGAGATGAGCGACAACCGGTTTTGTAAACCGCTGGTCGCCCGGCAGATCCGCCCCGAAGATCGCCTCGATGCCGAGCAGGCTCGCGCACAAGGCCTCGGCATTGCGCCCGGCCGCGTCAGCGCGGCGCTTCAGCTCGGCCGCCAGCGGATCGCGCACGTCGATAGCGCCGCCCTTCTCGTCAAGGCCGGTGACGTAGCGCATCCAGGCGGCGACGCCGAGTGCGAGATGGTCGATCGGGGCTCCGGCCTTCAAGCGTTCGCGGATGGTGCCGAGCAGGCGCTGCGGCAGCTTCTGCGAGCCGTCCATGGCGATCTGCCAGGTGCGGTGACGGATGGCGGGGTTCTGGAAGCGGGCAAGCAGGGCTTTGGCATAATCCGCCAGCACGACGCCCTGCGGTGCCGGCACGGTTGGGATGATCTCGTCCCAGAGCCCGGCGAGGAAGCGGGCGAAGACTGGATCGCCGCTGGCCTCGGCCACCGTCTCGTGGCCGGCGAGATAGCCGAGATAGGCGAGCGAGGAATGCGCGCCGTTCAGCATGCGCAGCTTCATGAATTCGAAGGGTGCGACCTCCGAGACCATCTGCGCGCCGACCTGGTCCCAGGCGGGCCGGCCATCGACGAAGACGTCCTCGATCGCCCATTGCCGAAAGGGCTCGCCGATCACCGGAGCGGCGTCGTCCTGGCCGATCAGCCTGGTGACCTCGGCGATGTCCGCCTCGGTCGTGGCGGGGACGATGCGGTCGACCATCGTGGCGGGAAAGGCGCCGTTGGCCTCGATCCAGGCCGCGAGCTTGTCGTCCATGAGCGCTGCGAAGTCGCGGACGAGGCCGCGCAGAACATGGCCGTTGGAGGGCAGGTTATCGCAGCAGAGCGCGGTGAATGGCCCGAGCCCCGCATCGCGGCGCGCCTTCAGGCCGGCGACGAGAATGCCGACCGCCGAACGCGGCGTATTCGGATTGGCAAGATCGTGGACGATGTCGGGATGATCGGCCTTGAGCTTCCCGGTCGCCGGGTCGTGGCAATAGCCCTTCTCGGTGACGGTGAGCGAGACGATGCGGGTCTCGGGCGAGGCCAGCTTGGCGACGAGGTTGGCCGGTCCTTCCGGCGCAACCAGAACGTCCAGCACCGAGCCGATGACACGCAGCTCCGGCCCCGCCGGGGCGAGCTTGAGCAACGTGTAGAGCCCGTCCTGCGGCCTCAGCCGGTCGCGCTGGTCGGGACGCTGCAAGCTGGCGCCGACAATGCCCCAGGCGCCGAAGGATGTCTCAAGCGCATCCTCGGTGTACTCGGCGAGGTGACCGCGGGCGAAGGCGCCAAGGCCGAGATGGACGATGCCGGGCTCGAGGGCCGAGCGATCATAGGTCGGGCGGCGAACCGTGGCCGGCAGGCTTGCGAGGGTTGAAGCGGAGAGGCGGGTCACAGCTTGTAGGCCTCCTTGGCGAGGCGATAGGCGAGGTCATGCGCGACTTCGGCCGCCTCGTCCTCGTCCAGCCGGTGCTCGGCGACGAGCTTGGCGAGATAGGCGCAGTCGACGCGCCGCGCGAGGTCGTGGCGGGCGGGGATCGAGAGATAGGCGCGGGTGTCGTCGTTGAAGCCGACGGTGTTGTAGAACCCGGCCGTCTCGGTCGTCAGCTCGCGGAAGCGCAGCATCGCCTCCGGTGCGTCGAGGAACCACCAGCCCGGCCCGAGACGCAGCGCCGGATAATGTCCGGCGAGCGGTGCGAGCTCGCGCGAATAGACCGTCTCGTCGAGCGTGAAGGCGATGACGGTGAGGTTCGGCTCGTTGCCGACGGCATCGAGCAGGGGCTTCAGCGCCTCGACATAGTTGGTCGCGGTCGGGATGTCGCAACCCATGTCGCGGCCGAAATGCTCGAACAGATAGGGGTTGTGATTGCGGTAGGATCCCGGATGGATCTGCAGGACGAGCCCGTCATCGAGACTCATCTTCGCCATTTCGGTCAGCATCTGGCCGCGGAACAGGTCGGCATCCTTGGCCGAGACCTTGCCCTTGAGGATCTTGGCGTAGAGCTTCTCGGCCTCGGCATCTGAGAGGTTGGCGGTGCGCGCCGTGGCATGGCCGTGGTCGGAGGAGGTGGCGCCGCGCTCCTTGAAATAGGCGCGCCGCTTGCGGTGGGCCGCGAGATAGCCGGTCCAGCTGCCGATATCCTCGCCCGTCAGCTCGCCGAGTTTTTCGAGATTGCCGGCGAAGCCCTCGAATTCCGGGTCTACGACGCCGTCGGGACGATAGGCGGTGACGACCTTGCCGCCCCAGCCGGAGTCGCGGACCATGTCATGCCATCTGAGATCGTCGAGCGCGCCTTCGGTCGTGCTGATCGCCTCGATGTTGAAGCGCTCGAACAGGGCGCGGGGACGCAGCTCCGGCTCTTCCAGCTTGGCGGCGATCTTGTCGTAGATCCGGTCGGCATTCTCGGCATTCAGCCGCTCGTTGACACCGAAGATGGTCGAGGCCGCGTGCTCGAACCAGAGCCGCGTCGGCGTACCGCGGAAGAGATGCCAGTGGCTGGCGAAGAGCTGCCAGATCTTGCGCGGATCGGTCTCGACCTCGGCGCCGTCCTTGCGCGGGATGCCGAGCTGCTCGAGCCGGACGCCCTGCGAATAAAGCATGCGGAAGATGTAGTGGTCCGGTTTGACGAAGAGGGTGGCCGGATCGGGAAAGGCGTTGTTCTCGGCGTACCAGCGCGGATCGGTATGGCCGTGCGGGGAGATGATCGGCAGGTCGCGCACCGTGGCGAAGAGCCGTCGCGCGATGCCGCGCGTCACCGGATCGGCGGGAAAGAGGCGATCGTCGTGCAGCAGCATGGGCATCTCCCGATATGATTGGCGATCTCTAGAACCGCGTCGGGCAAGGGTCAATCGCCTGGTATACTAGTGCGCCAGATCAACCGTTGTTCGTAAGCACATGATGGCGCGCGAAGCGGGCTTGCAAGCGGCTTCGTCGCCAAGCCATCTTGCCTGCCGCAACCGGTGCGGAGCGAGGACGATGACGACGCGGCGTGAACTTCTGGCGGGGGTGGGTCTGACCGCTGTCGCAACCCAGATGCCGGTGATCGCTTTCGCCCAGGCGAAGGACAGCGTCACCATCGGCATGACACTCGAGCCGCCGACGCTCGACCCGACCTCCGGCGCCGCGCAGGCGATCCGCGAGGTAACGCTGCAGAACATCTTCGAGGGCCTGGTCAGGATGGACCGGACCGGCACGATCCAGCCTTGCCTCGCCGAGAGCTGGGAGCTTGCTCCCGACAACGTCACCTACCGCTTCAAGCTGCGGCAGGGTGCGAAATTCCATGACGACACGCCCTTCACCGCGGAACAGGTGAAGTTCTCCTTCGAGCGGGCGGTGGCGCCGGATTCGACCAATGCCCAACGGCAGCTCTTCACGCCGATCGCCGAGATCACGACGCCAGATCCGGCGACAGTGGTGATCAAGCTCAAGCAGCCGACCGCCAGCTTCCTCTATGGCCTGACCTGGGGCGATGCGGTGATCGTCGCGCCGGCGAGCGCGGCCAACAACAAGACCAATCCGGTGGGGACTGGCCCGTTCAAGTTCGCGCGCTGGAACCGTGGTGACAGGCTGGAGCTCGCTCGCTTCGACGGCTACTGGGGGCAGAAGCCCTCATTGGCAAAGGCGACCTTCCGCTTCATGTCCGACCCGCAGGCGCAGGTCGCGGCGCTGCAGGCAGGCGATGTCGATGCCAACACCAATCTTTCGGCGCCGGAAGCAGTCGCGCAGCTCAAGGCCGATCCCAAGCTCACCGTCACGATCGGTCGCACCGAGGGTGAGACGGTGCTCGCCACCAACAATGCCAAGCCGCCCTTCGACAATCTCAAGGTCCGCCAGGCGATCGCCCACGCGCTCGACCGCAAGACCATCGCACTCGGCGTCTACGGCTTCGACGTCCAGCTGATCGGCAGCCATTTCTCGCCGCTGCACCCGGCCTATATCGACCTGACCGGTACCTATCCCTACGATCCCGAAAAGGCGAAGGCGCTGCTCAAGGAAGCCGGCTTCCCGAACGGCTTCAACTGCACGCTGAAACTGCCGCCGCCGTCCTATGCGCGCCGGGCCGGCGAGATCGTCGCGGAGCTCTTGGCGCAGGTCGGAATCAAGGCCTCGATCGAGCCGCTGGAATTCCCGCAATGGCTTGAGCGCGTCTTCCGCAACAAGGACTACGACCTCAGCATCATCGCCCATACCGAGCCGCTCGACATCGATATCTATGCACGCGACGACTACTACTTCCAGTACAAGAACCCGGCCTTCAAGGCGCTGATCGCCAAGATCTCGGGCACGCTCGACGAGGGCGAGCGCAACGAGCTCTACAAGCAGGCGCAACGCATGCTGGCGCAGGATGCGGTCAACGGCTTCCTGTTCATCCTGCCGAAGATCACCGTCGCCAAGGCCAATCTGGAAGGCATGTGGACCGACTGGCCGCTGCCGGTGACGCCGTTGGCGGAGCTGCGCTGGCGTTGAGGCCGGTTTCCGCTGGAGCCATCCCGTGATCGGCTACATCCTGCGCCGCCTCGTCGCGCTGGTGCTGACCCTGCTGGCTGCGGCGCTGGTGATCTTCCTCGTGCTGGAGGTGCTGCCGGGCGACCCGGCGGCGGTGACGCTCGGCCTCAACGCCTCGCCCGAGGCGCTTAACGCGCTCCATGCCGAGATGGGGCTCGACAAGCCGGCGCCCCTGCGCTTCCTCCTCTGGCTCGGCGGGCTCGCCACCGGCGATCTCGGCCTGAGCTACACTTATCGCGTCCCGGTGGCGCAGCTCATCGCCGAGCGCATGGCGGTGACTCTGCCTCTGGCCGTGCTCGCCATCCTGCTCGCCATCCTGATCGGCATGCCGCTCGGCGTGCTCGCCGCCTCGCGCCACGGCAAGATGGCCGATGCCGGCGTCATGGCCTTCGCGCAGGCCGGCCTCGCGATTCCGAATTTCTGGTTCGGTCTCCTGCTGGTGCTCGTCTTCGCGGTCGGGCTCGGCTGGCTGCCGGCGAATGGCTTTCCCGGCTGGCAGGCAGGGCTCGGCGTGGCGCTGAAATCGCTCGCCATGCCGGCGCTGGCGCTCGCCTTGCCGCAGGCGGCGATCATCGCGCGGGTGACGCGCTCGGCCATGCTCGATACGCTGCAGGAGGATTTCGTCCGCACCGCCCGCGCCAAGGGGCTGAGCGAGGGCGTGACGATGCGCCGGCACGCGCTGCGCAACGCCCTGATCCCGGTGGTGACGATCCTGGGGCTGCAATTCTCCGTGCTGATCGCAGGCGCGATCATCATCGAGAACGTCTTCGCCCTGCCGGGGCTGGGACGGCTGGTCTTCCAGGCCATCGCCCAGCATGACCTGATCGTGGTCAAGGACCTCGTCATGCTGTTCGCCGGCCTCGCCATCCTGATCAACTTCGCTGTCGAGCTGCTCTATGGCCTGATCGACCCGCGATTGAGGCAGGCATGAGTGCGGCTGCCGACAAGGCGCCCGGCGGCAAGCGGCGCTGGTGGCTCTCGCCCTCCTTCGTGATCGGGGCGGTGTTGAGCCTCGCTGTCGTCGCGCTGGCTCTGGTGTCCTATCTCTGGACGCCGTACCTGCCGACGCAGATGGCGATGCTGAAGCGTTTGCAGGGGCCTTCGGCGGCGCATTGGTTCGGCACCGACCAGTTCGGGCGGGACGTCTTCTCGATGATCATGGTCGGCGCGCGCAATTCGCTGGCGGTGGGGCTGGGCGCGGTCGGCATCGGCATGGTGCTCGGGACCGGGCTCGGGCTGATCGCCGCCGTCAGGCGCGACGGCATCCTCGACAACATCATCATGAGGACCGCCGATTTCACCCATGCCTTCCCGGCCGTGCTGACGGCGATCATGATGACCGCGATCGCCGGCCCCGGCATGCTCAACGCCGTCGTCGCGATCGGCGTGTTGAACCTGCCCTATTTCGCGCGGCTCGCACGCGGCGCGGCGCTGCAGGTCTGGACGCAGGATTTCATCCAGGCGGCGCGGGCCGCGGGGCTCACCAGCCGGCAGATCACACTCCATCATGTGCTGCCGAACATCGCCGGCATCCTGGTGGTGCAGGCGACGATCCAGTTCGCGCTCGCCGTGCTGGCCGAGGCGGGGCTATCCTATCTCGGCCTCGGCACGCAGCCGCCCAATCCCTCCTGGGGGCGGATGCTCAACGAGGCGCAGACCTTCATGGCGACGCAGCCCTGGCTTGCGATCTTTCCGGGTGCCGCGATCGCGCTGACCGTGCTGGGGTTCAACCTCCTCGGCGACGGCTTGCGCGATGCGATCGATCCGCGCCTGCGCCGCAGCCGGTGAGAGATTTGAGGATGCTTCGATGACCGACCTTGCCGATCTGAGCGCGGCCGAACTGCTTGCCGCCTATCGCGACCGTTCGCTTTCGCCGGTCGAGGTGGCGGAGGATGTCATCGCCCGCATCGCGGCGTGCGAGCCGAAGCTGGATGCGCTCTGGGCCTATGATGAGCAAGCCGCACGGGCGCAGGCCAAGGCCTCTGAGGCGCGCTGGCGACGCGGCGAGGCGCTGCCGCTCGATGGCGTGCCCGGCACGATCAAGGAGAACATCCGCACGAAAGGCGTCGCCGTCCCGCTCGGCACTGCCGCCAACGATCTCGCACCCGCAGCGGACGATGCGCCGCCCGCAGCCAGGCTGCGCGAGGCCGGCCTCGTCATCCTCGGCAAGACCACGATGCCCGATTACGGCATGCTGTCCTCCGGGCTGTCGAGTTTCCACAAGCTCGCGCGCAATCCGTGGGATGTGACGAAGAATCCAGGCGGCTCCTCGGCCGGGGCGGGCGCCGCTGGGGCTGCCGGCTACGGCCCCTTGCATGTCGGCACCGATATCGGCGGCTCGATCCGCCTGCCGGCCGGCTGGTGCGGGCTCGTCGGGCTGAAGCCGAGCTTCGGGCGGGTGCCGATCGACCCGACCTATTATGGCCGCGTCGCCGGGCCGATGACGCGCACCGTCGCGGATGCAGCGCTGATGATGCGCGAGCTGGCGAAGCCCGATGCGCGCGACGGCATGAGCCTGCCGCTGCAGGATATCGACTGGCAGGCACTCGACATCGACCTGAAGGGGCTGCGCATCGGTCTCCAATTGGATGCCGGTATCGGCCTTGCCGTTGAACCGGAGACGAAGGCTGCGATCGAAACGGCGGCGAAGGCTTTCGCCGATGCCGGCGCGATCATCGAGCCGGTGGCGCCGCACATCACCCGTGCAATGCTCGACGGTCTCGATGATTTCTGGCGCCAACGCGCCTGGGTCGATATCGGTGCGCTGTCGGCGGAGAAGCAGGGCAAGGTGCTGCCCTACATCTTCGCATGGGCCGAAGGCGGAAAGGACCTGCCGGGCGAGCGGATCTATCGCGGCATGAGCCAGATGATGGCGATGCGCGATGCGGCGCTGAAGGCGATCCAGCCTTACGACTTCATTCTCTCGCCTGTCTCGCCGGTGCCGAGCTTCCCGGCCGAATGGGCCTCGCCGGTCAACGATCCGGCCAGGCCTTTCGAGCATATCTGCTTCACCGTCGCGGCCAATATGTCGGACCAGCCGGCGATCTCGGTCCATGCCGGGACGACGGCGGCGGGGCTTCCGATCGGCCTGCAGGTTACCGGCAAGCGTTTCGACGATCTCGGCGTGCTGCGGATGGCGCGAGCCTGGGAAAAGATGCGCGGCCCGATCGCCTGGCCGCGCGTTTCCTGAGGCGTTGATCGAACAGGAGGGACGGCATGGATCTGCAGCTCAAGGGCAAGCGCGCGCTGGTGACCGGCGGCAGCAAGGGGATCGGTCGCGCCATCGCGCGGCAGCTTGCGCTCGAAGGCGTCGACGTCGTCATTGCCGCCCGCAACCAGGATGAGCTGGCGGAAGCGGCCTCGGCGCTCGCTGCCGAAAGCGGGCGCAAGATCATCGGCCATACCGTCGATACGCAGTTCGACGAATCGGTGAAGGCGCTGGTCAGCCACACCGTCTCGGTGCTCGGCGGGCTCGACATCCTGGTGAACGCGGCCGGCAAGCCGGGTGGGCAGGCGCCACCGCCGAAGCTCGGCGAAATCACCGACGCGCTGTTCTGGGACGACGTCAACGTCAAGGTGATGGGTTATCTGCGCATGGCGCGCGAGGCTGCGCCGCATATGGCGTCCCAAGGCTGGGGCCGGATCATCAATATCAGCGGGCTAGCCGCACGCTCGACGGGTTCGACCATCGGCTCGATCCGCAACGTTGCCGTGGCGGCGCTGACCAAGAACCTCGCCGACGAGCTCGGGCCGCAGGGCATCAACGTCACCGTCGTCCATCCTGGCCTGACGCGGACCGAAAAGACGGCTTCGCTCGTCGCAGGACGGGCGAAAGCGAGCGGCAAGACCGCAGCGGAGGTCGAGGCCGGAATGGCCGCGAACGTTACCATCGGCCGTCTGGTCGCTGCGGCGGAGATCGCCGACATCGTCGCCTTCCTGGCCTCGCCGCGCAGCGTCGCGATCAATGGCGATGCCATCGCTTGCGGCGGTGGCATGCGCGGGGCGATCCACTACTGAGGCAAGCTCTCAGAACAGGGCGGTCGGGGCGAACTGAGCGACGAGCATCAGCACGAGGCCGGCAAGGCCGAGCGCACCGCCGGTGAAGGCGAGCAGCGTCACGCCGGTGATGATCGCGGCGGAGGAGATCACGATCGCGATCTGGATCAGGCCCGAGGATATCTCGAACTTCTCGTCGCGGGCGGCGGAAAGGTCGCGTCGCGCCTCCGCAGCCTTGGCGCGGGCCGCGAGCTCCTTGCGACCTTCGTTGGTCTCGGGCTCGGTATCGTAGCGCGCAGCGGTCTGCTTCCAGCTCTCGATGCGCTTGGTCAGGCGCTCGCGGGCGGCGTCGTCAGTCGCGCCGGCGAGTTCAACCTCCATGGCCTCGGCTGCGGTGCGCAACGTCGTGCCGCGGATCGTCTTGGCCTGGAAGAAGGCCCAGAGATTCGACGCTTCGATGTTCTTGGCGACGGCTTCCTGCTGGGCGTTCTTGCCGCCGATCTCGGAGAAGGCGAGCAGGAGGGCGAGGAGAGCGATCAGCAGCGCGATGCGCTTGTTGCCGCCTTCCGGAATCTCGACGGGTTCAGACACCGAATCACCTCGCAAGGCCGTTGTGGCGGCGCTGTTTAAGGCTTTCGGTTACGGCAGCAAGATGTCGGATCGCCAAGCGTCATGCCCGACGCAAGATGGCGATCCGTTATCTTCTTGCATCGGATGAAATCCGATGTCAGCGCCCGGCGCGTGGATGGGCGGCGTCATAGGCCGCCATCAGCCGTGTGGAATCGATGCGGGTGTAGATCTGTGTCGTCGAGAGCGAGGCGTGTCCGAGCAATTCCTGGATGGCGCGCAGATCGCCGCCGCGCCCGAGCAGATGCGTCGCGAAGGAGTGGCGCAGCGCGTGCGGCGTCGCCGAGGAAGGCAGTCCGAGGGCGCCGCGCAAGCCTTCGACGGCGAGCTGGATGATGCGGGGCGAGAGTGGCCCGCCCTTGGCACCGACGAAGAGCGGGCCTTCCGGCGGCAGGCGCCAGGGGCAGAGCTTGAGATATTCGGCAATCGCCGTGACCACGACGGGCAGCACCGGCACCATCCGCGTCTTGCTGCCCTTCCCGAGGACCGTGAGCGTCTCGCCTGCGCTTTGCGGGGCCTGCGCACGGGACAAGGAGAGAGCCTCCGAGATGCGCAGGCCGCTGCCATAGAGCAGGCCGAGGACGGCGGCATCGCGGGCGAGGATCCATTGCTCGCGTTCCTCGCCGGCGCGGGTGTCGGCCTGGGTTACGGCGCGGGCGGAGGCGGGTTCGAGCGGGCGTGGCAGGGACTTGCCGAGGCGCGGCCCGCGCGTCGCGGTGAAGGCTGCGGCGGTGAGTTTGCCGTTGCGCTCGCCGAAGCGGGCGAAGGAGCGCAGGGCCGCGAGCTGGCGCATCAGCGTGCGGTTGCCGACGCCGTCCCGCCTGCGCTGGCCGAGAAAGGCGCGCAGGTCGACCGGCTTGAGAGCGGCGATATCCGCAAGCGAAGGGGCACCATCGAGATGCTCGGTGAGGAATGCGGCGAACTGGCCGAGATCGCGCGCATAGGCTTCCAGCGTCTTGGGCGAGAGGCGCCGCTCGGCCGAAAGGTGGCTGAGCCAGTCGCTCCGGAACGAGTCGAAATTGGTCATGAGGGCAACATGACGCTCCTGCCTTAACAGCAGCCGAATCGATGCTAGACACTGGCACGATGGACGAGACGGCGGACATGATCGAAGGCGGCACGGTCGACGTGCTGATCCCGCTCGGGCTCGACCAGGCCTATAGCTATGCCGTGCCGCCGGGAGTTGTGCTTGCGCCCGGCGATGTCGTGCAGGTGCCGCTTGGGCCGCGCGAGACCGTCGGCGTGGTATGGGCTATCGGGTCCGGGCGCGGCGGTAACCTCAAGAAGGTCACCGGCAAATGCGACATGCCGCCGCTCGATCCGGCACTGCGCAAGCTCGTCGACTGGGTCGCCTGGTACACGCTGGCCGCCAAGGGCTCGGTGCTGGCCCTGGCGCTACGCCGCCAGCCGGACGATACGCCCGAACGGCCGAAGCTCGGCGTCCGGCTCGTCGGCGCGCCGCCCGCCCGGGTGACACCCGCGCGGGCCAGGGCCATCGCCGCGGCCGAAGGTGGCCTGCTGATCGCCAAATCGGCGCTGGCCGATGCTGCGTCCGTCAGCACGGCTGTGATCGATTCCCTCGTCGATGCCGGCACCTTCTCCGTCGAGCCGCTGCCGCGCGAGGCAGTCGCCGCGCTGCCCGACCCCGACCATGCGGTGCCGGAATTGTCGGAGGGGCAGGCCGAGGTGGCCCAGGCGCTGGTGGCATCGGTGCAGGCGAAGGCGTTCGGCGTCTCGCTGCTCGAAGGCGTCACGGGCTCGGGCAAGACCGAGGTCTATTTCGAGGCAGTGGCGGAGGCGATCCGGCTTGGGCGCCAGAGCCTCATCCTGATGCCGGAGATCGCGCTGACGGCGCAGTTCATCGATCGGTTCGAGGCCCGTTTCGGAGTCAGGCCGGGCCTGTGGCACTCGGCCGTGACAGGCCGCAAGCGCGAGCGCCTGCAGGCGGCGATCGCCAGCGGCGAGGCGAAGGTTGTGGCCGGCGCCCGCTCGGCGCTGTTCCTGCCCTACAAGGATCTGGGCCTCATTGTCGTCGATGAGGAGCACGAATCCGCCTACAAGCAGGAGGATGGCGTTTCCTACCATGCCCGCGACATGGCGGTGGTCCGGGGACGCATCGAGAACGCCCCGGTCGTGCTCGCCTCGGCGACGCCTTCGCTCGAAACCCGCGTCAATGCCGAGCGCGGCCGCTACGTCCATCTCAAGCTGCCGGAGCGCTTCGGCGGACGCGAATTGCCGAAGCTCGGCCTGGTCGACCTGCGCCGCGACAAGCCGGAGCGGGGGCGCTGGCTCTCGGGCGCGCTGGTCAAGGCGATCGAAGCCAATATCGAGGCCAAGGAGCAGTCGCTGCTTTTCCTCAACCGGCGCGGCTACGCACCGCTGACGCTCTGCCGCGATTGCGGCCACCGCTTCCAGTGCCCGAACTGCACGGCCTGGCTGGTCGATCATCGCTTTCGGCGCGCGCTGGTCTGCCATCATTGCGGACATGTCGAGCGCCGCCCGCATGAATGCCCGGCCTGCCATCAGCCTGAGAGCCTGATCGCCTGCGGACCGGGCGTCGAACGGCTGGCCGAAGAGGTCGCGACACTTTTTCCACAGGCGCGCTCCATCGTATTGTCCAGCGACTTCCCAGGAGGGACCGAGCGCCTGAAGCAGGAGCTGATGGCGGTGGCCGAAGGCGAGTTCGACATCGTCATCGGCACGCAGCTCGTCGCCAAGGGGCATAATTTCCCCGGCATGACGCTGGTCGGCGTCGTCGACGCCGATCTCGGCCTGACCTCGGGCGATCCGCGAGCGGCCGAACGGACGTTCCAGGCGCTCCGACAGGTCACCGGACGCGCGGGGCGGGGCGAGAAACCCGGCCGCGCCCTGCTTCAGACGCATGACCCGGAGCATCCGGTTCTGAAGGCGCTGGTTTCGGGAGACCCGGAGCGGTTTTATGCCGCAGAGGAGGCCTCGCGGGAGGCCGCAGGGCTGCCGCCCTTCGGGCGTCTGGCCGCGCTGATCGTCTCGGCGAACAGCCAGGCCGAGGCCGAAAGCCACGCGCGGGCACTGGCTCGCTGTGCCGAGGCCGGTGACGGAATCGCCGTGCTGGGGCCTGCAGAAGCGCCCCTGGCTGTGCTCCGCGGGCGCCATCGCATGCGTTTGATCGTCAGGACGGCGCGCGAGGTCAATCTGCAGGATTACCTGCGCGGCTGGCTGAAGCGCGGCCCCAAGACCAAGGGTTCGGTCAGGGTCGCGGTGGACGTCGATCCGCAGAGCTTTCTCTAGATTCCTTTGAATTGCTGAAAGCCGTGGCAAAATGGCCGCTTATCAAGGCCAATCAGCGATTGCGTGGCCCGGAACCGCATGCTAGTGCACCGCCACATTTCGGTCGCGAAGTCGTCTTGCCGGCTTCGCGCCTATGATACTCGCAGCGTCGGAACCCTGCACTCCACCTTCGTTCTGAAGGTCGCCGGTGCGGTTCCTTGAAACGAGAGACGGGAAGCGTGGCTGAAGGCGGATCGCAGGGGACATTGGTGTCGGGCGTAGCTCAGCGCTATGCCACCGCGCTGTTCGAGCTGGCTGAGGAGAACGGTGCCGTCGACGCCGTCGCGGCCGCTCTGGATACCTTCAACGGTCTGCTCGCCGAAAGCGAAGACCTCCGCCGCCTGATCGAGAGCCCGGCCTTCACCGCCGAGGAGCAGGTCGCCGCGGTCAGGGCCGTGCTCGAGAAGGCCGGCATCACCGGCATCGCCGCCAATTTCATCGGCCTCGTCGCCAGCAAGCGCCGTCTCTTCGCGCTGCCGGGCATGATCGCCGGCTACAAGCGTCTGGTCGCCGAGGCCAAGGGCATTGTCTCCGCCGAGGTGACGGTCGCCGAGCAGCCCACGGCCAAGCGCGTCGACGAGATCCGTGCGGCGCTGAAGGGCGTCGCCGGCAAGGATGTCGACGTTTCGATCAAGGTCGATCCGGCGCTGATCGGCGGGCTCGTCGTCAAGATGGGCTCCCGCATGGTCGACGCCTCGCTGAAAACCAAGCTCAATTCAATTCGTCTTGCCATGAAAGAGGTCGGCTGATGGACATCCGCCCCGCTGAAATCTCCGCCATCCTGAAGGCCCAGATCTCGAATTTTGGGTCGGAAGCTTCGGTCACCGAAGTCGGCCAGGTTCTCTCCGTCGGTGACGGCATCGCCCGCGTCTACGGCCTCGACAAGGTCCAGGCCGGCGAGATGGTCGAGTTCGAGACCGGTGTGCGCGGCATGGCGCTCAACCTCGAGAGCGACAATGTCGGCGTCGTCATCTTCGGTTCCGACCGCGACATCAAGGAAGGCCAGACCGTCAAGCGCACCGGCGCCATCGTCGACGTTCCCGTCGGCAAGGAACTGCTCGGCCGCGTCGTGGACGCGCTCGGCAACCCGATCGACGGCAAGGGCCCGATCAAGGCCAAGGAGCGTCGCCGCGTCGACGTCAAGGCGCCTGGCATCATTCCGCGCAAGTCGGTGCACGAGCCGATGGCGACCGGCCTCAAGGCGATCGACGCCCTGATCCCGATCGGCCGCGGCCAGCGCGAGCTCATCATCGGCGACCGCCAGACCGGCAAGACCGCCGTGGCGCTCGACACCATCCTGAACCAGAAGCCGCTGAACGTCGAAGGCGCTCCGGAGAGCCAGAAGCTCTACTGTGTCTATGTCGCCGTCGGCCAGAAGCGCTCGACCGTCGCGCAGCTCGTGAAGGTGCTCGAGGAGCGCGGCGCGCTGGAGTACTCGATCGTCGTCGCGGCCACCGCTTCGGACGCTGCTCCGATGCAGTTCCTGGCGCCCTTCGCCGGCTGCTCCATGGGCGAGTATTTCCGCGATAACGGCATGCACGCCGTGATCATCTATGACGACCTGTCGAAGCAGGCCGTCGCCTACCGCCAGATGTCGCTGCTGCTGCGCCGCCCGCCGGGTCGCGAAGCCTATCCGGGCGACGTGTTCTATCTCCACTCCCGCCTGCTCGAGCGCGCGGCGAAGATGGGCGAGGCCGCCGGCCTCGGCTCGCTGACGGCGCTGCCGGTCATCGAGACGCAGGCGAACGACGTGTCCGCCTACATCCCGACCAACGTGATCTCGATCACCGACGGTCAGATCTTCCTTGAGACGGACCTGTTCTACCAGGGCATCCGCCCGGCCGTGAACGTCGGTCTCTCGGTGTCGCGCGTCGGTTCGTCGGCGCAGACCAAGGCCACCAAGAAGGTCGCCGGCAAGATCAAGGGCGAGCTCGCCCAGTATCGCGAGATGGCCGCCTTCGCCCAGTTCGGTTCGGACCTCGATGCGGTCACGCAGCGTCTGCTCAACCGCGGCGCCCGCCTGACCGAGCTGCTGAAGCAGCCGCAGTTCTCGCCGCTGAAGATGGAAGAGCAGGTCGTCGTGATCTATGCCGGCGTGAACGGCTATCTCGACGCGCTGCCGGTCAACAAGGTTCGCGCCTTCGAGGACGGCCTGCTGGCGCTGGTCCGCTCGAAGCATGCCGATCTGCTGAACGAGATCGGCTCGTCCAAGGACCTGTCGGACGCCAACGCCGCCAAGCTCAAGGACATCGTCACGGGCTTCGCGAAGTCCTTCGCCTGATCATTACGACCGGCGCGGCCGAGCCCAGGGCTCTGCCGCGCTGCTTCTCTGGATTGCTTCGTTGCCGCGCCCGCCGTGGCTGACGAGTAGGGGATCAAGATCGGATGCCGTCCCTTAAGGACCTACGCAACCGCATCGCCTCGGTGAAGGCGACGCAGAAGATCACCAAGGCCATGCAGATGGTCGCGGCTGCCAAGCTGCGGCGCGCGCAGTCGGCCGCCGAGGCCGCGCGCCCCTATGCCGAGCGCATGGAGACGGTGCTGGCCAACCTCGCTTCCGGTGTGACCGGGTCGAGCGCGCCGCGGCTGATCGCCGGCACGGGCTCGGACAAGGTACATCTGCTGCTGGTGCTGACCGCCGAGCGCGGCCTGTGCGGCGCCTTCAACTCGTCGATCTCGCGGCTTGCCCGCGACAAGGCGAATGCGTTGAAGGCCGAGGGCAAGACCGTCAAGATCATCTGCGTCGGCAAGAAGGGCTACGATATCCTGCGTCGGCAGTTCGCCAACGAGATCATCGAGTTCATCGACCTGCGCGAGTTCAAGCAGGTCGGCTTCGTCAACGCCGAGGCGATCGCCCAGAACGTCCTGACCCGCTTCAACAATGGCGAGTTCGATGTCGCGACGCTGTTCTTCTCTAAGTTCAGGTCGGTCATCGCCCAGATCCCGACGGCGCAGCGCATCATCCCGGCCGAGATCCCGGAAGGGACCAAGCAGACGGACGCCGTCTACGATTACGAGCCGGAAGAGGGCGAGATCCTCGAGACGCTGCTGCCGCGCAACCTGACCGTTCAGGTGCTGCGCGGGCTGCTCGAGAACGCCGCGTCCGAGCAGGGCGCGCGCATGTCCGCGATGGACTCCGCCACGCGCAATGCCGGCGAGATGATCAAGAAGCAGACCACGCTCTACAACCGCTCGCGCCAGGCGATGATCACGAAGGAACTGATCGAGATCATCTCCGGCGCGGAAGCGCTTTAACCGCCTGATCTATACGGCCGGCGGGCGCTCTCCGCCGGCTGCCGCAACATCCGAATGCGCTAGTCCCGAGGTTCCGCCATGGCCAAAGCCGCTACCAAGACCACCAAGACGAAGACCGCCGAGAAGCCCGCCAACACCGGTACCGGCCGGGTCGCCCAGGTCATCGGCGCGGTCGTCGACGTGCAGTTCGACGGCGAGCTGCCGGAGATCCTGAACGCCCTCGAGACCGAGAACCTCGGCAACCGCCTGGTGCTCGAAGTCGCCCAGCACCTCGGCGAGAACACGGTTCGCACCATCGCGATGGACTCGACCGAAGGTCTGGTTCGCGGCCAGTCCGTGACCGACACCGGCGCCCCGATCGCGGTTCCGGTCGGCGAGGAGACGCTTGGCCGAATCATGAACGTCATCGGCGAGCCGGTCGACGAAGCCGGCCCGATCCTGACCACCGCCACCCGCGGCATCCACCAGCCGGCCCCGGCCTATTCGGAGCAGTCGACCGAGGCGCAGATCCTCGTCACCGGCATCAAGGTCGTCGACCTGCTGGCTCCCTACGCCAAGGGCGGCAAGATCGGCCTGTTCGGCGGCGCCGGCGTCGGCAAGACCGTGCTGATCATGGAGCTGATCAACAACGTCGCGAAGGCCCACGGCGGCTACTCGGTGTTCGCCGGCGTCGGCGAGCGCACCCGTGAAGGCAACGACCTCTATCACGAGATGATCGAGTCGAACGTCAACAAGGATCCAAAGGAGAACAACGGTTCGACCGCTGGCTCCAAGTGCGCCCTGGTGTACGGCCAGATGAACGAGCCCCCGGGCGCCCGCATGCGCGTCGCCCTCTCGGGCCTGACCGTCGCCGAGAACTTCCGCGACCAGGGCCAGGACGTGCTGTTCTTCGTCGACAACATCTTCCGCTTCACGCAGGCGGGTTCGGAAGTGTCGGCGCTGCTCGGCCGCATTCCTTCGGCGGTGGGCTATCAGCCGACGCTCGCCACCGACATGGGCAACCTGCAGGAGCGCATCACCACCACGACCAAGGGCTCGATCACCTCGGTGCAGGCGATCTACGTGCCGGCGGACGACCTGACCGACCCGGCGCCGGCGACCTCCTTCGCCCACCTCGACGCCACGACCGTGCTGTCGCGCTCGATCGCGGAAAAGGGCATCTATCCGGCGGTCGACCCGCTCGACTCGACCTCGCGCATGCTCTCGGCCGACATCGTCGGCGAGGAGCATTACGGCGTCGCCCGTCAGGTCCAGCAGGTGCTCCAGCGCTACAAGGCGCTGCAGGACATCATCGCGATCCTGGGCATGGACGAGCTCTCGGAAGACGACAAGATGACGGTCGCCCGCGCCCGCAAGATCGAGCGCTTCCTGTCGCAGCCCTTCCACGTGGCGGAAGTCTTCACCGGCTCGCCCGGCAAGCTCGTCTCGCTCGAGGACACGATCAAGGGCTTCAAGGGCCTGGTCGAGGGCAAGTACGACCACCTGCCGGAAGCGGCCTTCTACATGGTCGGCTCGATCGAGGAAGCCGTCGAGAAGGCGCAGCGCCTGGCCGCCGAGGCTGCCTGAGCCAGACCTATTGCCGCGGAGCGCAAGCTCCGCGGTCATTCACTTGACTGACGAAAAGCGGGAGAGGCGATCCTATAGCGCACGAGGGACGACACCACGGAAGGGGGAAGGACGATGAAGGCGTATCTGCATGCCGACGGAGGCCACTTCGATTTCCAGTGGAATGTCGACTGTTCGGTTGGCAAGGGAGGCCAGAACAACCTGCGGGCCGACGTCCTCTATATCCAGTGGTACTACAGGCTGGCCGCTGAGCAGGCCGAGACACCGCCGGACCGGAAGGCGGTCTATCGGGAGGTGCCGTTGAGCGGCAGCTGCACGGGCCGCGACGATGATCCGCTCGTCAGGGCGATCATGATGCACCAGCGCTCGCTCAACCATCCGCAGGTGGATGGACGCGTGAGTGTCGCAACGGGGAGCGGCAAGGTCGGTACCACGGCGTTCTTCGTCTTGAGGCTGGGCGCTCGCATTGCGCGGATGTATCCTGAGCAATGGCCCCGCCTCGACAAGATACCAGGCTGCCCGCCTGAGGTGGCGCAAGCTGCCCGGCAGGCCGTTCCGCAATTCTAACCCAGACTGGCTGAGATCACGCCCATGGCCACCTTCAAGTTCGAACTCGTCTCGCCGGAGCGCATCCTGTTCTCGGGCGACGTCATCAGCGTCATCGTCCCCTCGGTCGAAGGTGAGATGACCGTGCTCGCAGGCCATGCGCCTCTGGTCGCGACGCTCAAGACGGGCATCGTCTTCGTCCAGACGACCGATCAGAACGGCAAGGAATTCTTCGTCAATGGCGGCCTCGTCGAGGTCAACCAGGAAACGACGACGATCCTGGCCGAGCAGGGCCGTTTCCTCGAGGACGTCGATACCGCCGTTCTCGACGCCGAGATCCTGACCGCCGAAACCCGGCTGACGGGCGCTCACAGCGACGAGGAAAAGAAGCGCCTGAGCGAGATGCTGGTGCAGCTGCGCGAATTCAAGCACGTCTTCGAGCAGCGCAAGGCCGCCTGAGGCGTTCTTCCGTTACCGAATCCGAAAGGGCCGCGCGAGCGGCCCTTTTTCGTGGGTTGATGGTGCGAGGCGGCGCCGTCGTGCTCAGCTCCGCCCGGCGAAGGCCGCAAAGGCTCGCACAACCTGTTCATAGACCGGCCGCTTGAAAGGCGCGATCAGCTCCGGCATCTCGGCGAGCGGCCGCCAGCGCCATTCGCTGAATTCGGGCGGTTCGTCGCCATTGGGCTTGCCGATGTCGATCTCGCGTTCTTCGCCAGAGAAGCGGAAGGCGACCCAACGCTGGCGTTGGCCGCGGAAGGCGGAGAGCTTGTGCGGCGGGCCGTCATAGGGCGGGAAGTCGTAGCTCCACCACTCCTCCGTGACCGCCAGCAGCTCGGCCTGAGTGATGCCCGTCTCCTCCGCGAGCTCGCGCCGGGCGGCCGTGACGATGTCCTCGTCCGAATCGATGCCACCCTGCGGCATCTGCCAGTCGAAGCCGGGCGGGACGACTTCCGGTCCTGCGCTATGCGAGCGGCCCGCGAAGACGTGGCCATCCGCGTTGAACAGGGCGATGCCGACATTGGGACGATAGGGGAGACTCATCGGCAGAGCATAGATGGCTGCCCTGTACTGCGAAATAGTCTGCGGGCCAGCCTTACGACGGCTCGCTTGGTAGCCGACGCAGGGGCCTCAACCGTCCTGTCTGGACAGCACGCAGGCGAGGAGGCCGGGAAAACGGCCTTCGATATCCTCGCGGCGTAGCGCATTCATCCGCGTCGCGCCCTCGTTGCGAGTGCGGATCAGCCCCGCTTCGCGCAGGACGCGGAAATGATGGGAGACGCTGGATTTCGGCCGGTCGCCTTCCAGCGCCTGGCAGCTCGCCTCGCCCTCGGTCGCGAGCTGGCGGACGACACCCAGCCGGAACGGATCGCTCAGAGCGTGAAAGACATCCTCGAGCGCTATTTCTTCCAGGGCGGGCAGGCGGGCGTGTCGCATGGCGGAAGCTTATCACAGGGTTTTGATATTGCCAAAATTCGAAAAATATCGAACTATGGAATTATCAAACTTTCCGAAATGGAGCTCAGAATGCCTGGTCTGTTCGACCCTTTTAGCCTGAAAGACGTCACCCTTCGCAATCGCATCGTTGCCTCTCCGATGTGCCAGTACTCCGCCGAGGACGGCCTCGCGAATGAATGGCATCGCGCGCATTTCGCCGGGCTGGCGCGGGGCGGTTCCGGCCTCGTCGTGATCGAGGCGACCGGCGTCTCGCCGGAGGGACGGATCACGCCCGGCTGCCTCGGTCTTTGGAACGACGCGCAAGCCGAGGCGCTGGCGCCGATCGTCGCCGAGATGCGCAAGGCCGGGGCGGTCACCGGCATCCAGATCGGTCATGCCGGGCGCAAGGCCAGCGCCAATCGCCCCTGGGAAGGCGACGATCATATCCCGGTCGGCGATCCGCGTGGCTGGGAGACGATCGCGCCGTCGGCGGTCGCGCAGGGCGGCGGCCTCTCGCGCGTGCCGCGTGCGATGACCACGGCCGACATCGCGCGGGTCCGCGCCGATTTCGTCGCGGCGGCCGAGCGCGCCCGCGATATCGGCATCGAATGGCTGAAGCTGCATTTCGCCCATGGCTATCTGGCGCAGAGCTTCCTGTCGCGCCACGCCAACCGGCGCGAGGATGCCTATGGCGGCAGCTTCGAGAACCGCAGCCGCTTCCTGATCGAGACGCTGGCCGCCGTGCGCAAGGTCTGGCCGGAGAATCGGCCTCTCTCGGCCCGTCTCGGCGTCATCGAGTATGATGGCCAGGACGAGGAGACGCTGACCGAGGCGATCGAGCTGGTGAAGCGGTTCAAGGCCGAGGGACTCGACTTCATCGATGTCAGCGTCGGCTTCTCGACCAATGAAGCCAAGATTCCGTGGGGGCCGGCTTTCCTGGCGCCGGTCGCCGAGCGGGTGCGCCGAGAGAGCGGGTTACCGGCCTCGACGAGCTGGTACATCAGCAAGCCGGAGCAGGCCGACGCGCTGTTGCGCGAAGGCAAGGTCGATCTCGTCACGCTGGGCCGGCCGCTGCTGGCCGACCCGCACTGGCCCTATGCGGCGGCGCAGGCGCTCGGCGTCGAGAATCCCGCCTGGAAGACCCTGCCGGCGCCCTACGCCCACTGGCTGGCGCGCTACCGCGCTGCGTGAGGACCTTCGTGCCTGTAGCGCGGCCTTAAAAAGAGGGGCCGCAAGGCCCCTCTTTTTTTTACCTTACTCGCCCATCGCGATCAGGCTGGCATTGCCGCCGGCGGCGGCGGTGTTGATGGTCACCGTCTGCTCGGTGGCGAAGCGCATCAGATAATGCGGGCCGCCGGCCTTCGGACCGGTGCCCGACAGGCCATGGCCGCCGAAGGGCTGCACGCCGACCACCGCGCCGATGATGTTGCGGTTGACGTAGACATTGCCGGTCGAGAGCCGCTGCGCGACACGCTCCACCGTCGCCTCGATGCGGGAGTGGACGCCGAGCGTCAGGCCGTAGCCGGTGGCGTCGATGGCATCGATGACCTTGTCGAGCTCGCCCGCCTTCCAGCGCACGACATGCAGGATCGGACCGAAATGCTCGGCGGTGAGGTCGCCTACCCGGTCGAGCTTCACGATATGCGGCGCGACGAAGGTGCCCCCGAGCTCGGGTACTTGCCCGGCCCAGGTGATGCGGCCTTGCTGGCGCATGGCGGCGACATGGGCGTCGAGGCGCTGCCTGGCGGCGGCATCGATGACCGGGCCGATATGGGTGTCGAGCAGGCGCGGGTCGCCGAGCTTGAGCTCCTTGGTGGCGCCTTCGATCATCTCGATCATCTTGTCGGCGACGTCGTCCTGCACGACCAGCAGGCGCAGCGCCGAGCAGCGCTGCCCGGCTGAGCGGAAGGCCGACATCACGACATCGTCGCTGACCTGCTCGGGCAGGGCGGTGGCGTCGACGATCATGGCGTTGAGGCCACCGGTCTCGGCGATCAGCGGCACGATCGGACCGTCCTTGGCGGCCAGCACCCGGTTGATTCCGCGCGCGGTCGCGGTCGAGCCGGTGAAGGCGACGCCGGCGACTTGCCTGTGAGCGACCAGAGCTGCGCCGGCCTCGGTTCCGCCCGTGACGAGATGCAGAGCCGAGACCGGTACGCCGGCCTCGTGCAGGATCCTGATGGTCACGGCGGCAATCAGCGGCGTCTGTGGGGCCGGCTTGGCGACGACGCTGTTGCCGGCGACGAGCGCGGCCACTACCTGCCCGGCGAAGATCGCGAGCGGGAAGTTCCAGGGCGCAATGCAGACGAAGGCGCCGCGACCGCGCAGGATCAGCCGGTTTTCCTCGCCCGTGGGGCCCGGCAGGGCGAGCGGCGTGGCGAAATGCTCCTCGGCCTGGGCGGCGTAGTAGCGGCAGAAATCGACGGCCTCACGCACCTCCGAGATGGCGTCGTCGATGGTCTTGCCGGCCTCGCCCTGCAGCAGGGCGATCAGCAGGCCGCGGCGGGCTTCCATGATGTCGGCGGCCTTGCGCAGAGCCGCGGCGCGGACGCGGGCGGGCGTCTCGCTCCAGGCGCGGAAACCCTTTATCGCGGCGGCCATGGCGCGCTCGGCCGTGGCCGCGTCAGCCTCGATCACCTTGCCGAGCGGCTTGTTGTCGATCGGGGAGCGCACGTCGCGGGAGATGCCGGGCTGGGGCTTGCCATCGATGATCGGCGCCGCATCCGGGAAGCTGCCGGCGGCCGCGATCTCTTTCAGCAGACCGTCGAGGCTTTCCTCGTGGCCGAGCTCGGTGCCGGCCGAGTTCTTCCGCGATGGGCCGTAGAGATCGGCCGGAAGCGGGATGCGGCGATGGCGCGCGGCGCTGGCCGAGCCGATGATGTCGGCCGGCGCGAGCAGGAGCTGCGAGACCGGCACGTCAGGATCGCCGGAGGCGCTGACGAAGGAGGAGTTGGCGCCATTCTCGAGCAGGCGCCTGACGAGATAGGCGAGCAGGTCCTGGTGGCCGCCGACCGGCGCATAGGTGCGGCAGGCATAGCCGCCGTTCTCGCGCAGCAGCTTTTCGTAGAGTGCCTCGCCCATGCCGTGCAGGCGCTGGAACTCGAAGCCCTCGGCGTTCTCCGCCATCTCGGCCACGGTCGCGACGGTGAACGCGTTATGGGTGGCGAATTGCGGGATGATGCGGGGCCTCAGCTTCAGGAGCTGCGCGGCGCAGGCCTCGTAGTTCAGGTCGGTCATCGCCTTGCGGGTGAAGACCGGATAATCGGGCAGGCCGCGTTCCTGGGCGCGCTTCAGCTCGGTGTCCCAATAAGCGCCCTTGACCAGCCGCACCATCATGCGGCGGTTGTGCACCTCCGCCAGCCGGCCGATATGGCCGATCACAGCCGCGGCGCGCTTCTGATAGGCCTGGATGGCGAGGCCGAAACCGTCCCAGCCATCGAGCGAGGGATCGGCAAAGACCGCGTCGATGACGTCGAGCGACAATTCCAGACGATCGGCCTCCTCGGCGTCGATCGTGAAGTTGAGATCGTAGCTCTTGGCCTGCCGGGCGAGCGCGATGACCTTCGGGACCAGCTCCGAGATCACGCGCTCATGGCTCGTCGCCTCGTAGCGCGGATGCAGCGCCGAAAGCTTGACCGAGATGCCGGGGCGGTTGGGCAGGCGGTCGTTGCCGGCAGAGCGACCGATGGCGTCGATCGCGGCTGTGTAGGAGGCGAAATAGCGGTCGGCGTCGGCCTGCGTGCGCGCGCCTTCGCCGAGCATGTCGAAGGAGTAGCGATAGAGCTTGCCGGTGCCGGTGCGGGCGCGCTTCAGCGCCTCCTCGATGGTCTGGCCGAGCACGAAATGATTGCCCATCACGCGCATCGCCTGGCGCGTCGCGGTGCGCACGGCAGGCAGGCCGAGGCGCTTGGCCAGGCCTCCGACGATGCCGGCCGGCGTCTCGCCCGGCTGAATGACGCGGGCGGTGATGCCGAGCGCCCAGGCCGAGGCCGAGACCAGGAAAGCGTCCGACTTCGACTCGTGATTGGCGAAATCGCCCTGGCCGAGCTTGTCCTCGATCAGCCGGTCGGCGGTGACGGCGTCGGGCACGCGCAGCAGCGCCTCCGCCAGGACCATCAGCGCGAGGCCCTCCTTGGTCGAGAGCGAGTATTCGCGCAGCAACTCCTCGATGCCGCCCAGGCCGACCTTGCGGGTGCGGATCGCCTCGATCAGCCCGGTGGCGCGGGCGTCGATCCGGGCCTTGGCGGCGGGATCTCGCCGGGCGCCGGCGAGCAGGCGACCGGCGATGGCACCGTCATCCTCGGCATAAGGCGCGCGGAAGGGCGGAATGGTGGGGGCTGCCATAAACGAGCTCCGAGCGAGCGGGCGGGGATATCTGAAGGATGATCGCAGATCGGCAACATATCAATTGGCATTCAAGGGGGTTTGTCCTTATAAAATTTGGTAAAATGATCATTTCTTAGAGATTCATCATGCTCGATCGGACGGATCGCCGTATCCTCTCGCTTCTGCAGGCCGATGGCCGGATCGCCGGTGTCGAGCTGGCGGAGAAGGTCGGCCTTTCCCCGACGGCGACGGGCGAGCGGCTGAAGCGGCTTTCACGCGACGGCTACATCACCGGCTATCGCGCCACGCTCGACCCGGTGAAGCTCGGGCTGCATCTCCTCGTTTTCGTCGAGGTCTATCTCGACAAGACGACGCCGGACGCGTTCGAGCGCTTCGCATCGGCGGTGAAACGGGCGCCGGAGGTGCTCGAATGCCATATGGTCGCCGGCGGTTTCGACTATCTGGTGAAGACGCGCGTGGCCGACATGAACGCCTATCGTCGCTTCCTCGGCGAGGTGCTGCTCGCCCTGCCGGCGGTCCGCGAAACCCGCACCTATGCCGTGATGGAGGAGGTCAAGACCGACGGCGCCCTGCCACTCTGACGACATATCGGAAAAATTGTGGCGATGTTGACGTGATTTCAACGTGTTGTGATGTCAGGATGCTCCGATATGCGGCCCATGGCCGGTGGGAGAGTTCCTGCCGGCGTCCCGAGGGGGAGTTTCCGAGGTTCAGATGCCGGTCCTTTCGCGTCGCGTACCCTCTCCGCTTTCCCGCCGCGCTTTCATGGCAGGTGCGGCTATAGCTGCCTCCGGCGCTATGGTCGGGAGAGCTTCGGCCGGGGTTCCGATCCGCCTGCTGATGGATTGGCGCGTAGAGGGACCGCTGGCCCCGTTCCTGGTTGCCCAGGAGAAGGGCTATTTTGGTGCCGAGGGGTTGGATGTCGTCTTCGAGACGGTGAGCGGCGCGCGCCAGTCCGTCACCCAGCTGGGTTCCGGGGAGTTCGATGCCGCTTTTGCCGACGTCAACGCGCTGATCCGGTTTCGGGACGCCAATCCCGGCCAGGATCCGAAGGCCGTGATGATGGTTCACGACCGGCCGGCTTTCGCCGTCATCGGCCGCCGCAGCCGGGGCATCGCGCCCGTGCCAGCGAGCCTCGAAGGCCGGAAACTCGGCGCGCCGGCGGGGGATAGCGCGTTCGCGCAATGGCCCGTCTTCAGCAAGCTCAACCAGATCGACGAGGGCAAGGTGAAGCTCGAGAACATCGGCTTCCCGGTCAGGGAGCCGATGCTCGCCTCGGGCGAGGTCGACGGCTTCTTCGGCTTCGGCTCATCCTCCTTGCCCAGCCTGAAGGCGCGCGGCGTGCCGGCGGACGACATCGTGGTGATGGCGATGGCCGATCACGGCCTGCAGCTCTACGGCAATGCCGTCATGGTCTCGCAGAAGTTCGCAGCCAAGGAGCCCGGCGCCGTGCGCGGCCTGTTGCGGGCGATCCTGCGCGGTATCCGCGACGTGGCGGCCAATCCCGAAGCCGGTGTGCAACTGGTCGTCAAGCGGGCCGAGAACGCGCAGCCGGACGTCGAACGGGAACGGCTCATGATGTCGCTGGAGCAGAACGTGCTGACGCCTTACGTCAAGCAGCAGGGGCTCGGTGGGATCGAACCGGCCCGCTGGGCACAGGCGATCGACCAGCTCGCCCTGGCGCAACCCCTCAAGGACAAGGCTCGCGCCAGAGAAACCTTTACCGACGCCTATCTGCCGGCCAAGGAAGACCGGCTGTTCTGACAGGCACCCGGCGCAATCCGGGCTGTCCGATCCGGTGGTGACAGCGGGGGACGAGGTGCCTATCGTGCGGCGCCTTTTTCCACCGGATCCCGGTTCATTGCATCTGCCCGACCTGACTGACTACGCCCGTCTTCGGACCTCCTTCCGCTGGCACATCCCCGAGCGCTACAACATCGCCGTCGATGTCTGCGACCGCTGGGCGATGGCCGAGCCGGAGCGACCGGCGATCATCGAGGTATCGAGCGACTGGCAGGTTGCGCCCGTCGGCTTCGGCTGGTTCCGCGAGCACTCCAACCGGCTCGCCAACGCCCTGCGCGCCCGCGGCATCGCGCGCGGCGACCGGGTCGCGATCCTCTTGCCGCAGGGCCGGGCCGTGCTCGCGGCTCATCTCGCCGCCTACAAGCTTGGCGCCATCGCGGTGCCGCTGGCGGCTCTGTTCGGTGTCGACGCCCTGGCCTATCGGCTGGTGGATTCCGGAGCGAAGGTCGTCGTCACCAATGCTGCCGGTCTGGCGAAGCTGCGCCAGATCGGCCAGCCCTTGCCGGACCTCACGCTGGTGATCTCCTCCGACGGCCGCGACGGCGAGGCGCAGGATTGGGAGGCGCTGCTGGCCGAGGCGAGCCCTGAGTTCGTGCCGGTGGCCACGACGCCGGACGATCCGGCGCTGATGATCTACACCTCCGGCACCACCGGCAACCCGAAGGGCGCTCTGCATGGCCACCGCGTGTTGCCCGGTCATCTCCCGGGTGTGCAGATGCCGCATGAATTCATGCCGCAGCCGGGCGATCTCGCCTGGACGCCGGCCGACTGGGCCTGGGCCGGCGGGCTGCTCAACATGCTGCTGCCGGCGCTGCATTTCGGCGTCGCGGTGGTGGCGCGGCCGGTGACGCGTTTCGAGCCGGACGAGGCCCATCGGCTGATGCAGGATCTCGGCATCCGCAACGCCTTCGTGCCGCCGACGGCGCTCAGGATGCTGCGTGGCGCGGGCAGCCCCCGCGGGCGCTTCGATCTCAAGCTCAGGACGGTCGCCGCGGCCGGCGAGGCGCTCGGTGCCGAGACGCTGGAATGGGGACGCGAGGCGCTCGGCCTCACCATCAACGAGGCCTATGGCCAGACCGAGTGCAACCTCGTCCTGGCGTCAAGCGCTGCGATCGGCGTGAGTCGACCCGGCGCGATCGGCAAGGCGGTGCCCGGCCATGAGGTGGCGATCATCCGGCCGGACGGTTCGGTGTGCGCTGCCGGGGAGGAAGGGCAGATCGCGGTGCGGCGGCCCGACCCGGTGATGTTCCTCGGCTACTGGAACAATCCGGCCGCCACGGAGGCGAAGTTCATCGGCGACTGGATGACGACCGGCGACGAGGGCGTGCAGGACGAGGATGGCTATGTCCGCTTCATCGGCCGCGACGATGACGTTATCACCTCCTCCGGCTATCGCATCGGACCGGGCGAGATCGAGGATTGCCTGTTGCGGCACCCGGCCGTTGCCCTTGCGGCCGCGGTGGGCAAGCCCGATGCGCTGCGCACGGAGATCGTCAAGGCCTTCGTGGTGCTGAAGCCGGGCCAGGCCGGTTCCCCGGCGTTGGTGTCGGAATTGCAGAACTTCGTCCGGGCGCGGCTCTCGGCACATGAATATCCGCGCGAGATCGCATTCCGCGACGAACTGCCCCTGACCACCACCGGCAAGATCATCCGCCGCCTGCTGCGCGCGGAGGCCTGAACCGCACGCTCAGGCCGGCTGGGCCGCACCTTCGCGGGCCTGCTGGCCGAGGAAGGCGGACCAGAGACGCTGCACCGTCTCCTCCTCGATGTCCTTCACGATCAGGACGAGGCGGGAGCGCCGGTCGCCATCCGGCCAGGCGTCGAGGCGGATCGGTGGATGCAGGATCTGCTGCACGGCATGGACCAGCAGGGGCCGTTCCGGCTGGTCGGTGAGCTGGACGAGGCCCTTGAGCCGCAGCAGGCGCGGGCCGTGGATCGAACGCAGCAGCGTCCAGAACAGGTCGAAAGTCTGCTGGGCGACGGGCTGTTCGGCCGTCAGCGCGAAGGCGCGGATCGAGGCGTCGTGACGGTTGACGTCGTGCGGGTCTTGGCCGTGATGGTGCTCATGGTCATGATGATGACCATGATGATCGTGGTCGTGATGGTGGTCGCCGGGCAGCGTATCCTCCGCCAGCCAGTGCCGCAGCGCGTCGGGCCGCTTGGCCAGATCGTAGAGGCCGGCGCCCAACAGCATCGAGGCCGGTGCATCGGGCAGCAGGATCTCGATGCCGGGATTGAGCGCCAACAGGCGTGCACGCAGCGTCGCGGTGCTTTCCGGTGGGGCGATATCGGTCTTGGTCAGGACGAGCCGATCAGCGGCGACGACCTGCCGGCGCGCCTCTTCGTGGGCATCGAGCGTCGCCATGCCGTTGACCGCATCGACCAGTGTGACCACGCCGTCGAGCCGGAAGCGCATGGCAAGATAGGGATGGTTGATCAGGACGTTGAGGATCGGCGCCGGATCGGCGAGGCCGGTCGTCTCGATGACGAGCCGCGAGAACGCCTTGAGGCGGCCGTTGTCGCGGCGGCGCAGCAGATCCTCCAGCGTGACGATGAGATCGTCGCGGATGGTGCAGCACAGGCAGCCAGATTCGAGGAGGATCATGTTTTCCTCGACGCCCTCGACCATCAGATGATCGAGTCCGACCTCGCCGAACTCGTTGACGAGCACCACGGTGTCGGCCAGCGCCGGATCCTTCAGCAGACGGTTCAGCAGGGTCGTCTTGCCGGCGCCGAGGAAGCCCGTGAGCAGCGTCAGGGGAACGGGGGCAGGGCGGGCGGGATCGCCGGTCATCGCGTTTCACAGGCCTCAGGCGGGCATAGGACGCCGCCGCGTTTGTTCTAATATTACATTAGCGACCAGGGCCGCGATGACAAGGGCACCACCGGCATATTGCAGCGCCCCCAGCCTTTCGCCGAGGACGACGGCTGCGATGGCCACGGCGAAAATCGGTTCGGCGCAGAAGGCCAACCCCGCCGGGCCGGGTGCGATCCGGGCCAGCGCCAGGATCTGCAGGACGAAGCCCACCAGATAGCCGCCATAGGTGACGGCGACCGCGATGGGCGCGAGCAGGAACGCATGCGGTGGCTGGAAGCTGCCAGTCAGTGCGACGATGGCGAGCGTCACCGGCAGGATTACGACATGCGACCAGAACAGCTTCGGCATGGTCGCGATCGTGGCGCAGTGGGCGGCGGCGAAAAACTGAGCTGCCGCAGCGAGGCTGGCAAGCCCGGCGAGTACCAGCCCTCGGGGATCGAGTCCATGCAGGTCCGGCCCCACCACCAGCGCGATCCCGATGAAGGCGACGAGCGCCACGGCGAGCCTGTCGACCCGGAAGGGGGCGGGCGTCAGCAGCGGCTCGGCCAGGACGATGAGTACGGGGTAGGTGTAGAAGATCACGGCCGCGACCGAGACCGGGACGAAGGAAACCGACGAGAGATAGGCTGTACCGACCAGTGCGGTCGCCACGCCGAACAGCAGCACCGGGAGGCGCTGGTGGCGAAGCAGGGCAAGCGAGGCGCGGGCGAGCAGCGCGACGGCACCCACGAGCACGAGCATGATGAGGACGCGGTAGAAGACCAACAGAGGGCCACCGAGTCCGACGGCCCCCGCGATCTGTGCACTGACGATGTTGGTGCCGAAGGCCGCCGCCGACGCGAAGGCGAGAAACAGGCCCTGGCCTTCGCTCGTCCGCCCCGGTGTCAATCAGGCCCCCCGACCGTATTTCAGGCGTCGCCGCCCTTGGCCTTGGCTTTCGCCATGGGCTTGGGTTTCGCTGCGGCCTCGGAAGGCTTCGGCTTCACCGGAGGAATCTTCAAGGCTTTCGCCTTGGCAGGCTGGGCCTTGGCGGCCGGTTTGGCTGCTCGGGTCGACGGCTTGATGCCAGCCGCGGAGCCGGGGCGCAGGCTCGCCGCCGTCGCCTTGCTGCCTGCCTGAATGGCGCCCTGCAGGCGCAGCGGCCCGGATTCGAAGGCATCGCTGGAAGGCTGGACCGGTGCCCCGGCCGGGGCGAAGGCATTGGTGCCGCGCGGGATCGCGCCGTTGTTCGAAGCGGTGCGCGGAGCGTTGCCGCCGACGAGGCCGGCAGCGACGGGTGCGCCCGGCTCGATGGTCGGCGTGCCGCGGGCGACGCGGGAGGCAGGCTGTGCCGTGACGTTGGCTGCAAGCGGCGCCGAGGCCGAACCAGGGGTGCGGCCGAAGGAGACCTGTACCGGCACCGTCTGGGCCCGCGGCCCGAGTACGACGCGGCCGCGCGGAGACCGCGTTGCGACAGGGCCGGCGGACTGGGTCGCGAAGGTGGCGAAGCGGCCGCCATCGGGCTCGTTGCCGCTGAGTGGCGCGCTGCCGGCGATCGGCCCGTTGGAATCGGCGTCATCCGCCAGCGCGACACCGCCGCCGCGGTGACGGACATCGTCGCAGATGTTCGGGGCGCGCGTGCCGCTCGCGGGCAGCGAGGCGACATTCGTTCCCATACCGCCCCAGCGGCTGAAGCCCTCGTCGAGGAGTTGCGCAGCCTTGACCGTGCGCTCCGTGCCCGAGAGCGAGCCGAGCACGACCGCGATCAGGGTGCGTCCGTTGCGGTTCGCCGTCGCCACGACGTTGAAGCCGGAGGCACAGGTGAAGCCGGTCTTCATGCCGCCGATGCCGGAATAACGCCCGACGAGGCCGTTGGTGTTGTGAATGACCTGCTTGCCGAGCTGGACGGCGGAGGTGTTCCAGTAGTCGGAATATTCCGGGAAATCACGCATCAACGCCATGGCGAGCACGGCGAGGTCGCGGGCGCTGACCTGCTGATCAGGATTGTCCCAGCCATTCGGGTTCATGAAACGCGTATCGCCCATGCCGAGCCGCTGGGCCTCGGCGTTCATCATCCCGACAAAGGTCGGCACGTCGCCGCCGACGCCCTCCGCCACGACATAGGCGATGTCGTTGGCCGACTTGACCATCATGATCCTGAGGGCGTTGTCGAGCGTCACCTCCTGGCCGGGCTTGATGTAGACCTTCACGCGCGGCTGGCTGGCGGCGAGCTTCGAGGCGGGAATGGCCGTCTCGAGCCCGATGCGCCCTTCGCGCACCGCCTTCAGCGCCAGGTAGATCGTCATCATCTTGGCCGTGGAGGCCGGGCGCCAGGCCTGCGTGGCGTTCTCGGCGGACAGCACCTCGCCGCTGGAGGCATCGATGACGAGGCTCGCTCCGGCCAGAGCGGGCGCCGTGGATACGAGGCCAAGGGCAAGGGTGACGGCGAGGCGGGATGCGATCATCGGCGGGTCTTGAACCTGTCTGGTCTTGAAACGAAGCTTGGCAGGGCGACGGCGCTGGGTTCAACGCCACGCATGCGGCATTTTCGAGACGACGGGCGCAAATCCCCGCCCAAGAATTCATACCTGCACGCATACCTACCCCCAGCGCAGCGATTTGCCTAGCTGCCCGCGCCGGTCCAGAAGCGATAGCGCATTCTTCTTTCCCGAGGCTTATCGGCGTGCCTATCGGCTTTCTCTGGATTCCCGCGACGATTCTCGCCTCGCTGCTGCAGACGGCACGCAACCTGGCGCAACGCTCGCTGACCGACGTGATCGGCGTCGTCGGCGCGACGCAGGTGCGCTTCCTGTTCGGGTTGCCCTTCGCGATCATCTTCCTCACCGCCGCCTGTCTCGGCCTGCAGACGCTGCCGCCGGCGATCGGGGCCGCCTCGCTCGGCTATACGGTCTGGGGCGCGCTGACGCAGATCGCCGCGACAGCACTGATGCTGGCGGCGATGCGCGAGCGCTCCTTCGCCGTGACGACCGCCTATACCAAGACCGAGCCCGTGCAGGTGGCGCTGTTCGGTGCGGCGTTGCTGGGCGATGCGCTGACCCTGTGGAAATTCATCGCCATCGCCATCGCGACCGCCGGCGTCATCGTCATCTCGTGGAAGCCCGGCGAGAAGCTGACCCGCGCCGGCATGCGCCCGGCCGTGCTCGGCATCGTCTCGGGCGCCTTCTTCGCCTTGTCGGCGGTCGGCTTTCGCGGCGGTATCCAGGCCTTGCCGGAAGGCAGCTTCCTGATTCGCGCCTCGACCATCCTCGTGCTCGGCCTCGGCCTGCAGACGGTGCTCCTGGTGGGCTACATGCTGGTCGCGGACCGGCCGGCGCTGATCCTCAGCCTGAAGAGCTGGCGCCGCTCGCTCTCGGCTGGTTTCCTCGGCGCGGCTGCCTCGCAGTTCTGGTTCATCGGCTTCTCGTTAACCAGCGCCGCCAATGTCCGCACGCTCGGCCTGATCGAGGTGCCGCTGGCCCAGATCGCCTCGCGCAAGCTGTTCTCGGAGGGCACGAGCCGCCGCGAGCTTCTCGGCATGGCGATGATCGTCGGGGGCGTCGGATTGCTGCTTTCGATCTCGTTGCGATGAGGCCGCGGGGCGGATAGTGCTGGAGCGGAAGACCGTCAGCCGATCCGCGCACGCCGATCATGCGCGGATACCGGCTTGCGGGATCGGCCAGCGCTGCCAAGATAACGTGTAGCTGCACAGTAAGGGAGATTTCGCCATGAGCGCTGCGATCGTCGGCTGGGCCCATACACCGTTCGGCAAGCAGGATGCCGAGACCGTCGAAAGCCTGATCGTCCGCGTCGCGACCGACGCGCTGGTCGATGCCGGCATCACCGCCGATCAGGTCGACGAGATCGTGCTCGGCCACTACAACGCCGGCTTCTCGGCGCAGGATTTCACCGCCTCGCTGGTGCTGCAGGCCGACCCGGCTCTGCGCTTCAAGCCGACCACCCGTGTCGAGAATGCCTGCGCCACCGGCTCGGCCGCGGTGCATCAGGGCGTGCGTGCGATCAAGGCGGGTGCCGCCAAGGTCGTGCTCGTCGTCGGCGTCGAGCAGATGACCAAGACGCCGGGCGCCGAGATCGGCAAGAACCTGCTCAAGGCCTCCTATCTGCCAGAGGACGGCGAGACCCAGGGCGGATTTGCCGGCGTCTTCGGCAAGATCGCCGCCGCCTATTTCCAGCGCCATGGCGACCAGTCCGATGCGCTCGCGATGATCGCGGCCAAGAATCACAAGAACGGCGTCGAGAACCCCTATGCGCAGATGCGTAAGGATCTCGGCTACGCCTTTTGCCGCGAGGAGAGCGAGAAGAACCCCTATGTCGCCGGGCCGCTGAAGCGGACCGACTGCTCGCTGGTCTCGGACGGCGCCGCCGCCATCGTGCTCGCCGACGAGGAAACCGCACTGCAGATGCGCCGCGCGGTCGGTTTCCGCGGCATGGCCCATGTCCAGGACTTCCTGCCGATGTCCAAGCGCGACATCCTGAAGTTCGAGGGCGGCGCGCTCGCCTGGCAGAAGGCGCTGGCCGATGCCGGCGTGACGCTCGGCGATCTCTCTTTCGTCGAGACGCATGACTGCTTCACCATTGCCGAGCTGATCGAATACGAGGCGATGGGCCTGACCAAGGAAGGCGAGGGCGCCCGCGCCATCAAGGAAGGCTGGACGCAGAAGGACGGCAAGCTGCCGGTGAACGTCTCGGGCGGCCTGAAGGCCAAGGGCCATCCGATCGGCGCCACCGGCGTCTCGATGCATGTGCTCTCGGCCATGCAGCTTGCCGGCGAGGCGCCGGAAGGCATGCAGCTCAGCGAGCCGCGTCTCGGCGGCATCTTCAACATGGGCGGTGCTGCCGTCGCGAACTACGTTTCCGTGCTCGAACGCATCAAGTGAAAGCAGACGTCCCGGGCGGTGAAGCCCGGGACGTGGACTTGCCGACAGGGCCTTTGCCGGAGCGCGGGCCGCTAAGCGAAAGCGACCCTTCGTGACGAGCTTCGCCGTCCTGCTGCTTGCCTACACGCTGAGCCAGTTCTTCCGCGCCTTCCTGGCGGTCGTTTCCGGGGATCTTACGCGGGACCTCGGGCTCGACCAGGGGCAGCTTGGCAGCTTGCAGGCCGCCTGGCTGATCGCCTTCGCGCTCTCGCAATTTCCGGTCGGCTATGCGCTCGACCGGATCGGCCCGCGGCGGACGCTGGCCGGCTTCCTCCTGGTCGCCGTTGCGGGAACCGTCATCTTCGGCCTGTCGCAAAGCTATGCAATGGCCCTGACGGCGCTGGCCTTGATCGGCATCGGATGCGCGCCGATCCTGATGGCCGGTTTCTATCTCGCCGCCCGGCTCTATTCGCCCCGGCATTTCGCGACGATGTCGTCGCTCCTGATCGGTTTCGGCTCGATCGGCGACCCGCTGAGCGGCGCCCCGCTCGCCTATTTCCTGGCGGCCTATGGCTGGCGTGCCACCGTCTTCGGCCTTGCCGGAATCGTGGCGCTGACGGCGGTGCTCGTGACACTCCTGCTGAAGGACCCGCCGCCGCTGCTCGGCTCTTCCACGCAACGGCACGCCTCGCTCCTGAGCGGGATCTGGCAGATGATGACGAAGCGGTCGCTCTGGCTGATCTTTCCTTTCACCTTCGTGAGCTACGGCGTCACGATCTCGATGCGCGGCCTGTGGATCGCGCCCTATCTTCAGACGGTGCACGGCTTCGATCTCGCCGCGACGAGCTATGCGGCGATGGCCATGGGCGGCGCCATCGGGCTGGGGGCGCTGCTGGTGTTGCCGCTGTATCGGCGGATCGGCGCCAAACCCACCGTCGTTGCCTGCGCCGTGGCGGTGGCCGCGGCCTTCTTCGCTCTGGCGCTCTGGGGAACGGGCTCATCCCGCCTCGCGGTCGGCCTGTTCCTCGTCATCGGTCTGTTCGGCGTCACTTATGCCGTCGTGATGGCGCATGCGCGCGCCTTCATGTCGCCTCAGGAGATCGGCCGCGGCGTGACCTTCATGAATTTCGTCTTCATGGGTGGGGCCGGCGTGATGCAATGGCTGTCGGGGCGCCTCGTGAACACTCTCGGCCGTCACGGCTACGATGCGCCGGTGACCTTCGGCTGGCTTTTCGTGTTCATGGGCGTCGTGCTCGCCGCGGCCCTCGCCGTCTACATGATCTCGCCGGCAGAGCCGAAGGCGGCCCCGCCTGCAGCCAGATAGCCCGGGCTCCGGGCCAGGTGGGCTTGCCGGCGGAGCATATCGCTCCAGCGGGGCTCAACCCTCGCCCGGCGCCTTGGCGGCGATGGCCAGTGCGTGGACGCGTTCCGCCAGCTCCTCGGCCAGCGCCGCATTGACCAGGCGGTGGCGCTCCAGGCGGCTCTTGCCCAGGAAGGCTTCCGACACGATATTGACCCTGAAGTGAGTCTCCCCGCCTTCGCGCCAGCCCCCATGGCCGTGATGCTGGTGCGATTCATCGATTACCTGCAGGCTCTGTGGCGCGAAGGCCGCATCGAGCTTGTGCGTGATCCTGTCAGCCATTGTGGTCATGATCGTGCCACCGTTGCCATGATCTCCTGACGGTCCGGCGCGTGCATGTTGCGTTGCACTTGCCGGTCCGCCTTCTGCGTCTCATAACCATTCGACGATGAACATCAACTCGCGCCTTTTCGACAGCATCAGGATCGGCCCTTCCGAGGCGGAAGCGGTCGTCGACAATGATGCGCCGCGCTGCGACCATCCGGGCTGCGCGCGCGGGGGCGAGTTCCGTGCGCCCAAGGGGCGCGGGCGCGAGGGCCAGTTCTTCCGCTTCTGTATGGAGCATGTGAAGGCCTACAACGCGACCTACAATTACTTCGCCGGCATGGACGATGCCGCGCTCGCCGCCTACCAGAAGCAGGAGGAGATCGGCCATCGGCCGACCTGGAAGCTCGGCGTGAATTCCAAGGCCGCGCGCATGGCCCAGAAGGGGCGTGTCGCCAATGGCGGGGCAGGGCCGGACCTCAGCGATGCCTTCAACCTGTTCGGCGCCCGCCGGGCGCAGCAGGCGGCCCGGCAGGAGCCGCGCGTCGGCGTGCTGGCGATGAAGGCGCTCGAGACGCTCGGGCTCGACGACAGCGCCGATTCCGCTGCGATCAAGGCCCGCTACAAGGAGTTGGTGAAGCGGCTCCATCCGGACGCCAATGGCGGGGACCGCTCGCGCGAAGGCACGCTTCAGGAAATCCTGAAGGCCTATCAGCAGCTCAAGAGCGTCGGTATGGTCTGACCGGCCGGGCGGACTTCGCCCGCTGGGCGGAGCGAGAGCTGGAGGCGAGATCATGACGGATTTGGTGCAGGCGCCGCCGGACGCGGCCCAGCGACGCGCGAAACCCGCGGTCGTCGTCTATCCGAACGGCACGCTGCCCCCTCCGGACATGGCGATGCTGGCAGCCGCGCGCACCAGCCTCCACAAGGTCGACGAGATCATCGTGCCGCCGCGCGAAGGCGGCAGCTTCCGCGTACCCAAGGGACATTTCTTCCGGATCGTCAGCATCGAGGGGCCGCAGGTCGGCGATCTCAATCTCTGGAACGCGGACGATCTGTTGGAGCGCTTCTTCAGCGGCAAGACGCGGGCGCTGCATGCGACGCATCTCTCGACGGGCGACCGGTTGTGGAGCGTGCTGCCGTTCTTGCGGCCGATGGCGACGATCACCCATGACACGCTCGGCTGGTACGGCTGGGACCAGGATGGCGCCGGCATCCACGATGTCATCGGCACGCGCTGCGACCCCTATACCCATCGCCTGCTCGGCGGGGACGACTACCACCATTGCTGCCATTCCAACCTGTCGCGGGCGCTGGGCGCGGCAACGGGCAAGCTGGCGCGTGAGGTCGAGAGCCTCGTCCATGACGTGCTCAACGTCTTCATGTGCACGGGCTTCACCCGCGACACGCACCAGTACTTCATGAAGGCGAGCCCGGTACGACCCGGCGATTTCATCGAGTTCTTCGCCGAGATCGACCTGCTCGGAGCGCTCTCCGCCTGCCCGGGCGGCGATTGCGGGGCGACGCATTCGAGCGACGCGGCGGCCTGCCACCCGCTCAAGGTCGAGGTCTTTGCAACGGAACCGGAACTGCTGAAGGGCTGGAAGCCGCCCGAGCGAAGCCCCTATGGCAGAGGCCACGGGGAGTAGGCTGGCGCCTACCCCTTCAGCTTTTCCGTCAGCCCCGCGACATCGGCGATGATGCCGTCCAGCGCGAAATCCTTGGGCGTATAGACCCGCGCCACGCCCATGTTGCGCAGCGCGTTCTCGTCGTCGGGCGGGATGATGCCGCCGACCACGACGGGCACTTCCATACCGGCGACGCGCAGGCGCGCCGTGACGTCGCGCACCAGCGGCAGATGCGAGCCGGAAAGGATCGAGAGGCCGATGATGTCGGCCTCGGTCTCCCTGGCCTGCGTGACGATCTCCTCCGGTGTCTGGCGGATGCCGCCATAGCTGACATTCATCCCCGCGTCGCGGGCGCGCACCGCGATCTGCTCGGCGCCGTTGGAATGGCCATCGAGGCCGGGCTTGCCGACGAGGAAGCGCGGCGGGCGGCCGAGCCGCTCGGTCGCCTTCTCGACAGCCGCCCTGGCCGTGGCGAGGCCGGTCGCATCGCCGAGCTTCGTGGTGTCGACGCCGGTCGGGGCACGATATTCGCCGAAGATCTCGCGCAGGGTCTGCGCCCATTCGCCGGTGGTGACGCCGGCCTTGGCGCAGGCGATCGAGGCCGGCATGACGTTGCGGCCCTCACGGGCGCTCGCCGCCAGCTCGGTCAGCGCTGCGTCGGCCGCCTTGGCATCCCGGGCCGAGCGCCAGGCCTTGAGCCGGCCGATGGCCTCGATCTCGACCGAATCCGGCACGGTGACGACGGCGCCGTCGCCGGCCGAGAGCGGGGAGGGCTCGCTGTTGGTGAATTTGTTGACGCCGACCACGATCTGTTCGCCGCGCTCGATCGCCTCGATGCGGCGCGCGCCGCTCTCGACCAGCGCCTGCTTCATGTAGCCGCTTTCGACGGCCGCGAGCGCGCCGCCCATATCGTCGATCTTCGCCAGCTCCTCCAGCGCCGCCGCCTTGAGCGCGTCGACCTTGGCCTCGATCGCGGTCGAGCCGTCGAAGATGTCGCCGAATTCGAGCAGGTCGGTCTCATAGGCCAGCACCTGCTGCATGCGCAGCGACCATTGCTGGTCGAATGGGCGTGGCAGGCCGAGCGCCTCGTTCCAGGCCGGGAGCTGCACGGCCCGGGCGCGGGCCTTCTTGGACAACGTCACGGCCAGCATCTCGATCAGGATGCGGTAGACGTTGTTTTCGGCCTGCTGCTCGGTCAGGCCGAGCGAGTTGACCTGCACGCCATAGCGGAAGCGGCGGTGCTGCTCCTCGGCGATACCGTAGCGACCGAGCGTGATCTCGTCCCAGAGCTCGGCGAAAGCCCGCATCTTGCAGAGCTCGGTGACGAAGCGCATGCCGGCATTCACGAAGAAGGAGATGCGGCCGACGGTGGCGGGGAAATCGGCCGGGTTCACCTCCGGCCGGGCGCGAATGGAATCCAGCAACGCGATGGCGGTCGCCAATGCGAAGGAAAGCTCCTGCACCGGCGAGGCGCCTGCCTCCTGCAGATGATAGGAGCAGACGTTCGTCGGGTTCCATTTCGGCAGCTCGCTCGCCGTAAAGACGACGATGTCGGTGGTGAGCTGCATCGACGGTCGCGGCGGGAAGACATAGGTGCCGCGCGAGAGGTATTCCTTGACGAGGTCGTTCTGGGTCGTGCCCTGCAGGAGCCTGCGGTCGGCGCCCTGCTCATCCGCGACGGCGATGTAGAGCGAGAGCAGCCAGGCTGCCGTCGCATTGATCGTCATCGAGGTGTTCATCTGCGCCAGCGGAATCTGGTCGAACAGGGTGCGCATGTCGCCGAGATGGCTGATCGGTACGCCGACCTTGCCGACCTCGCCCCGTGCGAGCACATGGTCCGGATCGTAACCGGTCTGGGTCGGCAGATCGAAGGCGACGGAGAGGCCGGTCTGCCCCTTGGCGAGATTGGTGCGATAGAGCTTGTTGGATTCAGCCGCGTCGGAATGGCCCGCATAGGTGCGGAAGATCCAGGGCCTGTCGCGCTGCGCCGTCTGCTCGCCGCCTCGTTCGGTCGCGGTCATGGCGTTCCCCGTTTTGCAGAGCAATCTGGAATGTTGCACTGCGGCGAAGATAAGGCCAGAGCCGCGACGATGTCCCCTTCGACGTTAGGCGGACAGATGGAAGCCGGATCGGTGCGAGATGCAGCCTCGGGGCGTGCCTCGGGAGGAGGCCGTGCTGCGTTCGCCGGATCCGGGGCGAGCTTATTCCGAGATGATCGTGCCGCGCATCGGGGAGGCGGGCGGCAGCAGCGCTGCCAGGCGACGATCGACCTTTGGCGGGGCGATGAAGGCGCGCTGGGTCTTCTTCGGCAGATCGAGGTCGAGCGGCCGATCCGGCGGGAGCGGCGCGTTCCTGACCATCTGGACCGCCGGCGATTCGAATGCCGGGCTCTCCGGTGCCGCGGTCTGGGGCGCGAAGGCGAGAGGCGCGGATGCGAAGGAGGTCGAGGTGGAGGCCACGGAGGAGGCCGTCGAGATCGGGGCAGGCGTGGAGAGAGAGGCGAGCTGGTACTGCGGCGCCTCGTAGGTGCGGCGGCGTTCGGGGCGCTCGCCCTTCAGGTAGAAGGCGTTGCCGCCGGCCACTGTCACGTAATGCATGTTGGTGTAGGAGAAGCGCAGCCCGGCCGTGTGGAAATGCTTGGCTTGTCCGACGGACTCGTTGCGACGGCCGTTGAGGATGTCGTCAGCGATGGCCTCGATCTTCGGCAGGACCTTTTCGGTCATCGGGCGCGTGAGGACGCCGGAAGCGAACTGGCGCGGTGCGCCGACGACGCCGCAGATCGTTTCGGGATATTTTGCCGATTCGACCCGGTTCATCACCACCGTGCCGACGCCGAGCAGGCCGGATTCGCTCGAGCGGTTCGATTCGAAATACATCGCGCGGACGAGGCAGTCCTTCTCGCGAGGATTGGCCTTGGCGAGGGCGACGGCGCGCTTGCGTGCCTGGACGGGGTCCTTGGCCGCCGGGGCAGGGGCCGCGCTGGTCGCAGCCGTCTCGACGGGAGACATGCTGCAAGCGCCGAGAGCCGGGGCCGCCAGTGAAATCAGAAGCGGGATTGCCTTGCTGCCATGCCGGCGAAGACCACCGGAACGAGGACCATGCAGAGCGATCGCGGCCCGCTTCATGCGGCAACCTCCTGAGTTCGGGATCATGGGCAGCCAGGGGGGCGCACCGGGATCTCCGGCAAAGAACCGCGAATTCCTTAACAGAAAGTTAATCGGGGAAGGAAGGGGGCAGTCGTGAAAGACGCCCCGCAGGGGCTGTTCGCTGCCGGTGGAGGGGCGACTAATACGCTGGGCCGAAAGAGAGAATTCAGACGGGTCCGCGCGAAAATTTTCGTCCGGCGACCTCATCGAACGATGTCGCCGGCCGGCTGCCGAAACCTTTCGTGGGCACTCTGCCGTTACGACACCGGAGGCCGATTTGGTTCTGCGCCGCGTGTCGGCGCATCACTGCTTCGCCCGCCTTGTCAGGCTCCATGAGGCCCCGGACCGCGTGAGTCGTGGCTCGCTGAAGCAGGGTGTCGGCTAGTTCCGGGAGCCCGGCAGGCGCGGCAACGGCAGAAACTCGACGCCTTCTTCATGCAGCATCTGGGCGTCGTCCGGCGTCGCTTCGCCGTAGATGGCGCGCTCTTCCGTCTCGCCGTGGTGGATCTTCAGCGCCTCCTCGGCGAAGCGCTTTCCGACATGCTCGGCGTTCTCCTGGACATGCCGGTGCAGCGCCGCGACCATCTCGCGCAACGCCTTCTCCTTCTCGCTCATCAGCGCGACCGGTGCCGGCGCTGCTGGAGCAGAAGACGACACAGAAGGTTCCGCGACAGGCTCGGGCGCTTTCGGACCGAGATCGGTGCGTGCGACGTTCGGCGCCATGATGGCGCGCTCGACCTTGGCGCTGTTGCAGACGGGGCAGGTGACGAGTCCGCGCTTCGCCTGGTCCTCGAAGCTGGCGGAGGTCGCGAACCAGCTTTCGAACTCGTGGGTGCTGTCGCAGATGAGGGCGTAACGGATCATGGCGCTTCTGTCAGGCGGCACCTTGCCGCTTGCCGGCAAATGGGTGTTCCGGAGCGTGCCGGCAAGGCGGCGGATGGTGGCGGGGTGTCAGGCCGCCAGTAGCGTGTCGAGCTCGCCACGCGCCTCGAGCGCGTGGAGATCGTCCGAGCCGCCGACATGCTTCTCGCCGATGAAGATCTGCGGCACGGAGGTGCGCCCGCCGGCGCGTGCCGTCATCGCCTGCCGCAGGCCTGGCCCGGTCTCGACGTCGATCTCCTCGAACGCCACGCCCTTCTTGGCCAGCAGGGCCTTGGCGGATTTGCAATAAGGGCACCAGGAGGTGGTGTAGATCGTGACCGGCGGCATCAAGGCGGGCCTTCGTTGAGGTTGCGTCCACCTCCATGTAGTGCGTCGTTATCCATCCGTCACGACCCGCGCGAAGGTGAGCAGGTCGACCTGCCGCGCGCCACCCCTGAGCAGGGCACGCGCCGCGGCATTGGCCGTCGCTCCGGTGGTGAGAACGTCATCGACGAGCAGGATGCGCCGGCCTTCCAGCTGCGGTCGGGCGTTTTCCGGTACCTGGAAGGCGCCCTGCAGATTATTAGCACGCTGAGCCCGGCTGAGCCCGACCTGCCGGCGCGTGTGTCTGACGCGGACGAGCCCCGCCGGCGCATAGGGCCGCGCGGTCAAACGGGCGACGGTTCCGGCTAGCAGCGCCGCCTGGTTGAATCGGCGGCTCCACAGTCTCGCCCGGTGTAGCGGCACCGGCACGACGAGATCGGCTTCCGCGATCAGCTCGTGGCCGGCCTGGACCATCATCCGCCCGAGCGTGATGGCGAGCTCGGCACGGTCGCCATATTTCAGCCGGTGGACCAATTCGCGCGCCACGCCATCGAAGCGGCAGACGGCGCGGGCACGCGCAAAGACCGGCGGATTGGCGATCGCCGCCGGCGACAACAATCCGGGGCCGAGATCGACGGCGAAGGGCGTGCCGAGGCGCTCGCAATAAGGCCGCTCGATGAAACCGATCTCGCCCCAGCAATGGGCGCAAAGCGCTTGCGCCTCGCCGGTGGCGGCCCGGCAGGCGACACAAACTGGTGGATAGACCAGCGCGACAAGGTTCCTCAGCCCTGCGCGCAGCGCAAGCCGGACCGGCCTCAACGCAACGCCGGAAAAAATCCTTCTCGGCGAAGCGGGATCGGGGATGGGGTTTTTCTCCGCCGTTGCGGCGGCCGGGGACGATCGCTCCTCGCCCTCGAAGCTGACCGGCAACTGCCCTGTCATCCCGCGTTGCCACCCCCCATCTTGTCGCGACCGCCTTGCGGTCGGCGACGGTCCGGCTGGACCGCCGGCCATCCACCATCGAGCCTCAGAGCTCAAAGGACAATCCCAAAGGAGCATACCATGAGCTCGTCTGCGGAACCCCAGCCGAAGCTGTTCACGCCGCTGAGCGCCGGCGATATCGACCTGCGCAATCGCGTGGTGATGGCACCGCTGACGCGCAACCGCGCCACGCCGGGCAGCGACGCCCCGAATGCACTGAACGTTGCCTATTATCGCCAGCGCGCCAGTGCCGGACTGATCATCAGCGAAGGCACGCAGATTTCGCAGCAGGGCCAGGGTTATATCTGGACGCCGGGCATCCACAGCCCCGCGCAGATCGAGGGCTGGAAGGCGGTGACCGAAGCCGTCCACGCCGAGGGCGGCAAGATCGTCGCCCAGATCTGGCATGTCGGCCGGGTGAGCCATGTCTCGCTGCAGCCCGGCAACAAGGCGCCCGTCGCTCCATCTGCGATCCTGGCACCGACCAAGACCTATCTCGAAAGCGGCTTCGTGCCGGTCTCGCAGCCGCGTGCGCTTGCCGCTGAGGAACTGTCCGGCATCGTTGCCGACTATACCCGGGCGGCCGAGAACGCCCGCGAGGCCGGCTTTGACGGGATCGAGCTCCATGGCGCCAATGGCTATCTGATCGACCAGTTCCTGAAGGACGGCACGAATCGCCGAACGGATGCGTATGGCGGATCCATCGAGAACAGGCTCCGCTTCCCGCTGGAGGTCGTTGATGCGGTGACGAAGGCGATCGGCAAGGGCCGCGTCGGCATTCGCGTCTCACCGGTCAGTCCGGCCAACGGGGTTTCCGACACGGACCCGCAAGCCGTGTTCGATCGCCTCGCCGCGGAACTCGGTGCGCGCGGGCTCGCCTTCCTGCATGTGGTCGAGGGTGCCACAGGCGGGCCGCGCGACATCGCGCCGTTCGACTATCTTGCGCTGCGCAGGGCCTTCGGGGGCGTCTACATCGCCAATAACGGCTTCGATCGCGAGACGGCCATCGAGGCGGTGGAGAGTGGACGCGTCGATGCAGTCGCTTTCGGAAAGGCGTTCATCGCCAACCCCGATCTCGTCGAGCGGTTGAAGCGTAACGCTCCGCTCAACACGCTGCAGACGGAGACCCTCTATGGCGGCGATGCGCGTGGCTACACGGACTATCCGTTCCTGGCGGAGAAGGCGGCTTAAAGCGCGGGAGTTCTGCTCTTGAGCCGCCACCCCAACTTCGGTCCGGGTGCCCGGCTAGCGTGGCGGATCCTGGGAGAGTGTGGCGGCTTCTGCTGATTGGTGCTTCCATCCGCCCATTCAGAGGCATCCTGGCCTGGTTGCCGGACCGGCGGACGGTCGCGGCAATCTTTTGTCGTCGCCCGCGAAAAAGGAGTTGCAGCGGCGCGGCGCTCCGACTACATAGCGCCCTCGACCAGCGCTGCTCCCTTCGTCTAGCGGTCTAGGACGTCGCCCTCTCACGGCGAAAACAGGGGTTCGAGTCCCCTAGGGAGCGCCAAATTCAAACCGTTGCGATACACAACTGCGAACACTCGGCCTCCTAAGGAGGGATGCGAGAAGGAAGCGCTTTGTTGCGCCGTTCTGCAGCTATTTCTCACCTGGGCCGGATCGCGCCAGAAACGGACATTGGCTCGACGCCCGGAAGCGGACATTCTAACGGGCGGGCAAATAGCCCTTCTCAGTCCGATCACGATCGATCAGTTCGATGATGCAGCGGGGCGTCGGCAGATGCCGCGCTGAGCGTCGCGGCACCGGACTGGCACCTTGCAGCTTCAGCGGGCTATGATGAAAAGGCCGCTCAAGTCCGGAGCGCACCGGACTATTCAATGTTCTCGATAAGCTTGTGCGGCTCCAGGCATTCCACTGTGTTGGGCTCTCGGCGCTGATGAATACCGAAACGGCTGCTTTCTTGGTTCACCCACACTGTTCAGGAGCCTGAAGCTCGGAAAGCCCATATGTCTCACATGCAGTCCCGGCAAACAGCTGCGCTTGTTTGCCGGGTGGGTAGCGCGCCGCGATCGTCTTGAAGCCGGTGTAGATCGTATCGAAGGACGCGCAGAGGCTGTCGACCGGGAAATTGCTGGCAAACATCGCGCGATCCGCGCTGAACATGGCGATGATCTCCTCGACGATCCAGCGATTGTCGACGACCGTCCAGGGACGGCCGGCGAGCCCGATGCCGGAGATCTTGACGCGAACGTTGGCGCACTCGGCGAGCTTCGCCATCGCAGCGTGCCAGCCGGACAGCCCGCCTTCGCTGCGATCGGAGGGCAGGCCCGCGTGGTTCAGAACGATGGTCGTGTCCGGGAAGCTGCGAGCGAGGTCGACGGCTTCCTCGAGATTCCACCACGGCGTCTGAAGGTCGAAGTTCAGGCCATGGCGGGAGAGGAGCGCATATCCTTGCCGCCACCGGTCGTTCGACATGAGCGTGCGCTGAATGCCGACGTCCTCCGGTCGCTGCGGGCCGCCCGGCTTATGCCGGACACTGCGAACCAGGCCGAATGCAGCCTGGCGTGCTAGAACGGAGCCGATGTCGGCGCGGTCGAGCCAGGCTTGCGCCACGACGGCGTTGGGAACATCAAATTCTTTGGCGAGGCCAGCCGCGTAGGCGGTCTCGCCGATTGGATCGTTCTCGTCCCACTCTGTCTCGACATAGACCGTCTGGCGAACGTCGTGCCCAGCCGTGTCGACAAAATAGTCGTCTGGCAGGTAGCGCCGCTTGATCGCCGAATAGTCACCATAGCGGAATGGGATGTTGGCGCCCGGCTTCAGCCAGGGGTGAGGATTGCGCTGTGGATCCCAGAAGTGCTGGTGCGCATCGATGATAGGCCCTTGCCAGAGTTCCAGCTGCGTCATGCTTCTCGGCCCTCAATGCGTCTCGGCGTCGTGGAAATCGATCAGCATGGTCGCGACGACATAGAGCGCGGCGCAGGCGGCGAAGAAATAGAGAACCATGAGGTAGGCGCCGGTCGCCTGCAGGATCAAACCCGTGATGATCGGGATGGCGATGCCGCTGGCGCTGCCCGCGAAGTTCATGGCGCCACCGACGATGCCGACCTTCTCGCGAGGTGCGAGAATGGCGGGCAGGCTCCAATAGAGGCTTCCGAAATACAGCAGGAAGAGAGTGACCGAGAGCACGGCGACCGCCATTACGGGATCCGCGACCTGTGGCAGGATGAGGAACGACAGCATCACGCCGAATCCGCTGATGCCGAGCGCGGCCTTGTAGGTCGTGCTGCGCCGCATGCCCCTGGCCTGCAGCTTGTCGACCAGGAAGCCGCTGAGCAGAGAGCCGAACATGCCGGAAAGGAAGATCACGAAGGTTGCGCCGCCCATCTGCTTGAGGTCGAAGCCGCGGGCCTGAGCGAGATAGCTCGGCCCCCATGTCAGCAGGCCGAAGTTGATCATGGCCCAGCTCATTCGCCCTGTGAGGATGGCGGAAAGCGAGCGGCGCGAAATGGCTTTCGGAGCCGCGCTCACTGTTGGAGCTCCGCCGGCCGTCGAGGCCTCGATCAGACGCAGCTCGTCGTCGTTGACACCCGGGTGGTCCGAAGGCTTGTCGCGCAGATACCACCAGGAAAGATAGCCGAGCAGGATGGTGGCCACGCCGGCGACGATGAAGGCTGTCCGCCATGAGCCGAGTGTCAAGATCAGCCAGGCGATGATGACGCCGCCGAACGCCGCGCCCAGCGGAGCGCCACTGTCCATCAGCACCGCTCCTCGTCCACGTTCACGAGGCGACAGCCAGATCGAATTGAGCTTGGCGCCAGCCGGAAACAGCGGCGCTTCGGCCGCGCCCAGGCCGATGCGGCTGAGCAGCAGCGTGATGCCACCGGTGCAAAGACCGGCGATCGTCTGGAAGATGCCCCAGCCGACGGTCGCGCCGGTGATGAGGGCGCGGGGGCCGAATTTGTCGATCAGCCAGCCGCCGGGGATCTGGAGGGCGGCATAGCTCCAGAAGAAGGCGCTCAGGATCAGTCCCTGCATCGCCGGTTCCAGTCCGAACTCCTTGGCGATGGTCGGCATCGCGATGGATAGTGCAGTACGGTCGATCAGGTTGATGACGACGAGCACGAAGACGATTCCGAAGATGCGCCAACGCACTGTTGTCGCTCCGGTCGCTGCTGCGTCAGCATGTGCGACGCCGCCTTGCGGCCTGTGAACCCGCTCAAGTCCCGACATGATTTGCCCTCCGCCCGGCTGGCCGAGCTCTCTTCTGCGTTTCCTGAGGATGCAACTGCGGAGGCCGTCGGGCCGACGTGCAGGACACCCCTCCTCGTCACCGGCGATACGTGCCGCTGGTGTTATCGAGGCCGACGCTACATGCGTTCTGGTATGCCGGTGTAATGAAGTTTAATGATGATGTGATCTAGAAAACGATATCACTGGAAATGGCTGATGCTTCCCGTTGCGAACGCGCCGTCGCTCCTGCGGCGGCTCAAGAACCGGCAGCTGCTGCTTCTGACGGCTATCGATGAAAGTCGAAGCCTGAGGCGTGCGGCGGCTTCGCTGAACATGACACAGCCGACGGCAACGAAGCTGCTGCAGGATCTCGAAGCCACATTGGGGCTTTCACTCTTCGAGCGCGGCAGGCGCGGGGTTCGAGCGACGGTCTATGGGGAGGTGATGATCCGCCATGCCCGGCTGATCTTGAACGATCTTGAACGGACCTGCCTGGAGCTGGAGTCGCTGGCTTCGGGGGCGACGGGCCGTTTGAGGATCGGCGCCGTCATCAGCGCCATTCCTTTTCTTCTTGCACGCGCCGTTGCGGCGCTGAAGCGCGATCAACCACGGCTCGATATCGCGATCGAGGTAGGAACCAGTGACGCGCTCGTTCCCATGCTGGCGAAAGGGGAACTGGATGTCCTGCTGGCCCGCCCGCTGGCGCTCGCCGGCCGGTCGGACTTCGACTACGAAGATCTGATCGACGAGCCTCTGCACATCGTCTCTCGCGTCGACCATCCGCTGGCATCGGCTCGGGCCTTGAGCATGGCGGATCTGGCCTCCTGGCCATGGACACTTCTGCCGGCCGGCAGCCCGATGCGAAAGGTGCTCGCGCCGCTTTTCGCCGCGATGATGGCCCATCAGCCTCTGGATGTCGTCGAGACCTCGTCGATGATGACGATGATCGCGCTGCTTCAGGAGAGCGACATGCTCGCCGTAATGCCGGGCGATGTCGCGACCTTCGCGGTTCAGCATGGTCTGCTACACCATCTGGATGTCGCGCTGCCGCCGATCATGGGCTCTTATGGCATTCTGAGCCTCAAGGAGCAGCCACGCTCGGCCAGCACGATCGCCTTTGTCCGCTGCCTGAAGCAGTGTCTGGTCGAAGGCAGTAATTGAACCCGGACTGCTCCAGTTCCCGTCGTTCAACGAACGCCTGAAAGCAGACGTTCATCCTCGGCCGAGGACCAATCGCAACCCATGCCCGCACGGTCCTCGCCGAAATTGCCTGCTGGCCTCAAGCCGCCACGCGATTTGCGTTCCACTGCCCTGCTTGGCTCAGGATCATCTCCGGGTCGTCGAAGCGCGCCTGAAGAATCTCGCGATACAGCGCCTCTTCGCGCAGGCGCGTGACCTCCCCCTCGCCTCCGATGAGGAGCCGTAGCGCCTGCTCCAGGGCTTCGACCATCCCCGACCCTTCATCGAACTGCGCCTTCTTGCGCCAGACCAGATCCTCGGGCAGCAGATCGGCGCAGGCCTTCCGCAGCAGCCATTTCTCGGTGGTGGTTCCGGTCGATTCCGGCGCGCTCGGATCGGTACGGCGTAGCTTCAATTCCGCCGGTGCGGACTGTGCGAAGGCGATCAGGTCCCGATCGAGGAACGGAGTGCGCGCCTCCAGCGACTCCGCCATGGTCATCCGGTCGACGCGCTGAAGATTGATGTTGTGCATCGCCCCCAAGCTGCGCGTCAGCTCGTCCGCGAGGGCACGCGGATCATCCACATAGGCATGGTGATAGGCATAGCCCGCGAAAAGCTCGTCCGCTCCCTCGCCGGTCAGGACCGCCTTGACATGGCGCCGTGCCAGCCGGGCCGCAAAAAGCGTGGGTACGGCACTGCGCACGAGATCCGCGTCGGCGCTTTCGAGGTGGTAGATGACATGCGACAGGTTCTCGGCGATGTCCTGGGCCGAGAAGCTGTATTCGTGATGATCGGAGCCGATATGGTCGGCGACACGCCTGGCGGCGCGCAGATCGGATGAGCCGACAGTGCCCACGGCAAAGGTCTTCAATGGAGCCTGCCCGGCTGCCAGCCTGACCTTCTGTGCGATAGCGGCGATGACCGAGCTGTCGAGCCCACCGGACAGGAAGGAGCCGACCTCGACATCGGCGACCATCCATTTCGCGACCGCTTCCTCCAGCGTCAGGCGCAACTCGCCGGCAATCGACCCGATATCCAATCCCGGCTCGGCCACAGCCGCTCCGGACGGCACGCGGTACCAGTGCCTCAAGCCATTGCCGCTGTCGAACAGCGCGCCGGGCGGAAGCGCGGTGATGTCGTCGAAGCCGAGCCCGTCGAATGCCTTCAGCTCCGAAGCAAAAGCCAGCCCCTTCCCGCGCCGCGCCATGTAGAGCGGCTTGATGCCCAGCGGGTCACGCGCCGCGACGATCCGATCCGGCGTCGCGAGCACGAAGGCGAACATGCCGTCGAGGCGGTTGACCCAGCGCTGCGCCCCGCTGCGGAAGAGGTGAAGAATAGTCTCGCTATCACTCGTCGTCCGAAAGTTACCCGGGTCCAGAATTGCCCTCAGATCATCGTGATTGTAGATCTCCCCATTCGCGACAAGTATCTCTGAATCAACGGTAATAGGTTGAACGCCGTCTTCGGCGCCGATGATCGCCAGCCGGCAATGCCCCATCGCAAGCGGCACCCCCGCTGGCCGGGCGACCTGCGTCGCATCCGGGCCCCGATGGCCGAGGCGCGCGAGCATCGTTTCGATCAGGCTCCCGCCTACGTCATCGACCTTCCAAAGACACACAAAACCACACATGGACCGTCTCGTTCTTCTCTCACTGTTTGGCGAATTGCGCTGGGCGAAGGATAGCGTCGAAAGGATGGTTTTTTAAGATATTATAGAATAAATCTGTCTTTCGACTTTCGATTTTAACAATAAATTTTGATATGAATTTCTCAAATGTCCAATCAAAGTTATGAACACTTGAGTTCAAGTAATAGCTTCCTGTCAAAATAGACTACATAATTCCCTCATTTTTTGTGGGAAAGGGGTTGTCACGAGCTGATATCCTGCTCTAGGAATCGCCGCGAGGCAATGGACATTTTAAATTACATTATCGACAACTGGGGGCTGATAGCCGCCCGGACAGGCGAACATGTTGCCATCGTCGGCGTTGCGGTCGCTCTGGCGATCGCTACCGGCGTGCCGATCGGCGTGGCCATCACCCAGAACCGCCGCGTCGCCGATGCCGTGCTCTATGTCGCGTCGATCATGATCACCATCCCTTCTATCGCGCTGTTCGGGATGATGATTCCGGTGCTCTCGCTGATCGGCCACGGCATCGGATACCTGCCGGCGGTGATCGCGGTACTGCTGTACTCGCAGCTTCCGATCATTCGGAATACCTATGCGTCGATCAGCAATATTGACCCGGCGCTGCGTGAAGCTGCGCGAGGCATGGGGCTGACCCGGGGACAGCGGCTGCGCGAGGTCGAGCTCCCGATCGCCTTGCCCGTGATCATGGCCGGCGTGCGCGTCGCGGTGGTGATGAATATCGGGGTCACGGCGATCGCGACCTATATCGGCGCCGGCGGCCTCGGCGCCTTCATCGCACGCGGCATCAGCCAGACGGACCCGCGCCAGCTCGTCACCGGCGCTCTCGCGGTCAGCATTCTTGCCGTCGTCGCCGATCTCGCCCTGCTCGGGCTGCAGAAGCGACTGACCTCCCCAGGACTCAGGAAACAATGATCCGACTGGACCAAGTCAGCAAGACTTTCCCCGGCACCACCATGCCGGCCGTCGACCGCGTCTCGCTCGAGGTGGCGGAAGGCGAAATCTGCGTGCTGCTCGGCCCGTCCGGCTGCGGCAAGACCACGACGATGAAGATGGTCAACCGCCTTATCCAGCCGAGCTCGGGCGACATCTTCATCGACGGCCGCAACACCTCCGATTACGACGTGACACAGCTGCGGCGCAGCATCGGCTACGTCATCCAGCAGATCGGCCTGTTTCCGAACAAGACGATCGAGGACAACATCTGCATCGTCCCCGACATCCTCGGCTGGGACCGGCGCAAATCGCGCCAGCGGGCGGCCGAACTGCTCGAGATGGTTGCGCTCGATCCCGGTGTGTTCCTCAAGCGCTACCCGAAGGAGCTGTCCGGCGGCCAGCAGCAGCGTATCGGCGTTCTGCGCGCCATCGCGGCGGATCCGCCCGTCCTGCTGATGGACGAGCCCTTCGGCGCCATCGACCCGATCAACCGCGTCATCATCCAGGACGAGTTCCTGAAGATGCAGGCGCAGATCCGCAAGACGATCCTCTTCGTCAGCCACGACATCGACGAGGCGGTCAAGATGGCCGACAGGATCGCCATCTTCCGCAATGGCAGGCTCGTCCAATACGACACGCCCGACAACATGCTGGCCCATCCAGCGAGCGAATTCGTCTCCGATTTCGTCGGTGGCGACCGCACGCTCAAGCGCCTGCAGCTGCTCACCGTCCGCGATGCGATGATCGCCGATCCGCCGCGGGTCCGGGCGGCGGACAGCCTGCAGCGGGCCGCGGCCGCGATGGAAGCGCATGGCCATCAGTCGATCGTCCTGGTCGGCCCGCGCGGCAGGGCGCGCGGCTACGTCAATCTTCAGACGGCGCGCAGCGGCAACGGAACGGTCGGGGAGAATTACGAAGCCCTGCCCACGACTATCCGCCCGCATGAAGACCTGCGCACCGCGGTCTCGACCATGTTCCGGCACGATACGCTGTGGCTGGCCTGCGTCGATGATGACGGATTGTTCGTCGGCTATGTCACGCTGCGCGGCATCACGCATCTGCTCTCAGAGACCTATCGGGATGGCTGACGCGCTGGTGCCCGGCATGGTCGCGCAGATGCGCCGGAACGCGGCCTATCTCTGCATCTTCCTGCTCGGAGCCTGGGCCTGGGGCAGCGGGCTCCTGCCCGGCCTGCTGGAGAGGTGGGAGGACATCGCCTATCTCGGCCAGCAGCATGTGGAGCTGGTCGCCCTCTCGGGCGGCGCGGCGATCCTGTTCGGCGTGCCGCTCGGCATCCTGCTGACCAGGCCGCGCTTCCGCCGGATCGGCGATGCCACAGTGCAGCTCCTCAACATCGGCGCCACCATCCCGACGCTGGCGGTGCTGGCGCTGGCGATGAGCCTGCTCGGCCTCGGCAACACGCCGGCCGTCTTCGCGCTGTTCATCGCCTCGCTTCTGCCGATCGTCAGCAACACGATGGCGGGCTTGCGCGACGTGCCGCCCGCGCTGCTCGAGGCCGCGCGCGGCATGGGCCTGTCGCCGCGCCACACGCTGCTGCAGGTCGAGCTGCCGAACAGCATGTTCGTCATCTACACAGGCATCCGCACCGCGCTCGCAATCAATGTCGGCACCGTTCCCCTGGCCTTCCTGATCGGCGGCGGCGGCCTCGGCGAACTGATCTTCACCGGGATCGCCCTGAACGAGTTCGGAACCATGCTCGCCGGCGCGATTCCGACCGCCGTCCTCGCGGTCCTGATCGATTTCATCGTGGCCCAGCTTCAGTTCTGGACCATTCCCCGCGGCGTCAATCCGTTGCGCTGACCGTCGCCGGGCTTTTCAGCAACGCATACAAGGAGATTCCTATGAAGCTTCCATCCAGGATTCTTGCCGTGGCGGCGATCGCAACCGCCTGGGCGATGCCGTTGCAGGCCAAGCCGATCGTCGTAGGAGGCAAGAACTTCACCGAACAGCTTCTGCTCACCGAGATCACGGCGCAGCTTCTCGTGAAGAAGGGCTTCGAGGTCGAGAAGCGCGACGGGCTGGGCTCGCAGGTCCTGCGCGACGCGCAGGTGAACGGCCAGGTCGATGTGTACTGGGAGTACACCGGCACCTCGCTTGTGACCTACAATAAGATCAATGAGCGGCTGGACGCCAAGGACACCTATGAGCGCGTCAAGGCGCTCGACGCAAAGGTCGGCCTCTCCTGGCTCAAGCCCTCGGCTGCGAACAACACCTATGCGCTTGCCGTCCGCCAGGAGAACCCGAAGACGGACGCGATCAAGACGCTCTCGGATCTCGCCAGCGTCTTCAACGCGGACAAGGACAAGCCGGTGATCGCGGTCAACGCCGAATTCCCGGGCCGCCCCGATGGCCTGCCGGGCCTGCAGTCGACCTACGGCTTCAAGACGAGCCGCGCCAATCTGAGGTCGATGGATTCCGGGCTGACCTATCAGGCCCTCAAGGATGGGCAGGTCGACGTCGCGCTGGTCTTCGCGACCGACGGGCGGATCCAGGGCTTCAAGTTTCGCGTCCTGACCGACGACAAGGGCTTCTTCCCCAATTACGCCGCCGTTCCGGTGGTGCGGACCGAAGTGCTGAAGGCCAATCCGAAGCTTGAAGAAGCGCTCGAAGCCCTCTCGGCCAAGCTCGACGACGAAGTCCTGCAGGGGCTCAACGCCAAAGTCGATGTCGAGAAGGCCTCGATCCCGGACGTCTCGCAGGAATTTCTGAAAGCCGCCGGGCTCATCTGAAGGAGCGCGAGCGCCCCATAGCGGACATTCAGCTGAAGCGCGTCTATCGCGCTTCAGCGCATCTTGCTTCCTGTCGAAGCAGTGGATCGAGCGGAAAGATAAGCCGCAATGCGCCCTGCTGCGCCACGTGGATCGCAGGTCTCGGTGTCGATCGACAAATCTGCCTCAGGCATGGCCGCCAGGCTGTCGTCAAACTCGCCGCGCAACCTGCGCAACAAGTCGACCGAGCGGAGCTTTTCAAACTCTAGGCGGCTCGGATCAACGATCCGGCGCTCCTGCTCTTCGGACGAAACGGCGAGCTCGATGAACACCACGGAGCCGCCGAATGGCGCGACCGCCGCACGCACGCGCTCGGGGAAGCCGGCATCCACCGTTGCTTCGGGGGCGAATGTGAATATGAGCGACCGCCCGATCCGGGCTGCTGCGCTGAACGTCTGAAGCCAGAAGCTCTCACGCAACTGAATGAACGACTCTGTGCCAAACGAGAATACCGCGCCCACAGCGTCGACGACGAGGTGATTGTGGAACAAGGCCAGGCCAGTAATTTTCGCAAGCTCGCGACTTACCGTGAGCTTTCCAGCCGCTGCGGGCCCATAGATGAAGATGATTTCCATGCTGCAAAGCTAACCAGTTCGCCGCCTGCTTTCGAGGCGAGCCCGCAAAGCCTTCGTACGCCGTTGGTCATTGTTCGAGCGCACATGCTTCGGCACGGCGCGGAGGATGGCGGAAATTTCGGCCGACGAACGCCACCCGCCGCGCTGCAACAGGCCACAGGGAATCGCACGGCGCCGAGCGGGAGCATCGGTTTGGCGCTTGCGCGATGACCTTCTAAAGAGGAACCTGTTGGACGGGCTCGGTGCCCCGGACCCGTTTCGTTCAAGGTGGCTTGAGCATGAAGAAGCTTTTCGTAGCCGCGTGCTGCCTGCTCCTGACAGGCTGCGGGGGATTCGTATTTCCGGGGCCGGCAGACGCCCCCTTGATGGAAAGCGGAGCGCAAGCCTACCCTTCCGGGGCGGAAGGCGAGTTTGAGCCTGCTCCCACCGCTCATCAGATGACGTCGACCTGCACGATGAAGGGAAAGGGCGTCGTTTGCCGCTGAGGCGAACGGTTCCGTGCTAGCTCACAGATCAATACCTGCGCGATAATTGCCCCGCTCGGCCTTGAGCGCTCGGCTAGATGCGCGACAAGTCGCCCATTTCAGTGCCGTGCCACGCCGATTGACTTCGAAAGCCGCGGTCGATTTGCTGTCGACGCCAACTTCCGAGCGCCACCGCTTCGCCGAGACGGCATAAGGGCGACTACGGCCCATTCTCTCGCCACTCCACTGCTTTTTGGGCGGCCGCAAATTGCGGGCGGTCGAGTCGATTTCTCATAAGAATATGATTTTATTTAAAAAATAAGCTCGGCACGGAAAGTGCTTCTTCATCGAGCGGTTCAGCGAGAGGGTTGATCATGCTTGGTGATACGGTGAGCAAACTGGCTGCTGCCGGCGCAGAGAGAGCCCGGTTCCTGGAGCGAAATCCGGCGGGTTTCTGGATCAGTGCGATGATGGCCGGCATCTATGTCGGCTTCGGCATCCTGCTGATCTTCAGCCTTGGGTCCGTGCTGGATCCTAGCGTGCGGCCACTGGCCATGGGCGCTTCCTTCGGTCTTGCGCTGATCCTCGTCGTCTTCGCGGGCGCCGATCTCTACACCGGCCTGACGATGAGCATGACCCTGGCGTTGCTGGAACGGCGCGTGACCGTATCGGGGCTGTGTCGGGTCTGGGCGACGAGCTGGGCCGGAAACCTCGCCGGTTCCCTTTTGCTGGCCGCTCTGTTCGTGGCGGGAGGCGGCGGCCTGATCACGACGGCATCCAGCGAATTCGTCTACAAGGCTGCGGCCGCAAAGATGAACCTCGACGCGTTCCAGCTGGTCTGCCGGGCCATGCTGTGCAACTGGCTGGTTTGCCTGGCATTGTGGATGGCGGCACGCATCACCAACGAAGCCGCGAAAATGATCGCGATCGCGTGGTGCCTCTTCGCCTTCATTGCGTCGGGCTACGAGCACTCCGTTGCGAACATGACATTGTTCGGCGTCGCGCTGCTCTCACCGCACCCCGAGAGCGTTTCCTGGGGCGGCATGCTCTGGAACCTGGTCTGGGTGACCCTGGGCAATACCATATCCGCCGTCGTGTTCATGGCCGCCGCCTATTGGGCTGCCTCGAAGCCCGATGCTTCCGCCGTCGCGATGCCGCGTGCCGAGCCCGCCGAGTGATAGGGGAGGGACCGGCGATGAGCTCGGATTTCTCGGCCGATCAGAAGCGCTATCTCGAAGGCTTCGTCAGTGGCATGCAGTCGGCCCGCACGGCGCGGGGTTTGAGCCCACTTGGCGGAGCGCCGGGGAGCGCCTCGGCCAAGCTGAGCGGCCCCGACAAGGAGCATGCCGAAGCACAGGCCCGGACGGTCGGCGCTGGCGGCAAGCTCGTGGACCAGGAGAAGTGGAAGGCCGCCGAGCATCCCTTCGATGCCTATGCCCGCTTCAAGGATCAGGCGCGGGCGGGCATCTATCCGAAGCCAGAGGACAACTTCCGCTGGCGCTTTCACGGCCTGTTCTATGTCGCGCCGGCGCAGGACAGCTACATGTGCCGGCTGCGCATTCCCAACGGCATCCTCAAGGCCTGGCAGTTCGCGGGCGCCGCCGACCTCGCCGAGCGCTTCGCGGGTGGTTACAGCCATGTCACCACCCGCGCCAATCTCCAGATCCGGGAGATCAAGGCCGAGAACGCCCCGCTGCTGCTCGAGGGTCTCGCCGATCTCGGTCTCACGGCCAAGGGATCGGGCGCCGACAACATCCGTAACGTCACGGGCTCCGCGACGGCTGGCATTGACCCGCTCGAGCTCATCGATACGCGCCCGCATGCCCGCGCCTGGCATCATCATATCCTGAACGACCGTTCGCTTTACGGGCTGCCACGCAAGTTCAACGTCGCCTTCGACGGCGCCGGCTCCGTCGCGACGCTGGAGGACACCAACGATATCGGCTTCCAGGCGGTCGAGGTCGGGGAGGGCGCGGTATTCGAAGGCGAGCCGGTCGAGCCCGGCATTTGGTATCGCCTCGCACTGGGCGGGATAACCGGCCACAGGGATCTCGCGCGCGATACCGGCGTGATCCTTGCCCCGGACGAGGCGATCGCGGTGGCGGAGGCGATCGTGCGTGTCTTCATCGCCGACGGGAACCGCACAGACCGCAACAAGTCGCGGCTCAAATACCTGCTCGATGCCTGGGGCTTCGACAGGTTCCTCGCTGCCGTCGAGGGCAGGCTCGGTCGCCGCCTGGTCCGGCTCGACAACGCCTTCGTCAGGCCGCGCCCCGTCTATGACCGCCTTGCCCATATCGGCGTCCACAGACAGGCCCAAGCCGGCCTCAACTGGGTCGGCGTGGCGCTGCCCGTCGGCAAGCTCACGGTGCAGCAGATGCGCGTCATCGCTTCGGTCGCGCAGGCCTGCGGCGACGGCGATATCCGCCTGACCGTCTGGCAGAATCTGCTGATCTCCGGCGTGCCGGATGTGAAGGTCGAGGATGTCCTGGCCAATCTACAGGCCATCGGCCTGTCCGCCGAAACCTCCGTGCTGCGCGCCGGGCTGATCGCCTGCACCGGCGCGGCCGGCTGCAAATTCGCTGCTGCCCATACCAAGGAGGATGCGCTCGCCATCGCCGCGCATTGCGAGCCGCGCATCACGCTGGACATGGCGGTCAACATCCACCTGACCGGCTGTCACAACTCCTGCGCCCAGCACTATATCGGCGATCTCGGGCTGATCGGCGCCAAGGTTCCTGTCAATGACGAGGGCGATACCGTGCCCGGCTACCACTTCTTCGTCGGTGGCGGCTTCGGCGTGGAGGGCGGCATGGGCCGCGAATTCCGGGCCGATGTGAGAGCGGAGGACGCACCGGCCCTGGTCGAGGCCATCCTGCGCAGCTGGCAGACGCATCGCGCAACGCCGGACGAGAGCTTCGTCGCCTTCGCCCGCCGCCATGAAATCGCGGCGTTGCAGGCGATGGTCGAGCAGATCGGAGATGCGGCATGACGGTGCAGGGCGCAAATCCGATCGTTCAGGTGCTGCCCGAGAGCGCGCCCTTCAGCGAGGAGCAGCGCTCCTGGCTGAACGGCTTCTTCGCCGGGTTGCTTTCGCTCGACAATGCCGGCGTGACCGCGCTGTCGCCGGCCGAGAACGCCGCCGTCATGGCCGAGGCCGAAGACGGCGCTCCCTGGCATGACCCCTCGCTGGAGATCGCCGAGCGAATGAAGCTGGCCGAGGGCAAGCCGCTTCCTCGCCGGCTCTATGCCGCCATGGCCCAGCAGGATTGCGGGCAATGCGGCTATGTCTGCGAAACCTATTCCGCTGCGATCGCGTCGGGAACCGAGGGGCGGCTCAATCTCTGTGCGCCCGGGGGCAAGGAGACGCTGCGCCAGCTCAAGACCCTGATGGAAGAGCCCGGCACCGCGGCTGCCACGGTTTCTGCCGAAGCCACACCGGCGGTTGAGGCGGGTCCGAAGGGGCGTTGCCGCGAAAACCCGGCGCTCGCGACCTTTCTCTCGCGCCGCAAGCTCAATCGCGAAGGCTCGGAGAAGGAGACCTGGCATGTCGAGTTCGATCTTTCCGAATGCGGGCTCGACTATGTGGTCGGCGATGCTTTCGGCATCGTCGCTCAGAACGATCCGCGCCTTGTCGATGCGGTGATCGCGCTTTTGGGCGCGCGGCCGGATGTCGAGGTTGGTGGCAAGCCGCTGCGCCTGAGGCTCATGGACGATTGCGCGCTCGGTGCCGCCCCCGATGCGCTGTTCCAGCTGATTTCGTACGTCACCGGCGGCGAGACACGAGCCAAGGCCAAGCGCCTCGCCGCCGGGGAGGATCCGGATGGTGATCTCGATCGGCTGGACGTGCTTGGGACGCTGCATAAATTTTCGCCAGCGCGTCTGTCGGCCGAGGCCTTCGTCGAAGCCCTCGATCCGCTCCAGCCCCGTCTCTATTCGATTTCGTCCTCCCACAATGCTGCGCCCGGCCGCATCACGCTGACGGTCGACGCGGTGCGCTATCGGATCGGGATGCGCCCGCGCTGGGGCGTGGCCTCGACCTTCCTAGCCGAGCGGATCGCCCCTGGCGACAAGGTGCCGGTCTATGTCCAGCGGGCCCATGGCTTCGGGCTGCCGGCCGATCCGGCGACGCCGATCATCATGTGTGGTCCCGGCACCGGGGTCGCTCCCTTTCGCGCCTTCCTGCAGGACCGGCAAGCGGTGAGGGCTTCGGGCCGAAACTGGCTGTTCTTCGGTCATCAGCGCCGCGCCTGCGACTTCTTTTATGAGGAGGAACTGCAGGCGATGAAGGATTCGGGCTTCCTCACCAACCTGACGCTTGCTTGGTCGCGCGATGGCGAGAGGGTCTATGTGCAGGACCGGATGCGCCAGCGCGGCAGCGAGGTCTGGGCCTGGCTCGAACAGGGTGCGCACTTCTACGTCTGCGGCGACGCCAAGCGCATGGCCAAGGATGTGGAGCGCGCTCTGGTCGACATCATTGCCGAACATGGCGGGTGCAGCAGCGATAAGGCCATCGCCTATCTTGCGTCGTTGCGGAAGCAGGGACGCTATCAGGCCGACGTCTACTAAACGTTCAGGTTCCGGATCAGCCCCGATCAACCCGTCGCGGTTTCGCAGAGGTGGCTGACGAAGAGGGCGGAGAGCGGGGGCAAGGTCCGGCCGCTCTTCTTGACGAGACTGATCTGCCTCTCGAAGCCTGCCGCCTCGATCCTGCGCGACCGGATCATCGGATAGGCATCGATCTCCTTCGCCGACGAAGGCAGGATCGTGATGCCGAGGCCGGCCTGCACCATCCCCACGGCCGTCATCATGTAGGTCACTTCGGCTGCGGGGCGCGGGATCAGCCCAGCGGCATGGAAACCGGCCTCGACGACGGCGCGGACGCTGGTATCGAGATCCATCATGATCAGAGGATATCGCATCAGCAGTTCAGGCGTTACGAGCTGCGTCTCAGCGAGGGCATGAGTCTGCGGAAAGACCACATGCATGCGGTCTTCGATCGTGAGCAGAACATCGACATCGACCGCATTGGTCGCGCCGCCCGTGACCCCGATATCGACCTCCTCCGCGTCAACCAAAGCCAGGACGCGCCGGGCGATCACGTCACGGATGCGGAAATCGGCGCCGGGATGGGGGATGCGGAACGATGCGATGGCTTTCGGCAGCATGGCGGCGGCGGCCGTGGGCAGTGCGGCGACCCTTACCAGCCCCTGATATCCGGCGCCGTGATTGCGAACCTCGGCGATGATACCGTCCAGATCCTGCACGAGCCGCGCCAGGACCGGGAGAAGGTCGCGTCCGATCTGCGTCAGCGCGACCGAGCGGGATGTCCGGTCGAACAGCCGGACGGTGAGAGCCTCCTCGAGCCGCCTGATTTGCACGGTCAAGGTCGGCTGCGCCACATGCAGCAGCGCAGCGGCACGGGTGAAGCTGCCCAGCCGCGCGACGGCCACGAAGGCCCTGACCTGGCGAAGATTGAGATCCATAGTGAGAAGCTATTTCAGCGATTGAATCATTTCAATTGATTGATGGACTTGCCGGCCCCAGCCTTGCGGCATGCGAACCATCAGGATTGGTGCCGGGGCGGGTTTTGCGGGGGATCGGATCGAACCTGCCGTCGAGCTCGCGCGCCATGGGCGGCTCGACTATCTCGTTTTCGAATGCCTTGCCGAGCGGACGATCGCGATCGCCCAGCAGGCGCGGCTCACAGATCCGAGCAAGGGTTACGACGTCTTGCTCGATCAGCGGATGTCCGCCGTGCTCGCCGCCTGCCGCGAGAACGGCACGCGGATCGTCACCAATATGGGAGCTGCCAATCCGCTGGCGGCTGCGGAACGCGTGTGCGACGTCGCGCGCCGTCTGGGCCTCGGAGGCCTCAAGGTAGCCGCCGTCACCGGAGACGATGTCCTCGAGGCCATACGCGGCAGCGATCTCCAGCTTCTGGAAGGCGGCACGCTGGCCGATCTGGACAACCGCATCATCTCCGCCAACGCCTATATCGGCGCTGTGCCGATCGTGGAGGCGCTCGCGGCCGGCGCCGACGTCGTGGTGACGGGACGGGCTGCCGATCCGGCGCTGTTCCTCGGACCGCTGATCCATTCCTTCGGCTGGGCCGCGGACGATTGGAACAAGCTCGGCAGGGGCGTGCTGGCTGGGCATCTGCTCGAATGCGCCGGGCAGGTCACCGGCGGCTATTTCGCAGATCCGGGTGTGAAGGATGTCGCCGGGCTGGCGCATCTCGGCTTCCCGATCGGGGAAGTGTCCGAGGATGGCGATCTGGTCGTGACCAAGCTCGAAGGGACCGGCGGTGCCGTCACGACGGCCACGGTCAAGGAGCAGCTGCTGTATGAGATCGAGGACCCTGCACGATATCTGCAGCCTGATGTCATCGCGGATTTCTCGCAGGTCCGCGTCCGGAACGCTGGGCCGGATCGCGTTGCGGTCGAAGGCGGAGGCGGGACGGCGCGGACCGGCCTGCTCAAAGTCTCGATCGGCTATGTCGGCGAAGGCCAGATTTCCTATGCGGGGACGGGAGCGGTCGGGCGGGGGCGCCTGGCGCTCGAGATCGTCCGCGAACGCCTGGCGATCACCGGCGTACCAATGGGGGAGGCGCGTTTCGATCTGATCGGCGTCGATGCGCTGCACGGCGCTGCGTTGTCACAGGGCGGTGCTCCCTACGAGGTTCGCGTGCGCGTGGCCGCGCGCACCGAAGCGGCGGCCGAGGCGATAGCTATCGGCAACGAGGTCGAGGCGCTCTACACCAACGGCCCTGCCGGCGGCGGGGGCGTAACGAAATCGGTCCGACAGGTCGTCGCGATCGCCTCAGCTCTGGCGCCTGACAGTGTCGCCCCGACCCAGCTCAGCTTCTTCGAGGCCTGACGCTATGAAGCTCCGCCAGATCGCGCATTCCCGGACGGGTGACAAGGGTAATGTCTCGACCATATCGGTCATCGCCTTCAACGAAGCCGATTATCCCCTCCTTGCTCAACAGGTGACGGCGGCGCGCGTGGCGGCCCATTTCGCGGGCATCGCGACGGGATCGGTCACCCGCTACGAACTCCCGCAGCTCGGCGCCCTGAACTTCGTCATGAAAGGCGCGCTTGGCGGTGGCGTCACGCGCTCACTGGCGCTGGATGCGCATGGCAAGAGCTTGAGCTTGGCGCTGCTCGATCTCGATCTCGCCGTTCCGGAGCGCGCGCAAGACGGCGCTGCCGACAAAGCAAATCATAACGACTGAGAGGGAAACGCTCATGGCCACAAGACGCGGCTTTCTCACCGGCATGGCCTCGGCCCTGTGCCTGCCTTCGATCGTGCGGGCGCAAGGCGCCTCCACTCTCAAATTCGCGCCGCAATCCGACGTGGCGATCCTCGATCCGATCATGAGCGTGTCCTATGTCACGCGAAATCATGCGCTGATGATCTTCGACACGCTCTACGGCGCCGACGAGCACAACCGGGCCCAGCCGCAGATGGTGGAAGGCCATCTCGTGGAGAAGGAGGGGCGCCAGTGGACGCTCACCCTGCGCGAGGGGCTGCGCTTCCACGATGGTTCACCGGTGCTCGCCCGCGATGTGGTCGCGAGCGTGAAACGGTGGTGGAAGCGCGACAATGTCGGCCAGGTTCTGGCGGCGGTCACCGACGAGTTGTCGGCGGTCTCCGACAGGGAGGTTCGCTTCCGACTCAAGTCGCCGTTCCCGATGCTTCCCGACGCGCTCGGGAAGTTCGGCACCAATAACGCGGTGATCATGCCCGAGCGGCTCGCGCTGACGGAGGCCACGACCCAGGTCACCGAGATGGTCGGCAGCGGACCCTACCGCTTCGTCCCCGGGGAGCGCGTGCCGGGCAGCCGGCTCGTCTACGAGAAATTCGGCGGCTATGTGCCGCGTCAGGGCGGGGAGACCAGCGCTCTCGCCGGGCCGAAGATTGCCCATTTCGATCGCGTGGAATGGCTGGTCATGCCGGATGTCGCCACGGCGGCAGCCGCTCTTCAGACCGGGGAGATCGATTGGTGGGAGCAACCCGCCTCGGATTACTGGGATCTGCTGGCCACCAACAAGAACGTTAAGCTGGACCTGATCGACTCTTTCGGGTCGGCGGGCGTCGTCCGCTTCAACTTCCTGCAGGGTCCGACGAGCAATGTCCTCGTGCGCCGGGCGGCACTGGCGGCGATCAGTCAGAGGGACGTCATGACCGCCGTGATCGGCGAGGATGCGCAGCGCTGGAAGGACAAGGTCGGCTATTTCCTGCCGGGCACGCCGATGGCGAGCGAGACGGGACTCGACGCGCTGAAGGAGCCGCCGGACAAGGATGTGGCGCGGCGCCTCCTCAAGGAGGCCGGCTACAAGGGCGAGCCACTGGTCTATCTCGTGCCCGGCGATGTCGCGACGATCAAGGCCCAGGGCGAGGTCGTGACCGATGCGCTGAAGCAGGCCGGCTTCAATGTCGACATGCAGGTGATGGACTGGGGCACGGTACTCACCCGCGCCAATAACCGGCAAGGGCCCGACAAGGGCGGCTGGCACCTGGTGGGGACCTTCACGGCCGGCGTCGGCCTGCTCAACCCGTCGAGCAACAATTTCCTGCGGGGCAGCGGCACGTCAGCGATCTTCGGCTGGTCCGACATTCCCCGTCTTGAGGAATTGCGCATGGACTGGTTCCGGGCACCGGACGAGAAGGCGCAGGCCGCGATCTGCGCCGAGATCCAGCGTGTCGCCTTCGAGACCGTGCCCTATGCGCCGACCGGCCTCTATTTCCAGCAGACGGCCTATCGCAACAACCTGACCGGCGTGCAGAAAGGCCTGCCGCTGTTCTATGGAGTGCGCCGGGCATGAGCAGCACCATCGCGCAGCCGCAATGCCACATCCCGCGCGGCGAGGATTTCCTGCTGCTGTCGCCGAGCTGGCAGGCCTATGCCTATGCCAATGTCGACGCCATGTTCGCGACGCGTCGCATCGCTCGCGGCACCGATGCCTTTCCGCTCTCTCGTGGGGCGGAGATAGCTCCGGAATACGAGCTGGCCGGTGAGCGCCGCGGGCTCGACGACTATATCCAGCGGACCAACGTAGCCGGATTGCTCGTGCTGCAGGGCGACACGATCCGGCTCGAACGCTATGCGCTCGGGCTGGAGGAGAGCCGTCGCTGGTCGTCGATGTCGATGATCAAATCGCTGACCTCGACGCTCGTCGGCGCGGCACTTCAGGACGGCTCCATCGAAAGTCTCGACGATGCCGTCTCGCGCTATCTCCCGGCCCTGCGCGGCAGCGCCTATGACGCGGTGAGCGTTCGCGACCTGATCACCATGTCGTCCGGCGTCGACTGGAACGAGGACTACACCGATCGCCGTTCGCATGTGAACCGCTACAGCAAGTCGCTCGGCGACAAGGTGCCAGGCGGGGTGCTGGCGCTGATGCGGAGCGTGCGCGGACTGCATCCGCCGGGCAGCCAGTTCAACTACAACACGGGCGACACCTACGTCCTGGGCGCGCTGCTTTCGGCCGCGACCGGCCGCACGCTGGCCGACTACATGTCGAGCAAGATCTGGTCGCGCTTCGGCATGGAGTTCGATGCCTTCTATACGCTGGAATCCGAGGGCGGCCAGGAGATCGGCGGCAGCCGCGCCGGGATGGCGCTGCGGGATTTCGGCCGCTTCGGCCTCTTCCTGCTCAAGGAAGGGGTGATCGACGGCGAGCGGGTTCTCCCCGAAGGATGGCTCGATGCGGCCGGGTCGCGCGTCTTTGCGCTCGACGCGGAGACGAACAATTACGGCGCCGACGGCTATGGCTACAGCTGGTGGATCGACCCTGATGGCGCCATGGTCGCGGTCGGCTTCGCGGGCCAAACACTCTATATCAACCGGCGAGCCAATGTCGTCATCGTCACGCTGTCATGCCATCCGCAGCTGCCCTTCGCAGCAAGCTACTGCGTGGATTTCAAGGCCGAGCGCTTCGCCTTCAAAGATGCTGTCCTTAGCCGGCTTTGAATCAATTTCGCATCTTGGAGACGCGTGGAACGGCAGAGGCGGGGCATCGCGACCCAGTTGACGTCCCGCCGTCGAGATCCTTCTGCGGCGCAGTCTGAAATTCCTGCGGGGTTTCAGGCGCGCCGATCCCAAATCTCCGCCTGTTCGTTGCGGACCATCTCTTCGGCTCTGGCGGGACGGACAGTACGGTAAGGTGGACTCTCGGCCTCGATCACGCCGATCATCGCCTCGATCATCTCGGCGGGATCGTGCTGGCGATCGAGTTCGCGCACCGGCCAGTGCGCGACGACGCGCTCGCCCTGACCCCACCACTGGTCCATGCTTTCCATCCCCGTGTCATTGAAGCCGGTGCGGAATGCGCCGGGGTTCACCGTCACTACCTGCACCCCATAGGGCTTGAGCTCCTCGCACATCGCCGAGCAGATGCCTTCGACGGCGTGCTTCGAGGCGGCGTAGGCCCCGTCGAAGGGGACCTTGACCAGGCCCGCGACCGAAGAAGTCCAGACAATCCGCCCGGCACCGCGCTTCACCATGGTGCGTGCGAAGCCCTGAGCCAGCTCCAGCGCGGCAAAGACATTGGTCTCAAAAACCGACCGGAATACCGTCATCGGAATCTCGATCATCGGGCCCGATTCCATGATGCCGGCGTTGTTGAACAGCACGTCTATCTCGATGCCGAGCGCCTTGTTGCGGTCGATCTCGTTCAAGACGTCCAGCTTGATGACCTCCATCTCGATGCCATCGGCCTTGGCCGCATTCCGCAGCTCCCAGACCTGCGGCCAGATCTGGCAACCAGCGACGACGCGATGCCCGCGCCGGGCGAGGCCGAGCGCCACGCCACGGCCGAACCCGGTCGCCGAACCCGTCACGAGGACTGTCTTGCCCATCGCGCATCTCCCTGTTTCATCGTTTCATGCGACAATGTCGCCCATTCGGATCGCGACGCGGACGGCTTGCGCCGTCGTTGCGACGCCGAGGCGCTTGCGAATTCGCCGCAGGTGGTTCTCGATCGTCCGCTCGGACAGGCCCAACGCCGCAGCGATCTCGCCTTGACGACGACCGGCCGCGGTCCACGCCAAAATCTCGCGCTCACGGCCGGTCAGCGCTCCGATGCCATCGCCGGCCGGAGCTTCTAGGAGCCTTCGCGCCGCAAGAAAGGCCGCGCCCGCGACCACGGAGAGCGCGACCCGGGCGGTGGGCGATGGGTCGATCCGCTCACCGCCGAGGCTCATCGCCCCTTCCAGCCCCAGCGGCCCGAATATGGGAATCTGGAGGCCGTGGATGCCTCGCCCCCGCGGCAAACGGACCACGCGATAGAGCTCGCCGTTCGTTTCCGTCGTCTTGGTCCAGAAGAACGGCTCGCGCGCCTCGAGGATGTGGCGCGTCACCGGGCAGCGCCGGACATAGGTATCGGAGTCGACCGGTTCGCCTTCGCCGAACCAATCGCCCTCGACCCAATAGATGCGCTCGACCACCTCGTCCCGGGCCGAAGAGGCGGAGAACAGCACGAATCGATCATAACCGAACGATGCGGCGAAAGTGCGAACCGCCTGCTGAATGACAGGCAGGCTCTCCGCGCCTTCGAGGGCGACGGCGGTTGCAACCGTGGTACCGTTCGGCGGTGCGGTCACGCCGCGTCGACCTCCTTCAGAAGCGCGTCGGCGGCAAGCTTGCCCAGCGCGTTGCCGGCGAGCGGGCTGTCCCCGGTCAGCAGCTTGCGGTCCCGATGCACGGCGCCGGAGATATCCTTGTTGAGGATCTCGAAGCCGAGCGCCTTCAGCTTCTCGCCGAACTTCCAGGTCAGGTGGCCCGGCATGTAGCCGATGTCAGGCGTCTTGGCGTCCAGCGCGTCGGGGAAGGCGCAGATCCCGTAGCCGCGGTAGATGTCGCTGTCGCCGACCGCCAGGAAGGCAGCCGGTCCATGACACAGCGAAACGACAAACCTGTCCTTTGCGGCGGCCCATTCCAGCACGGCCTTGACGTCCTCGCTCTCGGGGAGGCCGATCAGTGCGCCGTGACCACCCGGGATGAAGATCGCGGCGTAATCGTCGAGGCCATTTTTGATCACCTCGGACAACTTCAGCGGTTGCTTGAACTGGGCGCGGTATTTCGCGAACAGCCCTTTCACCTCCTCGTCCTCGGAGGGCATGGCCCAGAGCTCGAACTTGACGGGATTTCCCGACACGGTGGCCACGTCGAAGGCGAAACCGGCCTTGTCGAGATGATACATCGGCAGCAGCGTTTCGACCGGGTGGTTGCCGGTTGAGAAAAACGTGCCGTTGTCGGTGAGCAGATAGCGCTCGTCGGCGCCGATCATCAGCACCTTCTTCTTGCCGTTATAGGGATTGGGATAGTCGGCGCCGCCGAGATCGGATTTCGGCTTCGTGAACTGGCCTAGCGAATAGGGCGACGGAAAGAAGGCATTGTCCTCCGCCGGATCGCGCTGCGGGCGTTTGTCCTCGGACTGTGAGGCAGCCATGGTGTCCTCCATCTGCTGACTGGAAGACCGGAGCTTAAGCTCAGCCATCGTCCCTGCAATGAGGGTTTTCCCTCAACGAGCGGCGGCGCGCCGGCTTCGGCGATCGTCGTCTCCTATGCTCGATCTAGACCCGATAGCGCTCGATGACGGACATGTCGGGTTCGAAGCCGATGCCAGGCTTGTCGGGAATGCGGATGGCTCCACAGGCCGGCAAAGCGGGGTCGAGGCCGCACCAGGCTTCCGGCCGGACATACAGGAACTCGAAGACCTCGAAGCCGTCGATCGCGGCGGCAAGCTGCAAGCTCGCCCAATAGCCCGGCCCGAAATAGGGCGAATGCGGTGCGAGGCGCTTGCCGGCCGCGCGCGTGAGCTGCGCGACCTTGACGAATTCGGTGACGCCGCCGACCTTCGTGACGCTTGGCTGGACGACGTCGAGGGCGGGGACGAGGCGGGCAAACTCGACAGCGGTGCAGGCATTCTCGCCGGCAGCGATGGCGATCCCCTCGGCGGCGATGGCTCGCCAGGGTGTCGGATCTTCGGGCGGGAAGGTCGGCTCCTCGAGCCAGTTCACATTGTTCTCGGCAAGGGCCGGCAGCATCGCCCTGACCTGCTCCAGGGACCACTGGCAGTTGACGTCGACGGTCAGGCGCGCATCCGGCCCGGCGCCCAGGCGCCCGGCCGTGATCGTCTCCGACAGAACCTCATGCAGCTTCACTTCGTCGTAACCGAGCGCGGTGGCCTCGGCCGCGAAATGCGCGACGCGCTCGACATCGCCGTATCGAACGAGACTCGCATAGGCGCGGATCTCGTCGCGGCAGCGCGGCCCGATCAGGCGCGAGAAGGCCACGCCAGCGCGCTTGCCCGCAATATCCCACAGCGCGATGTCCAGCCCCGAGATCGCGAACAGGGTGATGCCATAGCGGCCGAAGAGGGCGAGGGCCTGCTGAGCCGCCAGATTGACGGCCCGGGGATCTTGCGAATCCCGCCCGATCACAGCCGGCGCGACCAGGTCGCGAACCGCGATGGCGGTGGCGTTCTGGCACATATAGCCAAAGGCCTCGCCCCAGCCGACCAGACCAGAGGCCGTCTCGACCCGGACCAAGACGATGTCGAGATTGCTCCACCGGGTCGGCGTGATGCCTTGCCCCTTGCCGCCATCGTCGAACGGGATGCGCAGGACAACCGGCTCCACCTTTGTGATCGGATCGGACATGGCCTTCTCATCGGGTCAGGAGCCGACCCGACCAGCGGGTCCGGCGAAACAATGCGGATCGCTGGTCGCCTGCCGAGGCCCGGCCGCCAGCGAGATCAAGCGCGGTCGCCCGGTGCGGGCGGTCAGGCCCGCTTGCCGATTTCTTCGTCCCACCTGCGGAAGGCCATGACCATCTGGTTCGGCTCGAGAGGCAGCTCGAAGGGCGTGTCCGCGATCAGCTTCGCATATTCGGGACGACCGAACTCCGCGATCGCCGCCTGGCTCTCGGGCGGCGCCATCGAGAGTGGGACGTCCTTCACCGCCGGCCCCGGGTAGAGATAGCCTTCGTCATAGGTGAAGGCTTGTGCCGGCTTGGTCAGCATGAACGACATCAGGTCGAGAAGCACGGCGATCTTGTCGTTGGGCAGGCCCTTCGGGATCGCCATGTACTGGCCGTCGATGACCCAACGGAAATTCTTCAAGGTCCCGATGCGCGCCTCCTTCGGGACCACGCCGAGCACGCGCGGATTGATGTCCCAGCCCGTCGTGGTGGCGATGATATGGCGGGTTCCGTCGCCGAGCTCTTTCATCACCGCGGAGGTGCCGGTCGGGTAGTATTCGATGTAGCGGCCGAGTTCCTTCAGATAGGCCCAGGTCTTGTCCCAGCCTTTCATCGGATCCTTCGGATCGCTGTCGCCGAGGATATAGGGCAGTCCCATGATGAAGGTGCGGCCGGGGCCGGAATTGGCAGGTCGGGCGTACATGAACTTGTTGGGGTGAGCCTTGGCCCAGGCCAACAGCTCCTCCAGCGAGCCCGGCGGAGTCGGGACGTGGGCCGGCAGGTATTCGAGCAGCGGCCCCGAGGGGTAATAGGCGACGACCACGCCCTGGCCGAGTGCCAGGCCCTGCATCATGGCAGCGCCCCTTTCGTAGATCTCATCGAGCTTCGGCAGCGCCGTCTTGTGGGCCGCGAGCAGATCGACCCACAAATTCTGCTCGATGCCGGCCGCGAGCGCGTCCGTGCCGGTCAGCACGAGGTCGATGTCGATGCGTCCGGCGTCCTGCTGCGCCTTGATCTTGCCGGGCAGCTCGGGGGCCGGCGCCTTGGTGAAGGTCATCCGCGAGACCAGCTCGGGCTTTGCCCGGCGATAGGCCTCGAAGGCCTTCTGGGTCAGCGCGAGATTGCCGGCGACGTCGACGATGTTGAGATTGACCGGCGCCTTCGGCTGGGCGAGCTGCGCCTGCGCGAGGCCAGGAGCCATGGCCGCAAAGCCTGCCGCCCCGCCCAGGAACTGGCGTCGAGATGGGTCCGTCATCTTCATCCTGTCATCCTCCCAAGGATAGCCGCCGGAACGGCCCTGTTGCGTGGCGTCTTGTGGCGCCATCGGTCTTCACTTTGCATTCGGCGCCCGGCACGGCCGGCGCGCCGTCTCACCAATCCTCAATCCGCGCGATGTCACCGACGAAGCTCCCTTCGGCCATGGTGCCGCCGATGACGCGGCTGGCAAGCCGGTCGGGATCCTCCGGCGGGACTGCCGCCATGACGGCCTCCGCATAATCGTCGGCGCTGTCCTGCGGTCGATAGCCCAGGCGCCATGCCGTGGCGTTGTCGAAGAAGCTGCGGGCGTTGTCGGAGATGCCGTAGACGACGGCGAAGCGTAGGGCTTCGTGCTCCAAACCGATCCGAACCAATTGCGCGAGATCGCGCGGGCTCGTCCAGATGGCGAGGCGGCGGCGGTCGACCGGCCGATCCCCCATGAAGCCGACCCGGATGGCCAACACCCGCAACCCGAACTGATCGGCAAAGAAGGCGCCCGCCTGCTCGCCGAAAGCCTTGGTCAAACCGTAGCGGCTGTCCGGGCGCAGCAGGACATCAGAACCAATCCGCCTGTGGCGTGGGTAATGGCCGACCACGTGATGCGAGCTGGTGAAAACCACCCGCTCGATGCCGGCGGCCCGTGCGGCGTCGAACACGTTCCAGGCCCCTTGGACATTGCCCGCGATCTGCTCCTCGATTCCGGCTTCGGTGGTGCAGCCGGCGAGATGCACCACGGCCGAGGCGCCCTGCAGGGCCTCAGCCAGCGCAGCCTTGTCCGCGATGTCGCCGAGGACGACCTCTTCATTCGTCGCGAGATCCGCGATGGCATTGCGATCGAACAGGCGGAGACGATAGCTCCCCCGCAGCAAGGGCCGGATGGCTCGCCCCACGACGCCGCCGGCGCCGGTGATCAGGATGGTCTTCGTCACGGATCGATCTCCCGGCCGGCAGCCGGCTTTGCGCCTCTTCGACCGGGGCCGAGCTCGACCCAGGCGCTGAAGCTGGCGCCGGCTTCAAGCAGATGCGTGCCGGTGCCCGCGATGCCGTCGGCCGCCAGGTTGAAGCCGTTCGCGACATGGGAGACCGGCTCGACGCAGAGATAGGCGTCATCATCCGGCCGATGCAGAACGAGGTGCGAGAGCGCGGGGCTTGTTGTGACACGGACGCTATGGCCGTCGGCATGGCTGATCTCCAGCCCGGTCCAGTCCGAGAGATAGCTGGTCCGGCTTCCGACTGCGTCGGCCGGTATCGTCTCGCCGGTTGCGACATAATCCTCGCCATAGAGCCAGCGTCGCCGGGCATCGTGACGGATCTCCGCGTCGGGCGACCAGGCCAGGTAGGGGTGCCAGCCGAGCCCGACCGGGAAAGCCTCGATGCCGCGGTTTTCGATGCTCAGTTCGATGCGCAAGGTCTCCGGCGTGAGTTCGAAGGATTGCCGGGCAAGATAGGGCCAGGGCCAGTCGCCATCCGGGGCGGCGGAGAGCGTCAGTGCGGCTCTCGTCGGGGCGCTGGATTCAACCTCCCATTCGCGAAGATGTGCCGTGCCATGGAGGCTGTGCGGAGCGGCGTCAGGATGTGGTTCGACGGACCACACGCGGCCAGCATGGTGCAAGCAGCCGCCGGCGATGCGGTTGGAATAGGGAATGAGCGGATAGGCACCCCCTTTCGGCCAGCGCCGAGGCTCGGCCGGCCAGGCGCGCAGGGGCACGACGAGATCGCGCGGGGCTGTGCCGGACAGGTCGCGAAGCGTGGCAAGGCGCCCGCCTTCCTTGGGCGATACGGTCGCCTCCAGCATGTCCGACCGCAGCACCAGCCTCCCGCCTTCATGGACGGGAACTGCTTGCTGCACGTCCTCGCGCCGTGTCGCAGGAAGCTCCATGGTTTCAGCCATCCCCGCCGGTCTCTTTGGCTAGGCTTGCGGACCGAGGTGATAGCCGCGGCCGGCATAGTCGAACTCGACCAGCTCGCTGATCGGCAGGCTGCCGTCGGCAGCCGAGGCGTAATAGGCTCGGATCTCGCGGATCAGGCCGCTCTTCTCGTCGAAGACATACCATTCGTCGCCGCGCAGCGCGGTCTTGGCGCTGGGCTTCCAATGCGTCCATTCGATCACGGCTTCCGGCGCGGTCGAGGAACACAGGATTTTCTCGATGGTCCAGCGCGAGCCGAGGTTTTCGACGCACCAGACCCATTTGCGGGCGATCACGTCGGCGGTCCGCCACGGGATCTCGGGCAGGCCCGGCGGGAAATAATGGACGGCGTCGGGGGTGAAGCAGGAGACGAGCATGGCGTAGTCGCCAGCGTTGCAGGCTTCGAAATAGCGCCGGATCGCCTTTTCCATGAAGGCGGGAGTGATCTCAACCATGGCTGGCCTCCGCACGAATGCGCGTGATGTCCTCCTCGCGAGCGCCGGCCTTCTGCCAGGCTTCGAAGTCGGCACGGGTTTGCGGCGTCGGCGGATAGACGCCGTAGAGCCCTTCGCCGGAGGCTATGCGCTTGACCAGATAGCCTTCCAGGATGTCGCGCTTCTCACCGGCGTCGGCGATCTCAGCAGCCAAACGGCGCGGCACCACCGTGACGCCGTCCCCGTCGCCGACGAGGATGTCACCGGGGTAGATGGCAACCCCGGCGCAGGAGATCGGCACATTGAGATCGGCGGCATGATGGGTCGACAGCCGGGTCGAGGCGACCACGTCGCGGGCATAGGCAGGGAACGGCATCGCGGCGATCTCCTGGCCGTCGCGGAAAGCGCCGTCGGTGACGACACCAGCCACGCCCTTCACCATCATCCGCGTCAGCAGGACGTTGCCCGCCGAGGCGGATGAAATGTCGCCGCGGCTGTCGATGACCAGCACCTCGCCCGGGCCAATCTGCTCGACCGCCTCCCACTGGAGATTGTCCGGGTTCGGATAGGGAGTGAGGGTCGCGTAGGTGTCGATATCCTCGCGAGCCGGGATGAAGCGCATCGTGAAGGCTTCGCCGGCGAATTTCGCGGCGTTCGGGTTCAGCGCCTTCAGCCCGACAAGGAAGCACTGGCGCAGGCCGCGGCGGAACAACTCGGTGGTGAGCGACCCGCTGCTGATCGTCTTCAGCCGGTCGATCACCCCCTGCGGGACGGCGTCGGGGTGTTGCGTGGGTGAGGTCATGAATCGCTGTCCGGCCGAAGGGGTTCTGCTCTCGAGCCGGCGATAGGTGATCCACGACCCCGGCCTTGACCTTTTTGACCTACATATTGATCCTCGGAAAGCTTCGAAGCCGAGGTTTCGAGCTCTCTGTCTCACAATATGGGATCATTCGATGGCTGAACCGCATGCGGGGGCGATCCGATGGCTCCCCGATGATCGCAGCGATCAACCGGCCGTTGCCGGCACGGCCCTGATCGGCAAGGCCTTTCGGCTGATCGATCTGGTCGCGGCGGCCCCCGGCCTCGTGACGGCGGCCGAGCTTGCCGCTGCGACGGGATGGCCGAAGGCGACGCTCTACCGGATTCTTGCCTCGGTCACCGCACATGGCTTCGTTCGCCTCGACCCGCAGTCCCAGGGCTATACCCTCGGCTACCGCCTGCTCGAGCTGGCGCAGAATGTCTGGGTCGCGCCCGATCTTGCTGCGGTCGCGAGCGTCGAGCTGCAGCGCCTGCGCGACATGACAGGGGAGACCGCCTATCTTGCCGTGCCCGATGACGGCATGGTTCTGGCGCTCGGCAAGTTCGAAAGCCCGCACGATGTCCGCTCGGCCGCCCGGCTGGGCGTACGCAAGCCTCTGCACTGCACCAGCCAGGGCAAGGCGATCCTCGCGTTCCTCCCGGAAGCGGAGGCCGAAGCCATGCTCGGCCATGAATCTCTGGAGCGCTTCACACCGCAGACGATCACCGATCGCGACACGCTGATGACGCAGCTGCGCATCGTCCGGGCACGCGGCTATGCGATCGAAGACCAGGAGATCCTGTCGGGTAATCGTTGTGTCGGCGCACCGGTGCTCGACTCCACCGGCCGGCCGATCGCGGCCATCAGCGTGGCCGGGCCGATCTATCGGCTGACCAGCGAAAGGGTAGCCCAGCTCGGTCCGGAGATCGCGAATGTGGCCCGCAACATCGGCCTGGCCCTGAGAGGCGCTCCGGTCCGGCAGTCGCAGGCCGGCACGCCCTGGCAGCCGCACGATGCCCACCGCCAGCCTGTCTTCTATGGCGCTCATCCGGTCTGGGATGCGGCGCGCTCATCCCTCGTCTGGGCCGATCGACTTGGGCCCACCCTCTACATGACGGAGGGATTCCGAACTGCGACATTCCGGCCCGAGCCAGGCGCGCCGATCGACGGGCTCGCTGTGACCGTCGACGGCGATGTCATCTTGCTCCTCGGCGGGCGGTTTCTCAGGATCAACAAGCAGGAATGCCTTCAGGATCGCGCCGTTTCCGAGCTTGGCGGCGCGACCGCAATGGCAACCGATCCCGACGGACAGCCCTGGGCCGCCGTCCAACAGGGCGATGAAACCCGGATCGGCAGGCTCGGCCGTGACGGGGCTATCGAACCCAGATGGACCCTGCGCAAGCGGATCGGTGCGCTCGCCTGGTCGCAGGCGAGCCGCCGGCTTTTTGCGTCCGATCCCGAGAGCGGGACGATCTATCTGCTCGAACGCGACGGTTCGACGCCCCGGTTATACACGCGGATACCGCGCGTCTCGGGCGAGCCGCGCAGCCTCGCCGTGGATGCGGATGATCGGCTTTGGGTCGGACTCTATGACGGCTGGAGCATCGCGCGACTGACGACCGAGGGCGAAATCGAACGATTGCTGCCGCTGCCCGTGCCGCGCCCGACCGGCCTCGCCTTTGGCGGTGAAGGCAAGGACCGCATCTACGTCACCACCGCGCGGATCGACCTTGCCCGCGAGGTCTTGGAAAAAGCGCCGCTCTCGGGTCACTTGCTGGTTGCCTCGACGATCGCCGGCTGACCTGTCGGGCGCGTGGCCGGCCCATGAGACGGCCACGCCACGGAAACCTTCAAGCCGCTATATCCGGCGAACTCGTCAGCAGCTCTGCCACCTGACGCTTCGCCGATTCCGGCAGCGGCAAGATTGGTGGCGGTGGCTTGCTGTGGCAAAGGTCAAGCTGCTCGGCGAGCGCATAGACGACCCGCAGGCTGGAGTATTGCCTGAACACATTCCAGATCGGGGCCAATTCGCCATTGAGCCGGCGCGCTTCGGCAGCTTCGCCCTTCTGGGCCGACCTGACGAGCTTCAGGCAGATGTTTGGCAAGAGGCCGCCGAGCACGCTGTACCAGGTGTCGGCCCCGGCGAGCAGGGTCTCCGTCGCCATCCAGTCGCCGCTGCAGCCGATCGAAAATCCTTTCGGTACAATCCTGCTCTGCTCGGCCAGGTTGCGGCCGGTGTCTTCGGCGCTCCAGCCCGGATTCTTGATCGCGACGATGCCTGGCACGTTGGAGAGGCGGCCGATGAGTTCGGGCGTGAAGCGGAAATGCGTGGTACCGGGATTGTCGTAGATGACGATGGGCAAGCCGCTCTCGCGCGCGGCCGTCGAAAAATGCTCAAACACCTCGTCATCGGTCAGCGGTGTGTAGGAGGCTGCAGAGAGCAAGCCGGCGGCCGCGCCGATGGCTTTGGCATCCTGGGCAAGCCTGATCGCGTCATCCGTGCGCAGAGCGCCGATCCCGACGATGACCGGGGTCCGGCTCGCCACTTCGTCGATGGCTGCTTCGACAGCCCGCCGACGCTCCTCGATGGTCAGATACATGTAGGTGCCGGTGCTGCCGAGCAGGCCGATCGAATCGACCCCGGCTGAAGCGAGCCGGGCAACCAGCCTGCGCAGCGCCGCGATGTCGATCCGGCCGGCCTGATCGGCAGGCGTGATTGGAAATGCGGATAGGCCGCCGGGAACAGTCATGGTTCGGAATCTCTCGTCAGTGGGGAGCAAGGCCTGGCCAGTAATGCCCGTCCGGAGTGGGGCGTTTCCCGAAGATGGCCTGGCCAACGCGAACGACGGTCGCGCCTTCTTCTATGGCTTCTTCGAAATCGCCGGTCATGCCCATCGACAGTCCGGTCAGACCTGCGTGGCGCCTGATCGCCTGGTCACGCAGGGTACGCAGAAGCGCAAAACAGGGGCGAACCTTCGCCATGTCGGCGCTGAAGAGCGCCAGCGTCATGAGACCGCGTGGCTTCAGGCGCGGGAACTGGTGGAGAGTATCGACGAACGGCAGCAGCGCATCGGGATGCAGTCCGAACTTGCTCTCCTCGCCGGATGTGTTGACCTGCACATAGATGTCGAGGGTGCGGTCCTCGCGCTCCAGTCGGGCGTTGAGAAGCTCGGCCAGGCGCAAGCTGTCGAGTGCGTGAAACTCCTGGGCGAACTGGGTGAGATACTTCACCTTGTTGGTCTGAAGATGCCCGACGATGCTCCAGTCGATCGCAAGATCGCCCAGGGCCTCGCGCTTCGCTATGGCTTCCTGGATCTTGTTCTCGCCGAACGAGCGGATGCCGGCCGCATAGGCGAAGCGCAGGACAGGGGCAGGTACCGTCTTGGTGATGGGAAGCAGCCGCACCGAGCTGCGGTCACGCCCGACCCGTTCGCAAGCGCGGGCGATCCGGTCTTCCACGGATGCCAGATTGGCCCGGAAGGTCGCCAAAGGATCGTTGCCGAAGCGCTGAAGCTCGTCGGGGGAAAGCCGTGTGTCGCTGCAGGCCAAAGAACCGGAATCGGGATAGGCGGCGCCGCGCTGCGATGTCCGGAAGCTGGCTTCCTGTTGCCTGTCGGTCCTGCTCATCGTCGTGTCGGGGCCTCTCGAATTCCCCTTCGCATAACGCGTTGCTGGATCATTCAGAACGACCAGTTTATGAAAATTGAGCTGGGCCAGTTAGAGTGCGATGGCGATGAACTCCTCCAAGCCGCCGGGGGCCCGGCAAATCTATGAGACCTTGAGAGAGCAGGTGATTGCCGGCGTCTTCGGCGAAGACGGTCTATTGCCATCTTCGCGCGCGCTGGCCGTCGAGCTCGGGATCTCCCGAACGACCGTGACGGTCGCCTACGAGCAGCTGCTGGCCGAGGGGTTCATCACGGTCCGCCAGGGAGCAAGGCCGCGCGTCGCCTCCGCCGTCGTCGACAGGGGCGTGCCTGACAGCCGGCCGAAGCGCTCCGGGCCAATCCGGCTTTCAGCCTATGGCGAACGTATCCGGAGCGTCCCGGTCTGGCGCGACCAGGTGGCGAACCAGCTGGTCGCCGATTTTCGGTATGGCGATCTCGCGCCATCCGACTTTCCCGCCGGTATCTGGAAACGCGCGATGAACGCTGTCATGGCACGCCGGCCCGGCCCGCTTGTCTATAACGATCCGCGCGGCTCGCGGCGCCTGCGCGTGGCGTTGCAGGGTTATCTTTGGCGGGCCCGGACGCTACGCTGCGAACTGAACCAGATCATGATCGTCAACGGCTCGCAGCAGGGTCTCGACCTGTGCGCGAGGCTGCTTCTCGATCCAGCCGATCGCTTCGTGATCGAGAACCCCTGCTATGCCATGGCCCGGCACGTCTTTTCCGGCACCGGAGCGTTAGCCGTGCCGATTGCCGTGGATGGCGAAGGGCTGAAGACGGACATGCTCAGGGGTGTCGAGGCGCGGCTCGCCTATGTGACCCCGTCTCACCAGTTTCCTCTCGGGGGCGTGATGACGATCTCGCGCCGCCGCCAGCTGATCGAATGGGCGCGGCAGAACGGCGCCTATGTGATCGAAGACGACTACGACAGCGAATATCGCTATGACATCAATCCGGTTCCGCCGTTGCATGGGTTGGGCAACAGCGACAACGTCGTCTATCTCGGAACGATCTCCAAGACGCTCTCGCCGACGCTGCGGATCGGCTACCTCGTTGTGCCGCCGGACCTGCAAGAGGTCTTCGCAACGGCCAAGCAACTGATCGATCGGCATTCTCCCGTTGCCGAGCAGGAGGCATTGGCTTCGCTCATCGAAAGCGGTGCCTATGAGAGCCATGTGCGGCGGGTCCGGCGCCTCAACGGTGAGCGGCGACAGACGCTCCTCAACAGGCTGCGCCTGGCATTCGGCGACAGGATCGCGATCGAGGGGGCCGATGCCGGCCTGCATATTGTCGTGCGGCTTGCCGATCTACCGAGCGTCCTGGAACTTGCCTTGATCGAAGAAGCGCGCCGGATCGGCATCGGCCTGCATTCCGTAACCTCACTATACGACCCTGCCATTGCGGAGGCGCAATCGGACCGGCTCAGTCTCGTAATGGGCTATTCGGCATTGGAAATCCGGCAGATCGAGCGCGGTGTCGAGCTGCTGGCACAAGCCGTCGCATCGGTGAAAGGGCGCCTGGACGAACGGACGCGATAGCGGCCCCGCAGGCATGGACGGGGCTTGTCGTGCTCCGAGCAATGCGACTATCGTGAACCTGTTCTCAGGGCGGGGCGAAATTCCCCACCGGCGGTATGCGGCCTTGGCCGCGAGCCCGCGAGCGCCTTCCGCGAGGAGGGGTCAGCAGATCAGGTGGGATGCCTGAGCCGACGGTCAGAGTCCGGATGAAAGAGAACGTGCTGGCTTTCCGCGTCTCTGGCGCGGGATGCGGCCGTGATCGCCTTGGGTGACGTGTCTGTCGCGAAAGGAGATCACTGTGACACTCGCCCGTTATGCATTCATCAAAGCTGCCTGGCATGCCGACATCGTCGACCAGGCGCTCAAAGGTTTCGTCGAGGTCATCCCTGCCGATCAGGTTGACGTGTTCGACGTACCTGGCGCGTTCGAGATGCCGTTGCTCGCGCGCGACCTTGCCGCAACCGGGCGCTATGCGGCTGTTGCCGCGGCCGCTTTCGTCGTCGACGGAGGGATCTATCGCCATGATTTCGTGGCGCAGGCGGTGGTCGACGGCCTGATGCGAGCAGGACTGGACACCGGTATTCCGGTGCTCTCGATTTCCCTGACGCCGCATCATTATCGGGAAGCGTCTCCCCATGCCGACATTTTCCGGGCCCATTTCGTCACCAAGGGGCGCGAAGCCGCCGAAGCCGCGCTGATGATCCTGCGGACGCGCGAGCGCCTCAGCGCCTGACGTCCGCCGTGAACAGGGTGGTCCTTCGCCTCGTCGAAGGGCCAACCCCCGATCGGGCTCGTCGATCCTTCGGTTCTTTCGCGATCGTGGCCGGAAGTGGCCGCGAATGACCGTCCTAGCGGCGTCCATTCCGGACGCGGACACGCCCCAGGCCGGACGTCAGTATCGCGACTAGCGCACGGGGTTGGCCGCGCCCCGTGACTCCGTTGCGCGCGCCGCGCCAAAGATCTCGATGAAGTGGTTGTGGAACTGGCGGGGTGCGACGACGAGGCTCCTGCATTGGAGCGGATCGCCGGCGCCGTCGATCTCGGTCGCCAGACAGCCCGCTTCGCGCGCGATGATCACACCGGCCGCCAGATCCCAGAGGTCGAGCTTGGCGCCGGAGGTCCAGAAACCGTCGAAACGGCCTTCCGCCACATAGGCGATCTCGAGCGCCGCCGAGCCGGGGCTGCGGATGCCGGAGACGCGCGGCATGATCGCCGCCATCTCGCGAGCGGCCTTCTCGCTGTCGCCCTTGCCGTTGTAGGGGAAGCAAGTCCCTACAACCGCATGGGCGAGCGAGTTGCGGCTGGAGCCGTTCAGCTTCCTGTCGCCGAGATAGGCGCCCTGTCCGGCCGCGGCCCAGAACATCTCATGGCTCAAGGGGTTATAGGTCACGCCCGCCGTGACCTCCTCGCCTTCCATCAGGGCAAGCGAGACCGAAAATTGCGGGATGCCGTGCAGGAAGTTGTTGGTGCCGTCGAGCGGGTCGATGATGATCCTCAGGCCATTGCCGGCATCCGGCGAGGCCGCGCCTTCCTCTCCCAGAACCGCGATTTCGGGCAGTTTCTCGTTCAGATGGGCAACGATCAACCGCTCGGATTCGATATCGGCGACCGAGACGAAGTCGGATGGACCCTTTTCCAGAATGGGCAGTGTGGCGAGGCGTGCGAAGTTCCCGGCGAGAGAGGCTCCGCCGATGCGGGCGGCCTCCTTCATGGCCTCCACGATGTTGCTGCGGGTCAGGGGCTTGTCGAGCATGTCGGTAACCTGATTGAAGTCGAGGCGCTGACCAGCAGGCTTACGCGGCCGGCCTGGTTCCGGGCTGTGCCTTGGCAATCCGGTGCAGGGCCGCTTGATGCAGTTCGGGATTGGCCGCCGCCAGGCAGCGCCCGCTCGAATGCAGCGTCAGCGGAGCCCCCTCCCAATCGGTGATGACGCCGCCGGCATTGGCAATGACCGGGACATGGGCGAGGACGTCGTGGGGGGTGAAAAAGGGGTCGATTGCGACGTCGATGCCGCCAGAAGCTAGCCGCCCGTAAGCGTAGCAACTGCCACCATAGACACACCAATGGACGGAGGAGCGCAGAGCCTTGAAGGTCGGCAGGCTCTCAGGCTCGTAGAGTTCGATGCTGCTCGTCGAGAGGACCGCCTCCGACAAGACCTTGCGGCCGGAGGTGGCGACGCGGACGTCGTTCAGGGTGGTCGGATAGCCTTCCGCGCCGATCCAGCGTTCCCGCGTCATCGGCTGGTCGATGACGCCGAGAATGGGAATGCCGCGACGGGTAAGCGCGATCAGCGTGCCGAAGACCGGGATACCGGCGACAAAAGCCTTGGTGCCGTCGATCGGATCGATGACCCAGACATGCTTGGCATCCGTCGCCTGCGCTCCGAATTCCTCGCCCTGGATGCCGTGCGCAGGAAAGGCCTCGCCGATGCGGCGGCGCAACTCCGTCTCGACGCGCCGGTCGATCTCGGTGACCGGGCTGTCGTCGCCCTTGGAGACGAAGGCGTTGTTCTGGCGGGCCGCTTCGCGGATGATCGTGCCGCTTGCTTCGGCCAGCCCTTGGGCGAAGGCAATGAAGTTCCTGATGTCGCTAGTCGGCATGACGGACCTGTCCGGAAATCGCGGCGGTGTTCTTGAGCGGCCGCTGATGCTTGCTGAGAGCGTATTCGACGTATTTGAAGCAGCGCGTGATGACGAGTGTGATCGCCAGATAGATCAGCGCCGCCATGATGAAGATCTCGTAGGGCGAGAACGTGCTGGCGACGATGGTATTGGCCACGCCGGTGAGTTCCATCAGCGTGATCGTGCTGGCGAGCGAGGTGCCTTTCAGCATGCCGATTGCCTGGTTGCTGTAGGCCGGCAGCATCAGCCGCAGCGCCACGGGCAGAACGATTAGGCGCTGGACCTGGAAGGCGGACATGCCGCAGGCGCGGGCGGCTTCGACCTCGCCAGCAGGCACGGCCTGGATCGCGCCGCGCAGGATGTTCGTGGTGTAGGCCGCCGAATGCAGGGCACAGGCGATCAGCGCACAGATGAAGGGCTGCCGCAGATAGGGCCACAGAAAGCTCTGGCGCACGACCTCGAACTGGGCGAGCCCGTAGTAGACGATGAAGATCTGCACCAGCAGCGGCGTGCCGCGGAAGAAATAGACGAAGCCGTAGATCGGCGCCCGCACGGCCCGGCTGCCATTCGCATAGAGAATGCCGAGCGGCAGGGCGAAGACGAAGCCGATGAGCTCGGTCAGCAGCAGCAGCTTCAGCGTGACGACGGCGCCCTCGAGCAGGCGAGGGATGCTGTCGATCATGAGCGAGATGTCCATGATCAGACCCTCCGCACGCCGCGGTTCGCGCGGGTCTCGAGCCATTCGATGATGAGGGAGTTCGCGATCGTCAGGGTGAGGTAGATGACGGCTGCGAGCACATAGAAATGGAACGGGCTGCGCGTTACCGAAGTCGCGATGTAGCTGACCCGCATCAGCTCCTCGAGGCCGACGATCGAGATGAGTGAGGTATTCTTGATCAGAGAGATCCAGATGTTGCCGAGCGCCGGCAGCGCGTAGCGCCACATCAGCGGCAGGCGAATGTAGATGAACAGCGTCAGTGGTCCCATGCCGAAGGCTCGGGCCGCCTCGATCTGCCCGGCCGGGATGGCGAGGAAAGCGCCGCGGAAGATTTCCGCCGCATAGCCGCCGAAGACGAGGCTGAGCGCCAGCACGCCCGCCCCCAGGGCCGGCATCTCGAAGGAGGCGTCCGGGCCGCCGACCCAGCGCAGGGCGGCCGACAGGGCGACCGTGCTCCCGAAGTAAACCAGCAGGATGATCAGCAGCTCCGGCGTGCCGCGGATGCAGGTGGTGTAGAGATCGCCCGCCGCCCGCAGGATGCGCGACGGCGAGAGCTTGGCGAGCGCAACGAGGAGCCCGATCGCCAACCCTGCCAGCAGCGACAGGAACGCGACCTTGAGCGTCACCATCGTGCCCCAGAAGAGCTGGGCGCCCCAGCCCTGAAACAGGTCTGCCGTCATGCGTCTTTCCGGTGGGAAGGCGGAGAGCGGAACGCGTGGCACGAGGCCACGTGCTCCGCCCTGGTTACGGGCATGGCGAGGGCAAGCGGCTCAGTTCGTCCAGACGCTGGGAAGCACGGTGAACTTCCAGTATTTCTGGTTGATCTTCTTGAACGTCCCGTCGGCGAACATGGCCTTGAGCGCGTCGTTGACCTTGCCTTGCAGCTCGGCCTCGTTCTTGCGCAGGCCGACGCCGACGCCGGGCCCGAAATACTTGATGCTTTCCAGCTCGGGGCCGATGTACTTGAAGCCCTTGCCGCGCTCCTCGGCGAGGAAGTCCTCCATCTTGATCGGCCCGGCCATGATCAGGTCGACGCGGCCGGAGACGAGGTCGAGGAGCAGGGTCTCGTAGTTCTCGTAGCGCGAGATCTGCACGCCCGGGAACTGCTCGGTGAAATAGCGGTCATAGGTGCTGGCGCGGATCATGCCCACCACCTTGCCGTCCAGCGCCTTGGGATTGGGCTGCCCGTCGGCGGTCAGCGGCTCCAGCGTCGAGGTTTTCAGACCGACGAAGCGCCCGGTCGAGCCGCGATAGGGAATGCTGAAGTCGATGCTCTTCTGGCGCGCCTCGGTAATCGAGAGGCTGGCGAGGATGAGGTCGAACTTGCGCGCCGTGAGGGCCGGGATCAGTCCCTCGAAAGCCTGGCAGACGAACTGAAGCTCGAAGCCCTCCCGCTTGCCGATCTCCCGAGCAATATCGACGTCGAAGCCGGTCAATTCCCCGCTTGCGGTGCGATAGTTGAAGGGCGGGTTGGTGCATTCGGTTCCAACCTTGACCTCGCGGGCAAAGGCGGAGCCGGCCAGCAGCAGCGTGGCGCCGGACAGAAGGGCGAGAGCCGTCTTTTTCATGGTTCCTCTCCTCAAAGAACGCGCTGCAGAAAGCGCCTGCACCGCTCCGACGTCGGATTGCCGAAGATCTGCTCCGGCGTGTTCCGCTCTTCGATCTTTCCCTCGTGAAGGAAGAGCACCTCGCTCGACACCTCGCGGGCGAAGGCCATCTCATGGGTGACCACGATCATGGTCCGCCCCTCTTCCGCGAGCAGGCGCATGACGCGCAGCACCTCGCCGACGAGCTCGGGGTCGAGCGCGGAGGTCGGCTCGTCGAAGAGCAGGAGCTTGGGGTCCATGGCCAGAGCGCGGGCGATGGCGCAGCGCTGCTGCTGCCCGCCCGAAATATGGGCCGGGTAGTGGAGGCGCTTGTCGAACATCCCGACCTTCGCGAGCAGGGCCTCGGCCCGTTCCTTCGCCTCAGCCTTGGGGACGCCGAGCACCTTGATCGGCGCGATCGTCACATTGTCGAGGACGGTTAGGTGGCTCCACAGGTTGAAGCTCTGGAACACCATCCCCATGCGGCTGCGGATCCGGTTGATCTGCCTGGCATCCAGAACCGGAGCCCCCTTGCCACGACGGTCCAGATTCAGCTGCTCTCCCTCGAAGGCGATCGTTCCGGATTCCGGCGTCTCGAGCAGATTGATGCAGCGCAGGAAGGTGCTCTTTCCCGAGCCGCTCGCGCCGATCATGCAGATGACGTCGCGCTCGCGGGCAGCCAGGCTGACGCCCTTGAGGACGGCGAAGTCGCCATAGCTCTTGTGGATGCCGTCCGCTGTGAGGACGGTCTTCGCCTCGGGTCGAGACACGTTTTTCCTCCGCTCATGCTTGATGATCGGCTTTGTCCGACCGCGATTGGCAGGGACCGTATCGACGGCTAAAAATCGCCTCAAGTACCAATTTTTCTGAATCGGCCATACCAATTTTGAGACGGGCTTGACCCCTCGTGCCGCCAGTCGCTCAATCCACCGCAGCGGATGACCGGAACCGATCGGACCGCCCCGACCCATCCAGCGACAGGACATGACCGCGAGCTTCAACTACCCCTTCTGGAACGCGATCGCGGTAGTGCCGGACGGGCCGGAACCGCTCTACGACCAGATCGCCGGGCAGCTGCGCATGCTGGTCGTCGCGGGCGCGATTCCCCGTGGCGTGCGCCTGCCCCCCTCGCGCAAGCTTTCCGACGAGCTCGGCGTGTCCCGCTCGACGATCGTGCTGGCCTATAACCGGCTGAAGAACGAAGGCTACGCGCATGGGCGCACCGGCGCGGGCACCTACATCGAAAAGGATCTGCCCGAAGATCTGCATCGCCGGGCCGATGAACCGGCTGCAGCCCCTCCGCTTCGTCAGCCACGTATCCTGGCCGAGCGCGGGCGCGCGCTGATGGGGCAATCCCTGCCGAGCGAACGCGAGTTGGGCTATGATCTCAGCCCCTTGTTGCCGGCGCTGGACGAACTGCCCTTTGCGGATATCCGCCGCAGCACCGCGGAGTATTGGGGATCGGAACCCTGGCCGCAGTTCAACTTCAGTGAGCGGCTGGGACTGCCGGCCTTGCGTCAGCAGATTGCGAAATATCTCGGAGAATACGAGGGCGTCCCTTGCCGGGCCGAGCAGATCGCCGTTGTCGCCAGCACGACGCAGGCCTTCATCCTGCTGGCGCAGCTGCTGCTCGATCCCGGCGACGGCGTCATCATCGAGGATCCCGGCTATCCGACACGAGTGGCCGCGCTGGCGGCGAATGGGGCTCGCGTCCTGCCGCATCGAGTCGATCAGGAGGGGCTTTGCATCGACCGCTTCAGCCCGGAGGCGGAGGGCGCCCGGATGGTCATCGCCTCGCCGACCAACCAGTTTCCCTATGGCTCGACCATGTCGATGGAGCGCCGGCTTTCGCTGCTTGCCTGGGCGCGCGCCAAAAACGCCTGGGTGATCGAGTATGACTACAGCAGCCCGATCGGCATCAACCGTCAGCCGCTCGCCTCGCTGCTCTCGCTCGACACCGACCAGCGTGTGATCTTCATCGGCAATATCAACCGGATCTTCTCGCCGTCGCTCGGCCTGACCTATCTCGTGCTGCCGCCGGATCTCGTCGATCTGTTCTACCGTGCGAAGCTCGTCTTCTCCTGCTATCTGCCGCCGCCGCTGCAGCAGATGGTGGCCGACATCATGGGGCGCGGCGTCCTGGCCCGGCACGTCCGGCGCATGCGCCTGCTTTATCGCGAGCGTGCAACGATCCTGGTGGATGCCCTGCGGCAGACGCTGGGCGACCGCCTGCTCATTCCCGATGTCACGGCCGGGCTCCATCTGACGGCCCGCGCGAAGGAGCCGATTGACGACGCTGCGATCACCGACGCGGCGCGGCAGCGTGGGATCGATGCCCCGGCCCTGTCGCGCTACCGGCTGCAGGACCGGACTGCGACGGGCTTCGTCTTCGGCTTCGGCAACACGTTGCCCGAGCGTATTCCACCGGCTGTGCGACGCTTCGCCGAGGTCATGGCGGCAGCTTAGACATCAGCAGAAATCGATCATTTCATCCGGTTGCAGCGGGCGCCGGTCAGGAGGACAGGATGGTGAATGCGGATGGGCTGGCTACGCGATTGGTCGGCGAGCATGATCGGAAGGAGAGATTTCGCCCCTTTGCTGCAGCGAACGGCATCGTCTCGCTCGACGGCGCCTATGAGATACAGGATCGCTATGTCTCTTTGTTGAAGCCGCGTTGCGGCGCGCCGATCGGCTACAAGATCGGGCTGACCTCACAACGCATGCAGACGATGTGCGGCATCGACCAGCCGATCGCCGGCGTCGTCCTGGCCGACCGGCTGCACCGCTCCGGTGCGCGCGTCGCGATCGCGGACTATGGGCGGATCGGCCTGGAATTCGAGATCGCGGTGCGCATCGGCCGCGATATTCCGGCTGGCGGCCCCGCTCTCACTGCCGAGAGCATCGCCAAGCATGTCGCCGGAGTCTGCGCCGCGATCGAGATCGTCGACGATCGCGCCGCCGATTATGCCGAGCTCGACGTGCTGTCGCTCGTCGCCGACAATTCCTGGAACGGCGGCGTCGTCCTCTCGGAATTCCGCAGCGGCTGGCCGTCGCTCGACGCCGTCGCCGGTGTGGTGAGCCGCAACGGCGTCGAGGTCGACCGCGGCCATGGCCGCGACGTGCTCGGCCATCCCTTCGCGCCGCTCGCCTGGCTGGCGAACGCGCTCGCGGCGAAGGGGCAGAGCCTGCGTGCCGGCGAGATCGTGATGACCGGCAGCCTCGTTACCACCCGGTTCCCGACCGAGAGCGAACGCTATCGCTTCGAACTCGAAGGCATCGGTGCCGTCGAGCTTGATGTCGTGGCTGCACAATGACCGGAGGCCCTGCTGTGAAACATCGCCTTTCCGCCCGGATGAGTCGGGTCAGACCTTCCGCCATCCGTGAATTGCTGCGGTTGGGCGCCGACCCGAACGTGATCTCCTTCGGTGGCGGTTATCCCGACGCTTCGCTGTTTCCGATCGCGGGGCTGGACGAGGTCTTCCACAAGACGCTGATCGAGAACGGGCAGGAAGCGCTGCAATACACCGTCTCGAACGGGATGCCGCTGCTGCGCCGGCAGATCGCCGAACGGATGACGCGCGACGGCGTGCCCTGCACAGCAGACGAGGTCTTGATCCTGCAGGGCGGCCAGCAGGGGCTCGATCTGGTCGCCAAGCTGCTGATCGACAAGGACGACATCGTCGTCGTCGAAGATCCGACCTTCCTGGGTGCGCTGATCGCCTTCAATCCCTGCGAGCCCCGCTATGTCACGGTCGGCATGGATGAGGACGGCATGGACGTCGAGGCGCTCGATGAGGCGCTGAAGGCCAATCCGGGGGCGAAGTTCGTCTACACGGTCCCGGATTTCCAGAACCCGACCGGCGTGACGATGAGCCTGGCGCGGCGCAAGCGGCTGGTGGAAATCGCCAACGCGCATGACCTGATCATCCTCGAGGATTCTCCCTATCGCGAGATCCGCTTCGAGGGCGAGCGCATCCCGCCGATCAAGAGCTTCGATACCGAGGGCCGGGTGATCTATCTCGGCAGCTTCTCGAAGATCCTGGCACCTGGCATGCGGCTGGGCTGGGCGGTCGCTTCGACCGAGCTGATCGAGCAGCTCGGCCTGCTCAAGCTCGCTGCGGATACCCAGACGAGCACGCTCAATATGGCGGTGGCCTCGCGCTTCCTCGAGGTATTCGACATTGACGCGCATATCGGCGCGATCCGGGAGGCCTATCGCCACAAGAAGAACCTGATGCTCGACACGATCCGGCAGAGCTTCCCGCAGGAGATCGCCTGCACCGATGCAAGCGGCGGCCTCTTCACCTGGCTGACCTTCCCGGAAGGCTTCGACGCGGCGGCCTTCATGCTGGACCATGCGCTTCCGGAGGCCCGTGTCGCCTATGTTCCCGGCGCGACCTTCTTCGCCCTGGAGCAGCGGCCGAACCATGCCCGGATGAGCTATTCCACCCAGACGGACGAGCGTCTCGTGGCAGGCATCACTGCGCTCGGCCGTGTGCTCAAAAACCATCTCGGGCCGCAGCCCCGCGGTTGACGGATTCCGTTCTCAGGCAATGCTGACGGCCAGCAGGCCGCATCGAAGAAAGACAGTGTCCATGCCCGTGACAATCCACGCCGCCCCGAGGAGCGATCTCAGCCAAGCCGAGATCGATCGCTGGCGGGCGGTTCCCGTTGCCGTTGCGGTCGATCTTGGCCGCAATCTCGGCCAGATCGACCCGGCCATCCGCGCTCTGATGCCGGCTGGGCAGCAGCCACGCCTGTTCGGGCGCGCCGTGACCGTGCTCTGCGAGCCGCCCGATTTCGGTTCCGTCGTCCGATCGCTGGACGTGATCGGACCGGGCGATGTCCTGGTGATCGCTGCCGGCGGCCATGCGGAAACGGCGATGATCGGCGATATCCTCGGTGGTCACATCCGCCGCAAGGGCGCCGTCGGCATCGTCTGCGACGGTGCGGTTCGCGATGTCGGCACCCTCGCGGGCTGGCGGGACTTTTCGGTCTTCGCGCGCAGCAGGACGCCGCGTGGCCCGTCTTCGGCCGAGCGCGGCGAGATCAACCGGCCGGTGACGATCGGCGGCACGTTGGTGTCGCCCGGGGATCTGCTGATCGGCGACGATGATGGGCTGGTCGCCCTGGCGCCGGCTACCATTCGCGGCCGGATCGCAGATGCCGAGGCCAAGCTCATGCTCGAGGAGAAATGGCAGGCTGCGCTGGAGGAGGGTCAGCCGGCCTCGACCGTGTTTGGCCTGACACCGCCCTGATACGGCAAGGAAACGCTGGGCTGGATCGCGATGCGGAGCGGCTTGCAGGGCGAGATCTCGCCAGGTTGCTGCGCTCAATCCGCTCGCTCGAAGCTGACCGTGTGCTGTAGGGGATTGGTGGAGGTCAGCCTGACCCGAATCTTGTCGCCCGGCTGGCTGCCCTGTCCGCGAACGCGCGCGACCACCGGCAATTCGCAGAGCTGGATGCGGAAGCCGTTGTCATCCGTATCGGTCACCACCGCCTGGAACGAGGCTCCTTCGCGGCCTTGGAGGATGAGAGCCTCGGCCAGGCTGATGACGGCTCGGTCGATTTGCCCGTCCCGTGCATCGGCACGCGCCATCACGGCAGGAAGCTGCTCGAAAGCCGTCGATACCGCGGCCGGCACGGGTTTCCCGTTCGCGATCGCCAAGGCCGCGCGCACGACATACCGGTCCGCGAGGCGCCGCAATGGCGCCGTCGCGTGGGTGTAGCTTGCCGCCATGGGAGCATGCCAGGGCACGGTGCCCTCACGATAAGGGACATAGCTTGCGCCGCCGCTGGCTCTTCGCACCGCCAGCATGAAGGCGGCATCCCTACTGTCCGCGGGGTCCAGCGTCTTCTCGAACTGGACGAGCGTTTCCATCGCTGGCCACTGCAATCCTAGAGCCCGTGCAGTCTGACGCAGGCGCTGGATGGCCTGCTCATCCGGCTCGGCCATGACGCGGAACAGGCCAGCATGAGCGGCCAGAAGCGCCTGCGCGATGGCGAGATTGCTCGCCAGGGACAAGGCGGCATTCTGCTCTTCGGCCGGCAGGCGCGGGCGGAACAGCAATTGATAGCGGCCGTCGCCCAGGGCGGCGACCTCCTGTTCGGGCGGATCCACGCGCGCGGCACCGCGTCTGTTCTCGGCATCCCCGATGCGGCGGGCCAGTTCCTCGAAACCGTTCGGCAGATCGGAGGCGCGAACCGCGTCGTAAGCGAGTTTGGCAGCGCTGCGGATGATCGCGCGTTCAGCGGCATCCAGGTGGACATTGCCATCCGCGTCGATCCGGGTCGTGAAGATCACGGCCGGCCTGGGTACGGCGGGCAACAGGCTGGCAGCCCCCTCGCCAAGGACGGGAGGATAGAGGCTGGCCTTGCCGTCTGGAAGATAGAGGGTCGTGCCGCGTTGCCAGGCTTCCCGGTCGATGGCGTCTCCATCGTCGACGAACCAGTTTACGTCCGCGATGGCATAGTGGAGCAACAGGTCGCTGCCGCTGCGCTCGATCGCGAAGGCCTGATCGAGATCCGTCGATGTCGCCGGGTCGAGCGTGACGAAAGGCCGATCCGTGCGGTCGACATGCTCTGTTGGCACTTTCCGGGCCGCAGCTTCCGCTGCCGCGACGACGTCCGGCGGAAAATCATCCGGTACGCTGAATTGCCGGCGGATAGCAGCCAGCCCGTCGACCATTGCATTGGTGGAGTCGATCAGGGTCTTCATCGCCAGCCGTAGTCCTCCGCCTTGTGTCCGGCTGGCTGCGACGCATCAGCGCGAAGACTTTGCGAACCCCATATTTGTAACCGCACGAGGCTTGCATGCAACGACGGCGGCCAGTTGCGGCAAGCGACCTGCCCTGACCGGTCGTTCGTCGGGAGCCTCTCGCGCGCTGGAGGTTCAGGGCGGCGGGATCGCTCACTTCTTGAAGTAGGTCGGATGCAGGTCACGCAGGGCGGGAACGAAATCGAGCGAGCGGGAAAGGTGATCCCGCAACGCATCCTGAGCCCTGACGGGGTCGCTCGCTTCGATCGCATCGACGATGGCGGCATGGGCGGCCAGGATTTCCCGCATCTTGCCCTCTTTCGGCAAATGCAGATGTCGCAATCGATCGATGTGGCCGCTCTGGCGACGCACCAGATCCCATAGCACCGTCATCTGCGCCGCATCGTACAGGCTGCGATGAAAGGCGTGGTCAGCCGCGGCGAATGCTTCATGCTCGCCGAGGTCGGCGAAGGCCGTCTGTTGCCGGATGAGGCTCTTCATCTTCCCCAGCAAGGCCGGCTGCGGAGCCAGCGCCAGCGAGCGCACCAGCTCGAGCTCGACGGACCTGCGCAGGAACTGCCCTTGCCGGGCAAGATCCAGATCGATCGCGCTGACCACGGTGGCATGCTGCGGAAAGATATCGACCAGCCGCTCTTCCTGCAGTCGCATCAATGCATCGCGGATCGGCGTCGAGGAGAAGCCGAAGCGTTCCTGCAGTTCCTGTCGCGACAGCATGGTTCCAGGGGCCAGCGACAGCGAGATGATCTCCTCGCGCAGCACGTCGAACACGACGCCGGCACCGCCCTTCGCTGCCTGCTTGGGAGACACCGCAAATCTTTCGAGAAGGTCGCTCATCCTGTTCGCTTCTATCTCACATAACCCAGGGTCGCACGCGGCCCGGCACAATCGCGTCCGATCGCGCATGAGCTTCTGGCAGGCGGCGATCGTCAGGCCAAATTCGATCCATGCCTTCGATGCTATCACGTTCGAAGGGTTGACGCACTAATGCATTAGTGTTTTGACTGTTGCCAATCAAGGCGCATGGCCAAGTGCCGAAGCCGCAAACAAGAACCATCAGGGAGGGACATCATGCTCACACGCAGGCAGACGCTCGCGCTCGGTGCAGCCGCGGCGATCGGGAGCCATTCCGGTGCGAGAGCCCAGGCGAAGACCGAGATCGGGCTGAGCCGCCAGCCGGGCATCCTCTACATGCCGACACATGTGATCGAAAAGCAGAAGCTGATCGAGAAGCATGCCGAGAAGCTCGGCGTTGCCGGCGTCACGACCAAGTGGATGAACTTCTCGAATGGTGGGGCGCAGCAGGACGCGCTGCTCTCCGGCGGGGTGGATATCATCAACACCGGCACGGGGCCGCTGCTCGTACTCTGGGACAAGTCGCGGGGCCGCGTGAAGGGCATCGTCGCCAGCTCTGCCCAGCCGCTCGTCCTGCTCAGCCGCGATCCGCGCATCAAAACGCTGAAGGACTATCAGTCCGGCGACAAGATCGCCGTGCCGACGATCCGCGTCTCGACACAGGCGATCCTGTTGCAGATCGCAGCCAGCAAGCAGTTCGGCGCGGATCAGTGGGGGCATTTCGACCCGATGACGGTCCAGCTCGGCCATCCCGACGCCTTCATCGCGATGAAGAACCCCTCGCATGAGGTGAAGAGCCATTTCGCGGCGCCACCCTTCCAGTTCTACGAGCAGCAGCAGATCCCCGAGGCCCATGTCGTCACGACCTCGTCCGACATCATCGGTTCGCCGCTGAGCCAGGGGCAGTTCATGACCACCACGGCCTTCGCCGAGGCCAATCCCAAGATCGTCCAGGCGCTGCGCAACGCGGCCGAGGAGGCGAAGGCCTTCATCCAGACCAGCACGCCCGCGGCGGTCGAGATCTATCGCGAGGTGACCGGCGACAAGACCTCGACCGAGCAACTGCTCGAACTGCTCAAGCAACCCGGCATGATGGAGTGGAACATCTACCCGCAGGGGACGATGAAGTTCGCCGAGCATCTCGCCCGCATCGGCGGCATCAAGACGAAGCCGGCCTCCTGGAAGGATTATTACCTGCCGATCGCTCACGATCTGCCGGGCAACTGAGCCGTGCAGGATTCCGTCATGGCAGAGCCGCTGCTCGACGTCTCATCGGTGACCCTGCGCTATAAGCTGCCGGGCCGGGTGATCACAGCGACGGAGCGCGTTTCCTTCCAGGTCAACACCTCGGATCGCTTCGTGCTGCTAGGGCCTTCGGGCTGCGGCAAGTCGACCTTGCTGAAGGCCGTCGGCGGCTATCTCAGGCCGAGCGAGGGCAGCATGACGATCAAGGGGCGGGCCGTGACGGCGCCTGGGCCCGATCGCATGATGGTCTTCCAGGAGTTCGACCAGCTCCTGCCCTGGAAGACGGTGCTGGAGAACGTGATGTTCCCGCTGGTCGAGGCACGCGGCCTTTCCCGCAAGGCGGCGGCCGAGAAGGCCAAGCACTATATCGAGAAGGTCAACCTGACGCGGGCGCTGGATTCTTACCCGCATACGCTTTCGGGCGGCATGAAGCAGCGCGTCGCCATTGCTCGCGGCATGGCGATGGAGCCGGACATCCTGCTGATGGACGAGCCCTTCGCCGCGCTCGATGCGCTCACCAGACGGACCTGCCAGGACGAGCTCATCCAGCTTTGGGAGGAGACGCGCTTCACGGTGATGTTCGTGACGCATTCGATCGCCGAGGCGATCAAGATCGGCAACCGCATCCTGTTGCTCTCGCCGCATCCCGGGCGGGTGAAGGCCGAGGTCGTCGATGTGGATACGACATCCGTGAGCGACGGCAGCGCCGGCCGGCTGGAGCGCGAGATCCACGATCTGCTCTTCGCCGATGCCGGCGCCACGACCCATTGAATTTGGGAGCGATGGCGATGACCGCGGAAACCTCGACCTCGACTGCACGTATCGAGATGCGCCCGCCAGCCGGCCCGGCCAGCGCGGAGCTCGAGCGTAAGGTCGGTCTGCTGGAGGCGCTCTGGGATATCGGCGCTGTCCGCAAGACAGTGATCATCCTCGTGCTTGCGGCGATCTGGCAGATCTACGGTGTGTATCTCGACAACCCGCTGCTGTTCCCGAGCCTGACCGAGACGCTGCGCTCGCTGGCGGAGAACATCGCCAGCGGCGTGCTGCCGGCTCGCGCCTGGGCGTCGCTCAAAGTGCTGCTGATGGGCTATGCCGTGGGCGTCGTCCTGGCCGGCGTTCTGACGATCGTGGCGATCAACACCCGTATCGGCTCGGACTTCCTCGAGACCGTCACCGCGATGCTAAGTCCGCTGCCGGCGATCGCGCTGCTGCCGCTGGCGCTGATCTGGTTCGGGCTCGGCAATGGCAGCCTCGTCTTCATCCTGATCCATTCTGTGCTCTGGCCGGTCGCGCTCAACACCCATTCCGGTTTCCGGGCCGTTTCGGAGACCTTGCGGATGGTCGGGCGGAACTATGACCTGAGAGGGCTTCGCTACATCCGCAAGATCCTGATCCCGGCGGCCTTTCCCTCTATCTTGACCGGGCTGAAGATCGGCTGGGCTTTCGCTTGGCGTACCCTGGTCGCGGCGGAGCTCGTCTTCGGCGTCTCGTCGGGGCAGGGCGGTCTCGGCTGGTTCATCTTCGAGAACCGCAACCTGCTCGAGATTCCGGCGGTCTTCGCCGGGCTGCTGACGGTGATCCTGATCGGGCTCTTGGTCGAGAATCTGATCTTCCGGGTGATCGAGGCCCGCACCGTCCTGAAATGGGGCCTCCAGCACTGAGGCCTGCCCATCATCCCGCGGGAACCCGCCCATGACAGATGAGCCCAACAACGCGCGCAGCGCGCGCTATTTCGAGCCGGACGATTTCCGCTCCTTCGGCCACCGCTCGCGGATGAGCCAGATGGGCTATGCGCCGGAGGAGTATCGCGGCAAGCCGGTGATCGCGATCATCAACACCTGGTCCGACCTCAACCAGTGCCATGCGCATTTCAAGCAGCGCGTCGAGGATGTGAAGCGCGGCATCCTTCAGGCCGGCGGCTTTCCGGTCGAGCTGCCGGCGATCTCCCTTTCCGAGAGCAAGGTGAAACCGACCACCATGCTCTACCGCAACTTCCTGGCGATGGAGACCGAGGAGCTGATCCGCTCCCATCCAGTCGACGGCGCGGTGCTGATGGGCGGCTGCGACAAGACCACGCCCGGCCTGCTGCTCGGCGCAACCAGCGCGGGCGTGCCGGCGATCTTCGTACCGGCCGGGCCGATGCTGCGCGGCAACTGGCACGGCAAGGTGCTGGGCTCGGGTTCCGATGCCTTCAAATACTGGGACGAGCGCCGCGCCGGAAACATCTCGGACAAGGACTGGTCGGAGATGGAGGTCGGTATCGCGCGTTCCTATGGCGTCTGCATGACCATGGGAACGGCTTCGACCATGACGGCGCTCGCCGACACGCTCGGCATGACGCTGCCGGGCGCCTCTTCGATCCCGGCTGCGGATTCCAACCACATTCGCATGGCGACCGCGACCGGGCGACGGATCGTCGAGATGGTGCGTGAGGGGCTGACACCGAACAAGATCCAGACCGAGGCGGCCTTCCGCAATGTCATCAACGTGGCCATGGCGATGGGCTGCTCGACCAATGCCGTGATCCACGTCGTGGCGATGGCGCGCCGCGCCGGCCATGCCATCGGGCTGGAGGATTTCGACGCCGCGAGCCGCAAAGTGCCGGTCATCGCCAATGTCCGGCCGAGTGGCGACAAATACCTGATGGAGGACTTCTACTACGCTGGCGGACTGCTCGGTCTGCTGACGCGACTGGCGCCCCATCTCGACCTCGACCAAATCAATGCGTCCGGCATGACCTGGCGGGAGAGCCTCGTTGGCGCCGAGATCTACAATGACGATGTCATCCGCCCGCTCGACAACCCGATCTATGCGGAGGGGGCGCTGGCGCTGCTCAAGGGCAATCTGGCGCCGCGGGGCTGTGTGATGAAGCCTTCCGCCGCCTCACCGCATCTCCTGAAGCATTCGGGCCCGGCGCTCGTCTTCGACGACTATCCAACGCTGAAGGCGAATATCGACCGGGACGACCTCGATGTGACGGCCGACAGCGTTCTCGTGCTCCGCAATGCAGGCCCGCTCGGCGGGCCGGGCATGCCGGAATGGGGCATGTTGCCGATCCCGAAGAAGCTTGTGAAGCAGGGTGTGCGCGACATGGTGCGCATCTCCGACGCGCGCATGAGCGGCACCTCCTACGGTGCCTGCATCCTGCACGTCTCGCCTGAATCCTATGTCGGCGGGCCACTGGCGCTGGTGAAGACCGGAGATATCATCACCGTCGACGTGCCCAATCGCACGATCTCGATGGAGGTCCCAGAGGAGGAGCTGGCGCGGCGCAAGGCTGCGCTGAAGCCGGAGCCCGCCCGCTATGAGCGCGGCTATGGCTGGATGTTCTCGCGCCATATCGGCCAGGCCGACGAAGGCTGTGATTTCGACTTCCTGCGCACCGATTTCGGCGCGCCGGTTTCCGAGCCCGTTATTTTCTAGATCGGAGTGAAGACCATGCTGTCCCCCGAAGCGCGCGAGAAGCTGAAGCGCGTCAGCACTGCCACGCTCTGCACGGCGCTGTTCAAGCGTGGATTGCGCAACCAGTTCATCCAGGACGTCCATCCACTCCGCTTCAAGGGCGAGAACATGGTCGGCCCCGCCTTCACGCTGCGCTACATCCCGGCGCGCGAGGACCTGAATCAGCTCAGCGTCTTTCAGGACCGGAGCCACCCGCAGCGCAAGGCGGTCGAGGAATGTCCGCCCGGCGCGGTCTTCGTCGTGGACAGCCGCCAGAATGCGCGCGCCGCCTCCGCCGGCTCCATCCTGGTCTCGCGACTGATGGTGCGCGGCGTCGCCGGCATCGTCACCGATGGCGGCTTCCGCGACAGCCCGGAGATCGCAGAGCTCGCGATCCCGGCCTACCACCAGCGCCCCTCGGCGCCGACCAACCTGACCTCGCATCAGGCGATCGAGATCAACGGGCCGATCGGCTGCGGCGACGCACCGGTCTTTCCCGGAGACATCATCGTCGGCGATGGCGAGGGCGTCGTGGTGATTCCGGCCGATCTCGCCGACGAGATTGCCGCAGAAGCCACCGAGATGACCGCCTTCGAGGATTTCGTCACCGAAAAGGTGCTGGAAGGCCGCTCGATCCTCGGCCTTTACCCGCCGACCGACGAGCAGTCGAAGGTCGACTTCGCGGCCTGGCGCGAGAAGGCCGGCAGGTAAGCGGCGTAACCTCGCTCTCCGCCGGGCCTTCTTGTTGCTTCAACGCTGCTGCGCAGCCGTGTCATCGACACGGCTGCGCAGATTCCTTGCCGGCTTTCGGAGGAATGAGCATTGGCTCGGGCGGTGACGCTTCGACGTCACTCGGCCGCTACTCTCAACATGCCCCAGCCAGCTATGATCGTCCGCAGTTCAGCGCGTTCGGCTTCGTTGAGTTCCGGCAAGCCTGGCAAGCGCACCGGGCCGACATTCGTGCCGAGCAGCCGAAGCGCTTCCTTGACCACGGTGACGTTCGCGCCATTGCCATATTTCGTACGGAGCTTCTCGAAGCCGGCGATGGCATCGACTTCGCGGCGCGCCTTCACATAGTCGCCGGCCTCGAGCGCGCGCCAGACGGCGAGTGATCGCTGGGGGGCAACGTTGATCAGGCCCGAAGTAAATCCCCGCGCGCCCAAGGCGTGGAAGGGGGCCGCCCAGCCTTCGGCGAGACCGCAGATCCAGTTGGCGCTCGTTCCCTCGGTTTCGCGTACGCAATCGGCTAGGAGCATCATGTTGGCCGACGCGAATTTCACGCCGGCGACATTGGCATGCGTCGCGACGCGCGCCAGGTCCTTCACGCCGATGGCATCCGACCGGATATAGGCGACGACCGGAACGCTCAGCGCCTCAGCGATGGCGATGAAATAATCCGCCTGCGCATGCGGCGCGGCAAAGGGATCGAGCGGATGATGGACCATGACCGCGTCACAGCCCGCCTGCTGCGCCAACCGGCCCGTCGCGACCGCCTCGCGCAGCGATCGGCCGATGCCGGCCGTGACCAGCGCCTTGGCCGCGACCGCCTCGGCCGCGACTGCGTGGCAACGCTGCACCTCTTCCGTCGTCATCGGGTAGAACTCGCCGGTGTTGCCGGCCGAGACGATGTTGTGGATGCCGGCCTCAGCAATGCCGCGAACCAGCCTGCCGGTCAGCGCCCAATCAGCTTCGCCGTCCGCCCGCCAGGCGGTGACGTGAACGCCGGAGATGCCGCACAGCGCCTGGCGTACCTTGTCGTTCGACATAGCTCGATCCTTCGTGTCCTCGTGGCGAGGCGTTCCCCGCCAGCCGATCTCGCGTCGACGGTTTCCGCCGATGCCGCAGGGTTTGAGCTTGCCGCATCGGGCGCGCTTTCGCCACTGGTGCGGCCGAGCAGGTTGCGCGCCCACCATGGGTGATCTTGGTGTGGCACCGCCGTAGACGCCATCAGAAGGAACTCCGAGTTTATCGCGTTGGACGGTGCAAAAGACGTCTTGCGAGCTGAAAACCGCTGTCAATTGCTGAAATTTCCGACAAAAGTTTCAGCTTATAGTTGGTTGGTGTTGAGCCGGAATTCAGGTTCTTCGCGTTGGCAGGGTATTCCAGATGCTGTCTTCCATGGTTTGGGATGATTGCGATATTGCAAGATTGAAAGCCGACCTGCTCGCATTAAATCGGGAGATTCCACCGCAGGTTCGAAGCACAATTTCTGCCGCGGTGAAGCGCTCGGCTGACGGTCCAGGCGATGAACTCTGGGATGAGCTCGAGCGCAGTCCGCGGCTTCAAGCGGTTTTCAAGAGCAGGCAGGCCATAGATCGGTACCGCACTTCGCTGGCGCGTTGGATGGCCGAATTGTTTCCGCCGGAGAATATCGATCCGGAGGCATTTATTGCTCGGCAGACTCACTTCGGCACTTTCGAGGCAAGTATGCAAGTACCGCTCTCGTTTATTGCCCGCTCAATGCATTTGGTTCGGAAGTTCGTTTGTCGCGAGCTGTTCAATACAAGGATTCCGCAGGAGCATTACAGCTCGTCCGTGGTATATATCTCGACGGTCATGGATATTTCCGGCGCGGCGATTATTTCGGGGTATTCGAACGAAATGCAGCGTTCTGCCCGCGCGGATGAGGCCTTGCGGGAGATTTCGATCGGGATCGACCTCCGTGCCGAACGGGAAAAGCAAAAAGCAGCGCTCGCCGAATGGGCGCAGAGCGTGTTTTACGAAACTGCCATCTCCAAGAATCGTGGAGATGCGCTCCTGCTGAGCAGGTCGGAATTCGGTCTGTGGTTTTCGCACAGGGCGCATCTTCTCTTTGGCCGGAAGCTCGAATACGCGTCGACTGCCACGCTTATCGATCGCGCCGATCAACTCGTGCGGCAGCTGAACGACTGCAAAGTGGACATGCTCAGGCACGAGTGCCTGAAGGACATCAGGCAAGTCTCCGATCAGATCAACAATCTGATGATCGCACAGTTCAGCCGTTACCTCGACTTGGGCGAAACCGGGGATCCGCTGTCACGCTTGCTGAACCGGCGTTTCCTCAAAGCTGCCGTCCAAAGGGAAATGGCGGCCCATCGCCGGACCGGGAGAACATTCTCTCATCATGTTCGAGATACCGCATTTTGCGAATCTGCGTTCGCGTGTCGGCGAGGCCGGAGCCGATACCATCGTCCAACAGACGGCGGCGATCTTGCTCAACGCTGTCAGAACGAGCGACGTCGTCATCAGCATGGGGCGTGAAACCTTCCTGGTCATCCGTGTCGAAGCGGAGTTGCAGGAGGCGACGAGCTTCGCGCAACGCATCGCGGATAGCTACAGGGTTTCCCACTTCACGGTCGACGGGCAGACCATTCAGGAAAACACGCTGAAATTCGGTGTTGCGGTTTATGATGGGTCTTCGGATTCGAGACGTCTCGTCGACCAGGTCGCATCCGCGCTTCGCGGTTACAATGAGGCCGTATAGCTGCCGTTGACCCACGGGCCGTCGTCGCGCGTTCGCGTGAGAGAGGCTGTGCGTCGCCGTTACTGTTGCTGACGTCGCCAATCAGGGCGGCAAGCTTATCCGGCCCCTGGCTCGTCAAAGCTGGACGATCGCCCTCGTAAAGTGATCGACCGTTTCATTGAGATCCCGGGCGGTGTCCTGGACTTGCCGAGCGGTTTCAGAGACCGATAGCGCCTGGTCGAGCGCTCCTCTCGAACCTGCGATCACGATCGTGGTGGCGTCGCTCGCAGCTTCGGAGGCGCTGACGACAGCCTTCAGCGCGGTGGCGATCCTCAAAAGCGACTCCGTCTGCTGATCGGACGCGGTTAGGATCTGCTCGGCCGAACCGATCACATTGCTCGCGGCGTTCTCCATTTCCTGGGTCGCGACCACCGATTGTTCGCTCGCGGCCCGGATGTCGCTGATCCGGCTGACGATGAGCTCGGCGGCATCGTTGATCCGGGCCGACAACAGCTTGACTTCGTTGGCCACGACCGAGAAGCCGGCGCCAAGAGGGCCGGCGCGTGCGGCCTCGATCATCGCGTTGAGCGCGACAAGGTTGGTCTGCCGGACAATGTCCCGAATGACGTTGCTTTCCTTGTCGACCTCATCCAGTTGAAGGGCCAGGTGGGCCTTCGCGGCCGCCGATTTGTGGATGCCGTCGGTCGCGACCTGGACGAAGCCCGCCGCATTGTCGGCATTCGCCCGGATTTGCGTGACGGCCTGTGCCATCCGGTCCGATGCCTCGTTCACTGTCAGCAGGCTGAGCTTGGCGGCATTGACCATGTCCGGCACCTCAGCGACCGCTGATCGTGATCGTCCCGACAAGGAGGACAGTTGATCCGCGCTCTCCTTCATCCGGTCAATGGCGTTGGTCAGAGCCGACAGGACCGCCCAGACCGAAGAGTTGAAGCTTGCGACCCTGCCTTCGATGGCTCGGCGCTTGTCCTCCTCGCTCTGGGCACGCAGGCGCTGGGCCTGCTGGAGCTCGGCAATGTCAAAGTCCAACCGGACACGATCCAGGAAGAGTTTTGCAACAGAGCGAATAAGAATCATGGAAAGGCATAGGAAAATAATGTCGACAGTAGTATATATTAAAAGAATATCTCCTTTCAGGTAGAGCAAGTGCGTAATTCTCCCGGCCCATAGGGTCGAAAGAAATGTGAGCGCTGCCGCCGGCACAATCGCCATCGTGAAGATGCCGACGCAGGAAAGGCAGGTGATCGTGATGCCGATGACGCCATCGAAGCGCGCTGCGACGCCTGTGTTGACCAGCATAGCCAGAACAGCCCAGGGCAACCCCATCAGGAAAGAATCCCGGATGAGGCGGACCGTGAAGCGGGGCGACGGCGGCTCCGCTCGCGAGCGCGTGCGGATGATCCCCATCCGGCGAATGCCGAGAAGAGAGATGCCGATGCTGACCGGTGCCCAGACCAGAGGCAGGCTGGTCCAACCGGATCCGAGGAGAACCGCGGAAATCGCGAGCACGAAGATGATGTTGGCGCGCAGAATGGTCGGAAGCGATAGGCTGAAACGTGCTGCCTGAGCGCCTCTGACCGCGGCGCGCTCCTCCCGCGCAATCTGCAGGCCGAAGCGGAGGTCCAGCCAGTCGCTCCAGCGCAACAGCGCGCGTTCATGAAACCGAAGACCAGTCGACATCGCGAAACCGACGACTTCCGTTCCGCCAACCGCTCAGCCTTGCACGGCGTTTTGCCGATCGCTGTCGGGGTGGGGCTGGCCGTCGCCTTGGATGACGACCGGCGTCCATTGGGGCTTCCCCGAGGCCAGCCAGTTGATGACCTGATCGAACACCATCGCCTGGTAACGTTGCAGCGGCTTTTCGCTGTGCTCCGAAATCTTCATGATGTTCTGTAGTTCACCGGAGAGCTTTGACTTGTCGAGAATGCCCTCTCGTTCCAGGTGATCGACCAACAGACCGAAGAGGCTGATCTGAGCGCTGGCAATGCCGGTCAGATAGTCCCGCAGTTCATCGTTCATCGTCATCGTGGTTCTCCAGGGAAAGGCTATCGGCGCAATCTTGGCGTGGCCGATGGCGGCAAGGCATCTCAAGGGATCATCGCGGTGAGAGGCGGCGCCGGGACGCGAGGACGAGGCGCCGTGATCTGCCGCGCGGGCTTAGAATTCTTCCCAGCCATGGCTGGAATGCGGTGCTCCGACAGCCCGCCTTTGCGGGCGAGGAGACCTTGCGCCTGCTGCTTGGCTGGGGCGGCGTGTCTCCTGAAATGCGTTCTGGGCGAGCTGTCGCAGGCGCTCGGGCTCGTTCGAGGTTATCCGTTGCAGCCCAACGCCTTCGCCGATGCGAAAGCTGGCGATGAGTTCGTTGAGCTCGCTCGTGCGGCCGGTGAGCGCGGTCGATGAAGCTGCGCTTTGCTCCGCCAGCGCCGCGTTGGCCTGCGTCATCTCGTCGAGATGGGCCACGGCCTGGCTCATTTCGTCGAGCCCGCTGGCCTGCTCGCCACTCGCCGTGGAAATTTCGCTGATGGTCGAAGCCACTCTTCGCGATGCCTCCAGAATGGCGACAAGCGATTCCCCGGCTTTGCGCACGAGTTTGACGCCGCCCTCGACTTCCGCGTTGGAGGACGAGATCAAAGCTGCGATGTCCTTGGCCGCTGCGCTCGAGCGCTGTGCCAGCGTGCGCACCTCGCTGGCGACGACAGCGAAGCCTTTGCCGGCATCGCCTGCCCGGGCGGCTTCGACAGCCGCATTGAGTGCCAGCAGGTTCGTTTGAAAGGCGATGTCGTCGATCACGCGAATGATGTCGGCGATTTTCGTCGAGGCGGTTTCGATCCGTGCCATAGCCTCGACAGCCTGCCCGGCGATAGCGCCGCCCGCGTCGGCAGCTTTCATGGCCTCTTCGGCGATCGCCGCAGCATCGTGCGAAGCCTGGGCCGTCGCCTTCACGGAGGCGGCCAGCTCTTCGGTCGTGGCTGCTGTTTCCTCCAGAGACGAGGCCTGGTCTTCGGTCCGCTTCGACAAATCGTCGGCGCCGGAGGAAATCTCCCGAGACGCGGTTTCGACACTTTGTGAAATGCCGGAAACCGAATGAACGACTCCAGCGAAACTCTCGACGAGCTCGTTGACGCTGCTGCAAAGCGCAAGCAAGTCCCCGGAGAATCCGTCGGGCGCGATGCGCTGTGTCAGATCGTGCTGAATCGCCGATTGGACGACGCGCCCTGTTTCGGAAACGGCCCTGCGCATCTGCTCTTCCGCCATCACATTGGCCGTGATGTCGGTGGCGTACTTCACGACCTTCCACGGGCGGCCGGCTGCATCCAGAACCGGGTTGTAGCTGGCCTGAATCCAGACGACGCGGCCTCCCTTGGCCAATCGCATGTAGCGGCCTTCATCGTATTCCCCGCGCCTGAGCTTCTCCCAAAATTCGCGGTAGGTTGTGCTTGTTCGGACCTCCTCGCTGGCGAAAAGACTATGATGACGGCCGATGATCTCGTCGCGATCGTAGCCCATCACCGCGAGGAAATTCGCGTTCGCCTCAAGAATCTTGCCTGACAGGTCGAACTGGATGACGGCCTGTGCCTTGTTGATCGCAGCAATCTGCCCTTCGAGATCGGCAAACGTCTCCTTGAGCGAGGTAATATCGGATGCGAATTTGACGACCTTCTCGACGCGGCCGGCTCGATCCAGCACGGGAGTGTAGGTCGCCTGCAGCCAGATTCTACGCCCCCCTTTCGCGATGCGCAGGAACTGTGCCTGATTGGCTCGCCCTGCAGCCAGATTTGCCCAGAAGCTGCGATAAGCCTCGCTGGCGCGCTCAGCAGAATCAACGAACATCGCGTGAGACTGGCCGCGGATTTCGTCGAGGCTGTAGCCGATGGTTTCGAGGAAGAGGGCGTTGGCATCTCGAATCGTTCCGTTCGGCTCGAATTCGATAACGGCTTGGGTTCGCCGCAAAGCCTGGCTCTCGGCAGCGTGCGAAGAGAAGCCGAGCGCGTTCATGACTTTCAAAGGCATGGAGTCTCCCCGGAAGAGCCTTAACTCAGGCGCGACAGTTGGATCGGGCGTGACGGTCCCATCCCGCGGCCGCAAATGTTGTCGCCAAGAAATTGCAATGAGTCAGAAAATTTCTCTTCGTAACTCTGGGGGAATTCCTATTCTTTCAGGCTTAAATGGAGGTCTACATGGCGTAAGGGTGATTTTTAACAAAAAATAAGGACTCGTTAATGTATTCGCCGATATTAATGAATTTATGCTTTGATCTAGCAGTTATTCGCTCTTTTTTATGCGAATTTCCTATAATTATGGGCGCTGCGACGGTTCGGCTGTTAACGTGTTAACGCTTCTTTCTCAATTATTAACGAATAATTTCTTGGGTATTATATTAGAATTAAACGCACATTAACTGTCTATTAGCTGAAGGATACTTTCATCGCGTAAAAGATTTGAGACGAAAGATAGCATGTTGGACAGCCGCTCCCACCTTGACGTGGAATTTGTCAATTTGCGGGACGAGCTATCCAAGCTTCATTCCGTTACGCCTGCTCAGGTCAGGCTCGCCATTGGCCGAATGGCTCAACGCAAATCAAATAAGCTCAGCGAAGAATTTTACGAGGCTATGCTGTCGAGGCCGCGGGCCCACTTCTATCTGGACCACGCGGTTGTTACCGAGCGCCTGCAATCGGCTCTCCAAAATTGGATCGAAGTCCTTTTCGCAAAGGAACAAGGAGATCTCGACGAGATCATCCGGCTGCAAGTTCTCGTCGGATCGGCACATGCAAGGATACGTGTGCCGATCGGTCTCATCATGTTTGGAATGCGCGTCCTGAGACGACGCTTTTACGAACTGCTCAAAGAGGTGCCGCTCCCGTCCTCTCAGCAAGCGCTTGCCCATGCCTATGTATCAGGATCTCTCGACATCGCACTCGGTGCGATGACCACGGCGCATATGAACAATCTCGAGCGCAACACGCGCGCTGACGAAGCCCTGCGGCTCTATTCCATCGGCAAGGACCTGCAGGCTGAAAGGGAGCGCCAGAGGGCCGCCTTGGCGGAATGGGGTCAGAACGCGTTCTTCAATGCCCAGTTCCCCGATGCATCGCTCCAAAGCGGCAGCCTCGGTCGATCGGAATTCGGCCTTTGGCTTCTCCACCAGGGCGATGTCATCTTTTCCCAGTTCGCGGAATACGCCGCTGCGTTGGAAGCCATTGGCCAGATCGACAAGATTGCGCTCGAGCTTTCCGACACTGGGTTCGAGCAGCGGAGGGACGCACTGCAAAGCCTGAAGGTGGCGATCGATTTGCTCGCGCGGCTCGTAGCTTTGCTTTTTGACCACGCGACGAAGGTGGACGGCGCACGCGACCCCGTCACGCAGCTCCTACACCGGCGCTATCTGCGTGCAGCACTTTCCCGCGAGATCTCCCTTCAGGAGAAAGTGCGGCGTCCCTTGAGTGTGATCCTGGTCGAGATCGCAAACTCGGCCGAGCTGAGGAACCGCATCGGAGAAGATGGTCTGGATGCTTTGGCTCACCATGCGGCAGCGATGATCTTCAACGCTTCGCGCTCAAGCGACTCGGTCTTCCAGTTCGGGCGCGACAGTTTTTTCATCATCCGCGTGGAAGCCACTCAGAGCGAGGCTCAGGCTTTTGCGCAGCATATTGCCTCGATCATTGCGACCAGCCGGTTGGAACTGGGTGGTCATGTCCTCCGGGACCTGTCCACGCATGTTGCGGTTGCAGAATATGACGGACACCCCGATCCTCGGAATCTCATCGACCGTGTCGAGGCCATCATTCGCCAGGTCCGGGAAAAGACGATTGCCAAGAGCTGATGGTAACGGCTGCTCTCTGGATATCGCTTCTGCCAGATCTTATTGACCGCGGCCGGGAAAAACCGCCGCGCTGTCGTTGGAGGCGCTGGCCGTCGAGCCGTCCGACCGGCGACCAACTTTGGATCTGAGCCAACTGCGGCGGATAGGTTTTCGTTCGAGAAGCCCTGTGTTGGGAGCTCTGCTATCGCATGAGCCCCGCCGGCTTTTTTCGTGGCAGGCGCGCTCCAGTTGCCGCGCCCGCCTTTCTCTTGACTGCTCAAATGGGCGAGATGACGCTCAGCTTCCCGAGCGGCCCGCGAGCTGGGGCACGAACATGTCGCTCCACTTGGTCGGCTTCACCTTGATCGACCCAGCCTTGTGCATGAACTCGGCGAACTTCATCACGCCTTCGGGCGTGGCGGTGAAACGGGCGTCCTTGTCCTCGATCATCTCCTGAACCTCGACAGGATCGACCTTGACCTTCGAGCCCTTGGCGAAGATCTCGGCGGCGAGCTTCTTGTCCTTGGCGATCAGGGCGTTGGCGTCGTCCATCGCGTCGATGAAGGCCTGGGTCATCTTCGGGTTGGCGTCGACGAACTTCTTCGGCGCGAAGGTGACATCGAGCGTCAGGTTGCCGAGATAATCGACCGAGTTGAGCACGCGGTGGATGCCCGGGCTCTTGGCCTCGATGTACTGGAAGGGCGGAGAAGTGAAATGTGCCTTGATCTCGGTCTTGCCGCCGATCAGCGCGGCGAGTGCCTCCGGATGCGGCAGGCTGACCGTCATCGGGTCCATCTTCGCGTAGTTGGGGTCGCCGAACTCCTTGGCGGCGATCATCTGGAGCACGACGGCGGCGAGCGAGGTCTTGATGCCGGGCAGGGCGATCTTGTCGCTCGACGTGAAGTCCTTCAGCGACTTCAGCTCGGGCTTGTTCGACATCATCCACAATGAGGTCGAGCTCATGCCGGAGACGCCGACGACCTCGACGCCGGGAATGCCCTTGGCCTTGGCCCAGAGCGTGACGAAGCCCGGTGCGCCGGTGCCGGCAAAATCGAGCGTGCCTGCCATCATCGCGTCGTTGATGACGTTGCCGCCATCCAGCATCAGCCAGGTCACCTTGACGTCGCCGAGGCCGGCAGCCTTGGCGCGCTTCTCCAGGAATTGCTGGTCCTGCATCACGATGAGCGGCAGATAGAGGATGCCGAAGCCCTTCGAGATGCGGACCTCGCTGACCTCGGCGCGGGCCGGGGCGGCAAATGCTGCGCCAAGGGTTATCGCGGCAAGTGCAGCGCGCAGGAAAGTCTTGAATGCCATTGGGTGTTTCCCTCCGAGTGGCGGCCGTTCGGCCTTGTGAAAGCGGGTGTCAGTGCTGCATGCCCCAGCGCCGGATCGTCTTGCGCTCGATGGCGGCGAAGATGACGTTCTCGACGAAGAGGCCGATCAGGATCACGGTGAACAGGCCGGCGAAGACGTTGGCCGTCTCGAGCTGGTTACGGTTCTCGAAGATGAACCAGCCGAGGCCGCCGGAGCCCGAGGAGACGCCGAAGACGAGCTCGGCTGCGATCAGGGTGCGCCAGGCGAAGGCCCAGCCGACCTTGAGGCCGGTCAGGATCGCCGGAAAGGCGGCGGGGATCAGGATGAGTCGCACCAGCTTCAGGCCGCGCAACCCGTAATTCTGCCCGACCATGCGCAGCGTGTTCGAGACCGAACGGAAGCCGGCATGGGTGTTGAGCGCGATCGCCCAGAGCACGGAGTGGACCAGCACGAAGATCACGCTGCCGGTGCCGAGCCCGAACCAGATCAGGGCCAGCGGCAGCAACGCGATCGCTGGCAGCGGGTTGAACATCGAGGTCAACGTTTCCAGCAGGTCCGCGCCGATGCGCGAGCCGATCGCCAGCGTCGTCAGCAGCGCGGCGAGCACGATGCCGATGCTGTAACCGATGACGAGGGTCTGCAGCGAGACCAGCATCCGCTGCGGGATGATGCCGTTGACGATATTCTCGACGAAGGCCTGCACCGTCTGGCCGAAGGTCGGGAAGAGAAGCGGGTTGCCGAGCCAGCGGCCATAGGCCTCCCAGGCGATGGCGAGCACGGCGAGGATCAGGCCCTTGCGAACGAAGCCGAGGCGGTAGATGCGCTCGGCCCAGCCGATGGTCTTGGCGACGACAGGGGCGTCGCTGGAATTGACGTCGCGGATGATTTCGGGGCGGAAGCTGACGAGATCGGTCATATCGGTCTCCTCCGGCTCAGTGATGCGCGAAGAGCATGTCGTTGATGCGGGTTTCGAGAGCGGCCTGCTTGCCGGTGCCCATTTCCTCGGGCGGCACGCTGTTGAGCTCGGCCTTGACCTCTCCGGGATGCGGCGAGAGCAGCAGGATGCGGGTGCCGATGCGGATCGCCTCCTCAATCGAATGGGTGACGAAGAGCACCGTGAACTGGGTGTCATCCCAGAGCCGCAGGAGCTCGTCCTGCATCTTGCGGCGGGTGAGAGCGTCGAGCGCGGCGAAGGGCTCGTCCATCAGCAGTACATCAGGCTCCATCGCCATGCCGCGGGCGATGGCGACACGCTGCTTCATGCCGCCGGAGAGCATGTGCGGATAGCTGTCGATGAACTTGGAGAGCCCGACCTTGTCGATATAGGAGCGGGCCCGTTCCGCAGCCTCCGCAGCGGTGGCGCGGCCGGAAGCGGTCAGGGCGAACACGACGTTCTCGCGCACCGTCTTCCAGGGCAGGAGCTGGTCGAACTCCTGGAACACCATCATCCGGTCCGGGCCAGGGCCCGCGACCTTGCGGCCCTTGAGGCTGATCTGCCCCTCCACCGGCGTCAGGTAGCCGCCGATCGCCTTGAGCAGGGTCGACTTGCCACAGCCGGAAGGGCCGAGCAGCACGAAACGGTCAGACGGGTAAACGTCGAAGGAGACCCGCCGTGTCGCGGTCACCACCGCGTCCGGCGTCTTGTATTGCAGCGTCACGCCCTCGACCGAGAGGAGCGGAGACGCGGTTGCGGCGTCGAACGGGGCTAGCATACGCCCTCCCTTGTTTCGTTTCCCTGCGCACTTATGAGCGCTTGCTGGATGGGATAACCTGACAAGCTGACGTGAACCTGACCGAGCTGCCCATGGGGAGGCTCGATGGTCGATGAGAGGCGATCCGCTTGCGCGTGCTGGTCGTGGAAGACACTGCCGATATTGCCGAGGCCGTGGTGATGCGGCTGGAGAAAATCGGCCACGCCGTCGATTGGGAGCAGGACGGCGTCACGGCCTCCGAGCTTCTGGCGGTGCAGGCCTATGACCTCGTCATCCTCGATCTCAGCCTGCCGGGACAGGACGGGCTTTCGGTCCTGCGACAGATGCGGGCGCGGCGGCTCGCGACGCCGGTGCTGGTACTGACAGCTCGCTCGGCGGTGGACGAGCGGATCGGCGCGCTCGACCTCGGGGCCGACGACTACCTGATCAAGCCGTTCGACTATGGGGAGCTCGAGGCCCGGGCACGGGCACTCTTGCGGCGCAGCGCCGGCCAGCCAGATAATTGCTTGCGTGTCGGGCCGCTCGCCATCGACCGGGCCGGGCGGGTCGCGAGTATCGGCGATAGGCCCCTCAACCTGACGCGGCGGGAACTGACGGTTCTCGAGATCCTCGCAGTGCGCCCCGAGCGGATCGTGCCGAAAGAGGAGCTTGTCGAACAGCTCTTCAATTTCGACCAAGAGGCGAGCCCCAACGCGGTCGAGCAGTTCGTCGCGCGGCTGCGCCGCAAGCTCGCGGATTCGCCGGTGGAAATCCGGACCTTGCGCGGATTGGGTTACCAGCTTGCGGTTGTCTGAGCTTCGCCTGTCACTGCGCGTCCGCATCATCGCCGTGCTGACGGCGGTGTTGACAGTGGGGGCGGTCGCTCTCGGTTTCGCTGCCTGGCATTCCTCCTGGCTCGCGGCACAGCAGGCCTATGACCGGCTCCTGAGCGGCGGGGCGGTCCAAATCGCCGAGAACGTCTATGTCCAGGGTGGCGTGGTGACGGTTGACCCTCCCGTGTCGGCGATCGCGACGCTGGCTGCTTACGATCTCGTTTTTTACAAGGTCGTCGATCCGCGCGGCGTCGTCGTCGCTGGCTATGACGATCTGATGTCGGATGCCGATTCGGTCGATATCCGCGCCGGCGTCGTCCTCGAGGACGGGCTGTATCAGGGCCAGCCCGTGCGCATTGCGAGCCTTGCCCGGCAACTCGAGCTGCCTGGAACAAACAACTGGACGACGATCGTCGTGGCGCAGACCACCGAGGCGCGTCGTGCGCTTGCGCGCGACCTGACGCTCAAGGCGCTCGGTGTCATTGCGGTCATGAGCGTACTTGCCTTGCTCGCCACCGCCTATGCGGTGACGCTGGCGCTGAAGCCACTGACACGCATCGAGCGCGAGATTGCGAGCCGCCGGCCGGATGACCTGCGCCCAATCGCGGCAGAGCCCCCGAACGAGGTTCGCAACCTCGTTCAGGCGATCGACGGCTTCATGCATCGGCTATCGGAGCGGATGGCGATCATGCAGCGTTTCATCGCTGATGCCGCTCACCAGATCCGGACGCCGCTGGCTGCCCTCGACGCGCAGGTCGAGATCCTGCTCGGCACGCCCGCATCGCGACGCAAGGCCGAGACCGTCACGCGGATCCATGAACGGACGGCGGAGCTGGGGCGCCTGACCGGGCAGCTTCTCGACCATGCGATGGTGATCCATCGCAGGGACGCAGCCGCGATGGCCGCGGTCGATCTCAACCAGCTCGCCAAGAGCGTCCTGGCGAAGGCCGTGCCGCTCTCGCTGCCGCGCGAGGTCGATATCGCCTTCGTGCCAGCCGAGACATCACCGACGGTGAACGGTGATGCCATCAGCCTGCGCGAAGCGCTCAGCAATCTCATCGACAATGCCTTGAGGCATGGCGCCCGCAGCCGTCTCATCGTGACGGTGGGGGGCGATCATGGGGGCACCTGGATCGAAGTGGCCGACGACGGGGAGGGGTTCGCGGCTCCGGTTTCGGAGCTGCTGCTGCCCTTTGCGAAAGGGCTGACCTCGGCCGGCTCGGGGCTCGGCCTCTCGATCGCGACGGAGGTGGCGCAGGCCCATCATGGAACCCTCGAGGTTTCCAGAAACGACGGCATGACCCGCGTCCGTCTCCGGCTTGCAAGCTCCTGACGGGTGTCGAGCTTGGCCGGACCGCCGCGCACCCGGGCGATGCGCGGCAGTCCGGGTTGCTTCATTCGGCGTAGGACTGCGTCGCCCAGGCCGCCTTCAGCTTCGGGCCGACATGGGCGCCGAGCGGTCCGAACCACTTCATGTAGAGAGCTTCGGCCTCACCCGACTTGAACATCTTGCCCATCGTGTGATTGACGATCCAGAGGATGGTCGGGTTGAGCTTGGGCACCATGAAGCCCTGCGGCGCATAGCCGTATTCGTCTCCGACGATCTCCAGGGCGTCGGGCTTCTTCGACTGCTTGATCAGCCCGTAGAACGCCCCGTTGTCGCTGAAATAGGCGTCGGCGCGTCGCGTTTCGACGGCGATCAGCGCAGCGGCATGGTCGTCGACATTGAGGACGCGCAGGTTGAGTTTCCGCTCGGCCATGAGCTTCTTGAGGTCAGGCTCGCTGGTGCCACCGGTGGCGACGGCGACGATCTTGCCGTTCAGGTCGTCGTAATTCTTGATGTTGGAGCTCTTGAGAACCAGGAGCTGGCTGGCCGAGACGTGGCTGACGGACGAGAAATCGACCTGCTTGTTACGGCCGAAGGTGTTCACCGTGCCTTCGCATTCGAGGTCGATCGTGCCGTTGGCGACGAGCGCCTGCCGGTTCTGAATCGTCATCGGCACGTATTTGATCTTGATCTCGGGCAGATTCAGCTCGGTCTTGATGTCGTCGATGATGCGCTTGCAGAACTCGACGGCGTAGCCCGTCGGATTCTTGTTGTCGTCGAGATAGCTGAACGGGAACAGCGCCTCGCGGACGCCCATGGTGATGGTCTGCGTCTCCTTCAGCTTCTTGACGATCGCGTCGACCTCCTGGGCGCCGGCGGCCGAGCCCGCGAGGTTCAAGGCCAGAAAGGCGCCTGCGGCTGCAGCAAGATGGAATCTCATGGTTCTCTCCCTTTTGCGATTGCTCGCCTGATGCCCGCCCTCGATGGAGAACGGTGTTTAGAATCCATTCCGGGCCAGTGCTTCCAGCCCTTCGCGCGTCGTTGTGTCGAAGCTGAGCGCGGGCAGGAGATCGTTCTCGCGGGTGAAGTCGCGCCCGTAAGCCGCCGACAGCAGGGTCAGCCCGGCTTCGTGCAACGTCGCAGGACGCCCGACGAGCCGGCCGAGCAGGACGGTCGGCAACAAGCCATAGGGGGCGTCTTCAAGGACGTAGCGGCTCTCCAGGGTCGTCGGACCGAAACCTCCCTTGCCGCGGCCGTGGAGCTCGGCATTCATCTCCGCGATGCTGCCGACCGGTAGCTGATAGGAAAAGGCATAGTGCTCGCGGATCGTCCTGACCGTGACACCAAAGGCCCCGGCGATGGCCAATCGCTCGGCGTCGAGCGCTTCCATCACCCGTCCGACCGCAGGCGTGACGTTTTCCGCCTGGCCCCAGCTTTCACCGCGCTCCATCCGTGTCAGATTGAAGAGCGCGATCGCGAGGTGGTTCTGGGGATTGAGATTGCTGAGCGCGATCGCAAGAAGCCCTTCGCGGAGGACGAAGCGCTCGCCGAACAGCGTGGTGCAGAGAGCCAGCGCTTCATCTGCAGCGTTCTCCGGCACCGTCGCGAGATCGATCTTCGAGCGTAGCGAGTTCACCGCGACCTCGGTCGCGGACGCCTTGCGGCCGGTCGTCAGTGTCGTGCCCCAGGCGATGATCGGTGTGCGCAGCTTCCGCGCGGCCAGCAGCCGCGACAGATAGAGCGCGCCGAAGGACGCGTGCGAGCTGATGATGACGGGCTGCCCCTCCCTGAGGTGGGGGGCAATGGCGTCGAAGGCGAGCTTATGGGCATAGCCCGGCATCGCCAGCATCACGACATCGGCACTGGCGACGGCTTCCTCGGCGCTCGCGGCGATGCGCGGACGGATGCTGGCTTCGATCGCTCCCGTTGCGAGCAGGGGCGCCCCGGCGGCGAGTGCCTCGGTGCTTCGGCCCGATGGCGACCAGAGCATCGGGTCATGCCCCATGATCGAGAGCTGGGCGGCGGCGCCGCAGGCCGCGGCCCCCGCGCCCAAGATACTAACGCGCATATGAGATCGCCTCTTCTGCTGAGCCGAAGCTCAAGGATGATATTGTTTCAACTGGCATTTCGTCCCTTTGACGATTTGCCGTAGAGCAGAACCATCAGCCCGCGCGACGGCTTCTCCGACGGGTTGCTGATGGAGTGCGGTACATCGACGGGATACCGCACCGTCTCTCCCTGCTTGAGCAGATGGCGCGACGCGCCGCTGGCGATGACGAATTCGCCCGACAGCGCCGTGAAATGCTCGACCGCGCCGGGCGCATGAGGCGCGCTGTCGAGGCAGCCGCCGGGCGCCACTTCGACATCGTACCACTCGATCGCGCCGGACAGGTTGGGAGGGCTCAGGATACGCAGCCGACAGGAATTGTCGGCGCTGCGGATCGTCGGCGTATGCTCCGGTGACAGCACCTCGATGAAGCTGTCGGCGCCGGCCGTCGCCTGCCCTTCGCCCAGGAGCGCGACGAAGTCGATTCCCAACCCGCGGGTCAGGCTCCAGAGCACGGCGAAGGTCGGGTTGGCCTCGCCCCGCTCGATCTGCGACAGCATCGATTTCGAAACGCCCGACAGCGCGGAGAGCTGCTGCAGGGTCAACGCCCGCTCCTTGCGCTGGCGTTGGAGAAGCGGGCCGATCTGGGGCGGGTTCAGCTCGCTCATGGGCGGTTCAGTGCGTGAGGACCTGGTTGAGGAATTGCTTCGCCCGCTCCGACGAGGGTGCCGTGAAAAACTGTTCCTTGGGCGTGTCCTCGACGATCTCGCCGCGATCCATGAACAGGACGCGGTTCGCGACACGCTGGGCAAAGCCCATCTCATGGGTGACGACGATCATGGTCATGCCCTCGACCGCGAGTTCCTGCATGACCTCCAGGACCTCGTTGATCATCTCCGGATCGAGCGCCGAGGTCGGTTCGTCGAAGAGCATCGCCTGCGGGTTCATCGCGAGGGCCCGTGCGATCGAGACGCGCTGCTGCTGCCCGCCCGAGAGCTGGGCCGGGCGGTTGCCGAGCTTGCCGCCGAGACCGACCCGCGTCAGAATCTTCTCGGAGCGCTCGTCGGCTTCCTTCTGCGAGCGCTTGAGCACATGGACCTGCGCCAGGCTGACATTCTGCAGCGCGGTCATGTGCGGATAGAGCTCGAAACTCTGGAAGACCATGCCGATCCGCGCACGCAGGGCCGGCAGATCGGTCTTCGGCGAGGAGACCGAGACGCCGTCGACCGTGATCGTGCCGCGCTCGAACGGTACCAGTCCGTTGATGCATTTGATCAGCGTGCTCTTGCCGGAGCCCGAGGGGCCGCAGACCACCACGACTTCGCCCAGGCTGATCCTGGCCGAACAGCCGCGCAGGATCTGCTGCGAACCGTAGAATTTGTGCACGTCGTCGAGAACGATCATGACGGGCGCCTTCTCCTGTAGAACTCGGCGAGCTTCGTGATGGAGAGGCAGATCACCAGATAGACGACGGCGACCAGCGAATACATCTCGGTCGCACGCCCGTCGCGCGAGGCGACGACACTTGCGGCAGTGAGGAAGTCGTGCAGCGACACGACATAGACCAGGGAGGTGTCCTGAAAGACGATCACGATCTGGTTGAGGATCAGCGGACCCATCGCGCGCATCGCCTGCGGCATCACGATCAGCCGCAACACCTGCCAGCGGCGCAGGCCGGTCGCCAGCCCCGCGTCGCTCTGTCCCTTGCGGACGCTGCCGATGCCGGCGCGAATGATCTCGCAATAGAAGGCCGCTTCGAACAAGACGAAGGCGATCAGGGCCGAGGTGAGGGAACCGACCGGCCTACCGATCGCGAGCGGCATCAGGAAATAGAACCAGAACAGCACCAGCACCAGCGGCAACGAGCGCATTACCGTGACGTAGGCCGCTGCCGGGCCAGAGATCAGCCGATGCGTGGACAGCCGCATCAGCGCCAGCCCGAAACCGACGATGAGGCCGCCTATCGTCGCGACCAGGACCAGCAGCGCGCTGAGCGCCATGCCTTCGGCGAGGAAGCCGGACGAGCGGGCGATGACGCCCCAGTCGAAATCGCTCACGCCGTGGCCTTTCGCAACGCGGCCCCGCCGATCCGATTATCGATGAGACGCATCAGCCCGGTCGCGCACAGGCCGATGACCAGATAGCCGATCGTCGCGAAGGTGAAGGCCTCGAAGCCCTGGAAGGTGTAGTTCTCGACGTGGCGGCTCTGGGCGGTCAGCTCGAGCACGCCGATCGTCAGGCTGAGCGACGACAACTTGATCGTGATCAGGAATTCGGAAGTCAGGGGTCCGACGATGGCGCGCAAGCCCAGCGGCAGCGCGATCAACCGATAGGCCTGCATCGGTCGCAGGCCGGTCGCAAGCGCCGCCGGCAAAAGCGGTGCGCCGACGGCTTCGATGCCGGCGCGCACCTGCTCGGCCACGCGCGAGCCGGCAAACAGGCCAATCGCGATCACCGCAGTGACGATCTCCGGATAAGGCAGATCGCGCTTCAGCCAGAGGCCGATACCGTCGGGGACAACCTCGGGGAGGACGAAATACCAGAGGAAGAGCTGAACGAGCGGCGGCACGCTGCGGAACACGTCGATATAGATGCCGGCCAGCAACCTCGTCGTGCGCGAGGGGGCGCTGCGGGCAACGCCGACGACGATGCCGATCGTCAGCGCCACGGCCCAGCTCATGAGGCTGATCGCCAAGGTCAGGGCCAGGCCGCTCCACAGCCAGTCGACAAATGGCTCCCGTATCAGGACCGACCAGTCCCAGCGGTAATTCATCCGGCCCCACCCATGGCAATCGTGTTGCGTGCCGTTCCGTTATATCGGAATTGGCCCATCGCTCGGCGCGCTTGTCAATCCGGTTTCCGGCCGAGGATGGAAATTTAAAATCTCTGTCTCGGCGCATCGATAGCGGAAAATTTCTCATTTGGGGGAGTTGTGGTAATAATTTTATTCTGCCGCTGCTTGAGGGCTCTTGTCTGAAGCGTCGGATTGTCCGCTATAATGAAAGCACTGCGCCGGCAGCTGTGCCGGTGGCGAGAAAGCTGATCTCGACCCGGCTGCCATTCTAGCACGTCGTTTTGGTCCGCAGGGCGAGCCCGACCCCCATCAGGGTCAGCGTGATCGCGACGATCTCGCGCGCTTCCAAGGTGTCACCGAGGATCGGAACGGCCGAAACCGTTCCGATGATGGGCACGAGCAGCATCGCCGTGGCTGCGACCGATATCGGTAGCCGTTGGAGAGCTCCGAACCAGGTCAGGTAACAGATCGCCATGGGGCCTGCCGCCATGTAGGCGAGACCCAGCATGCCGGGCGGCGACAAGGCCAGGATATGCGGCCGCTCCAGCAACAGACCGAGGAAGACCATCGGCAAGCAGCCGAGCGCGACCTGCCAGGCCGTCAGCGCGATGAACGGCATCGGTGCCGGCCGGCTTCCCCGAACCGTGCCCAGGGCAAACAGGATCGCGGCCGCGAGCCCGAAGAGAATCCCGGGTGCCTTGCCGGCGTCGAAGTCCGGCCCGCCCATCAGTATCGCGATACCGGCAATGCCCAGGGTCAGCGCGAGCAGGCTTCGCGCTCCGGGCCGCTGTCGACGCAGCGGCCAAGCGATCAGCATCGCCCATATCGGCATCGAATAGGCGATCAGCGCACCCTCCGACACCTTGAGCCAGTTCAAGGACAGCGCCGTGAAACCCATCCAGGCGAAGACATTGATCCCGGCAGCCAAGGCCAGCGACGCACCCGCTCCTGGCGGGATCGACAGGCGCTCGCCGCGCAGATGCGCCACGGCGGCGAGGCCGATGGCGCCGAGCAGCCCGGCGCTGCCGCGTGCAAACAGCGGCGGCCAGTCCTGCAGGACGAATTTGAGCACGGTCCAGTTCAGGCCCCAGCCGCAGGCCGTGACCATGAGAAGGATCTGGCCGAGCCCGGATTTGCGGGCCTCGGCGGTGGTGACCCGGTTGCTCGACATTCCCACGCGCCTTGCCGCGAAAGAATGCGGCGGTCGAATTCAGCGACGGGAATCCTGTCCGAGAACGCGTAACGGTTTTCGCCCAAATCAGCTAACAAGAGAGGAAGTCGGTCGAAATTGGAGCGGTTCGTGGCAAAATCAGTCGAGCTGGACAGCTTCGATCACGCGCTGCTGAGGGAGATGCAGATCGACAACCAGACGCCGGCCCGCGTGCTCGCCGAGCGCGTGGGACTCTCGCAGAGCGCCGTATTGCGGCGGCTGCGCCGGCTTCGCGCCGAGAAAATCATCACGGCCGACATTTCCGTGGTGGACCCGGAAGTCATGGGCGTGCCGGTAACCGTGCATGTCCTCGTTTCGATCATCCAGGGCTCACGGACCTATGCGGACTTCGGCCGGAAACTCCAGGCCCGGCCCGAGGTCAAGCAAGCATCCTACGTGACCGGAGGCGCCGACTTCGTCCTGCACCTGCAGGTCGAGAGCATGGCCGCCTATGCCGAGTTCGCGCGAGAAGTCTTCCACGACGATCCCAACGTCGCCGAGTATCATACCTATATTTCGATGAGGCAGGTCGTGGGTCCGACCGTGGGGCGGTAGTCGGGGGCCAATCCAACGCCAGAGTGTCGCGGCACGGGCCTGTTTCAGCTTGGGTGGCTCGCGGTCTTTGATCCAGCGCAAAGACGCCTTCGGCTGGCCCGCTACACGTCGCTCGACGAAAGAGGGCGGGCATGACCTTATCCGAGACGACGCGAAACAAGACGATCCTCACCATCGTCCTCCTGGCGGTGGTAGCGGCCGTGGCGGCTTGCACCCTGTTCAGCACGGGGCTTTTCCAGGTGGTTCTCTTCTCGATCATGGCCCTGTCGGCCGCGATCCTGTCGACCTTCCTGATCGTGGCCCTGAACTAGTTTCCGCGCAGGACGGCAGCACACTCGTTCCTTGAGGCAAGCGCCGGCTTATCGGCGCTTGCCTCGTCTTCGATCTGTGCGCGCGGCCCGGCGTTGTTATTGCAGATCGGCGAAGGCGCTCTTCAGCCGGTCGATGGCCTCGACGACGACATCGCGCTGGGTGGCGATGTTGAATCGCAGGAAGCCCTCGCCGCCTTTGCCGAAGGTCGGGCCGTGGTTGACCGCGATACGGGCCTGCTTCTGCACCCGTGCCGTGAATTCAGCCGGCTCCATGCCCGTCCCCGTGAAGTCCACCCAGGCGAGATAGGTCGCTTCGAGCGGCATGGAGCGCAGACCGGGAATGGCGTTCACGCCCTCGTCGAAGAGGCGGCGATTGGCATCGACATAGCCGTTCAGCGCGTCGACCCAGGTTGCGCCTTCCGGGCTGTAGGCTGCGGTCGCGGTCGCGATGCCGAAGGAATTCGGCGAGATGCCGAGAGCGTCCATGCGCCGGCGGAAGCGGGCCCGCAACGCCTCGTCGGGGATGATGACGTTGCCGATATGGGTGCCGGCGATGTTGAAGGTTTTGGTCGTTGCCGTCATCATGACCAGGCGATCCAGGATCTCTGGAGCCGCGACCGGCATGGCCAGATGCCGGTGGCCAGGCATGACGAGGTCGTGGTGAATCTCGTCGGAGACCAGGATGAGGTCGTGGCGCTTGCAGAAAGCCGCGATCTCCCGCAGCTCCTCCCGCGACCAGACGCGCCCGCCCGGATTGTGGGGCGAGCAGAGGATGAGCATGCGCTCGGTGCCGCGCATCCGTGCATCCCAACCGGGAATGTCGAGGACGTAACGGCCGTCAGCCATGGCGAGGGGGCATTCGACGACCTCTCTCCCGGCCGCGGCGACGATGCGTGCGAAGGCGTGATAGACAGGTGTCATCAGGACGACGCCATCGCCCGGGGCGGTGAAGGCGTCGACGCAGAGCGCCGTGCCATTGACGAGGCCGTGCGTCGTGAAGATCGCGGCCGGCGAGACCTCCCAGCCATGCCGGTTCTGCATCCACCAGCGAATGGCATCGACATAGGCGCGATCGTCTCCGAAATAGCCGTAGACGCCATGGGCTGTCATCGCGTCCAGGGCAGCCTGCACGCAGGCCGGGGGACGGAAGTCCATGTCGGCAACCCACATCGCGATGCCGCCGTCCGACGGCACGCCGTAGATCGGCTCCATCATGTCCCATTTGGCGGAGTGGGTGCCGCGGCGTTCGATCCGCTCTGAGAAATTCGGAGGAGTGTGCATGGCGTTCCCGCAGTTTGCCGGCTTTCGCGTGCTGCCATAGCAGCTCCGCTTCCGGGAGGGCAGCCGATATGGATCGATGACCGGCATGCGCTGGTCGGCATTTCCCGCGGCGATACCGGGATCGAACGGGTTTGCCGCGGACTGAACAGACGGAGGCGGACGGCCGGCGAACCGGTTCAGCCGTCTCTGGCCGGCGCGCCCGAATGCAGGGTCGTAACCCAGATCACGCGAGCCACTGCCTGTTCGGGATTGTCGAACATGTGGGGCAGGGTGCTGGGGAAACAGACGCTGTCCCCTTCATCCAGCATATGGGGTTCGTGATCGAGCCAGATCCGGATCCGGCCGGAGAGAACGTAGACGGCCTTCTCCCCGACATGCTGGAAGAAGTCGGCCCCTGAGGAGGCGCCCGGATTCAAGGTCAGCTCGTAGATCTCGAGCGCTCCGCCCTGGGCCGGCGTCAACGACTCCTTCAGCACTCCGCTTGCCGTGAGGCGAAGGAGGCGCCTGTCATTTCGACGCACGATGTATTCCGACGACGGATCGGGAGCGTGCGGCTCGAAGAAGTAGGAAATCGGCACGCTGAGGGCGACGCTGAGCAGCCGCAGGCTGCGGATCGACGGTGAGGCGAGCGCCCGTTCCAGCTGGCTGATCATGCCGGTGGACAGCCCCGTGCGCTGCGCCAGATCCTGGATCGAGAGGCCTGCGCGCTGGCGCAGAAGGCGGACGGTTTCGCCAAGCCGGTGCTCGGCGTCCTCGGGCAGCACGATCGCCTCGCCCGCTGCCTTTTCCTGCCCTTCCGTTCCCGCGGCGTTCCTGCTCATCGATCGCCTCTCTGCCTGTTTCCCGTGTCGCCTAGCACAACCCGTCGTCGCTGGCGTGTCACCAGCGGGAGCACGGTCGCGATTGACAGGCATTTTTAGCCATGTTGAAGTCAGCTTAACAAAAGTTAGAGGGATTGAAACTCCGCCCTTTGGGCGACGAATGGAGCACGCCGCGAAGAGCAGGCTTGCGGGGAGGAAACGCATCATGTCCCAGGGGCATTCTGGAGTCACGGGTCCCACGCGCCGCGGCGCTCTGGCTATGGGTGTGGGATTGGCCGCCGGCATCGGCCTGCCGTCGTCGTTGCGGGCGGCCCAGCCCCCTTCGGAACCGAAGGGGCAGGTCGTCGCCGGTCTGTCGCAGGAGCCAACCGTCTTTCATCCGCTGATGCCCGGCATCGAGGTCGATCAAGGCGTCTGGTGGCAGCTTTTCAGCACGCTTTGGTACATCGACCCGGAAGGCCGCTTCCAGCCGGACCTCGCCAAGGAAGTGCCCACCGTCGAGAATGGCGGTCTCTCCGCTGATGGCCTGACCTGGAAGATCAAGCTGCGCAACGACGCCAAATGGCATGATGGCACGCCCTTCACAGCCGAGGACGTCAAGTTCAGCATCGATCTGATCAACAACACCGCGTTCCGTGCCCGCAATCGTGTCGGTCACAGCCTCGTCCACGACATCAAGGTGGTCGCGCCGGACGAGATCCACTGGCGCATGGAAAGCGCCTACTCACCCTACATGTCGATCCTGTCGCTGTTCTTCATCGTGCCCAAGCACGCGCTGGAGAAGGCGTCCGACCCCAACGCTTCTCCCTTCAACAACGCGCCGATCGGCACCGGCCCATTCCGCTGGGGCGAGCGCGTGCCCGGCGACCATATCCAGCTCCTCGCCAACAAGAGCTATCATGGGCGCGGCCCCTTCCTGGAGCGCATCGTCTTCAAATACGTTCCCGACCTGACGGTACTCTACACCCAGTTTCGCACCGGCCAGATCGACTATACCGGCATCCAGGGCGTGCTGCCGAACTTCGTCAAGGAAGCCAAGACCCTGCCGGGCCGCAAGGTCTCGGTTTCGCCGATGGCCTCGATCGAGCATATCGCGCCCAATCTCGAATTCGGGCCGCTCGCCGATCGGTCGGTGCGGGAGGCGCTGTATCTCGCCATCAATAAGAAGGGGCTGATCGACGCGCTCAATTACGGGCTGCCGACGCCGACGGAATCCTTCGTGCCGCAGCAGGCCTGGGCCTTCAACAAGGAGCTGCCGGCTCACGCTTATGATCCGGCGAAGGCCAACACCATGCTCGACGCGGCCGGCTGGAAGCGCGGCTCCGGCGGCATTCGCGAGAAGAACGGGGTCAAGCTGGAATTCAGCAATTCGACCACCAGCGGCAATGCGGTGCGCGAGCAGACGCAGCAATTGCTGATGCAGGACTGGAAGGCGATCGGTGCTTCGCTGCGCATCAGCAACATGCCCGCCGCCGTGATCTGGGGCGACTTCTGGCAGCAGTCGAAGTTCCAGTCGGTGATCGTCGGCGTCAACTTCATGCTGGGCAGCGATCCCGACGTGACACCGCGCTTCGGCTCGGGCGCGATCCCGGCCAAGGGCGGACGCGGCTACAACACCTATCAGTACCAGAACAAGGAGGCCGACCGGCTGCTGGCGGAAGGGGCGGCGCAGTTCGACCTTGCCGCGCGCAAGAAGACCTATGGCGCGCTGCAGAAGCTGGTCCGCGACGATCTCGCGATCCTGCCGCTGTTCCAGTCGGTCATCGCCGAGGGCACCAAGGACGGGCTGCAAGGCTTCGCACCCAACATCAACACATCCTCCAATTGCTGGAACATGAGGGAGTGGTACTGGGCCTGACGGCCGGCGAGTCGCGCGATGCTTCCCTATCTGATTCGCCGGCTGGGGCAGGCGCTGGTGCTCCTGCTCATCGTCTCGATGCTCGGCTTCGCCATCCTGCATCTGGCGCCGGGCGGACCGCTGTCCCAGTTCGCTCTGTCCTCGCAGATGTCGCCGGAGGATATCGCGCGGATCTCGCACCAGCTCGGTCTTGATCGACCTCTGCCGATCCAGTACGCCGACTGGCTCTGGCGGATGCTGCAGGGCGATTGGGGCACATCCTACCGCGACGGCAGTGCTGTGCTCGCCGTCATCGGGTCACATCTGCGGGCGACTTTCGAGCTGATGGCGACGGCGACGCTGATTGCCTGCCTGCTCGGCTGCTGGATCGGCATTCTCGGCGCTATCCGGCGCTACTCGCTGTTCGACACCCTCGCCACCGTCGGCGCGATGATCGCTCTCTCGATTCCGACCTTCTGGTTCGGCTTGGTTGCGATCTACATCTTCTCGGTCACGCTCGGCTGGCTGCCGGCGGGCAACCGCCACACGGTCGGCGACGATTCCTTGCTCGACCTGCTGCATCACCTGATCGCTCCGGCGCTGGTGCTGGCGCTGGTCGAGATGGCGATCTGGGCACGTTTCATGCGCTCCTCGATGCTCGACGTCATCGGCCAGGACTATATCCGCACCGCCCGCGCCAAGGGCCTGCCGGAATGGAGCATCCTGTCACGGCACGCGCTGCGGAACGCGCTTCTGCCGATGATCACCGTCGCCGGCCTGCAGTTCCCGACGCTGCTCGGCGGCGCGCTGGTGGCGGAGACCGTGTTCACCTGGCCCGGCATGGGCCGCCTTTTCCTCGATTCGATCGCCTATCGCGACTACCCCGTGGTGATGGGCATCCTCATGCTTTCGGCCGCGATGGTCATGCTGGGCTCCCTCATCGCCGATCTGCTCTATGCCGTGGTCGATCCGCGGATCCGGATGGAGTGAGGCGATGAGCACGTCAGCCGCATCCGTCTCGACCGAACCGGGTCCCGTCGCCTCTGCGAACACGGCCTGGCGGCGCTTTCGCCGTCACCGGCTCGCCATGGCCGGCACCGTCACGATCCTGATTCTCGCTCTCGGGTCGTTCCTCGGCCCTTATCTTCTGCCCTTCGACGACACCTATATCGACATCCTGCAGCGCTTCGCGCCGCCGCTCTCCGGCGTGCATGTCCTGGGCACGGACGAACTCGGCCGCGACATCCTCGCCCGGCTGATGATGGGCGGGCGCATCTCGCTCGCGATCGGCTTCCTTGCCATGGCGGTCGCGATGGCAATCGGTATCGCGGTCGGGGTCATCGCCGGTTTCTACGGGGGCTGGCTCGGCTCGGCGCTGATGCGCTTCGTCGACGCGGTGCTGTGCTTCCCGACGATCTTCCTGCTGCTGGCACTGGCGGCGCTGACCGAGCCCGGCATCCTGGCGACCACCCTGCTGATCGCGGCGACCTCCTGGATGAACGTCGCCCGCATTGTCGAGGCGCAGATCCGTTCCTTGCGCGAGCGCGACTTCGCGGCGGCCGCTCGCTCGGTCGGCGCGAGTGACTTCTACATCATGTTCCGCAGTCTCTTGCCCAACGCCATGGCGCCGATCGTGGTGGCGGCGACGCTCAACGTCGCCAAGGCGATCCTGCTCGAATCCTATATCAGCTTCCTCGGTTACGGCATCCAGCCGCCGGCTTCGAGCTGGGGCAATATGCTCAACAATGCCCAGATCTACCTGACCAGCGCGCCTTGGCTCGCTCTTCTGCCCGGCATCGCGATCACGCTCGCCGTGACCAGCTTCAACTTCATCGGCGACGGCCTGCGCGATGCGCTCGACCCGCGCCTCGACATCAACTGATTCTCCCGCCGCGACGGCCGCCAACGAATATCCGAGGAGCCTTGTCCATGTCCCCGCCGGTCAACCGCATTCCCAGCGACGAGCGCCTACCGGAGGCCGTCGACGTCGTGGTCATCGGCGGTGGCGTGATCGGCGTATCCGCCTCCTATCACCTCGCCCGCAAGGGTCTTTCCGTCGCGCTGGTCGAGAAGGGCCATGTCGCCGGCGAGCAATCGAGCCGCAACTGGGGCTGGTGCCGCCAGCAGGGGCGGGCGCGCGCCGAAATTCCGCTCGCGCGCGAGGCGTTGCGCCTATGGGAGGAGCTGCAGGAGGAGGCTGGAGCCGATACCGGCTTCCGCCGCACCGGTGTGCTGTTCCTGACCAAGGACCCGAAGGAGGCGGCCGACTGGGAGCGCTGGGCTGGAATCGCACGCGAGCTGCAGGTCCACTCGACCTTGCTCACTCCGGCCCAGATCCGCGAGAAGCTTCCCGGCAACGCGCAGGATTGGGTCGCCGGCCTGCACACGCCGAGCGATGGCCGCGCCGAGCCCTCCATGGCGGTGCCTGCGCTGGCGCTGGCCGCCCGCAAGCGCGGAGTCACCATTCATCAGGGCTGCGCGGCGCGCGGGTTGGAGATGACGGGCGGCGCGGTCAGCGGCGTGGTGACGGAGAAAGGCACGATCCACACCCAGGCCGTACTGCTCGCCGGTGGGGCCTGGTCGTCGCTGTTCTGCCGGCGTCATGGCATCGACCTGCCGATCGGGCTGGTGGATGCCACGGCCTGTCGAACCACGCCGGCGCCCGAATTCACCGACGGAGCGCTCGGCACCACCGAATACTGCATCCGCCGCCGGCTCGACGGGGGCTTCACGCTCGCCCTGCGCGGGCGCGGCACGGTCAACCTCACGCCCGATATCCTGCGCTACGCCCGGATCTTCTGGCCGACCTTCAAGCAGCGCCGTGCCGGGTTGAAGCTGAGGCTGGGCGCCGACTTCTTCCAGCAACTCTTGGGCAGCGCCAACTGGCGCCTCGATCAGCCTTCACCCTTCGAGGCGGTGCGCGTGCAGGATCCGGCGCCCGACATGGAGCTGGTCAATTCGGCGCTGGCAGCACTGATCGCCGGCAATCCCGAACTCGAGGATATCCGCATCGCCGAGGCCTGGGGTGGCACGATCGACTCGACTCCGGACACTGTGCCTGTGATCTCCCCGGTTCCCAGTGTGAAGGGCTTCTTCCTCGCGACTGGCTTCTCGGGGCATGGCTTCGGCATCGGCCCCGCGGCCGGCAAGCTCGCGGCCGACATCGTCAATGGCGACACGCCGCTCGTCGATCCCGCCGCCTATAGCTATGAGCGGCTGATCGACGGCCGCCCGCTGGCTCCGGTCGGGTTGTTCTGAGGGCCGAAAGCGTGACCATCGTCTATAAGGCGAGTGCCGAGCGGGCAGGACAATGGGCGGCGGCCTTTGCCCGGCAGGCGCCCGATGTGCCGTTCCGGATCTGGCCGGATGTCGGCGATCCAGCTTCCGTCGAATATCTGCTGCTCTGGCAGCCGCCGGAGCGGATCGTCGAGACCTTCCCGAACCTGAAGATGCTGTTCTCGGTCGGCGCGGGCGTCGACCAGCTCGACTTTGACACGCTGCCGCCAGACTTGCCGGTGGTACGCATGCTCGAGCCGGGCATCGCCGAGAGCATGGCCGAATTCGCCTGCATGGCCACGCTGATGCTGCACCGGGACATGGCCGACTACATCGACCAGCAGCGCCGGCGGCAATGGCGGGAGATTCAGGTTCGTGCCGGCAGCGATCGCCGCGTCGGCATTCTCGGCTTGGGGCAGCTCGGCCAGGCGAGCCTGGAGATGCTGCGGCCATTCGGCTTTCGCCTCTCCGGCTGGAATCGTTCGCCGCGGCAGATCGAGGGCGTTGCCTGCTTCACGGGACAAGAGGAGTTGCCCGCCTTCCTGGTGCAGGCGGACATCCTGATCTGCCTTCTGCCGCTGACCGAGGCGACACGCGGCATTCTCGATGCAAAGCTGTTCGGGATGCTGCCGCGGGGCGCGGCCCTGATCAATGTCGGACGTGGCGGCCATCTCGTCGAGGCCGACCTGCTCGCTGCGCTGGAGAGCGGGCAGCTCTCGAGCGCGATGATCGATGTGCTCGAGCCCGAACCGCCCGCGCCGGAGCATCCGTTCTGGCAGCATCCGCGGATCGTGATGACGCCGCATATCGCCAGCATGACGCGGCCGGAGAGCGGTGCCGCCTTCGTGCTCGAAACCATCGAGCGCCACCGTCGGGGGCTTCCGATCGAGGGGCTCGTTTCGCGCAGCCGGTCTTATTGACGACGATAGGCCGCGGCGGCCGATCGAGTCAGGCCGGCGCCTGCGCGCTTCGCCTGAGGGCCAGCACGGCATTCAACCCGCCGAAGGCGAAGGAGTTCGAGAGCGCGTGGCGAACAACCGTCCGCCGCGCTCCTTCCGGCACCACGTCGAGGCCGCATTCCTCATCGGGTTCCGTGCAGTTCGCCGTGGGGGGCACGAGCTGGTGGTGCAGCGCCAGCGCCGTCACCAGGGCCTCGAAGGCGCCTGCGGCACCCAGGCTGTGACCGAGCACGCCCTTTGTCGACGAGACCAGCGGCAGGCCGTCTGCCGGAAAGATCGCGCGAATGGCCTTGCTTTCGATGGCGTCGTTCAGCGCTGTCCCAGTGCCGTGCGCGTTGATGTAGTCGACCGTGTCGGGAGCGATGCCGGCGCTCGCCATGGCGCGCCGCATCGCAGCTTCGGCTCCCTTCTGGTCCGGCGCGGTCAGGTCGCCGGCATCGGCATTGGCACCGAAGCCCGCGAGCTCGGCATAGATGCATGCGCCGCGAGCGACCGCCCGATCCCATTCCTCCAGGACGAGGATGGCACTGCCTTCGCCAAGGACCAGGCCGCTGCGGTTGCGCGAGAACGGGCGGCAGGTGTCGCGCGACAGGATCCTGAGCGCGTTCCAGCTCACCAGCGTGCCGTTCGTGATGCAGGCTTCGGCGCCTCCCGCGAGGGCGATGTCGCAATCCCCATGCAGGATGGACCGGAAGGCCAGCCCGATCGCATGCGTTCCCGAGGCGCAGGCGCTCGAGACGGCAAAGCTGTTGCCGTGCAGGCCGAGATCCATCGAGATCTGGCTCGCCGGCGCATTGGCCATGAGCTTCGGGATGGTGAGAGGGTGCACACCTCGTCCTTGCTCGCCATAGATCCGGTAGAAGCTGTCATCCACCGTATTCATGCCGCCGACGCCGACACCGATGACGATGTCCGCCTTGGCGAGCGCTGGATCACCTGGCTGAATCGCTGCATCGGCGACAGCTTCCCGTGCCGCGACGACGGCGAATTGCGAGATGCGATCGAGCGTCCCGAGCTGCTTCGGCGCAAAATGTTCCGTCGGATCGAAGTCGCGGATCTGCGCGGCGATCGGGCATGGGAGGCTGTCCGTGCGCGGCAGTACCAATGGCCCGATCGCGGTCTCCCCGGCAACGACGCGTTGCCAGGTGGCGGGCATCGTCAAACCGGCTGGCGAAACCGCGCCCAGGCCGGTGATGGCGACGCGCCTCACGCCGGTGCTCTGCTGCCGAGGGCTTCTCCGACGATGCGGGCGATGTCGCCGACCGTCTTGAGACCTTTGACGCTGGGGTCGTTCGCATCGAAGGGGACGCGGATGTCGAAACGCTCCTCGATGGCGAAGATCGTTTCCAGGACGTCGAGGGAATCGTACCCGGCTTCTTCGAGGCTGGTCGTCTCGGTGATCTCGGAGGGGTCGCGGCCGATCTGGCTCGCCACGATGGCTTTCACAGCCTCAAACGTGTCCTGCATATAAGCTGTACCTGTCCACACAATCGGGTCGTTCTGGTCCGGTCGCATCTTGCTGCGCTTGCGAAGCATGGGGTTCTCGGCGGCGGAAACACGATGCCGCGCTGCGCCAGTCCGAAGCCCGGGCTGCGCAAACGCAGGTTCCATGCCAATCCTGGCGACCGGCCCAGGTGATACAAACGATGCCAAGGCTCGTTGCGAGCCGCCTGATATCGCTTGTGAAATTCCGAGCAGGCGGAGCCTCGTCGCATCCGGCGCGATGGGTCTTGCAAGGATCCGCGCGACATTTCCTGTCGGAAGCATCGTGATTTGATGGTAACCACGGGAGGTGGCGTCGGGTCTGTGGCCTCCGCACCTGCGTCGAGCCGCGCAGGGTCTTCTTTCCGATCTCCCTCATCGATCGGGAACGGAGCCGTTCAGCCGGCGTTCACAGGCTGCCCGCTTGATTTTCAGCGATAGGCATAAGGAGAGCGCTATGGGTATTTTCGATTCGATTAAGAAAGCCATTTTTGGAGAAGCCAAGGCGGAGACGGTCGCCCCTGCACCGAGTTCGGCCGCCCCCGGCGCTCCTGCCCCTGCGGGCGCGACGGCCACTCCGTCCCAGTCCGTCGACGTGACTGCGATCCTCGACGAGGCGGTGCGCGTCAGCGGCCAGAAGCTCGACTGGAAGCATTCCATCGTCGACCTGCTTAAGGCGCTGAAGATCGACAGCAGCTTCGCCGCGCGCAAGGCGCTGGCGACGGAGCTCGGCTATAGCGGCGACGCCAGTGATTCCGCTGCGATGAATATCTGGCTGCACAAGGCCGTCATCAAGAAGCTCTCGGAGAACGGCGGCAAGGTTCCGGCCGATCTGCTCGACTGAGCCGAAAGGCCCAGCACCGCAGGCGTTTGCCGCAGTTGCTGCAGCGGCGACCTCGATCGCACCAAGAAAGAAAGCCCGCCCTGGAGGCGGGCTTTTGTCGTTGCGGGCAGGGCTCGCCATGCTTGCCGATGGACTGCGCGGGCCTGCCCTGCAGGACGCAAGGCATGGCGATGCTCGATGGAGCCGATGCCGGGTTGACGGCCCGGCGGACAATGCGATGTTCTTCTTCGAAACATTCCAAGTCCGAAGTGTGCCGGAGGCTGGAGGCAAGCGATGGGAGCCGGTATTTCGCGCAGGAGTTTCCTGCGAACCGGGGCCGCGGCCGGTGTCGCCCTCAACGTCTCCTTCCTGCCGTCCCCGGCGGGCGCACGGTTGGTAGAGACCCCGCCGCGCCCGGGGCCCGACTGGATCGACCCTTCAGGGCGGCCACGCTATCGCCTCGACGCCCTGGCGAAGGTCACGGGTGCCAAGACCTTCGCGCGCGACTATCGCGCCGTCGACCTCCCCGGTTGGCCGCGGGAGCAGTCGCATGCCTTCTTCATCCACGCGACCAAGGCGGATCGGAGTTTCGAGGGGCTCGACCTTGCCGCACTCGGTGAGGATCTGAAGCCAGACCGGCTGGTGCTGCACGAGGATCTCGTGGCCGACGGGATCGTCACGCCTCATCCGGATTTCTTCGGGGACGTCTTCCTCGTCCCCAAGGGCGAGACGCCGCGGCTGCTCGGCCAGCCGGTCGCGCTGCTGATCTATCGGGATTTCGCCCGCTACGACGCGGCCAAGCGCAAGATCCGCTTCGACGACAGTGTCGTCCGCTATGGCGCCCAGACGCCCTACAATCAGCCGCCGAATTACGGTGCGGCGCGCTATGTCCGCGTCGACGGCGGCACGCCCGAGGCGGAGGATCGCTACTCGGCCCTCAAGGACAGCACGATCTACGGCAAGTTCGCCGGCGAAAAGGTCGTCTGGCCCGATGCCAGCCCGGGCGATGCGATGGGGCGGGGTATGGCTGCCGCCGCCGAGATCGAGAAAAGCATCGCCGCTGCCGGCGAGGGCGCGCTCGTCCTGAAGCGGAGCTATTTCTCACAGTCGATCGATGCCTCGGCGATGGAGGCCGACAACGGCAATGTCTGGTACGACGCGGCGAGCGGCGTGCTCCACCTCATGGTCGCCTCGCAGTCGCCGCATGAGGTGGCGGAGGTCTCGGCCGAGCTGGTGTCGAAGTCGAAATTCCCGCTGAAAGAGGTCGATCTCAAGGTCGGCTACACGGTCGGCTACGGGACGAAGGATCATCACATCTTCCCGTTCTTCTGCGTCGTCGCCGGGCTCTATGGCGAGGGGCGACCGGTGCGTCTCGCCAATGACCGCTTCGAGCAATTCCAGATGGGGCTGAAGCGTCACGCCTTCTGGATGGACAACACGCTGGTCGTCGATCGCGGCACGGGCAAGTTCCGGATCATGACCGGCCATTCCCGGACCGATGGCGGCGGACGGGCGAACTACTCCTTCTCGGTCGCCTTCGTCGGCGCCACGGCGGCGCAGTCGATCTACTATTTGCCGCAGAGCGACTTCTCCGCGGCCGCCTTCGCCTCGCGGGCGGTCGAGGGCGGTTCCACCCGCGGCTATGGCACGCTGCAGACCATGTCGGCCACCGAGATGATGGTGGACGAGGCGGCGGAACTGCTCGGGATCGATCCGATCGAGCTCAGGCTGCGCAATGTCTTCCGCTCGGGCATGAAGAACAGCCAGGGTGCTATCCCGGCCGGCGCGCTGCGCAACGAGGAGGTGCTGCACAAGGCCCGCGCGCATCCGCTCTGGGCCGAGCGGCTGCAGAAGAAAAAGGCGTTCGAGGCGGCCAATCCGGGCAGGAAATACGGCGTCGGTTACGGCCATGTGCAGAAGGATTACGGCACGGGCGCTGAAGCCGCGCTGGTCTCGATCGCTTTCGATCCGAAGGGCCGGATCAGCCTGCAGCATGTCGCCCATGAGATGGGGCCAGGCGTCACCACCTCGCAGGCGATCATGGTCGGGGAAATCCTCGGCCGGGTGCCGGACGAGACCGAATACGGCGTGGTGCGCTGGCCGCAGATGCCGCTCGAGACCACGGACGAGCCTTATACGACGAGCCAGGAAGAAGAGGATCGGCGCAAGCTGAATCCGCGCTGGACGCCGCGCATCACCTCGCCGATGAGCGCGACCAACAGCGTTTACTATCTCGGCCACGCCACCCGCGAGGCGGCTCGCATCCTTCTCGACCTCGCGCTCTGGCCGGCCGCGCGCTCGCTCTGGTCGCGCGGGATCGGCGGTGGCGCGCTCGCACCCTATGATGTGCGGCGCGAGGATCTCAGGCTGACAGGCGGCATGGTCAATGCGGGCGGCATGCCGCCGCTCGCCTTCGAGGCCGTGGCCGCGGAGGCGCATCGGCTCGGCCTGCCCTGTGGCGTGACGGTGCACACCTTCAATCGCTGGCAGTGGACCGAGGCCGAGTTCGACGTCCCGGATCGCGGGCGTCTGCGGATGGCGATCGACGCGCTGGCGCTGCGTTATGGCGAAGGCGCCTCCGAAGACCGGAAGCAGTTGATGACGACCGGTGGCTGGCACTTCCTCGAGCGGGCCAAGGTCGATTATCCGCCGACCCAGCGCAACAATGCCGGCGTCACCTACTATGCCCCGATGGCGACCCTCGCCGAGGTCTCGGTCGATACCGCGACCGGCGCGGTCTCCCTGCTGTCGCATCATTCGATCCTGGAATGCGGGCGACAGGTCGTGCCGGAACTGGTCTCCGGCCAGATCCAGGGCGGCCTCGCCATGGGCATCGGGCACGTGCTCAAGGAGTATCTGCCGCTGTACGAGGACGGCCCCGGGGATGGGACCTGGAACTGGAACCGCTACGAGCTGCCGCGCGCGAAGGACGTCGCGGTCTGGTCGCAGACGGCGGAGGTTCTGCCGCCGCTGTCGGAGAGTGACCCGCCGAAGGGCATCGCGGAAGTGGTGATGATCGCCGTGGTGCCGGCCATCGCCAACGCGGTGACCCATGCGATCGGCAAGCGCTTCTACCAGTTGCCGATCACCTCCGAGAAGATTCGCGAGGCCCTGTCATGACGATCGCGACGAAGCCGCTTTCCCTCACCGTCAATGGCCAGCCCATCGGCCCGATCGAGGTGCCAGAAGGCCTGATGATGCAGGATTTCCTGCATGAGTACCTGAACCTCACGGGCTCGCGCATGGGCTGCGGCCAGGGCATCTGCCATGCCTGCACGGTCATCGTCGAAAGCGAAGCGGGGGCGCTCAGGGAGATGCGCAGCTGTATCACCGGCGCACACTGGTTCGCCGGCAAGAAGGTGGTGACGGTCGAGGGCCATGCGAGTCAGGGCGCCAATGGCGAGATCAAGCTGTCTCCGGTCCAGCAGGCCTTCATCGAGCAGTTCGCCTTCCAGTGCGGCTACTGCACGCCGGGCTTCGTGACCGGTGCGACGGTTCTCCTCGACCAGCTCAAGCGCAAGCCGATCCCTCGCGCCGAGCTCGACCAGGCCGTGACCGACGCGCTCGACAAGCACATCTGCCGCTGCACCGGCTATGTGCGCTACCACACCGCCGTGCGCGACCTCATCCTCAAGACATCTGGCCTGCTCCGCGGCTGAAGGAGGCGAATGATGAGGAAGCGGAGTGTCCTGCTCGCTGCCGCGGCGGTGATCCTGGTCGGAGCCGTCGCGGTTGGCAGCGTGTTTCTCGGCGCCTTCGAGACGAGCGTCGTATCCCGCGCCGTGGACAACCCACTCGGCGCCGGCGAGATGAAGAAGCTCGCCGAACGCGGTGCCTATGTCGCCACTGCAGCCGATTGCTATGCCTGCCATACGGCCAAGGACGGGGCTCCTTGGGCTGGGGGGCTGCCGTTTGAGACGCCCTTCGGCACGCTCTACGCCACCAACATCTCGCCGGACAAGCGGTTCGGCATCGGCAATTGGACGCGGGCGGAGTTCCATCGCGCGGTCCGCGACGGCGTCGGCAAGGGCGCGCGCCATCTTTATCCGGCGATGCCCTATGCCTCCTATCGCGGGATGAGCGAGGCGGATGTCGATGCCGTCTATGCCTATCTCATGACGCGCGAGCCGATGCCGGTCGAGAACCGCAGGAACGAGCTTGGCTTTCCGTTCAATATCCGGCAGTCGCTCACCTTCTGGAACCTCGCCAACCTGCCGCGGAACGGTCTGGAGGCAGACCCGAAGCGCTCGGAGCTGTGGAACCGGGGCCGTGTCGTCGTCGATGCGCTGGCCCATTGCGGCGAATGCCACACGCCGCGCAATTTGCTCCAGGGCATGGATTCGGGCGCCTATCTGAAAGGCGCGGTGCTCGAGGGCGTCGAGGCGCCGGACATCACCAAGGAGGGGCTGACGCGGATGGGTTTCGACCCGCTGACGCTGGCCGCCTTCATGAAGTCCGGGCTCTCGGTTCAGGGCTCGATGACGCACCAGATGTTCGAAGTGGTGCATTTCTCGACGCAACACATGACCGAGGACGACCTGCGGGCGATGTCGGCTTATCTCTTCGATCTCGACGCGCTGCCCGCGGCATCGGCAACGCCACCCGCGCCCAAGCCCGTCGAGGTCCCAGCCGCCATCGCCACCGCCGCGCGCAAGACCTATCTCGATCTCTGCTCAGGCTGCCACGGCGCCGAGGGGCAAGGTATCCCGCATGTCGCGGTCCCGCTGGCGACGAACGCCTCGTTGCGGCTTTCGAGTCCGCGGAATTTCGTCAGGGCCGTGCTCCACGGCATTCCGGCCCAGCGCTTCCCCGGGCTGGAGCGGATGGAGGCGATGCCGGGCTTCACCGAGCTTGTCGACGACAAGGCCCTGGCCGATCTGACGAACTGGATGCGCGCACGCTGGGGCGGGCAGCAGCCGAACGTCACCGCCGAAGAAGTCGGCAAGCTGCGCTGACTGGCGGTTCGTTGAGGAGCCCTCAGTCGTCTCGGTGATCGCAGCGTCCTTGCCCCGGTGCGGCAGACTGGACTTGGCGGTCGCGCGATCGCGCGACCGGGGAGACGAGGGCTTTCCGACCACGTCAGGTTCGCATCCCTGTGATGGCGCAGAAGCGCCATGCAGCCTTGATCATTAGTGATGATGATATTGTCAGGTAGACATGGCGGCGGACCCGGACGGTCCGCAGTGAGGAGGGGAACGCCGCATGGCACGCAGAATGATCAGGGCCGGTCACGTCATCGCCTTCCAGAATGGCGGCCATCGCCATCTTCGCGACGGCGTCGTGGTCTGGGAAAACGACAAGATCATCCACGTCGGCAAAAGCTTCGACGGCGAGGTCGACGAGGTTGTCGATGCGCCCGAGAAGATCGTTACGCCGGGCTTCATCAACACCCACGCCCATCTGACCGAGTCGCCGCTCGACAAGAGCTATGTGGAGGATCGCGGACCGCGTGCGTTCTATCTATCCGGACTGTTCGAGTTTCTGACCGCGCGCGACGTCTCGATCACCGACGATATGCGCCGCGCCTGCATCGCCTTCTCCGTCCCGGAGCTGATCCGGACCGGTACGACCACGATCATGGAGATCGGCGGTTATGGCGAGGATACGGTCAGGATCGCCGGCGGGGCGGGCCTGCGTGCTTATGTCGGCCAGGGCCATCGCTCCGGCCGCTGGTACACCGATGACGGACGCACCGTGAAATATAGCTGGCTGGAGGATGACGGCCAGGCGGGCTTCGAGAAGGCCGTGCAGTTCATCGAGAAGCATGACGGCCTGATGAATGGCCGTATCAAGGGCTTCCTCACGCCCGCTCAGGTCGATACCACCTCGGAGGCGATGCTGCGCAAGACGCGTGCTGCCGCCACCGCCATGAAGGTGCCCCTCGCCCTGCACACCTCGCAATCCGTGCCGGAATTCCTCGAGATGACGCGCCGCCACGGCTGCACGCCGATCGAATGGCTGCAGAAGCTCGGCTTCCTCGGCCCCGACGTCATCCTCGGCCATGCCATCATGCCCGGTGGCTCGTCCTGGACGAACTACCACGCCGACGATATCGGCATCCTTGCCGATACCGGCACCAACGTCGCCCATGCGGTCTGGGTCTTCGCACGTCGCGGCATCGCGATGGAGAGCTTCGCGCGTTATCTCGCGCGTGGCGTGAACATGACGCTCGCCACCGACACCTGCCCGCAGAGCATGATCGAGGCGCTGCGCTGGACCGCCGTCGTCAGCAAGATCGTCGACCGGCGCACCGAGGTGGCGACGGCGGCCGATGTCTTCAATGCCGCCACGCTCAACGGTGCCAAGGCGCTGGGTCGCGACGATCTCGGCCGGATCTCGGTGGGCGCCAAGGCCGACATGCTGCTCTGGGAAGGCCGCAGCCTGTTCATGACACCGGTACGCGACCCGATCCGCAATATCGTCTACTCGGCGCAAGCCGACGACCTGAACAGCTCGATCGTCGATGGCGAATGGATCATGCGCGACCGGCATATTCCCGATGTCGACCTGCCGAAGCTCGCCGCCGGGGTGCAGGAGGCGGCCGAGGCAATGTGGGCCGGCACGCCCAATGGCGACTGGGCGAAGCGAACCATCGACCAGCTGTCGCCGGAGAGCTTCCCGCCGTTCAAGCCCTGAACCGGGCCTGCGGCAGTCCTCCCGGTCTGCAGCATGCCGGGAGACAATTCACGCGGATTGACGCTTTCGGCTATCAAGCAGCATGACGATGGTTTGGGGATGCCTTTGCTGCAGGCCGCCACGCGAGGCCAGCGCGGGGCTTCGCCGCCAGACGGCGGATCGGACGATCATGAGCGATCAGGACGCGGCTGCGGATACGAAGCTTCCGCTGGACGAGCGGATGCAGCTGATCGCCTTGCGCCTCCTGGCTGCGTCGGATGGCCCGTCGGGAGCGCTGAGTCTCGCCGCGGCCTTCCGACAAGCGGGCATCGACGTCGCTGAGGCGACTGCAGGGCGCTATCTGCGACAGCTTGACGAGCGCGGCTATACACGTTCCCTCGGCAAGCGGGGGCGTGTCCTGACGCCAGAGGGGGAGGACCGGCTTTCGGCCCTCATCCGGAGCAGCAGCCTTGCCGGCCATGGCGCACGTGTCACGGCCGCGGTCGCCGGCCATTCGCTCCAGCAACTGATCGACCTGCTGCATGTGCGCCGGGCGGTCGAGATCGAAGCGGCGGGGCTGGCGGCGCAGCGCGCGACGGATGAAGAGATCGATGCGCTTCTTGCGGCAGGAAGGCGCCACGTCGACTGTGTCGATACCAGCGAGAGCGTTCCGGTCGCTCATGGCTTCCATGAGCTGGTCTCGCGGGCCTCTCACAACGAGATGCTCGCGGTGATGACGGAGATGCTGCTCGACCCGCGGCACGATCCACTGGCGAAGCTGCTCGACGACATTGCCAACGATACCGGCACGACGCTGAGCATGGCGCTCGATCATCCCCGCATCGCCGAGGCCATCCGGGCGCGCGACGCGACCGCAGCCGAGGAGGCGATGCGCCGGCACATGGACCGGATCCTCGCGGTGGTATGCGGCTATCGCGATACCCGGCAGAGCGGAAAATGACCGGAAAGGGTGGTGCCGCTGCCTAGTCTCCCGTTGGTTGAACCCTTCGCGCGGCCGCCCAGAGCAAGGCCGCGCCGAGCAAGGCGGCAGCGATCGACGCGGTGAAGACTGCGATCTTGGCCGCGGCGAAATCGCCGGGATCGCCGAAAGCCTGACCCGCGATGAAGAGCGACATGGTGAAGCCGATGCCGGCAAGAGCGCTCGCGCCGGCGAGCTGCGACCAGGAGTATTCCTCGGGCTTGATGGCGATGCCGAGACGAACCGCCAGTGCGGTGGCGCCCAGCATGCCGAGCGGCTTGCCGAGAACCAGACCGGCCATGATCGCCAGCACCAGCATGCCGCGTCCGTCGAGGACGCCGGGCGCGATGGCGACGCCGGCATTGGCGAGGGCGAAGAGGGGCAGCACGAGATAGCTTGAGCGGGCACCGGCATGGCGCAGCAGGCGGTCGGCCGGCGATTCCAGACGGTCGTGGATTGCGTCGAGCGCGCGCAGAGCCGGGGTCGAGGGACCGTGTCGCAGCACTTCGCCGCCATGGGCGGCTTCAGCCAGCATGATCGCGTTGGCCTGCGCGGTCAGGGCGGCGAGGTTCGCCGGTGGGCGGGTCGGAATGAACAATGCCAGCAGGACACCGGCCAACGTCGCATGCAGGCCACCGGCGTAGATGCAGGCCCAAAGCGCGATGCCGATGAGCGTATAGGGCGCGACGCGGTAGACATGCGCCCGGTTGAGTGCCGCAAGCCCGGCGGTCAGGGCGAGTGCGCCGAGCAGATAACCAAGGTGCAGTTCGCCCGAGTAGAACAGCGCCACGACGACAATCGCCCCGATATCGTCGACGATGGCGGCGGCGGTCAGGAAGATGCGCAGCTCGATCGGCACGCGCGAGCCCATCATCACGATGATCGCGATGGCGAAGGCAGTGTCGGTCGCCATCGGAATGCCCCAGCCATGCGACCAGGGACCGCCGGGCAGGATCAGGATGTAGAAAAGGGCAGGGACCAGCATGCCGCCGATCGCGCCGGCGATCGGCAGTGCGGCGGAACGTCGTCCGGCGAGGTGCCCGACGGTGAATTCGCGCTTGATCTCCAGCCCGACCACCAGAAAGAACACCGTGAGCAGGCCGTCATTGACCCAATGCTGGATCGACATGCCGAAGCGGGTCTCGCCGATGGAAAGCGCCAGCTCGCGATGCCAGAAGGCCTCGAAGGCCGGCCCCAGGGGCGAGTTCGTCAGAGCGATGGCGAGGATCGTCGCCAGCAGCAGCAGGATGCCGGCCGAAGGCCCCCAGCTCGCGAAGTCGAGGGCCGCGGCGCGGAAGCGATGGCCGAGTGTTCCCAGCATCGCGTCGAGGAAGGAGCTTTCGTCCCAGGGGCCGTCATAGCGGCGTTCGTTGATGAAGAAGGTCGGCGTGAAGAGCACGCCGCTGGCATGCGAGCTGACGATGTCGGCCTCGACCCGTGCGGCGGCACGCTGCAGCTCTCCGGCGTCTTCGTCTCGCGCCAGATCCAGTTCCCCGAGCCCGAGATCGCGGGCGACCGCTGTTAGATCGTCCTCGGTCAGGACCTGCGAGCGCGTCATCAGCTTGACGTGCGCGTCCCAGAACTGTTCGGGCGTCCGCGCTCGTTCGACGAGTTCGGCGGCGCGCAGCGCGAGTTCGCTGCCGGTCAGCGGGCGGTGGCGGAAGACATAGCGCAAACGCTCGCCGAGCTCGTCGCGGACTTCGGCGATGCGCTCATTGGCGGCTCGACAATAGGGGCAGGCATAGCTGCCATATTCGACGAGCGTGATCTGCGCGTGGTCCGGGCCGAGGACGTGATCGACCGCAGTGTCGACTGAGCGATCGAGGCGGTTGGCAATCGCAGCCTGCGGCATCCCCAGTGGCCCTTCTCGCTATTGTGGCGATGGCATGAAGCCGTCGCCTCGCCTCTCCGGCAAGTCATGCCTCGCGCATGCTAGCGAGAGCGAGGGCTCGCGTCAGCCGCTCCGGGGAAGCTAGCCCGGTCGCATCGGGCCTACCTGTTCACCGCAAGGCTTCCCGGGTTCGATGTCAGAGCCAGCGGCGCTCCGCCGACGAGGCGACGGCTCGTTCGATGAAGTGCACGCCGCGTGCACCGTCCGCTACGGTCGGGTAATCGGCGTCGAGTGGATCGGCCGTGACACCTGCGCGGCGAGCACGAATGTCCGCGAAGATGCCGCGATAGACGTTGGCGAAAGCCTCGATGAAGCCTTCGGGATGGCCGGAAGGCAGCCGTACCGCGCGCCGAGCCGCATCGCCGAGCCAGGGCGAGGCGCGCGTCAGGATCTCGGTCGGGCCGTCAAGGCGGTAGTGGACGAGGCGGTTCGGTTCCTCCTGCCGCCATTCCAGCGTGCCGCGCTCGCCGGTGACTCTCAGCCGGAGGTCGTTTTCGAGCCCGGCATTGATCTGCGAGGCGACCAGGACACCGCGTGCACCACCCTCGAAGCGCAGCAGCATGCTGGCGTCGTCATCGAGCGCGCGGCCCGGCACGAGGGCGCCGAGATCGGCAACGAGCTCCTCGATGGCCAGGCCCGTCACGGTCGAGATCAGGTTCTCGGCATGGGAGCCGATGTCGCCCAGCGCGCCGGCGATGCCGCTGCGGGCGGGGTCGGTACGCCAACCGGCCTGCTTGTTGCCAGTGCTCTCAAGAGCGGTGGCGAGCCAGCCCTGATTATATTCGACCACGACCTTGCGGGTGGCGCCGAGTGAGCCGGAGCGCACCATCTCGCGCGCTTGCCGGACCATTGGGTAGCCGGTGTAGTTATAGGTGACGCCGAAGACGCCGCCTTGCTCCGCGACGGTCGCCACGAGCGTGTCGGCCTGCACGCTCGTATGTACCAGCGGCTTGTCGCAGACGACGTTGAAGCTGGCGGCCGCGAAGGCCTGGGCGATCGGGAAATGGCTGTCGGTCGGCGTGACGATGACGACCGCGTCGACGCGCTCGGCCGGTGGGCGCTTCAGTTCCGCGTCCAGAAGAGCCTGCCAGCTCGGATGGTTGTTATCCTCGGTCAGGCCGAGCGCACGGCCCGAGGCGAGGGCCTTTTCCGGCGTTGCGGACAGAGCTCCCGCGGCAAGTTCCGCCAGCCCGTCGAGCGCAATGGCGTGGCGGTGCACCGCGCCGATGAAGGCACCGTGACCGCCGCCGACCATGGCGTAGCGCAACCGGGGCGGGATTTCGTCGTTCATCGGCCTGTCCGTCATGATGCGGGCGGCCGCTCCACGACGGAGCGGCCGGGATCTGTCGTTCGCTCAGAACGGCGAGTCGGGGTGGTAGAACTCCTTGGCGTTGCTCTTGTCGATCAGCACCGAGGGGATGATGGTGGTGGCCGGCAGCTTCTCGCCCTTGAGGCGCGCCTCGGCCGTCAGCTTGATCGCGTCGTAGATGAATTTCGGCGAGTAGCTGACATTGGCCTGGATGCGCGGATCCTTGCCGTCGAGGATGATCTTGACCATGTCCTTGGCACCGGCACCGCCGAAGATGATCTTGATATCCTTGCGGCCGGCCTGGTCGATGGCGCGGATCGCTCCGAAGGCCATGTCGTCGTCGGCGGCCCAGAAAGCGTCGATGTCCTTGAAGCGGGTCAGGAAGTCCTGCGTGACCTTGTAGGCGTCGTCGCGGTTCCAGTTGGCGAACTTGGCATCAAGCAGTTTGATGTCGGGGTGGCCCTTGAGCACGCCGCTGAAGGCATCCATGCGCTCGGTGTCGAGCGTGGTCGGGATGCCGCGCAGCGCAACGACCGTGCCCTTTCCGCCCAGAGTCTTGGCGATGTATTCGGCCGGGATCTTGCCGAAGGCGGTGTTGTCGCCGGCGACATAGGCATCCTGCGCCGAGGTATCGGTCAGGCCACGGTCGACCACCGTCACATAGGCGCCCTTGGCCTTCACATTAGCGACAGGCCGGGTCAGCGCTGCGGACTCGAAGGGGAAGACGACGAGCGCGTTGATCTTGTTGACCGTGCTCAGGTCCTGGAGCTGGTTGGCCTGCTCGGTCGCGTTGGCGGCAGTGCGGATCGTGATCTTGAGATCCTTGTGCTTGGCCTCGAGATCCTTCTTGGCCTGGTTGGCCCAGTAGTTGATGCCGCCCATGAAGCTGTGCGTCGCGGCGGGAATGGAGACGCCGAGATTGACCGGCTCGGCGGCGGCGCCACTCGCCGCGAAGGCGAGGCCCGCGGCCGTGGCGGCGAGCAAGAGGCTGCGTCTGGTCTGCTTGGACATCGCTTCTCTCCCTATGTCGACCGCCCTCAGCGGCGGCCTTTCTGCAAAAACGCGACGGTGATGATGACGAAGCCCTGCACGGCGGCGTTGAGATAGACGCTGATCAGGCTGGTCAGATTGAGGATGTTGCTGATCACCGAGAGCAAGATCGCGCCGACGACCGTGCCGGTGATGCTGCCATGGCCGCCCTTGAGTGCGGCGCCGCCGACGATGACCGCCGCGATCGCCTCCAGTTCCCAGAGCAGGCCGGTGGTCGGCGAGGCCGAGCCCAGCCGCGGCACGTAGAACAGCGTGGCGATGCCGACGCAGATGCCGAGCAGCATGTAGGTCAGGATCTTGACGCGCTCGACATTCACCGCCGCATAGCGCGCCACGGTCTCGTTGGAACCGATCGCCTGGACATGCCGGCCATAGGCGGTCTTGTTCAGGATTGTCGCGCCGATCAGCGCGACGACGAGGAAGGCGATGACCGGCACCGGCACGCCGAGCACATTGCCGTAATAGGCCGGCGCATAAAGGTCGGCGAGGCTGTTCTCCAGCGTCAGCGCTCCGCCATCGGCGAAATAGGTCAGGTAGGCACGGTAGATGCCGAGCGTGCCGAGCGTGACGATGAATGGCTCGATCCGGCCCTTCGCGATCAGCACGCCCTGGATCAGGCCGAAGATGCCGCCGAGCAGGATGGCGAGCCCGGCACCGAGCACGACCGCTCCGAGCGGGGAACCCAGCGCGCCCGCCGCCCAGTTGATGAACATGATGACGCAGCCGGCGATCAGTGCTGCCATCGAGCCGACCGAGAGGTCGATGCCTCCCAGGATGATGACGAAGCACATCCCGACCGCGATGATGCCGATGAAGGCGGTGCGAGTGAGCACGTTGAGTGCGTTGTCGAGCGTGGCGAAATCGCCGTTCAGCCCGGCGCCCACGATGCAGAGCACGATGAGGCCGATGACCGGGCCAAAGCTGGCGAGCCGGTCGGAGAAAGACGGACCGGCCTCGGCGCGGCGCGTCTCGCTCACTGGAGCGGCTGCGGTCTCAGGCTGCGACATGTCGGGCTCCCGTTGCGTGAGCGATCATGGTCTCCTCGGTCATCTCCGCGCCTTCGACGGTCGCGACCAGCCGGCCGGAGCGCATCACCGCGACGCGATGGGCAAGCCCGATCAATTCGATCAGCTCGGACGAGATCACGACGACCGCGAGCCCCTGGCGGGCGAGTTGATGGATCAGGCCATAGATCTCGCGCTTCGCTCCGACATCGACGCCGCGCGTCGGCTCGTCGAGGATCAGCACGCGCGGCTTCGGGTGCAGCACCTTGGCGAGCGCCAGCTTCTGCTGGTTGCCGCCTGACAGGGCGGCGGCCCTGGCCGAGAGCGATCCGGTGCGGATGCCGAAGGTCTCGACCGCGCCTTCCAGCGCCTTGCGTTCGGCGCCGTGGTCCAGCCAGGGGCGTGCATATTGCTTGAGCGCCATCAGGGTCAGGTTTGGCGCGAGCGGGAAGTCGACATGCAGGCCCTTGCCCTTGCGGTCCTCGCTCAGATAGCTCAGGCCCTGCCGCGTCGCATCGCCGAGTGAATTCAACGTCGCCGGACGCCCGGCGAGCGAGACCCGCCCGCCGCCCGGCCTGAGACCGAGGATACCCTCGAAGAGCTCGGTGCGGCCGGCGCCGACCAATCCGGCGAAGCCGAGGATTTCTCCCGGCCGCACAGAGAAGGACACATCCTGCGCCCAGCCGGGCACGGTGAAATTCTCGACCGCGAGCGCCGGCGCGGCCGCCGCATCGAAGCCTTCCTTGGCCGGGAAGAGATCGGCGATCTCGCGGCCGACCATCATCGTCGCCATGGCGTGGCGGGTGAGCGAGGCGGTCGGCGCTCGGCCGACGAGCTTGCCATCGCGCATCACGATCACTTCGTCGGTGATGCGCTCGACCTCGTCGAGCTTGTGCGAGATGTAGATGATCGTGACGCCGGCTGCGCGCATGCGCTCGATCAGGGCGAAGAGGCGGGCGACCTCCGAGGGCGTGAGCGTCGCGGTCGGCTCGTCCATGATGAGCAGCCGCGCCTGGCGCGAGAGCGCCTTGGCGATCTCGACAAGCTGCTTTTCCGCGACGATGAGCCGACGGACTGGCGTGTCCGGGGCGCGATCGAGGCCCACTTGCTGCAGGGCCGAGGCGGCCTCGCGGCGCATTCCGGCCTCGTCGAGGAGCCAGCCTTTCCGGCGCTCGTGGCCGAGGAAGATGTTGCCGGCGATTGTCAGGTCTTCCGCCAGGTTGAACTCCTGGTGGATCAGCACGATGCCGCGCGCCTCGGCATCGCGCGAGCCGGAAAAGGCGACCGGTTCGCCGTCGACCAGAACGCGGCCCTCGGTCGGCTTCTCGTAGCCGGCGAGGATCTTCATCAGGGTGGATTTCCCTGCGCCGTTCTCGCCGAGCAGTCCGTAGACGCGACCGGGTTCGAGCGCGAAGCAGACGCCGTGCAGCACCTCGACAGGGCCGAAGCGCTTCACGATGCCGTCGAAAGCGACGGAGAGGCCCGGGCCGGTGGTGTTCTTGCCGGTCGCGCTCATGCGGGGCTCCCGGTGCGCAGGGCCTCGCGCATCGCCAGCACGCCGGCGCCGATCAGCCCGGTCTCAGGTCCCAACGGCGCGGAGGTGATCTCCAGATGACGCGTCGAAAGGGCCAGCGAGCGCTGATTCACGCTCTGGCGGATGGCGGCGAGGAACATCGGGCCGATCGCGGCGACGCCACCGCCGATGAAGATGTGCGAGGGGTTGTAGAAGTTCACCAGCGCCGCCAACACCTGGCCGATCAGCCGGCCGGAGCGGCGCACGATCGCATCCGCCGTCTCGTCTCCATCGCGGCAGGCGGCACCGACATCGCTGGCGAGAAGGCGCCCGTGCTGGGAGAGGCGCTGCGCCAATGCCGGGCTGCGTCCCGTTTCGGCGGCTTCGAGCCCCATGGTCACGATGGCGGGGGCGGCTGCCATCGCCTCGACGCAACCGCGATTGCCACAGCGGCAGAGGGGACCCTCAGGGTCGGCACAGATATGGCCGATGTCGCCGGCAGAGCCGCTGGCGCCGCGATAGAGCTCGCCGTGGCAAACAATGCCGCAGCCGATACCGGTGCCGACCTTGATGACGAGGAAGTTTTCAAGCTGGCGGCGCTGGCGCCAGAGCACGCCGAGCGCCATCAGGTTCACGTCATTGTCGACGAAGACGGGCGCATCGAGGATCTCGCGCAGGTCGTCGCGGATGGCATAGCTGTCCCAACCTGGCATGAGCGGCGGATTCACGAGCTGGCCGACAGCGAAATTGACCGGGCCGGGTACGCCGATGCCGACGGCCAGAACCGCGTCGCGGGCGATACCGTTCTGAGCGAGCATCGCGGGGAGAAGCGCGCGCAGGCGCGCCATGATCGGCCCGGGTCCGGCCTCGACATCCGCCTCCTGCGAATGGCGTGCGATCAGGCTGAGATCCGGGCGCAGCAGCGCGATGTCGAGGCTGGTTGCACCGATATCGACGCCGATCAGCACGCCGATGCGGCCATGAACGCAGAGCGTCTCGGCCCGGCGCCCGCCAGTGGAATGCTGTGCGCCGGCTTCGTCGAGCAGGCCCTGGTCGAGAAGCCCGGCAGCAAGTGCGTTGGTCTTGCTGCGGGAGAATTGCAGCGTATCGGCCAGGGCATGGCGCGCTACGCCGCCAGCCCAGAACGCGGCTTCGAGCAGCGCCAGCTCGTCGGGACTCAGGGCATGCCAGGGCAGTGCGATCTTTGCCTCCCGCGTTCCTCGCTCGACCTTGTTGCGGTCGTTGGGGAGGAGCTTGGCGTGGGCCTTCCAACCACTCAAGACCGAACTTCAACCTAAATCAGGCAAAAGATTGATTTAAGAGCTGCCCGGCGTGATCCCGCCGGGGTCTGGACCAATTGGTGCCTGACGCGGCATCGTCTCGTGGAACGGGAGGGCGACATGCCGAAGACGATGCAGGGGCCGGCGATCTTTCTGGCGCAGTTCGCTGGCGACAAGGCGCCTTTCGACAGTTGGCCGGCGATCACACGCTGGGCGGCTGGGCTGGGCTACCGTGGTGTGCAACTGCCTTCGTCCGATGGACGCTTCTTCGATCTCGAAAAAGCTGCCGCCTCGCAGGATTATTGCGACGAGATCGCCGGCATCGCCCGCGAGAACGGCGTCGCGATCACCGAGTTATCGACCCATATCCAGGGTCAGCTCGTCGCAGTGCATCCGGCTTATGACGCCGCCTTCGACGTGTTCGCGCCTGCTCATCTGCGCGGCAAGCCGGCAGAGCGGCAGGCCTGGGCGGTCGAGCAGATGAAGCTCGCGGCCAGGGCTTCGCGCCGGCTCGGCCTCGACGGCTCGGTCAGTTTCACGGGCGCGCTGGCCTGGCCCTTTCTCTATCCCTGGCCGCAACGTCCGGCGGGCCTGGTGGAGGAGGCGTTCGGCGAGCTCGCGAAGCGCTGGCGGCCGATCCTCGACGTCTACGAGGAGCACGGCGTCGATGTCGGCTTCGAGCTGCATCCGGGCGAGGACGTCTTCGACGGCGTGACCTTCGAGCTCCTGCTCGATCGGCTTGGCGGCCATCCGCGCTGTCGGATCAACTACGACCCATCGCATTTCGTGCTGCAGCAGCTCGATTATCTCGCCTTCATCGACATCTATCACGAGCGCATCAGCGCCTTCCATGTGAAGGATGCCGAGTTTCGCCCGGATGGCCGGCAGGGCGTCTATTCCGGCTTCGCGTCCTGGGTCGACCGCGCCGGCCGCTTCCGTTCGCTCGGCGATGGACAGGTCGACTTCAAGGCCGTGTTCTCGAAACTCGCGCAATACGACTACGATCGCTGGGCCGTGCTCGAATGGGAGTGCGCGTTGAAGCATCCCGAGGACGGGGCGCGCGAGGGGGCTCGCTTCATCGCGGACCATATCATCAGGGTCACCGAGACGGCCTTCGACGACTTCGCCGGTGGGGGCGATGCGACGCTCGCGCGCCGGATGCTGGGGCTGGGCTGACGCGACTTCATCGAGGGGCGAAGCGAGCCGGTGCGGCTGCCGCGTCCGGCAACGTTGCCGTAATCTTCGCCCGCAATCTGCGCACGCCGACCCCCTTCGATCCATGGAGGCGGGCGCAGATGTGCCGGCGGCTCAGCGAGCCGCCGCAAGGAGTCTTCGATGTATCGTACCGTTCCGATGGCGGGCCTCGGCCTGCTGGCCCTGTTCGCGGTGCCGGCAGCCGCAGCCGATCGTCCGCTACCGCGTACCCAGGAGTGGCCGAGCTATGTCGCGCCGCGGACCTATAATTGGAACGGCCTCTATGCCGGTCTGCACGCCGGCGGTGCGTTCGACCGGTTCGACGGCGCTACGGCCCGGAAGAGCCGCAACGAAATCCTGCTGGGCGGGCAGGTGGGCTACAATCTCCAGCTCGGCAATATGGTCTTCGGCATGGAGAGCGACCTGTCGATGAACGGCTTTGGCAAGGGCTCCAGGCGCGGCGGCGGGACCAGCGCCGACATGCGCTATCTCGGAACGCTGAAGGCACGTGCCGGCGTCGCATTTGATAGGGTGCTGGTCTACGGCACGGGCGGTCTCGCCTATGGCGGCTTCAAGGCCACCGACGGCCTGGTCTCGAAGAGCAAGAGCAAGCTCGGCTATGTGGTCGGTGCCGGCGCCGAATACGGCATCACCGACAATCTCTCCGCCAAGCTCGAATACAACTACGTCTCGCTAGGCAAGGAGAGCTTCCAGCTCGGCAGTGGCCGGACCAAGATCGGCGTCACCGAGCATCTCGTCAAAGCGGGCCTGAACTACCGCTTCTAACCCCGATATGACGGCCAGCCCGGCAAGGCTAGTCCCGCGATGCGGCTTTCTGGCCGCTTCCAGGTGGGGATGGGGCGGGATGTCTGGAAATATCGCCCCTTATCCGGCATCACGTTCCATCCCTGCACCCCGACAGGACCGACATGCGCGCATTGATCGTCGAGGACGAGCCCGATCTGATGAGCTTCCTCGCCTCGCTTCTGACGAATGCGGGGCTGGTCGTGGATCGCACCACCTCGATCGATGCGGCGTTGGCGGCTCTGCGGACCGCACCCTTCGATATCGCGATCGTGGACCGGCGACTGCCGGATGGCGACGGTCTGTCGATCGTCAAGGCATTGAACGCCGAGGACAACAGGCCTGCCTTCCTGATCCTGACGGCGCGCGACGCGAAGACCGACGTCATCGAAGGCCTGAACGGCGGCGCTGACGATTATCTGGTCAAACCCTTCGAGCCGGACGAGCTGCTGGCGCGCCTGCGCGTGATCGCGCGCCGCCGGCATCCGAAACGCTCCCTCGTCATCGCGGCCGGCAATCTGTCGCTCGATCTGGAAGGGCGTCGCGCGACCGTCGGCGCGGAACCGCTCGAGCTGCGCCGCCGCGAGGCATTGATCCTGGAGGCGCTGGTGCAGCGCGTCGGTCGCGTCGTGACCCGCGACGTGCTGATCGAGGCGGTCTACGGCTTCGACGATCTGATCGAATCCAACACGCTCGAGGCGCAGATCTCGCGACTGCGTCGCAAGCTGCGCGACGCCGAGGCCCGGGTCGAGATCACCTCGCTGCGTGGCATCGGCTATATGCTGCGTGCGACCGAGGCGGCCCTTTAGGGCGAGCCGTTGCGCTAGTCGGGGCTTGCGCCGTCCGGCGGGAATACCAGCCTGACCGTGGTGCCGCCGCTGTCGTTGCCGAGAATGGTGATCGTTCCGCCATGGGCGGCCATGATATCGCGTACGATGGTCAGGCCGAGGCCGGCGCCGCTGGTGCTGGCCGAGACGCGGTTGAACGGCTCGAGAACCTGCGCGCGCTTGGCGGCGGCGATACCGACTCCGTCGTCGACGACCTCGATGACCGCGCCATCGAGGATGCGGACCAGGATGGTCGAGCGCACCTGAGCGTGGCGCAGCGCATTGTCCACGAGGTTGGCGAGGGCGGCCCGGACAGTGGGTTCGTTCGCGACGATCGTCGCGTGGCGATCTCCCTCTTCCTCGAGCGCGACGTCCACGCCATGGCTCAGGACCAGCGGGGCGAGGTCGGCGAGGACTGCGCGGGAGAGGGCATTGAGCTGCAACGGCTCGAAGGGCAGGTCGGTGGCGTGGAGGCGGGCGAGCTGGAGCATCGAGGAAACGATGGTGGTCAGGCGGCTCAGATCGGTGGCGAGCTGCAGGCGCGCCGGCTCGTCGGCAAGCGCATCGACATGGCTGCGCATCACAGTGAGCGGCGTGCGCAGCTCATGCGCGACATTGTTCATGAAGCGCCGCTGCACCTCCATGTTGCTGGCGATCTGGTCGAGCGCGGAGTTCAGCGCCGTGGTCAGCGGCATCAGCTCGACTGGCGTTTCCTCGGTCGGGAGCAGGCCGCGTGGGGCGCGCGGGTCGATGCGGGCGGCGGCCTCGGCGGCGCTGCGCAGCCGGGCGGTGATGTAGGACACCGACATGGCGATCGCGGCGGCGACCAGGATGCCGAAGATCACGGAGATCGCCAAAGCGGAGCCGGCGATCGCGCGCAGGAAATACCCGAGGATCAGGTCCCAGCCCGGCAGCCCGCCGCCGGTCGCGACGATGATGCGGCTGCCGTCGATCTCCATGACGTCGAAGGCGAGCGCATTGTCCCCGCCGACCCGCATCTGCGCGGCGATGGTCGGGCCGTCGAGCCGGATGTCGATCGGCAGACCAGGCCGCAATTCTGGCGCATACTCGACGACCGATCGTCCGTCGGAGACGAGATACCACAAGAGGGGGCTGGCGCGCTCGATCTGCACGAGCCCGGCGGTCTTCTCGACCTGCAGGCTGCCGCCCGCCGAGGGCCGCACGCTTTGCTGGATGACACGCGAGGTGACATCGTTGCGCAGGGCGCCGGGGTCCTCGGTGATGAAGGTGAAAGCCAGAACGGCGGCGATGAAGGCGACGAACAGGACGATGCCGAGCAGGCTCAGCCGGATGGTGAGGGCGCGCGACAGCGAGGTCACAGCGATCCTCCGGCGCCGCGGCGATCTGCCCCGCCGATATCCGGCGGCGATCGGCGTCTCGCATTCGGTTCAATCTCGCGGGTCGTCACGGAGCCTCTGTGCGGGTATGGCTTGTCGGGCAGGGCGCGCCGCTCTGTCTTGCTCTGCATGGACCGTATTGCCCTTGTCGTTCAACTCTTTCCAGGATCGCGCAGCCTGATGCCCGCGTTGCGTGCCACGACGAACGGCAGGTGGCTTGCCGCGGTGTTGCTGGTGGCGCTGTTCGCAACGGGCTGGAGCGGCGTCGCTGCCCTGGCGCAGGGGGCGCCGCCGGCGAAGGAGCAGATCAAGCCGGGCCAGCTCCCGACGACGCCGCGAAATGAGATCATTCCCCTGGTCGAACGGGTCTTCGACACAGCCTCGAAGACGGTCAGCATCCCGATCGAGCGCTCGCTTGCGCTGTTCGGCGAGCCCAACGCCTATATCCTGGGCGGCGAACTGAGCGGCTCCTTCGTGGTCGGCGGGCGGCATGGCAGCGGCGAGCTGCGCTTCGCGGAAGGGGCGCCCGAGCCGGTGGTCTGGTCGGCACTTTCGGTCGGGATTGGCCTCGGCGCCGACTATGGCCGGGTGATCATGTTGGTCTACGGACTCGACCGACGAGAAGACGTTTTCGGTACCTATGCGAGCATCGGCGGCAGCGCTCATTTCCTGGCCGGTGCCAACGCCACCATTCTCGCCTCGTCGCGTGCCCGGATCGTCCTGATCTCGTCGGGTCTCGGCCTGCGCTTCTCGGGTGATCTCAGCCGCATTCGCATCGAGCCGGCGGGTGAGCCGGAAATCCTGAGGCCGCCGGCCAATGTCTGCCCCGACCCTGCTGGCTGCCCGCCGCGAAGCGGTCCCTGATCTTCAAACCCAGCGTTTCCGCAGCAGCGACTGATAGGCGCTGGCGTGGAGATCATCGAGGCGGTCCGCGATGTCCATGGCGATCAGCTCGATCTCGCCCTCGTCGGCAGCCTTGCGGACATAGAGCGGCTCCGACCAGACGATGCAGCCACGCCCGAAGGGCAGGGCGATGCTGGCGCGATCCTGCTCGTCGAGATTGAAGCGCGCACTGGTGACGGCTGCGAAAAGGTAGATCGGGCGGCCGGATACACGGGCAAGCTGGACCGCACACGTGCCGGCGAGGCATGGCACCTCGGGCGTGTCGGCCGGAAGCACGATGCTGGTGCCGTCCCGCAGGGCTTTGCGCATTTCGAAGAAGGCCGGAGCGGGCCGCCCTGCGTGCACCACGGGGCGGTTCTGCCTGCCCGGGCCGCGGATGGTTCGAAAGCCCGCCCGTTCGACGGCGCTGGCCATCGCGGTCCCGTCGGATTGGCCCGATGTCAGGATCGCAATCGGCGGGGAACCCGCCAGAGCAGCGAGACTCAGCATGCGCTGGCCGCGCCAGGTCAGAGCGATGAAGGGCTCGCGGCTGCGCTCCCAAGGGCAGGCGCCGGGGATCGTCGGCTTGAAGCGGGTCGTACGCCGGACGAGGTTGAGATAGGCGTGCAAGGCGCGGCCGGCGAGCGCCACTGACTGGCCTGAGCCAGAATGCATGATCGATCCTCCGTGGTGAATCACCCGGAGTCGTCGTCAGCCTGGCTTGCTGGAACATTGCGCGCCGATGCGAATGGCGCTCGATCAAGAAGAACGGGGCGTCATGCAGGCTGCCGAGGGAGGCTCTGCATGACGCCGCTTCGCGCCCGCCTCAGGCGATCTGAGGGATGAGCTTGTCGAGGGAGGCTTTCGCGTCTCCGTAGAACATCCGCGTGTTCTCCTTGTAGAAGAGCGGGTTCTCGATGCCGGAATAGCCCGTGCCCTGGCCACGCTTGGAGACGAAGACCTGCTTGGCCTTCCAGACCTCGAGCACCGGCATGCCGGCGATCGGCGAGTTGGGATCCTCCTGCGCCGCCGGATTGACGATGTCGTTCGAGCCGATGACGATCGCGACGTCCGTATTCGGGAAGTCCTCGTTGATCTCGTCCATCTCCAGCACGATGTCGTAAGGCACCTTCGCCTCGGCGAGCAGCACGTTCATGTGGCCGGGCAGGCGCCCGGCGACCGGGTGGATAGCGAAACGGACCTCCTTGCCGGCGGCGCGTAGTTTGCGCGTCAGCTCGGACACGGACTGCTGGGCCTGCGCCACCGCCATGCCGTAGCCGGGCACGATGATGACGCTGTCGGCCTCGTTCAGCGCTGCCGCGACGCCGTCCACATCGATCGCGATCTGCTCGCCCTCGATCGCCTGCGCCGGGCCGGTGGTGTTGCCGAAGCCGCCGAGGATGACCGAGACGAAGGAGCGGTTCATCGCCTTGCACATGATGTAGGACAGGATCGCGCCCGAGGAGCCGACCAGCGCGCCGGTGACGATCAGGAGATCGTTGCCGAGCGTGAAGCCGATGGCGGCCGCCGCCCAGCCCGAATAGCTGTTCAGCATCGAGACCACGACCGGCATGTCGGCGCCGCCGATGCCCATGATCAGGTGGTAGCCGATGAAGAAAGCGAGCAGCGTCATCAGGAAGAGCGCCCAGAAGCCGGCGCCCTGCACGTAGACGATCAGCAGCAGGAGCGAGAGTGCAGCCGCGCCGGCATTGAGCAGATGGCCGCCTGGCAGCTTCTTCGCCTTGCCGTCGACCTTGCCGGCGAGCTTGCCGAAGGCGATGACCGAGCCAGTGAAGGTGACCGCGCCGATGAAGACGCCAAGGAAGACCTCGACCTTCAGAATCGAGATCTCGACCCCGGTCTTGTGCGCCAGCACGGCGGCAAAGCCGGTCAGTGCCTCGCGCGCGGCCGGATCCAGCGCCTGGACGGCGCCGAGCTCCAGATGCGCGTTGAAGCCGATCAGGACGGCGGCGAGGCCGACGAAGGAGTGCAGCGCCGCAACGAGCTGCGGCATCTCGGTCATCTGCACTTTCATCGCCACCTGCCAGCCGATGGCGGCCGCGATGGCGAACATGATGATGACGAGCCAGAGCTTGCCGCTGCCCGGGCCGAAGACCGTCGCCAGCATGGCGAGCGCCATGCCGACAATGCCGTACCAGACGGCGCGCTTGGCGCTTTCCTGGTTCGAGAGGCCGCCCAGCGACAGGATGAACAGGATGGCGGCGGAGATATAGGCCGCGGAAACGATACCGATGCTCACGTCCGAGCCCCCCTCAGGACTTCTGGAACATGGCGAGCATCCGGCGCGTGACCAGGAAGCCGCCGACGATATTGATCGATGCGATCAGCACCGAGATCATCGCCAGGATGGTGACGAGCCAGCCGGAGGAGCCGATCTGCAGCAAGGCGCCCAGCACGATGATGCCGGAGATCGCATTGGTGACGGCCATCAGCGGCGTGTGCAGCGAATGCGACACGTTCCAGATCACCTGGAAGCCGACGAAGCAGGCGAGCGCGAAGACGATGAAGTGGCTCATGAAGCTCGCCGGCGCATAGGCGCCGATGATCAGCATCCCCACCGTGCCGATGCCGAGCAGCAGCATCTGCGAGCGGGTCTGCTCGCGGAAGGCGGCCGCCTCCTGCGCCCGCTTCTCCTCCGGCGTCAGCTCCTTGGCCTTCTCCTTCGGCTTCTGCGCGGCGATCGCGGCCACCTTCGGCGGCGGCGGCGGGAAGGTGATGGCGCCCTCATAGGTCACCGTCGCGCCGCGGATGACGTCGTCCTCCATGTTGTGGACGAGCTTGCCGTCCTTGCCCGGCGTCAGATCCGTCATCATGTGGCGGATATTGGTGGCATAGAGCGTCGAGGACTGGGCCGCCATCCGGCTCGGGAAGTCGGTGTAGCCGACGATCGTGACGCCGTTCGGCGTGACGATCTTCTGGTCGGCCTTGGTCAGCTCGCAGTTGCCGCCGCGCTCGGCGGCGAGGTCGACGATGACCGAGCCCGGCTTCATCGCTTTGACCATGTCCTTGGTCCAGAGCACCGGGGCGTCGCGGCCGGGGATCAGCGCCGTGGTGATGACAATGTCCATCTCCGGCGCGAGTTCGCGGAACTTCTTGAGCTGCGCCTCGCGGAACTCGGGGCTCGACGGGGCGGCATAGCCGCCGCTCGTGGCGCCGTCCTGCTGCTGGCCCTTGAAGTCGAGGAAGACGAACTGCGCGCCCATCGACTCGATCTGCTCGGAGACTTCCGGACGCACGTCGAAGGCGTAGGTGATGGCGCCGAGCGCGGTCGCTGTGCCGATCGCGGCAAGGCCGGCGACGCCGGCGCCTACCACCAGTACCTTGGCGGGCGGCACCTTGCCCGCGGCGGTGATCTGGCCGGTGAAGAAGCGGCCGAAATTGTTGCCGGCCTCGATCACGGCGCGATAGCCCGCGATGTTTGCCATCGAGGACAGGGCGTCCATCTTCTGGGCGCGCGAGATGCGCGGCACCATGTCCATGGCGATGACGGCGGCGCCCTTGTCCTTGCAGAGCTCCAGGAGCTCCTTGTTCTGCGCCGGGTAGAAGAACGCGATCAGCGTCTTGTCAGCCTTTAGCCGCTCGGCTTCGGCCGTCTCGGGCGGGCGCACCTTGGCGATGACGTCGGCCTCGTCCCAGAGCGCGGCCGCAGTCTCGATCACCGTCACGCCGGCGGCACGATAGGCATCGTCGGTGAAGCCGGCCAACGCGCCAGCTCCCGTCTCGATCAGGCAGTCATAGCCGAGTTTCTGAAGCTGAACCGCGCTGTCGGGCGTCATCGCCACACGCGCCTCGCCCGCCAGAACTTCCTTCGGTGTTCCGATCCTCACGATGCCCCTCTCCACTTCCCGCCGGATGCCGCGGCACGCCGGTTCCCTGCTTGTCCGCCCGACCATGAAGCAGCGCCGGTGCCCCGGTAGCCAGCCCGCCGTCAGAAGGCCCCTATCGAATATCGCGAGATTGCGACGCGCAAGCCGTCTTGCATCCGTCGCTCCCGCCGATACCCGTTATCGCCTCTATATGTTGCGCAGTAAAATATCGATCCTCTTTTATGAGCAGCGGTGGAGCCGTGTGCGGCGGCGGAAATTCTTCTCCGTGGCTTCGGCGACTGCCTTGATCCTCGAAGATTCCTGCCCGAAGGGCTGCGGTTGGATGCTCCAATGGGTTGGGGGATTTCCAATGCGGGGCGATGCCGTATCGCGACGTGCCTGTTGATATCATGGCGGCATGAGTTGGACGGTCACCGTCGGGGAGGGGGCAAGGATCCTTGCCAGCGGCCGCCTGCGCTCGGCCAGGATAATTTAAGGGAGCTACAAAATTTGTAGTTCATCTCCCCTTTTGATGATTTCACTTCAGCGGCTTAACAAAATATTCAATTGAAACCAGTATCTTAGAAGTTGGCACGGCGCTTGCCGAAGGGCTGCCGCGCAACGGAGCTTCCGCACGAATGCAGTGGCAGGCCATCGTCGATTTCGACGGCACGATTTCTCTCGAAGACACCACGGACCGGATTCTCGAGCGTTTCGCTGCGCCGGGCTGGGAGGCGATCGAGGCTGACTGGGTCGCGGGCCGCATCGGGTCGCGCGAGTGCATGCAGCGCCAGATCGCGCTGCTGCAGGTCTCTCCGGACGTGCTCGACACCTTCGTCGAGAGCTTCGAGATCGACTGGGGCTTCGCCTTCTTCGTCCGGGTTTGCCAGCGCCACGCGATCCCGGTGACGGTGGTTTCGGATGGCCTCGACCGCACGATCCACGCCGTCCTGCGCCGGGCAGGGCTCACCGGCCTGCCGGTCATCGCCAACCATCTCGAACCGGTGGGTGGCGACCATTGGCGGCTGACCTCGCCGCATGCCGCCCGCGACGGCAGCTGTGTCAGCGGCACCTGCAAATGCAACGTGGCGCGCGGTCTCGGCCGGCTGGCCACCATTCTCGTCGGTGACGGCCGCTCCGATTTCTGCCTGGCCGAGCACGCCGACCTTGTCTTCGCCAAGAACGGCCTGATCGCGCATTGCCGCGAGGCCGGTGTGGAGCATCACCCCTTCTCCCAACTCGCGGATGCAGCGCGTCTTCTGGACGAGATGCTGGCCGGCAAGAAGCCGGCCGCCGCGGGCCATCAGCTCAAGGACATGATCGATGGATGACGGATTTCCCCAGATCGCGGCCGCTCACGCCGCGACGAACCCGGCTGCGCTTGCGGCCGAGGAAGCCCGGCTGCTTGCCCTCGAGGCCGAATATTGCTCGCATGGCGATACGGTTCACTACACGCAGTTCCCGAAGATCTTCTCGGGTTGCGAAGGCTCCTTCATGCTCGATGCGGCGGGCAACCGCTTCCTCGACCTGCAGATGTGGTACTCGGCGGTCAATTTCGGCTATGCCAATCCGCGCCTCAACAACGCGCTGAAGCGCCAGATCGATACGCTGCCACAGGTCGCGAGCCAGTATCTCCATCGCGAGAAGATCGAGCTGGCGGCGATGATCGCCAAGGACGCCCAGCGCAAGTTCGGCGCGAAGGGCCGGGTCCATTTCAATGTCGGCGGCGCGCAGGCGGTGGAAGACTCGCTCAAGCTCGTGCGCAATGCCTCGAACGGCAAGAGCCTGATGTTCGCCTTCGAGGGCGGCTATCACGGCCGCACGCTCGGCGCCTCCGCGATCACCTCGTCCTATCGCTATCGCCGCCGCTTCGGCCATTTCGGCGAGCGCGCGCATTTCATCCCGTTCCCGTATCACTTCCGCGGGCCGAAGGGCATGAGCAAGGAGGAGTATGGCGAGCACTGCGTCGCGCAGTTCGCCCGGCTCTTCGAAAGCGAATATAACGGCGTCTGGGATCCGAAGGTCGGCCAGGCCGAATATGCCGCCTTCTATGTCGAGCCTCTGCAGGGCACGGGCGGTTATGTCATCCCGCCACCGAACTTCTTCACCGGGCTGAAGAAGGTACTCGACGACCACGGCATCCTGCTCGTCGTCGACGAAATCCAGATGGGCTTCTACCGGACGGGCAAGCTCTGGTCGATCGAGCATTTCGGCGTGCAGCCGGACGTGATCGTCTTCGGCAAGGCCGTCACCAACGGCCTGAACCCGCTCTCCGGCATCTGGGCCAAGGAAGAACTGATCAACCCGACCGTCTTCCCGCCGGGCTCCACCCATTCGACCTTCAACGCCAATCCGCTCGGCACCGCCGTCGCGCTGGAGGCGATGAAGATGATGGAGGAGGAAGACTACGAGTCCATGGTCATGGCCAAGGGCAAGCATTTCCTTGCCGGCCTCCAGGAGTTGAAGCGCCGCCACAAGATCGTCGGTGAGGTCGACGGTCTCGGCATGGCCCTGCGCATCGAGATCTGCGAGCCGCATGACAGCTACACCCCGTCGAAGCGGCTGGTCGACCTGATGTGCGACGAGGGCATGAAGGCCGACCTCGAAGTCGCCGGCCGGCGTTACGGGCTCGTGCTCGACATCGGTGGCTACTACAAGAACGTCATCACCCTCGCGCCGGCACTCACGATGAGCTATGCCGAGATCGATCTGGCGATCGCATTGCTCGACCAGCTCTTCACCCGCGTCGCCGACGCCTGATCGACTGGAGACGGGCTTTGCGCCTGCAGGTCATCGATCTCGACGGCAGTCTCATGCACCAGGAGCCGCTACGGCGCCGCATCGACATGGGAGAAGCATCCCGCGTCGAAGCGGCGGACCTCGCCGCGCGCCTGCGCATCGTGGCGAGCCGCCGTGCGGGGGCGGGCCTGCTCGAGCGACTCGCCACCGGCGGCCGGCGCGGGAATGGCCCGCCGGTGTATTTCTACGGCTCCGGCGATTTCCATCATCTGACGGCCCTGTTCCTGCAGACCGTGTCCGAGCCCGTGACGGTCGTCCATTTCGACAACCACCCCGACTGGGTGCGGTTTCCGGCGACGGTCAATTGTGGCGCCTGGGTCAATCGCGCTCTGGAGCTGCTGCAGGTCCGCAAGGTCGTCACCATCGGCCCCTGCAGTGAGGATCTCGTGCGCCCCGAATGGCAGTTCGCCAATCTCCGGGCAGTCGAAGCTGAGCGGATCGCACTCTTCCCATGGCGGCACGCCCCCTCCCGGGTCTGGGGACGCTACGACAAGGCCGCCAGCTTCCGGCAGGAGGGAAGCCATCTGCATTGGCGCAACCTCGCCGAGGAGGATTGGGCTGATTTCCTCGACGATCTCCTGCCCGCGATCCCGACGGAGGCCGTCTGGCTCACCATCGACAAGGATGTGCTCGGCCGCGGCGAGGCCGTGACGAACTGGGACCAGGGAGAGCTGACGCTCGCCCATCTCGTCGCCGCCATCGAGCGCCTGGCGGACGAACGACGCATCATCGGCGTCGATGTTTGCGGCGACTGGTCGGAGCCTCGCTTCTCGGATCCCTTCCGTGCGGCACTCGCCTTCTTCGATCACCCGCCGCGGCTGCGTCCCTCGGCGGGAGACCTCGCCATCAACGCGCGGGCGAACGCCGCGCTGATCGACTGTTTCGCGCGGGTGCTGCCATGAGCCTCACCATCATCCTGTGGTTCGTCCTGTCGATCGTCTGCGATGTCGTCGGACAGCTCTGCCTCAAGCTCGGCGCCGACAAGCTGCCGGCGGGCGGAAATCTTCGCGACATGGCGATTGCGCTGGGCCGTTCGGGCTGGGCGCTGGCCGGCATCCTGACCTACGTCGCCGAGTTCTTCATCTGGCTGCGAATCCTCGCGGAAGTGCCGCTCTCGATCGCCTTCCCGATCGCCAGCCTGAATTTCCTTGCCATCACCTTTGCCAGCTCCATTCTGCTCGGAGAACGGGTTGGCACGCGTCAATGGCTTGGCGCCTGCCTCATCACCTGCGGCGTGGTCATTGTCGCTCGCACAGCCTGACGGAACCTGACGTGACGACGCGCGATTTCAGCCTCCGCTATGCCGGCGACCGCACCGGCTTCCTGCTGATCCACGGCCTGGGCGGCACGCCGACCGAAATGCGGCTGGTCGCGCGCGCGCTGCACCGCGGCGGCCATACCGTGCACTGCCCGCAGCTGGCAGGCCATTGTGCTGGAGAAGCAGAGTTGCTGGCGACGGGCTGGCGCGACTGGACCCAGAGCGTCGTCGATGAGCTCGAGCATATGCGCGGCATCTGCGACACGGTCATCGTCGGTGGGCTGTCCATGGGCGCTGTTCTCGCGATGCATGTCGCGGCCGTGCGGCCCGACGCGGTGGACGGGCTCGCTCTCTATGCACCGACGCTGTGGTATGATGGCTGGTCGATCCCGCGCTATGCCTTCCTGCTGAAATGGCTGATCAACACGCCGGCCGGCCGGCGCTACAGCTTCGTCGAGCGTGAGCCTTACGGGGTCAAGGACCTGCGGACCCGCTCCCTGATCACAGCGGCGATCACGCGTGGTGACAGCGCCGAGGCGGGACTGCTCGGCACTCCCTCCGGTGCTCTCAAGCAGATGTGGGAGCTGATTGGCCAGACCCGGCGCGAGATGCCGACGATCAAATGCCCGGCACTGCTGGTGCACGCCCGCGAGGACGATGTCGCCAGCCTGTCCAACGCCTTCTACATCCAGCGGCGGCTCGGAGGGCTCGTCGACGCCGTCATCCTCGACGACAGCTATCACCTGGTGACGATCGACCAGCAGCGCGAGATCGTCGTCGAGCGTTCGCTGGCCCTCGCAGCCCGGCTCGCGAAGCCGCATCTTCACGAGGTGGCATCGGGGCTGCACATCGTGGCAGCCGAATGAGCACGCTGACGGCCCGGATCGTCGACAGCGTGACAGAGGTCGACGCTGCGGCCTGGGATGGCTGCCTGCCTGGCGAGGCGGAATGCCACGCCTACTATAGCGCCTGCGAAGCGGCGGCAGCTTCATCCGGCGTAGGGCTGCGCATGGCCGCCATTGTCATCGAGCGGCAGCGGGAAGTGGTTGCGGTCGCCCCGCTGTTCCGACTGAGCTACCGGCTGGATACGCCGCTGCAAGGCAGCCTTCGTGGGCTCGGCGATGCCCTCTTCCGCCGCCTGCCGCGGCTTCTCACCCTGAAGGCTCTTTGCGTGGGCTCGCCCTATGGGGAGCGCTGTCATCTCGGCTTTTCGCCGCGTGTCGACGCGGCCGGGCGCGCGGCGGCACTCGCTCTCCTGATCGAGACCTTGCAGCGACAGGCTGCGGCCGAAGGCGCCCAGCTCGTCGTCTGGAAGGATCTTGCACCCGCTCAAGAGCAGGACGCGACCGATCAGTTGGCTCAGGCCGGTTTTGCCCGCCTCGCCAGCCTGCCGCTCGCTGTTCTCGATCTGCCCTTTGCGGATGAAGCCGGCTATCTCGCTTCGTTGTCGCCGGCCACCCGCAAGGATATCCGGCGCAAGCTCGCGAAGGCGGGGGCGGTGCGCCTCGAGTTCCGCAACGATATCACCGGGCTGGAAGCCGAAATCGATGCACTCTACGAATCGACCCGGCGCCAGAGCGGCCTCGACTATGGCGATCTCGAAGTGCTGCCGCCCGGCTATTTCGCTGCCGTCTCGCAGGCGCTCGGCGACCGGGTCGTCTTTGCGCTCTACTGGATCGGGAACGAGCTCGGCGCCTTCAACTTGCTTCTGGTCGAGGCCGACCGCGTCATCGACAAGTTTCTCGGCATGCGCTACCCGCTGGCCCGGGAGCACAATCTCTATGCGGTGAGCTGGATGGCGAACATCCGGTTCTGCATCGAGCGCGGCATCGGCGTGTTCCAGAGCGGGCAGACGGCCTATGCCTCGAAACTGCGCTTCGGCAGCCGGCTGGTCCCGTCCGCAATCCATGTCCGGCATCGTAGCGCTCCTCTGCAATGGGCTCTGCGTCGCCTGAGTCCCCGGTTCGGTTTCGATCGCTTCGATCCGGATCTCGCCGAATGGTCCAAAAGGAAGGCGGCATGAGCGCCACGACCTCCGCAGAGCCGCTCTCGCGCTGGCGCCAGCTCTTGATCTGGCTGGCCTTCATCGCGCTCGATACGGGGACGCAGATCGCCTTCAAATGGGGGGCGGACGGCCTCGGCGACATGGATTTCGGCCTCGCCATGCTGGCGCGCTCGGTGACGCTGCCGGGTGTCTGGTTCGCGATCGCCGGTTATCTCGGGACCTTCGTCGTCTGGATGGCGATCCTGCGCGACATGCCGCTGAGCCGTGCCTTCCCGATGACCGGATTGGTCTATATCACCGTCCCGCTGCTCGCCTGGAGCGCCTTTGGCGAACATATCGACCTGCTGCGCGCAGGCGGCATCGCCCTGATCATCGTCGGCGTCGTGCTGCTCGGCGGGGAGGATGAGCATGAAGGGGCGTAATCTGCTGTCGGCGGTCGTTGCGGTGGCATTGCTCGGCTCGCTGCCGGCGCTGGCCGATCCAATGGCCGATACCATCGGGCGCTGGCGCGATTCCGATGGGGAATCGGAGATCGCCATCAGCCGTTGTGGCGCGGCCCTGTGCGGGCGCATCGTCTGGCTGAAGGAGCCGCGCATCGACCGCTTCAACCCGGATGAGAAGCTGCGGGCACGCTCGCTGCTCGGCCTGCAGGTGCTCAGCGGTTTCAAGCCCGACGCCAGGAACATCTTGTCCGGCGAAGGCTACAACCCTGCCGACGGCAAGACCTACCGCACGACGCTCGAACTGACGGCGCCGGATTCGCTTGTCGTGCGCGGTTGCGTGCTCGGCGGGCTGATCTGCGACGACGACACCTGGACGAGGCAACAGTGAGGTCGATCATCTTCATGAGAAGGAGCGGGCGCTGCCGGATCGGCCTCGGCACCTCGCCATGCCTGGAAAGGTGATGTCGCTCAGGCTCCGGCTGGTCATCGGCTTCATGCTGGTCAGCGTGCCGGCCATGCTGGCCTCGGCCTTCATCGCGGCCAAGCTGATCTCCAGCGCCTTCGAGGACAATGTCGGGCACTGGCTGCGGGAGACGTCCCGCTTCTTCAGGCTCGAAATCGTCGAGGCGGTGCAGGAGGCGCAGCGTGTCGCTGGCGTGATCGGCCATCGCCTCGAACACAGTCCCGACGACACCAAGATGCAGCGGACCGTCGAACGCGAGTTCGCCGTGCTGAATTCCGTCGGCTACGACCTCATCGCCATCTATCGCCCCAGCGGCGAGGTGATCTTCTCCTCGCGCTCCTTCAAGGCGATCGGGGCCTTGCCGACGTCGACCGGGCAGGGGCTGTTCAAGATCGCGGCGGACGACCAGCGCTGGCTGATGGCTGGCGCGGTGCAGTCGATCACCATCAACGGGCAGCCCGCGAACATTCTGGTGGGCAGCTGGCTGGACGATAACTACCTCGGCGGAATCAAGGTGGTGACCTCGCTGGAAGTGACTCTGTTCTCCGATTTCGACGGCAAGCTCGAATCCATCATGCAGACGCATGACGACAAGCCGACGGTGGTGCCGGAGGAGGTCAAGGCCCGGCTCGACGCCGGCGAGGACGAGATCTTCGATCCAGGCGCCGGCGATGGGGCCTATCGCGCCGTCTATGCCGGTTTCCGGGGCGTCGACGGCAAGCTGGCGGCCGTCAGCTTCATCGGTCTGCGCAGCGAGGCGGGGCTGCTGGAACAGCTCGGCCGCGAGCGGCTGTTCCTTGGCATATTTCTGTTCGGCAGCTTCATCGCCGTGCTTGTCGGCAGCCTGATGTCGGGCGTCCTGGTCCGGCCGCTGCGTGCCCTGACCCGAGGCGTGCGGGCGATCTCGGCAGGGGATTTCGGGCAGCGTGTGCCGATCGGCGGCGGCCGGGAGATCGCCGAACTGGCCACGGGCTTCAACAGCATGGCCGAGCAGCTGGGCAAGCTGCAGGAACTGGAGACGGAGCTGCGGCGCCGCGACAGACTCTCGGCGCTCGGCCAGGCGGCGATGGTCATCGCGCACGAGGTCCGCAACCCGCTCGGCATCATCAAGACCTCGACGGAAGTGGTGCGGAACCGGGCAAGGCTCGGCGGCACCGAGGCGAAGATGCTGGGTTACGTCGTCGACGAGGTGCGCCGCATCGAGACATTGATGCGGGAATTCCTCGACTTCGCCCAGCCACGCCCGCTGGTCCGCAGTCCCCTGCCGCTGCACAACGTGATCGAGAGGGTCGCGGCAATCGCGGCGCCGGAACTCGCGCGGCATGGCATCGAGCTTCGCATCGATGATGCCAGCAAGGGCGCCGAAGTCGCCGGCGACGCCGACCAGCTTCATCAGGCCTGCCTCAATCTGGTCTTGAATGCGATGGATGCCATGCCGACGGGTGGCACCATCTTCGCGAGTCTGGCCGTGAATTCCGACACCGTATCGCTGACGATCCGAGACGAGGGACCGGGCGTACCCGAGGCGATCCGTGCCGAGGTCTTCAATCCGTTCTTCACCACCAAGGCGAAGGGAACCGGGCTGGGGCTCGCCAAGGTGCAGAGCGTGGCGGCGGCGCATGGCGGAACGGTTACTTGCGAGAGCGAACCCGGGCGGGGCGCGGCCTTCACGCTTGCCCTGCCGCGTGCCGACAAGGGAGCGAGCACGTGAGCCACGCCATTCTGGTGGTCGATGATGAAGAGCGCCTCGCCGATGTTCTGGCAGCGGCGCTGGATGATCTTGGCTATAGGGCGATTGCGGTGACGAGTGCCCAGGCTGCGCTCATGGCGCTGGAGCAGTCGCGCTTCGATCTCGTGCTCACCGATCTCAGACTACCGGTCATGGACGGGCGCGGTCTGCTGCGCGAGGTCCGCAGCCGCTGGCCGGAGGTGCCGGTCGTCATCGTCACGGCTTTCGCCGCGGTGCGCGACGCCGTGGAACTCGTCAAGGAAGGCGCGTTCGACTACATCGCCAAGCCCTTCGAGATGGAAGACGTCGCGGCGACGATCAGGCGGGCGCTACGCCTGGCCGATGTCGTGCGGGACAACGAGCGCCTGCGCAGCGAGCTGGAAGGGCGCCACAGCTTCGATACGCTGATCGGCAACAGCCCCTCTTTTCGACGCGTGATCGAGCAGGTGACGGAGGTGTGCGAGACCCGGGCGACCGTGATGCTGAACGGCGAGAGCGGGACGGGCAAGGAACTCGTCGCCCGGGCGATCCACTTCAACAGCCCGCGCCGTGGTCGCCCCTTCATTGCCGTCAATTGTGCCGCGATCCCCGAGACGTTGCTCGAGAGCGAGCTCTTCGGTCACGTCAAGGGCGCTTTCACCGGGGCCGTCGCCAACCGGGTCGGTCGTTTCGCTGCGGCCGAAGGCGGTACGCTCTTCCTCGACGAGATCGGCGACATGCCTCTCGCGATCCAGGCCAAGCTGCTGCGCGTCGTCCAGGAGCGTAGCTTCGAGCCGGTCGGCGCCAGCCGCAGCCAGACGGCCGATGTCCGCCTGATCGCGGCGACGCACAAGGATATGCGCGAGGCCGTGGCCGAAGGCCGCTTCCGCGAGGACCTGTTCTACCGGTTGAACGTCTTTCCGATCCGGCTGCCGGCCTTGCGCGAGCGGCCCGAGGATATCCCGCTGCTGGCAGCGCATTTCCTCTCCTCCCTGTCGGAGGCGGTGGGCAAGCTCGTCTCGGGATTCTCGCCGGCTGCGCTCACGGCAATGTCGGGGCATAGCTGGCCCGGCAATATCCGCGAGCTGCACAATTGCATCGAACGTGCGCTGATCGTCGCCAAGAACCCGGTCATCGATGTTCAGGATCTGCCGAGGGAATTGTTCGAGGGACAGCGCCGCGCCACTGGGGATGCCTTGCCGCGCGATCTCGACGCGGAACTCGAACGCATCGAGCGCGATTTCATCCTCGAGGCGTTGCGACGCAGCGATGGCGTGCAGGTCAAGGCGGCACGGATGCTCGGGATCGCGGAACGCAGCCTCTGGCACCGCATCAAGAAACTCGGTATCCGCTTGAGCCGGACTGTCGTGGAATGATCGACCGCGCTGTAACCGCACTGTCGCCAAGGCTGGCCAGAACCGCGGCCGGTGGCGGCAGGGCGTGTGGAGGAACTGCGTTGCGTATTGCTATCGGAAGTCTCGCCTGCCTCGTCCTGCTGCCGGCCGCCGCCGTCGCCGCGGACAGCACGCCGGCCCTGACGGATGCGACGCCAGCCAAGGGTTGGATCATCACGCTCGGCGGGACGGCGGAGCTCGGCCCCAAATACGAGGGCGCGAGCGCTGCCGGGTTTTCCTTCATGCCTTCGATCAGCTGGCGGCGTGTCGGCGAGGCGGAAGGATTCAGCGCGCCGGACGACAGCCTCGACTACGCGCTCTATGAGACGGATCGCTTCAGCTTCGGCGTTGCCGGCGGCTGGAAGAGCGGGCGCTATTCTTCGTCGAGCAGGCACCTGTTCGGCATGCGCGATGTGCCCTGGTCGGTCGAGGCCGGTGTCTTTGCCGAATACTGGCCGATCCAGGATCGCCTGCGTACGCGCGTCGAGGTCCGACAGGGCTTCCATGGGCATCATGGCATCGTCGCCGATTTTTCGGCCGACTGGGTCGAGCGTTTTGGACGCTTCACCTTGTCGGGCGGTCCGCGGCTTTCGCTCGGCAACGCTTCCTATATGCGGCGCAATTTCGGGGTGAGCCTGCCGGAATCGCTGGCCAATGGGTTCATGGCGCCTTACCGGCCGTCGGGTGGCGCCAAGAGCGTCGGCATCGCGACGGCGCTCGAATACAACTGGTCGGAGCAATGGTCGACCACGCTGTTCGCCCGCTACGACCGCATGATCGATCAGGCCGATGGCTCGCCGCTCGTTCGGACGGTTGGCCAGCGCGATCAGGTCACCGTCGGTCTCGGTGCCAGCTACTCCTTCAGGCTCGATCTCTGACGGTTTAGCGGGCGAGCCTGCGGATCCACCCCAATTGGCGATCGATGCAGCGTTCGCGTTCGTAGCCAGCCCGAATCGTCTCGCGGGCAGCGCGGCGGAGCGGCACCATTCGCGGCGCGTGTCGGAGTGCTTCCTCGATACGCTGCGCCAGTTGGTATGGAGCGTCGAACGGGGTGAGGAGGCCGTTCACTCCGTCCCGAACCACCTCCCGCATCGGCGGCGTATCCGAGCCCACGATGAGGCAGCCGCAGGCCATCGCCTCCAGCAGCGACCAGGACAGCACGAAGGGCACGGTGAGATAGACATGCGCCGCCGAGACCTGGAACAGCCGGACCATCGCTTCATAAGATAGCCAGGGGATATGGACGACGCGGTCGGCGAGGCCCGTCTCCGCCAGCATCGCCTCGCGCCAGAGGCTGCCGTCCTCGCGCGGGCGCCCATAGCCGGGGCCGTCCCCGCCGACCGCGACGAAGATCAGCTCTGGATGACGCTCCGCCAGAAGGGCCGCGGCCCGCATGAACTGGGGGTAGCCACGATAGGGATCGAGATCGCGCGCGACGAAGGTGACGACGGGCGCGCCCGGTGCGAGTTCGCGGCCGTCCGGCAGGGTGAAGCGGGCCTCGGGATCAGGCCGGCAGAGGGTGGTATCGATACCGTCGTGACAGACGGCGATGCGCTGCCGATAGGCGGCGGGGTATTGCTGACGCTGCCATTGCGTCGGGGCATAGGCCGCGTCGAGCGTGTCGAGAGCAAGGAGTTGCGCGGCATTGCGCATGCGGATGCGTTGCCGCTCGGCCGGGGGAATCGGCGCCGCAGCGCCGAAATCCAGATCCGAGCCGGTGCTGCGATAATAATACTCGCAATAGCCCAGCAACGCGGCGTCCGGGAGGGCGTCGCGCGCGAAGAGAAGCCCGCCCCAGCCGGTATGGCCGATCACCACATCGGGCGGATCGCTTGCCGCGAGGGAGGTCATCAGCTCGGCGACGGCCTCGCCTGTTCGCAGGTGGTAGTCCGTGGCGGCGAGCGCCGGGTGCTGCGTCGAGGCCTCGCCGACCGTGTAGGCGAGTTGACGCAGGCCGGGCTGCTCGGGCGCCGGGCGCTCGGTAATCAGCGTGACCTCGTCGCCTTGGGCGACGAGGCTCGCGATCAGAGCAGCGAACTGACCAGATCCTGAACGATGAACGAATAGGATATGCATGAAGCCAGCAGGACACCACCGTAGCGAAGGGAATCATTCCACCACTGCTCCAGTCGGCGCAGGGTTTCATGAGTGGTCAGGAGATCGGCATCGAGCCCGTTCTCGGAGCGTGAGCCCAATGAACTGGCCTCGTCGAGCAGGCGCAGCCGCTCGCACAGCATCTGCCCCTTGAGCGAGAGCGAGATGCGGGCCAGGCGTCTGTCGCGTGGAGATGCTCCGCGTTCCAGATAGCCGCTCTCGACGAGCTGCTTGAGATTGTAGGAGGCATTCGAGCCGCCGTAATGCCCACGATCCAGCAGATCGCGCACGGCGATCTCTCCTTGCCCGATGGTGAGCAGAATCATCACCTGTGCTGGTGAAATATCCTCAACGCCGAGCTTGCCCAGTTCGAGCCGCAGATAGTCGAGGAAACGCCGACTCGCACGTTCGATGATACGGGCCAGATCGAATGCCGAAACTCTTCGATCCGGTCCGTCATCCACTTCGCCATCACCGTTGGACCGCTGATGGCCATTCAAGGATCTGCCTGAAAATTGCTCGCCGCCATGCAATTTGAAGTGCATTCCTTACCCCGCCTGATCAAAGTTTGAACAATCCATCCCTTTTTCTTTCCTTCCCCTATGGAGCCTATAGGCAAAGTACATGCCACGCTGTATGGCTAATTACTAAGAATCTATCGATTTAGAATTGGTCATGAACTGGTTCGAAATTCGAAATACCACACAATGATGCCTCATTTTCTGCCTCCTGGTTCGCTGAGATAGGGCTCTAATCTGTCATAATCTTGACACTCCCCGCGTATCTCGTTTGTGAGTGCTCACGCTTGGGCGACGCGGGGTGATGACGACGTCACCTTCTCTGCCCGACAACCCTCGCTTGCGGAGATATGTATGAAGGCGCTGAAGCCGGCTCCCGATGTCTTGATCAGGGATTTGCAGAGGTCGTTCGTCGGCGGTCTCGGCTACGCGGCTCTTCTCAGCCTGTGCGTGAATCTGCTGTTGCTGACGGTCCCGCTCTTCATGATGCAGGTGCAGGACCGGGTCACCGTCAGCCATAGCTATGACACGCTGACGATGCTGCTGGTCATCGCCGTCGGGGCGCTCGTGCTCTACGGGACGATCGAGTTCATCCGCTCGCTGACTTTCCAGACGATGGCGAGCATCTTTGCACGGCGTCTGAACCTGCCGGCCTTGCAGGCGGCGGTCAGCGCCTCGCTGGAACAAGGCTCGGGCCAGGCGACGCAGGCGATCCGGGATCTCAACGACATCCGCTTCTTCATCGCGAGCTCGGCAATCGCGACCCCGCTCGAGGCTGCCTGGTCTCCGGTCTTCCTCACCGTGCTGTTCCTGCTCCATCCGATCTACGGGTTGGTGGGGCTGGCCTCGCTGATCATCCTGCTGCTGCTCGGTGTTCTGTCGGACATGCTGACGCGCCGGGTCCTGAAGGAGGCCAACGAGGCTGGCGTCGCCAGCATCAACGAGGTCGGCGCGAGCCTACGTCACGCCGAAACCATCGAGGCGATGGGCATGCTGCCGGCTTTGGCGCGACGCTGGCGCGGTCAGCAGCTCGCCATGATCGAGCAGCTCGACATGGGGACGCGCCGCGGCAAGCTCATCGCCGCGGTGACGCGCTCGTCGCGGATGACGATGCAGCTTGCGGTCTACGCGACAGGAGCGATCCTGATCATCCGCAACGAGGTCACCGCCGGTACGCTGATGGCCGCGAGCATTCTGCTCGGTCGGCTGTTGGCGCCGTTCGATTCGATGATCACGGATTGGCGGCAATGGGTCCTGGCCGCAGCGGCATGGAAGCGCGTCCGCGAACTCGTCCTGGCGCGCAGCTCGCAGCGGCAGACGGTTCCGACGCCGCCTTGCCAGGGCGACCTCGTGGTCGATCGTGCGATCTTCGCGCCGCCAGGAACCGAGCAGACCGTCATCAAGGGTGTCTCCTTCTCGCTGGAGCCCGGCGAGGTTCTCGGTGTCGTAGGACCGTCAGGGGCAGGCAAGTCGACATTGGCCCGGCTTCTCGTCGGCGTGCTCAAGCCGAATGCCGGCGGCGTCTATCTCGACGGCCATAGCACCTATCTCTGGGAGCGCGGCTCCTTCGGGGCGATGGTCGGCTACCTGCCCCAATCGGTTTCGCTGCTGAACGGCACGATCGCCGAGAACATCGCCCGCATGCAGGACCCCGATCCACATGCCATCCTCGAGGCTGCCCGCATCGCCGGGGTGCACGAACTCATCGGCCGGCTGCCGCTCGGCTACGACACCAGCGTCGCGGACAGCGACTTCAAGCTGTCCGGTGGCCAGAGGCAGCGCATCGGCCTGGCGCGGGCGCTCTATGGAATGCCGCGCCTGATCGTGCTCGACGAGCCGAACGCCAACCTCGACGCCGAAGGTGAGCAAAGCCTGATCCGGGCGGTAGCGGCTGCGCGCGAGAGCGGGGCGATCGTCGTCCTGATCGCGCATCGGCCCTCGGTCATGCAGGTCGTCGACAAGTTGCTCGTCCTGCGGGATGGCCGCGTCCAGCAATTCGGACCGCGTGCGGCGATCGCCGGAATGATCACGCCGAGCGGGCGCGTGGAGATCGAGCCCGCGACGGCTGCCAACGCCGCGCCCGGTGTTGTTGCGCCGCCGGCCGTTCGTGGACTGACAGCATGACCGGCCGCTCCCTGATCAAGAGCCCTGAGCGGACTCTCGTGGCCACGCCGCTGCTGGACGAGCCCGAGGAGCGCACACCGAGCCTGCGCAGCCTCGTATTGGCGGGCGTGGCGGCGATCGGAGTCGGCTTCGGCGGTTTCGGCGCCTGGGCGGTCACCGCCCGGCTGGACAACGCGGCGGTCGCGAGCGGCATCGTGGCGGTCGACAGCAAGCGCAAGACGGTCAGCCATCTGGAAGGCGGCATCCTCAAGAGCTTGCTGAAGACGGAGGGTGAGCGCGTCACCAAGGGCGAGCCGCTGCTGCGGCTCGAGGATGCCCGTGCCCGCGCGGAGCTGCAGCAGCTACAGGCCAAGCGCGTGGGTCTGGTGGCAAAGCTCGCCCGTCTCAGGGCCGAACAGGCGAAGGCTACTGAAGTCGATTTCCCGGCCGATGTCGAAACGGCCGACACGCCGGTCACGCGCGAGGTGCTGCGGGCCGAGCGGACCTTGTTCAAATCGCGCGCGCAGGTCCATGAGGGCAAGATCCAGATCCAGCAGCGCGTCATCGAGCAATACCAGGCCGAGGCGGAGGCGCTGAACGCCCAGATCGATGCCACCAACCGGCAGCGCTCGCTGATCGACGAGGAGGTCCGGATTCTCTCCGATCTCTATGAGAAGCGCTACGCCAAGCGCAGCCAGCTCGTCGAATTGCAGACCAAGCAGAGCGAGCTCGTCGGCCGGGCCGGGGAATATGCCGCGCGCAAAGCCAAGGCGGAGCAAGCCGTGGCCGGTGCCAATCTGGAAATCCTGTCGATCAGCCTCGACCGGCAGAATGAGATTGCCGGGGACATCCAGGAATCCCAGCTGATGCTGTCCGAGGTCATCGAGCGCATCGTCCAGGCCGAGGATGTGCTGCGCCGGCTGGTGGTCACGGCCCCGCAGGAGGGCATCGTCTCCAATATCCGCATGCGCACCGCCGGCAGCGTGATCGCGGCCGGCGAGGCGATCCTCGACATCGTGCCGGAGAACGAGCCGCTGGTCGTCGAGGCCAAGGTCGATCCACGCGACATCGACGCGGTTCGCGTGGGGGCTGCGACCCGCGTCCGACTGACAGCGTTCAATTCGCGTCTGCTCCCGCCGCTCGAAGCGAAGGTCACCTATGTCGCGCCCGATCAGCTCGTCGACGATAAGACGGGGTTCCCGTACTTCGTGGTCCGCGCCGAGATCGATCCCGTGAGCCTGAAGGACCACAAGGTCGCGCTGCATGCAGGCATGACCGCCGAGGTCATGATCGTCAACGGAGCGCGCCGGGCGATCGACTATCTGATCTCGCCCTTCACCGACAGCTTCAACCGCGCTTTCCGCGAGGATTGAGGGGTATTGGGCTGTTCGATTCAGATAGTTCGAATTTGGAAGTATATCCGTACGGATAATGAAGGTATTACCGACTAAAAATAAGCTCTAAATCATTTTGCATCGCAAAATGGTCACAATAAAATTGTTGATGCAGTGCACGCATTGCGTAATTCTTAGGATGTCGAGCGGTGATATGACGCCCGTCATTTCGCCGGAACAGTATCCGGATATGAAGATCCGCGGCGAACCTGCCGACAAATCCGGGTTCATCAACCACCTAGGAGGCGCCGAATGGCGACGATCGAAGGAAGTGCATTCGACGACTTTTTGATTGGCACCCGGTTCAGCGATGTGATTCTCGCTGGCGGCGGCCATGACATCGTGCATGGCGGGGACGGAGTCGATTCGCTGTTCGGCGAGGAAGGCAACGACCTGCTCTATGGCGATGGCGGCAACGATGCGCTGTTCGGCGGCGAGGGTGACGACATCCTCTTCGGCGGCCAGGGCGACGATTTCCTCTCCGGCGACGAGGGTAACGACACCCTGTTCGGCGGGCAGGGCAACGATGTCCTTTCCGGCGGTGAGGGCAATGATTCCCTGTTCGGCGGCCAGGGCGACGATACGCTCCTCGGCGGCGCCGGGGACGACATCCTCCAGGGCGGTGCCGGTAACGACATCCTCCAGGGTGGCGCTGGCAACGACATCCTCCAGGGTGGCGCGGGCAACGACATCCTCCAGGGTGGCGCTGGCAACGACATCCTCCAGGGCGGCGCGGGCAACGACATCCTCCAGGGTGGCGCGGGCGACGACGTTCTGCAGGGTGGCGCGGGCGACGACATGCTGTTCGGCGGCGCTGGCAATGACGTCCTGCAGGGCGGTGCCGGCCATGACACCTTCGTCTTCGCCGGCGGCGGCGGCAACGATGTCGTCCTCGATTTCGAGGCCGGCTCGGACATGCTGCAGATCGCGTCCGACATCAACGGCACCGGCGTGCATTCGGCGGAAGACGTGGCGGCCCGTGCGACCACGGTCGGCGGCAACACCGTCATCGATCTTGGCCATGGCGACACCGTGACCCTCGTCGGCGTGACCGCCGACGACGTTCAGGCCGACCCGCACTCCTACTTCTCGGTCGCCTGATCGCCTTGATGCGCCCCTCCGTCCGGCCGCTATCCGTGGTCGGACGGAAAGGTGCCGTGTCCCGACAACGCCCCGGAGCGCAGTCTTTTCCGCGAGATGGCTTCCATCTCCGGTTCGCGCTCCGGGTTCCTTTCGTGCCGCAGGAACGCCTTCATGCTTTCACTCGCGCCTGTTGCTTCGGCGGTAGCCGCCCCGACCCAGCTCGAACTCCACCGCCTCGGCGGCTCGGTCTTCCTGCTGTGCTGGACGCTCGAAGCCTCGCCCTTCGGCAAACCGTCGATCGCTCTAACGGGTGGCGGGCGCCGCCTCGCCGCCGCGTCGATTTCGCTGGGCCTGCGCGATGGCCGCGAGCGCCTTGCTGTCGCCTTCCGCGCTTCGGGGCAGGATGGTATCGTCGCGACCCTGTCCGATCATGGGCCGCAAGGCGATGTGTCCGCGACCTTCGATCCGGCGCTGGTCCATGGCCTCGCCGATCCCAAGGAAATCCTGACGGACCTCGCGCCGCAGGCGCGGCTGGCCCTCGCCAATGCGTTGCTGCGGGCCTGGCCGCCTCTGTTCGGCCTTTCCACGCTGCCGAATTATCTCTCCTTCCTGCGCCAGTTCCTGCTGCTCCTGTTTCCGAAGCCGGCTGCGATGCAGCCCAGTGCGGTGCTGGTCGAGGGGCAATGGCTGTGTGAGACCATCGTCCCCGCCGATTTCACCGGTCTGCAGACGGCCTCTCGCCTCGACAGTGCCGGCCTGACGCGCCTCGACCTCAAGTCGCGCGTCGGTGTCGCTGATCGCAGCGGCAAGCGCGAACTGCATCTCGTGATGGATGAGCCTCCCGTTCGCGGTGGCGGCCTGCTGATCCTGCAAAGTGAGCGCTCGCTGGCGGTCCGGTCGCTGCCCGGGCGGCAGGTTGCGCCTTCGCTCGGCCGCTGGTGGGCCGGGAAGGCCGCGAGCCGCGATGGTCTGCGCAACTGGGTTGTCGAGCAGCTCGCCGGGCTGTCCGAGCAGGGCCGCCTGCTGGCTGTCGAGATGCAGCGCCGGGTGCCGCTTGCCGTCCAGCATGTTCGCCGAAATGACGATCTGCCCGCTGCCGAGCTTGACCTTGCAGTCTGCAACCGTGCGGGCCTGCTGATCGGGGGCTGGCTGCGCGATCCCGACGAACTGCTGGAGGAGGTGCTGCTGCATCGCGGAGCCGGCGAGCCGATCGCCATGCTGTCGCGTCTTCAGCGTTTCCCGGTCAGGTTGCCGACGGGAGAGGAAGGGGAGACGCGGGCGGCCACGGGCTTTGCCGGCTTCGCATCCGATTACGCTGCGGGTGCGCCGGTGCTGCAGCCGCGCTGCGAGATCAAGCTTCGCTCGGGGACGACCCTGACGCTGCGCCCGCCGGTCCAGCCGGCCGATGCCGCGACGATCCGGGCCCGGGCTCTGTCGGCGATCCCGCCCCAATATCTCACTGCCGCGATGCTGGAGGAGACGCTCGCGCCGATCCTCGCCTCCTGCCAGGAGGAACTCAGCGAGAACCGGCCGGAGCCGACGGTCAAGGCCTTCGGCCGCAGCCCGATCCGGCCGAAGGCCTCCGTCGTCATCCCGCTCTATCGCGTCTATGACTTTCTGCGCGTTCAGGTTGCGGCCTTCGCCGGCGATCCCTGGTTCACCGAGAATGCCGAGCTGATCTATGTGCTCGATTCCCCTGAGCACGAAGCGGAGGTCGCGCACCTCCTCGGCGGGCTTCATCTCGCCTACGGCCTGCCGATGCAACTCGTCGCGATGCGGCGCAATGGCGGCTTCTCGGCCGCCTGCAATGCTGGCGCTCTGCAGGCTCGCGGCGAGGCGCTGGCGCTCGTCAATTCCGATGTGATCCCGGCCGGCAATGGCTGGCTGCCGGAGCTGATCGCCAAGCTCGACCGGCAGCGGAGGGTCGGCGCCGTCGGGCCGAAACTGCTCTACGACGACGGTTCGCTGCAGCATGCCGGGCTGTTCTTCAAGCGCGACAGCAAAGGCACCTGGCTCAACCACCATTACTTCAAGGGCATGCCCGGCAGCTATGCGCCGGCCAATGTCGAGCGGCCCGTGCCTGGCGTCACCGGTGCCTGCATCGTCATGCCGCGCGAACTCTTCGACGAGCTCGGAGGCTTCGACGAGAGCTATGTGATCGGCGATTACGAGGACAGCGATCTGTGCCTCAAGATCCGGCGGGCCGGCTTCGGGATCGTCTATGCGCCCGGCGTCGAGCTCTATCATCTCGAGCGGCAATCGATCTCGCGCAGTGTCGATTACACGCGTGGCGCTGCCTCCCAGCATAACGCCTGGCTGCAGACGCGGCGCTGGGACGCCCAGATCGAGGCGCTGATGCTGGCCTTCGAAACCTCTGCGGTGGAACCCGCTCTGCCCGAACCCGTGCCGAGCGCCCCCGACCTGGTTCCCCGCTTCACTTTCAGGAGAGCGACCGCGGCATGACGGCAATGACGGCCTTGAGAGAGATCGTACCCGAGCCGGCGCCGGCGGAAGCTTCCGCCGGGCCGGAGCTCGACTGGTTGCTGGCCTCGCTGCAGACCAACCGCTTCATGCCGCACCCGCCGCCGGACTCGATCTTCGTCGGCGATGGCGATTATCGCGCGATCGGCGCCGAGTTCCTCGGCCACTTCATCCGGATCGGCCGGTTGAAGCCGCATGAGCGTGTCTTCGATATCGGCTGCGGCATCGGCCGTATGGCGGTGCCACTGACGCAGTATCTCGACTCCGAGCGCGGCAGCTATGACGGCGTCGATCCGGTGATGGAAGGCATCCTCTGGTGCGCCCAGACGATCACGCCGGCCTATCCGCGCTTCCGTTTCCAGCGGCTCGACATCGCCCATCCGCTCTACAACCCGCAGGGCTCGCTGCCCGGCACCGAGGTTCGCTTCGGCTTCGCCAATGGCAGCTTCGATTTCGTGACGATGACCTCGGTCGCGACGCATCTGCCGCCCGAGGAGCTCGTGGTCTATCTGCAGGAAGCCTCGCGGTTGCTCGCGCCGGGTGGGCGCCTCTTCCTCACCGCCTTCGCCATCGACGGTGCCGAGACGGGGCAGGAGCGCCTGTCGTTCAAGCGCTGGCAGGACGGGCCGGGCTGGTACGCGATCGACGAGGCACCGCTGGCTGCCGCCGGCATCGACAGCCGCTTCCTGCTGGAGCAGGCGGCGCAGGCGGGGCTCACGGTCGAAGCCCTGCGGCCGGGGCATTGGCGCGGCATCACCGCGGCCCACTACCAGGACTTGCTGATCGCGACGAAGCCGGGAGGCAAGGGTCCGGGAGGCATGGCATGAGCCCCCGCATCCTCGTCGTCGCGCACAATCACCCCAAGCTGCATCCGGGCGGCACCGAGATCTTCGCGCATGATCTCGCGGGGGCCTACCGCGAGCAGGGCTGCGAGGCGCTGTTCCTGGGCGCGACCAACGCCATGCACCGCGAGCCGCATCCCGGCACGGCGCTGCAATCCATCGGCGAGGACGTGGTGCTGTGGAGCGCACATTACGACCGCTTCCACATGAGCCAGATCGATCACTACGGCACGCTGCAGGACCTCGCGTCGCTGCTCGAGGAGTTCCGGCCGGATGTGATCCACGTCCATCATCTCGTGCTGGTCGGCGCTGAGTTCCTGACGCTGGCGCGTCGGCTCCTGCCGCAGGCGTCGATCGTGATGACGTTGCACGACTACTACCCGATCTGTCATCACGACGGGCTGATGGTGCGGCCGAACGATCGGCAGCGCTGCATGGGCTCCTCGCCCGCCGCGTGCCATGGCTGCTTCCCCGAGATCGGCTCGGATCGCTTCCTGCTGCGCGAGCGCTTCATCAAGACGCATCTCGCGGCGGTCGATCGCTTCGTCGCGCCGAGCCGCTTCCTGCGTCAGCGTTATATCGATTGGGGCCTGTCGGCGGAACGGATCGAGTTCATCGCCAATGCCCGTCCGGCGCAGGACGCTACGCCTCATCGCTCGGCCAAGGGCCGGCGCACCAGCTTCGGCTATTTCGGCAATCTCAACCCGTGGAAGGGCGTGCTGCCGCTGCTGCAGGCGGCCAAGATCCTGCAAGCCTCGGGGGAAGAAGGCTTCAGCCTGCGCATTCATGGCGGTGCGCCGTTCCAGAGCGAAGTCTTCACCACGGCTCTCGACGCGGCGCTCGCCGGCACTGAAGGCGTGGTCAGCCATTGCGGGCCTTACGCCCGGGAGGACGTTCCGGCGCTCATGGCCGAGATCGACTGGGTGGTGATGCCCTCGATCTGGTGGGAGAACGCCCCTCTCGTCATCCAGGAAGCCTTCCAGCATCGCCGGCCGCCGATCGTCAGCAATATCGGCGGCATGGCGGAAATGGTGCGCGACGAGATCGACGGGCTGCATGTCCGGCCGGGTGATCCGGCGGCGCTCGCCCGCACCCTGCGCCGGGCGATGGAGGAGGCCGGGCTCTGGCAGCGCCTCGTCCACGGCATTGCCGAGCAGCCTTCGCTCGCCGAATGCGCCGGCCGCCACCTCGCCCTCTTCGATAGCCTCAAGCTCGCGGAGGCCGCATGACAACGGCTCAGTATCAGGACCAGGAGGTCCGCCTTCCCAACGTCAATCCGGCTCGTCTGAACGGACGGATCGATGCTCTTGATGGCAATCGCCTGCATGGCTGGATCTGGGACGAAGCCCGTCCCGATCAGGCCGTCACGGTGAAACTCTACTGCGACGGCAAACTTGCCGGCGAGGTCGCCGCCGATCAAAGCCGCATCGATCTGCGCCGCAACGGCATCGGCGACGGCAAGCATGCCTTTTCGATGGAACTCGACGAGGCTCTGGTCGCCGCCCGCGGCCGGCTCAGCGTCGTCGGCGTCTCGCCCGAGACGGGTGCGGAGTTCGAGCTGCGTTTGCCGGCGGCGGACGAACTCGCCGCCGAGGCCGCGATCGCGGTGCCGCTCGCACGGTTCTTCGACAAGGTCGAGGTGCTGATCGCGCTCAACCGGCGCGGGCAGCTTGCCCAGAAGGAACTCAACGAGAAGCTCGACCGCATCGCGGCGCGGCTCGAGGAGAACCACGCGCTCGCCGAGGCCACCAAGGCCGAGGCCGAAAGCCAGAGCGAGGTCATGCGCCGCATCGCCGAGCTCGACGTTTTCCAGCTGCGCTTCGACGGCACGCTGCGTGCTTTTGATGAACGCCTCGCCGCGATCCGCAAGGAGGCGCGCGCGCCGCTGCGGCAGGTCACGGTGATCCTCGGTTTCCTGTCGACGCTCGCCGCCGTGATGTCGTTCGTCACGCTCGCCGTCACATTGTGGGGAGGCTGAGTTGATGAGCGAGGTCATCGTTCCCGAGAGTACAGCGGTCGCCCCAGCGCCGACCGTGGCCTGGACGCCGCTCGGCGAGAACGCCATCCTTGTTCGCAGCGCCTGCGACGCCATTCCGGCCAAGGTTCCGGTCGCGGTGGACGGCAATCCGCGCAACCGCGCGCAGACCATGGTGCTGAGCTGGCGCAGGCCCGGAGCCGAGGCCTCGTCGGCCACCGGCTTCCTCTGTCTCGCGCCCGCGCCCAGCCTCGACGCCAGCGGCAGCGGGGCGTTGTTGATCGGCCGACCCGGCCGGCCGCTACGCCTCATCCTGGCACCGAAGCCACAGCCGCTGCAGGCCTTCCTCTCCGATCTCGCCGACGATGCCGGCCAAGCCTTTCCGAGCGTCGTCGACGGCCTGCTCGAGGTGCTGCTGACCGGCGCACCCAATCCACGCCGCCTGCGCGCAGTCGCGATGCTGCTGCAGACCGTCGCGCGGCCGGGCGGCTTCGTCGAGGTGATGGGCGCGCTCGATGGGGACGGCATCTTCCTGCAGGGCTGGACCTCCCATTTCGCGGCCGGGCGGGTCAAGCTGCTGATCTCGCATGGCGGCCTGTCCCCGGCTCACCTCGAAACCGGTATCTTCGAGCGCGACGACCTCGGGGAGGGCGCACGCGGCTTCTTCGGCCTGCTGGAGGATTGCCACGCCCAAACTCCGGGCGAGATCGAGCGCCTCTACTTCCGTGGCAATGACGGCTGGCGCGCGCTCGAGGTCTATGAGCGCTACGTCCTGCTCGAGCCGATTACGGTGCCGGGGCACCTGCGGGACGGGCTGCAGCGCGGCACCGCGCCTCAGGCGACGGCCGACAAGTTGCGCCGCGCTTCGCAACGTTTCGATGGCCGCGATACCGTCTGCCTGCTGGAGGAGCCGGTACGAGCCGGCATCGACTCGGTGACGGTGGTCGAGGATACCGGCGTGCTGATCATCGGCTGGCTGTTCGATCCCGAACGCCGGGTGGGAAGCGTCTCGCTGCGCAGCGGCTCGCAGTCCTGCGCCATCGACCGGTTGTGGACGCGGGTGCAGCGTGCCGATGTCTCGGCCGCCTTCATGGAGGATCCGCGCTTCGGGCCGGCGCTCGCGGCGCGACGCAGCAATCACGGCTTCATCGTCTTTGCGCCGAAGCTCGTGCCGGAAGCCGGGCAACCCCTCCACCTCGCTTTCGAGGTACAGGGAAGCGGCCCCGCCTTCCTGCCGCTCGAACCCAACCGCGCCCAGCCGAGGCGGGCGCTGGAACGTGTCCTCGGCCTGCTCGATCCGCGCTCTTCAACCGCCAACGCCGTGGTCGAGCGCCAGATCGCGCCGGCTCTCCAGGCCGCCGAGATTGCGCCGCCACGAGCGGCGGAGACGCTCGATGTCGGTCCGTTCGATCCGGAAGCGCCGCTGGGCCTTGTGATCGGGCTCGATCATCGGCATCGCGAATTGTCTGCGCTGTTCGCCCTGCTCGCGATGGATCCCGAGGCGCGGCCCCTGCCGATCGTGCTCGCGGCGCCGTCCGAAAGTTTCGACCGTGTCGGTGCCGAGGCGCGCCGGCTCGCGCGGTTCTATGGGCTGTCGGTTCGTCTCGTCGCGGTGGAAGGTGTCGAGGACGCCTGCGATGCGCTGGAGGCCGGCGTGCGTGCCTGCCGCTTCCAGACGGTGGCGCTGCTGTCGGGCGCCGCGCAGATCCGGATGCCGGGCTGGCTCGGCCGGCTCGAACGCGCCTATCGCGCCCGTGGCGGCCAATGCGTGGCGAGCCCGACGCTGCTCTTCGAGGATGACTCGATCCGCTGGGCCGGTGCCTGGCTGGAAGGAGAGGGCGCGAGCCGGCGCATCGCCAACCGCTTCGTCGGCTATCCGCTGGAGGCTGTCGGCAATCTCGGTCCGATGGAAGTCGCGGCGGGCGCCAGCGAATGCTGCGTGCTGTCACGTGCGGCCTTCATCGAGGTCGGCGGCTTCGCGCGCAACTATTTCACCACGGCAGAGAAGGGACTCGATCTCTGCCTCAAGCTCAGGATGGCGGGCTCGCCTTCGCTCTGGGTCCCCGATGTCGAAATCTACGCGGTCGATGACGGCGAGATGGCCGCGCCGCATGCCGGTGCGCTCGCGCAGCTCGCCGACCGGACCAGCTTCGATCGGCGCTGGGCACTCGCCATCTCGAACATGAAAGGCTGAGGATGCGGGTTCTGGTGATATCGCACGGCCATCCCTCGCTCTCGCTCGGCGGGGCGGAGGTGGCGTCCTACAACCTGCATAAGGGGCTGCAGTCGGGAGAGGGCATCGATTCGCATTATCTGGCCCGTGTCGGCGCCCCGACGCCGCGCCATGCCGGCACGGCGCTGATGAGTCTGCGCCAGCGCGGCGGCGAGTTGCTCTACTATGCTGAAGACTACGACCACTTCCTGATCTCGAACCGGGCGACGGAGGAGATCGACCGCGATTTCGTGCGTGTTCTGCATGATCTGAAGCCCGATGTGGTGCATTTCCACCATTTCATCGGGCTCGGACTCGAATGCCTGTTCGCGGTGCGCGATGCGCTGCCGGATGCGCTGATCGTCGTGACCTTCCACGAATATCTCAGCATCTGCCATCACCACGGCCAGATGGTGAAGACCGGCGCCTTCAAGCTCTGCTACCGAGCCTCGCCGACCGATTGCAACGCCTGCTTCCCGGATGTTTCGCCGGCCCGCTTCCTGGCGCGCGAGACTTTCATCAAGGGCATGCTGGGCCTGGCCGACCATTTCGTCTCGCCGAGCCGCTTCCTCGTCGACCGCTATGTCGATTGGGGGCTGAGCGAGGAGCGGTTCTCGGTGATCGAGAATGGCATCGACGTCGCAGCGCCCGCGCCACCACGGCCGTTGCCGGAAGGTAAGACCCGGCGTTCTCGCTTCGCCTATTTCGGCCAGCTCACTCCCTATAAGGGTGCCGATGTGCTGATCGACGCGGTGACGCGCATCCCGGATTCGGTCTGGGATGATGACGCGATCCTGCTGGTCTATGGCGGCAATCTGGAGCGCCAGCCGCAAGCCTATCAGGACAAGTTCGCGAAGCTCGTCGAAAGCGCCGGGCGCCGCGTGCGTTTCTGCGGAGCCTTCCAGAACCGCGAGATGCCGAACCTGATGCGCTCGGTCGACTGGATGGTGATGCCCTCGGTCTGGTGGGAGAACTCGCCGATCGTGATCCAGGAGGCGTTCTTCCATGGTCGTCCGATCCTGGCGAGCAATCTCGGCGGCATGGCGGAAAAGATCACCGACGAGGTCGACGGCCTGCACTTCCGCTCAGGCAGCCCGGAGGATCTCGTCGACTGCATGGTCCGTGCCCTGACCGAGCCGGGGCTCTGGGACCGCCTGCGCGGCGGTATCAAGCGGCCGATGAGCCATCGCGAATGCGCCGAGACGCATCTCGACCTCTATCGCCGTCTCATCGCCGAGCGCAGCCGGCCGCAGCCAGCGCGGCGCGATCCCGCCGCGATGATCGCCTGAAACCATAAAGAGATAAGAGGGGAGACCCGTCCATGGCCCGCATTCTCGTCATCAGCCCGTCCGGGGAGGTCTACGACCACGACAATGTGCGCTGGTACGACTACGCCAACCTCGCCAGCCACATCGACCACTATCACAACATCGGCGATGCCTTCGTCTTCGATTCCTCGCTGAAGCTGCTCAATTTCGAGAAGCTCGACGAGTTGCCGATCGATCGCGTCGACCCGGCCATGATCGACAGGCTGAACGCCGAATACGACTATGTCTTCCTGCGCGGCTCGAACTATGTCCATGCCGAGATGGACTGGGTTCAGGCTCCGGACGTGCTGCGCCGGCTGAAAATTCCGGTCATCGCCTTCGGCATCGGCGCGCAGGCGCCGGTCAGCGGCAAGCTGGAGTTGAGCGAGGCGACCAAGACCGTCCTCAAGCTGATCGGGGATTCGACGGCCTCGCTCGGCGTGCGCGGGACCTATTCGGCCGAGGTGCTGAACGATCTCGGCATCAAGAACGTCCGCATCATCGGCTGCCCCACCGCGTTCCGGAACAACAACCCCAATCTTGCAATCCGCCTGCCCGCGCTCGAGCAGGTCAAGAAGGCTGGCATCACGCTGCGACGCGAGGTTTCGAAGACCTATGCGCAGGACATCCAGCGCTACCTCACCTTCCATCGCGACCTGGTGAAGGCGATGGCGGACCGCTTCGAGGTCACGCTGATGTCGCAGGGCGAAGCCGAGGAAAAGAAGCTCGCCCTCGGCACACCGGAGCAGAAGGCCGCGGCCATGGCGGCGCTCAAGGACAATGCCTGGGCGACCAGCTGGTATCTCGATGAGCAGGTCGCGGGTCTCTATCAAAGCCGCATGTTCTATTCGGACGTCGTCGCGGAGTACGAGCGGCTGGTGCGCGGACTCGATCTCGTGCTCGGTTATCGGCTTCACGGCAATCTGATGGCGCTCGCCAATGGCACGCCCTCGATCTACTTCACCTATGATAGCCGTACCGTCGAGTTCGCGGATACCTTCAAGATTCCGAGCGTCGATGTCTTTGCTGGCCAGGAATTTCGGCTGGAGGACTACTGGGACCAGGCGCGTTTCGATCGCTTCAATACCGCCTACGCCCAGGTCTACGGACAAATGCGCGACTTCCTTGTCGAGAACGGCGTCGACAACAAGATGGTGCCGCGTGCGGCGGAGCCGCAGCGGAAGGTGGCATGAGCGGCGCCCGCACCCTGAACGCAGCGCTGCCGGCGGCATTCCTGCTGCTGGCGCCTCTGGCTGCACAGGCGCAGGCTCCGAGCTACAGGCTCGAGGTCGCGCCCGACGCCAAGGAGGAGACAGTCGTCTCCTGGGCGCGCGAGCGCTGCGAGGAGTGGGACCTGCCGGACGCGCCGCTTCGGGCCTTTCGTGACGACAAGGGCGAGGTTGTCGCCTTCGCCAGCCATTATCGTAGCCGCCCGTTGATCGGCGCCGACCTGTCCTCGATCCGGAAGAGCTGCGCTGTCTCTTTCGAGGCGAAGAACAGCGCCGATCCGAGCCAATTCAGCGATAAGAGCTGGATCGCCGCGACCTGGACCGACGACGGACGTCATGTCCAGGCGTTGATCCATGCCGAGTATCATGCCGACAAGCATCCCGGAGCCTGCCGCTTCAAGGAGGCGATGAGCTGCTGGTACAATGTCGTTACCGCCGCCCAGTCGAACGATGGCGGGCGCAGCTTCAAGACCGATGAGCCGCGCCCCCTCGTAGCGGCTCCGCCCTACAGGCAGGATGTCGATCAGGGCCGGCATCGTGGCTTCTTCAATCCGTCGAACATCGTCCAGAAGGACGGCGCCTGGTATGCGCTGATCGCGACCACCGGCGGCGAGGGCCAGAAGAACGGCGTCTGCCTGTTTCGTTCCACGGATATCAAGGATCCGACGACGTGGCGCGCCTTCGATGGGCAAGATTTCACCATCCCGGCGGTCGATCCCTATCGTGACGACCTGAGCCGGGCCCGGCCGTGCCAGCCGCTCAAGCAGCTGCCGACCACAGTCGGCTCTGTCACGCGGCATGAGGCGAGCGGGAAATGGCTCGCGCTCTTCCATCTCGGCCCGGACCCACGCCAGAACGTCGTGGGCGGCCGCGTCGCCTATAGCTGGTCCGACGACCTGATCCACTGGTCGCCGCTGCAGACGCTTCTCACGCAGCCAACGATGTGGAGCAAGGATTGCAGCGACCGGCTGCGCTACGCCTATGGCGCCATCGCCGACCCACAATCGCGCTCGCGGAATTTCCAGACGACAGGCGACACCGCCTATCTGTTCATGACGCGGATGCACGTCACGGGCTGCAAAGTCGGTCCCGACCGCGACCTGGTCCGCCTGAAGCTTCGTTTCGTCAAGGAGGGCCCATGAACGCGCCCGTGCTCTCGCCTGTCCCCACCGCTTCGCTGGATACCGCCACCAGAATCCTGCGAGCGAACACGGGCGAGGTCGTCGTCTCCGTCAGCCGCCGGCCGGATGGAGGCTGGCCGGCTCTCAAGCTGATGCTGGACGGGCAGGATTACGCCACCATCCAGCCCGGCGCGATCGCCACGGGCGAAGCGCCTGTCGCGGAGCTGGCGATCCCGCTGCCGCGTCTGCCAGAAGGACGCCTCCGCTCGATCGCGGTTGCCGACGCGACCACGGGCACGCTCGCCCCGGGCTCGAACCTGCGTCCGATCCCAACCGAGACCAAGCTGCGTGCCCTGGTGATCTATCCGGCTGGCGAGGTCTACGACCACGACAAGGTGCGCTGGTATCGCGCGCCGATGGAGAAGCTGCTCAGCGACTACTTCAACATCGGTGACATGATCGTCTACGACTCGACGCTGAAGCTCCTGCGCTATGCGCATCTGGAGCCGATGAAGATCATGGCGCCGACCGAGGCCGACATCGCGCGCTACGCCAGCGAATTCGACTTCGTTTTCGTACGTGGTTCGAACTTCATCCATGAGAGCATGGAGTGGTTCCGCGCCGTCGAGGTGCTGGAGAAGGTCAAGCTGCCGGTCTACGCGATCGGCGTCGGCGCTCAGGCGAGCCAGAACCGCAAGATCGAGCTCCCCGAGGCTTCCAAGCGCTTCTGGTCGATCGTTTCCGAGCGCTCGGCCGCCATCGGCGTTCGCGGTGCCTTCAGTGCGGAGACCTTGCGTCAGAACGGCATCCGCAATGTCGAGGTGGTGGGCTGCCCCTCGATCTTCCGGACCCGCAACCGCGATCTCCAGATCCGGATCCCCGACCAGCGCGATATCCGCAAGGTCGCGTTCAGCCTGCGCCGCGAGGCCGATAAGAGCTATACCGCCGATCCGGAAGCCTATCTGCGCAACCAGAAGGCGGCCCTGCTCAAGGTCGACGACCAAAGCGAGATGGTGATGTCCTCGCATGGCGAGCAGGAGGAGAAGGCATTCTTCCTGCGCGATGCCGCGGCCAAGGAAAAAGCGGTTTCCGAATTCGTGCGGACCGGCTGGTGGAGCGGGGCGGACGACGCCCCCATGCGCCGGATCTACGAGAAGCAGCTGTTCTCCTTCTTTGATGTCGAGCATTACGACGCCTTCGCCCGTTCGCAGGATCTCGCCGTGGGCTATCGCGTCCATGGCGTGCTGCCGGCCGTTTCCCACGGCGTGCCTGGCGTGCTCGTCGCCTATGACACCCGCAGCCAGGAGCTGGCCGAGACGCTGAAGATCCCGGTCGTGCCGGAAGCGGCCCTGGCCGAGGGCGGCTGGCGTGCGGTCTATCAGGAAGCGGCTCTGAACGGTCTCGCGAAGAGCTATGCCGGGTCTTACGACCGGATGCGCAATTTCCTCGATCGGAACGGGATTCCTCATCGGATGTGAGGGCTGGCCGGGGCGGGCCATGGTCGGTCAGCCCCGGATCCATGGATGGCCTCGCAGATCCAGCAGGTCTCGAGCCCAAGACTGCAAGCCTATCGGTTCTCACCAATCAGGAGACGGTCATGAAGATCGAATATGATGCCGGCACAGCGCTTTCGATCATGCGCGGCAACCCCGTGCGCGGCTGGGTTTCGGGCAAACCGGAAAAGATGGCCAAGGAGCGCCTGACCACGGGCGACTATCTCGCCATCGAGCACAAGCCGAAATTCAGGATCGATCCTTCGTGGCCGATCTTCACCATGGGCTCGTGCTTCGCGCGCGAGGTCGAGAATCTCCTGATGATGCGCGGCCTGCGGCTGCTGCTCAATGGCCACGGGGTGCCGGCCGAGCATTTCGAGACCTGGAACGAGGAAACCGGCCGTGGCGGTGGAGCCAATCGCGGCGAGCTTTCCCGCGGCGCACTGAACAAATACTCGGTGCGCTCGATGACCCATGAGCTGAAGCGCGCCCTGCTCGGGGAGAGCTACCCCGACGAGGGGCTGATCGAGCTCGCGCCCGGACAGTGGTTCGATCCGCAGGCCAGTGGGCTCAAGCTACTCGATCGCGAGAACGCCTTCGCCAACCGCAAGCGTCTTGCCGAGGCGACAGCGCAGATCAAGCAGGCACGGGTCTGCTTCTTTACGCTCGGCCTGACCGAGACCTGGCTCGATGCGCAGACAGGAATCGCGATGAATGCTCATCCTGGCCCGAACTGGCTGCAGCGGATGCCGGAACGCTTCCGCTTCGTCGACTATGGCTACGACGCGACGCTCGCCGACATGGAAGAGATGCTCGGGTTGATCCGCGAGCATTGCCATCCGGAAATGCGCTTCGTCGTCACCGTCTCGCCGGTGCCGTTCGGCGCGACCTTCAAGGACGCCGATGTCATCGTCGCCAACAGCGCCTCGAAGTCGGTGCTGCGTGCGGTGGCGGAGGAACTGTTCCGCCGCCACGACTTCGTCGACTACTTCCCAAGCTACGAGATCGTGCTCAATTCGCCGCGGGCGATCGCCTTCCAGGAAGACCAGCTCCACATTGCTCGCGATATGGTCGCGCATGTGATGACGACCTTCCAGAACGCCTATCTGGCGCCGGTCGAGCAATCTCAGGCGGCCTGACGAGCGAACCGGCTGTCACTGGGGCTGCCAATGCAACCCCAGTGACGGCCGCATCGCGGGTCGCCCCAAAGTGGACACGCCGGGCTTCCGTTGTGTCCACTCTTGCGGCCAGAGGGCCTAGGGCCCGGGCTTGCGCGCAACCAGGGCGAAGCGAGTCGAGGAGGCGAGGCGGATCGCGTCATGCAGCGGGGCGGCTCGCTGCTGTTCGCGCACGACCTGGGCATAGTCGGCCGGCGTGATCTCCGTAAAGCCGGTGGCCATCAGCATGGCCTCGAGCCGCGTCTGGCTCAGGCCGTCCTTGAAGTAGAAGCGCTTGGTGATCGAGGCGTGCGTATCGGCGTCGATCTGATGCGCCGGCGCGCCTCGGCGGTCGCGCAGCCAGGTGCCGAAGCGGTTGACCCAGGCTTGCCAGCGACTGCGGTTGATCCAGTCGCCGTCGATCACCAGCAGGCGGCCGCCCGGCCTGAGCACGCGGAACCACTCGGCGAAGGCGGCTTCGGGGTCGGTCAGCGTCCAGACGAGATGGCGGGTAATCAGCGCGTCATAGCTGGCCTCGTCGTCGAGAAGACGCTCGGCATCGCCCAGCAGGATGCGCGCCGCCTTGCCGTGCTTGGCGCGGGCGCGGGCGATCATCGCCTCGGAGAAATCGAGTGCCGTGACGCGATGGTTCAGCGAGAGCAGGGCGCGGGTGATCTCGCCGGTGCCGCAGGCCAGGTCGAGCACGTCGAGCCGCTCAGACCCGAAAGCGCTGCGGATCAGCCGCTGGAAGGCCTGGAGTTCCCGGTCGGATTTGATGGCATGGCCGTAGGACAGGTCGAAGCTCTCGGCGCGCGCCGACCAATAGGCGCGGATCTCCTCCTTGAGGGAGAAATTATCCTGAGGGGTGGGTGCCGACATGGCTCATTCAGTCCGGATATAGGGCTCGACCAGAAGCGTGCCGCGGGCGGAGCGCTCAAGATGCACGCCGACCGCGTATGTCTCTGAAACGGCCGGATGGGCAAGCACGTCGGCGGGTGCTCCAGCCTGGGCGATGCGCCCGTCATTCATGACCAGGACGCGGTCGGCGAAGCGCGCCGCCAGCGACAGATCGTGGATGGCGGCGACGGTCACGATTCCACGCCGGCGCGTCGCCTCGCGGATGATCGCCATGACGTCGAGCTGGCGGCGGACGTCGAGCGCACTGGTCGGCTCGTCGAGCAGCAGCACGTCGGGCTCGCGCACCAGCGCCTGCCCGATCGCCGCGAGCTGGCGCTGCCCGCCCGAGAGCGTGCCGATGTCGCGCGAGGCGAAGGCGTCGAGGCCGAGTTCCGCGATTACGGCTTCGACGGCGCGCATGTCGTTAGGGGAGGCGGCGAGCGTGAAGCCGCGGTGCAGGCTCTTGCGGGCGAGCAGGATGATGTCGAAGACCGAAAGTGCCACCCGCGCCTCGGTATCCTGCGACAGGTAGAAGATCTTGCGCGCCCGTTCACGGCCCGTGAGCGGGGCGAGGTCGGCGCCGTCGAGAGTGGCGGAGCCGGCCTGCGGTCGCAGCAACCCGGCGGCACAGCGGAAGAGGGTCGACTTGCCGGCGCCATTGGGGCCGACGAGGGCCGCGAGCTTGCCGCGCGGCAGTTCCCCGGTGGAGAGCCGCTCCAGCACGGGAGAGGCGCCATAGCGGAAGGAGAGGTCGTGGATCGCCAGCGCCATCGTCTCAAGCCCCCTTGCTGCGGATCGACATGACCAGGCTGAAGAAGAAGGGCACGCCGATCAGGGCCGTGATGATACCGATCGGGTAGATGACGCCCGGCGTGATTGCTTTTGAAAGGCTGGAGGCAAGCGACAGCAGAGTCGCGCTCGCAAGCGTCGCGACCGGCAGGAAGAAGCGCTGGTCCTCGCCGACCAACAGCCGTGCGATATGGGGCCCGACCAGCCCGATGAAACCGATGCCGCCGACGAAGGAGACGGAGACGGCCGCGAGCAACGAGGTCGCGATCAGGATCTCGAGGCGCAAACGGTCGACGCGGATACCGAGGCTCTCGGCCCGCTCGTCGCCGAGCCGCAGCGCCGTCAGCGCCCAGCCGCGCATCAGGAAGAAGGGCAGAGCGAGTGCGATCAGCAGGGCCGCGACGCCGACCTTGGTCCAGGTGGCGCGGGCTAGGCTGCCCAGCGTCCAGAACACGATCTGGGTAAGCTGTACCTCATTCGAGCGGTATTGCAGCAGCGCGGTGATGGCGTTGCAGGTGAAGAGCAGGGCAATGCCGACCAGGATCATGGTCTCGGCGCTGACGCCGCGCAGCTTGGTCATGAAGAACAGGATCAACGAGGCGCCGAGCGCGAAGACGAAGGCGTTGGCCGTGACGATGAAGGGACCGGCGCCGGGCAGGACGCTCCAGCCGGTGACGATGGCGACCGAGGCGCCGACGGTGGCTGCTGCAGAAACGCCCAGCGTGAAGGGATCGGCCAGCGGGTTCGACAGGATCGTCTGCATGCCCGCCCCGGCCAGGCCGAGCATTGCCCCGATGGCGAGCGCCATCAATGCGATCGGCAGGCGCAGGTCCCAGACGATAACCGACAGCCGCGGCGACGCCGACTGCGGATCGATCAGGGTGCGCAGCACGTCGGCCAGCGGCAGATTGCCCGGGCCGATCGAGACATCGAGCGCGAGCGACAGGACAAGGACGAGCAATCCGAGCAGAACGAGCTGCAGCCGGCGTGCGTTGCGCTTGCGGTAATCCGTGGCGGCATGGGCCGTCGCGGGCATGACAGCGGCCATGCGCCTCTACCTCACTGCAGCTTGGCCCAGAACACGCCGGAATAGGAAATGGGCAGGAACTTCTCGTGGAATTCCTTGAAGATGGCTTCCGGATCGATGTCCTTGAACAGGTCGGGATAGAGTTCCTTCGCCATCGCGAGCTCGGCGACGAAGTAATAGGGCGCGTCGTAGAACTGGTGGTAGAAGGCCATCACCTTCTTGCCCTGCACCGCCTTGAGCTGCTGGAAGCCCGGCCGGTTCATCAGGGCCGAAAGCTCCTTCTGCACCTTCTCGGGAGTCGCGTCGTAGCCGAGGCTGACGGCGGTGCTGCCCGGGTTGCTGCCGTACCAGTTGGCCCCGGTCAGGAAATAGACGTCGGGATTGTCGGAGAGCACCTTTTCCTGCGCGGCTTGCGCCTGGAAGGCGGAGAAGTACTGGCTGCCCCAGTTGCGCCCGCCGGCCTCCTCGATG